>DAHXOO010000179.1:288-525 GCA_027364845.1 Pseudomonadota bacterium | reverse complement strand
AGTTCACGCTGCACGATACCGTCGGCCACGCGCTGGTACAGCATCAACGCCTGTTCACCGCGCGGACCGATGGGCGCAACCAGGCGGCCGCCGACGGCGAGCTGATCGAGCAAGGCCGGCGGAATCGCTTCCGGCGCGGCGGTGAGCATGATGGCCTGGAAAGGTGCCTGCTCGGGCCAGCCGGCGGCACCGTCACTGTGCTTGAAGCGTACGTTCCGCAACTCCAACAGCCGCATG
>DAHXOO010000179.1:0-231 GCA_027364845.1 Pseudomonadota bacterium | reverse complement strand
AGGATAGCGGCCTGATAACCCGAGCCGGTGCCGATCTCCAAAACCTTGTCGGGCACGCCGTCCTCAAGCAGCGCTTCAGTCATGCGCGCAACGATATACGGCTGCGAGATGGTCTGTCCCAGACCGATCGGCAAGGCCGTGTCCTCGTAGGCCCGGCTGGCGAGCGCCTCGTCGACGAACAGGTGACGTGGCGTGTTGCGGATGGCATCGAGTACGGCGATGTTTCTGATG
>DAHXOO010000178.1 GCA_027364845.1 Pseudomonadota bacterium | reverse complement strand
GATCACCTCCTTTCTAATACGACTGAAGCTCGCTTAAGCGCCTACACACATTACTTGATCCCCATGTAACAATACCGAGCTCGGGTCTGTAGCTCAGTTGGTTAGAGCGCACCCCTGATAAGGGTGAGGTCGGTGGTTCGAATCCTCCCAGACCCACCACATCGAGGGGCCATAGCTCAGCTGGGAGAGCACCTGCTTTGCAAGCAGGGGGTCGGCGGTTCGATCCCGCCTGGCTCCACCACATTCTCGAGGTTCAGCGTTCAGCGATAAGGGCTTGGAAGCGCGAGTCTTTATCGCCGGGAGCTGTACAAGGTATTGTTCCTGGTTTGTTCTTTTAAAATTCGGGTAGTTAGATTAGTAAGGCGCGAGGCAAGCCTATTCTCAAGGGCTTGTCTCAATGGATCTTGTGTCATGGTCTTGTGATGAGGCTGTGTGCAGGATCCGGGTATGTTGCATTTGCAATTAAACCAGCATCATATGGCCTTGATGGTTATGGTGTAGCCTGCTTCGGCAGGAGACGACCAGACCGTTTGGGGT
>DAHXOO010000177.1:254-545 GCA_027364845.1 Pseudomonadota bacterium | reverse complement strand
GTTTGTAACTGTACCAAAAGTGTACCACGCGACAGATTATTTTCTAGCGTTAGTTCATAACTTATTGATTTAATGGTGCCGGAGAGAGGAGTCGAACCTCCGACCTACTGATTACGAATCAGTTGCTCTACCAACTGAGCTACTCCGGCGCGGGGTGGGCAGTATAAGAAAATTCCTTAGCAGCCACAACGCTGTGGCGAAAATATCTCACGACGTCATCAGAGGTGATACGGGAATCGGCAACAGCCGGGGTGGGTACGGTCGGGATCAGGCGTGGTTGCGGACGCGGAC
>DAHXOO010000177.1:0-244 GCA_027364845.1 Pseudomonadota bacterium | reverse complement strand
AACAATCCCAGGGTGTTGTACACGGGGGCCTTGGAGGCGACGCTCTGATCCTGGTTAACGAGATTCAGAACATCTTCGGCGGCCAAATGCTGCGGCCGGGCGAACAGCACTTGCGCGATCTCGACCCGTTGCTGGGTGGGGATGATGTCATGACGCTCCAGCAGGCTTAGCACCTCGGACTTGTCTAACGGCCAATTTTTAATCATGTCTACCATGGATGCAGTATAAAACCACGGTTTCGACA
>DAHXOO010000176.1 GCA_027364845.1 Pseudomonadota bacterium | reverse complement strand
CACCAAGACCGCGTGAGCACCATTCCGCATGAACGTTGTCGTCGTCGAATCCCCCGGCAAGATCAAAGCGATCAGCAAATACCTTGGTCCGGGGTACAAAATTCTGGCTAGTTTCGGCCATATCCGCGACCTCCCCTCCAAGGACGGTTCGGTGAAGCCGGACGAAGACTTCGCCATGACCTGGCACGTGGACGAGCGCGCCCAGAAACGCATCAAGGACATCGCGGACGCCCTCAAGACGGCGGACAAGCTGATCCTGGCCACCGACCCCGACCGCGAGGGCGAGGCGATTTCCTGGCACGTGCTGGAAGTGCTGAAGGAGCGCAAGGCGCTGGGCAAAACGCCCATCGAACGCGTCGTGTTCAACTCCGTGACCAAGGCGGCCGTGCTGGAAGCCATCGCCCATCCGCGCGAGATCAACGAGGAACTGGTCGACGCCTACCTGGCGCGCCGCGCCCTCGATTATCTGGTCGGCTTCACCCTGTCGCCGGTGCTGTGGCGCAAGCTGCCCGGCGCGCGGTCTGCCGGACGTGTGCAATCGGTGG
>DAHXOO010000175.1 GCA_027364845.1 Pseudomonadota bacterium | reverse complement strand
GGCCAGACAGTCGCCGCGCACGTTAAGTGCGGGGAGGAAAGTCCGGGCTCCACAGAGCAGAATGCCGGTTAATGGCCGGACACCGTGAGGTGATGAACAGTGCCACAGAAAATATACCGCCGATGGCTGCGCAAGCAGATCAGGTAATGGCGAACCGGTGCGGTAAGAGCGCACCGCACTCCCGGTAACGGGAGTGGCACGGTAAACTCCATTCGGAGCAAGACCAAATAAGCAGGCCATGACGTTGCTCGCGTCGCTTGCGGGTAGGTTGCTTGAGCGTCAGGTAACGAAACGCCTAGAGGAATGACTGTCCACGACAGAACCCGGCTTACCGGCTGGCTTCACCTCTTTTGTAATCAAGTTGGGCTTCGATAAATTTGAGGCTCGAAAACAGGGCAAATCGCCCAAATTTCCAGCACTCCGTTACAAACAACTTTAGCTTACTAGCGCAATCCATTGCTTTTTAAGCATATTTGTTTTGCATTAACTATGTGCGCTAACTAATTGTCCCGTAAAGAAAAATCCCATTTTCTGGCTTGACCACCCCATTGTTTTTCAAT
>DAHXOO010000174.1 GCA_027364845.1 Pseudomonadota bacterium | reverse complement strand
CGCATGACGCCCCCGCCTGCGGGGACGTCATGCGCCTGCAGATCAAGGTCAACGACGAGGGCGTCATCGAGGACGCCAAGTTCAAGACCTTCGGCTGCGGCTCGGCCATCGCCAGCTCGTCGCTCGCCACCGAGTGGATCAAGGGAAAGACCGTCGACGAGGCCGAGTCCATCAAGAACTCGCAGATCGTCGAAGAGCTGAACCTGCCGCCCGTGAAGATCCACTGCTCGGTGCTGGCCGAGGACGCCATCAAGAGCGCCATCGCCGACTACCGCAAGAAGCAGGCGGACGCCTCGCTGCGCCTGGGCATCCGGGGCGGAGGCTGCGCGGGCTTCTCGTACGTCATCGAGTTCCACGACGGCCCCCCGCACGCGCGCGACCGCGTCTTCGACTACACGGCGGCCGACGGCACGGCCGTGCGTGTCGTGGTCGACCCCAAGAGCCTCATCTACCTCGCGGGAACCACCCTCGAGTGGCAGCAGACGCTGATGCAGCAGGGCTTCAAGTTCAGCAATCCGAACGAGAAGGCCGGCTGCGGCTGCGGTCACTCGTTCTCGGTC
>DAHXOO010000173.1 GCA_027364845.1 Pseudomonadota bacterium | reverse complement strand
ATCAGGGCGGGTACCGCAAAATTGGCCTTGTACTGCTGGAATCCGCTGGCAAAGGCGGGCAGCTTGTCAACGCCGGCGGCGAGAGCCATGAAGCCGAGCAGCGCCAGCAATCCCAGTACCAGGGTATAGGCAGGCAGTAACGCCATATTGCGCCTCAGTACGCGCGGATTCTTGCCGCTCAATACACCGGTAATGGTGTGCGGGTAGGCGAACAGGGCGAGCGCCGAACCAAATGCCAGGGTGGCAAAGGCGCCGTAACTGCCCAAACTTGCGGGCGGCGGGGCCGCGAGCAGCATCTTGGCATGGGGCACGGCGGCAAAGATATTGCCGAACCCGCCGTGCTGCATGGGTATGATAATCACCGCGGCAATCACCGTGATGTAGATCAGCAGATCCTTCACAATCGAAATCAATGCCGGTGCGCGCAGACCGCTGGTATAGGTATAGGCGGCCAGCACCACGAACGCGATGATCAGCGGCAGATCGGCTGCCCACCCGCCGGCGTGGAAACCCAGCGCCGCGATAATGACCTCGATACCCACAAGCTGGAGCGCAATGTAAGGC
>DAHXOO010000172.1 GCA_027364845.1 Pseudomonadota bacterium | reverse complement strand
GCTCGAACAGCAGATGTATAAGCATGCCCGCGATCTAGAGTTCGAGGACGCGGCCCGGCTGCGTGACGAGATCCGCAAGATTCAGAAATACGGCTTGGTGATGCCGGATAAGCAGGCCGTGTAGGGCGGGCCTGCAGTTCGATCGCCCGCAGTGTCCCGACACGCAACCGCGCGATACCGGTGTGCCAATGCAGAAATAACTACGCCCAAGCGTGTCTCACAACGCGCTGTGTCTAACGGCGCTCCCGGCGCCGCACGACCGCGCTTGGGGGCGTCGTACATCGCTCTCTGCGCTACGCGCAGAATTGCTTCCTGTACTCCTTCGCAGCCAACTTACACCTTGCCACTCACAGTACCTATCCTGTATCTTTTACGCCCCTACAGGCGCGTAGCTCAGTGGTAGAGCACTACCTTGACATGGTAGTGGTCGGTGGTTCGATCCCACTCGCGCCTACCAACTTTAATACATAAGAAAACAGGCACTTATGTATACCTCTTGATAACGGAGGGTTAAAAAATGCACCTAAATGGTGCATTTTTTATGTCTGCCACATCAACGACATAATGATATTA
>DAHXOO010000171.1 GCA_027364845.1 Pseudomonadota bacterium | reverse complement strand
CACCATGCGGCTGCGGGCGTCATCGCCAAAACGGATTTCTTTTGCTGCCATGATAATTTACTCTTGAATTCGTTAGGTACAGGGACGGTTACGGGTTAGCCTTCGAGGACACCCATGATGTCTTCTTCGCGCATCACGAGCAGATCCTGGCCGTTGACCTTCACTTCGGTGCCGGAATACTTACCGAACAGGATCTTGTCGCCTACTTTGACATCCAGCGGGCGGACATTGCCGTTTTCCAGAATTTTGCCCTTGCCGGCGGCCATAATTTCTCCACGGACAGGTTTTTCAGCGGCGGTGTCGGGAATCACGATACCACCGGCGGTGGTACGTTCTTCTTCCATACGCTTGACGATCACGCGATCATGCAGGGGACGAATGTTCATCGGGACTTAATCTCCTTAAAAACGTAAACGGGGGTTGACTGAAAACGAATTGCGATTGCGACATTCTGGCGGGCTGTTAGCACTCGTCATTAGTGAGTGCTAATAATAGCGGCGAAATCTCCAGAGTCAAGGGCAGGGCCAGTTGTCGGATAAAGTCGTGTCGGTTGCAAATAAAGTCGATAGTATCTAGG
>DAHXOO010000170.1:255-592 GCA_027364845.1 Pseudomonadota bacterium | reverse complement strand
ATTCCGAAGTGTAGAAGAAAAACGTTGTATGAGCAGTTGAGGCCGCACCTTGGTGAAGTATTCAAGAGGCTGGCCGAGTACAAAGAGAGCCGGATAGAAGAAGGTCACTTGATGCCCGATCATGTACACATGCTGATATCGATTCCGCCGAAATATTCAGTATCGCAGGTCATTGGGTACATCAAGGGGAAGAGTGCAATTCATTTGGCGCGCGTGTACGGAGAACGTAAGCGCAATTTTGTAGGACAACACTTTTGGGCCAGAGGGTACTTTGTATCGACGGTAGGCCGGGATGAAGAGTTTATCCGGCAGTACATCCGGCACCAAGAGGATGAGG
>DAHXOO010000170.1:0-245 GCA_027364845.1 Pseudomonadota bacterium | reverse complement strand
TAAGCGCTTGGAACAGATGAACCTATGGCGCTGACCGGACACCGAAAGGTGGCCACAAGAGTAGGGGCCGCGTAAGCGACCCCATTAAGCCGCTTTGAGCGGCTCACAAATTAAAGCCCCCGGCTTTGCCGGGGGATACTTACTCTTACATTTGTTACATCTACTTTACCAGACCCAGCACGAATTCAACCAGTTCCTTAATTTCGGCCTGGTTCTTGCCGCTTGGGTCATTGGCAATCATAGGC
>DAHXOO010000016.1:15463-55275 GCA_027364845.1 Pseudomonadota bacterium | reverse complement strand
GGTTTGCAGCAGAAGTATCAAAACGACTCGAACGCGTACAACAGCAACTGTGCGGGCAGACCCGTGAATTTCGGCAACTGCTATTCCTGGCGTACCCAGGTGCTGAGCGAACAGCAGAACCTGGGCAGCCAGGTCCTGCAGCTGGAGCAGCGCGCGCATGCGGACGAGGTTCAGGCGCAGGACCTGCAGGCGCAATACAACTCGACTTTGGCGCAGATTCAGACTCTGCAGCAACAGCAGGCGGCCTTCATGCAACTGAGAAATGCTGCCAGCTCGAGCGTCGGTGCAGCCCATACACTTGCGACCAACCCAAACGCGATTGAGTCGGCAAAGGATCAGAGTAATTGCCAGTTCGACAAACGCGGCTGCGCAACGCCGATGGTTCCTCCCACAGTGCACGCGCCGGCGGCGGAGGAGGTTGTGTCGGAAGCGGTGGCGCGCGATCCGGAGTACCGCAAGCTGCACGCCGAGCGCCTGGCCGCGCAGAGGCGCGCCGCTAGTTCACAGCAACTGATCGACAAGCTGACGGCCGAGCAATCTTCCGAGCAGGATTCGCTAAAGCGGCAGCAATTGCAGATCCGCATCGCAGACGCGACCAACAAGTTGGAAACGGCCCGGAGCACCATCCGGGTCGCCGACATCGGTATCGCGATGGTCAAAAAACGCATCGAAGGCAGCCCTGATATGCTCCCGGAAAATCCGGGCGTCAGCATGCACCGGAAGTAAGTCGCGGCCAAGGGCGGCGTGCGCGATTTGCCACTCTCACTCTATTGACGCGTGCCGAGTTTCTTTTTGGCAGTGCACTGGCGCAGGCCGATGCTGGCCGTTGTCCGGCAGGCAGGGTGTAGGGGCCAGTGCCAGCCGGAGGACGCATAAACCAGCAAATATTGAACTTTATGAAGCCTTGAAGGGCGGTGAATTGCCTCGTCCGTCGTCTCGACCGATACGGGTTTCTGGCCTTTTCGGCGCAGCAGGCGGTACCGCTCTCCGATGTGATACCTGGCGGCCTTGACGACCACCTGGCCATCATCGGCAATCCGAAACCGCAGCTTATCCCCAAGCTTGAGCTTCAACCGTTCGTGAATATCGCGCGGGATCGCGATTTGTCCTTTGGAACTCAACCGGGCGTCCGACATGGCGCATATCCATATGTAGGAATATTCCTTACATCGGGTAAGGATGCGCACGTCGGTTGTCTAATGGGGCAGGACATGTCGTTGTCTGGTCCCTACAGGCAGTCGTGCCATGAAGAATTCGTTCACAACTACTGTTTTGCTGGCAATGCGACCGATGTCGAATCGCTCTTGGCATTGCCAATAAAATTCCCGGCGTTCGGAATGGAGATTTTTTTCATGGCCGGCCGCAGTTCAGATTGTCACAACAAGACCCTAAATAATAAGCAATGGTCTGAACTGAGATTGATCGGTCGCTCAAGGTCAGGTTGGCTCTTCATTATAAACGTTCGGTTATAAACGTTCGGTGAGGGTACCGGTTGCGTATCGGTCAAGCGGGGGATGATGCGCGTTTTTAATGGTCACGGCGCGATCCGACGCGCCCGCTGGCCGGTACCGGGCCATTTTTCACATACAGATCTTATGGTTTTTCGGTTCGTAGTGTCCGGCGCCGATCCACAGAATCCAGTTCAAATGGTCCTACGTGGTGATATTGAATCCCGACCTGAAGGATGTCAGGCTTTGCGCGCCCTGGCCTGGATGTTCCGGAGGGAGCAGTGCCGAGACAGGATGCAACCCGATTTAGGCGCCACCACGCCCAGATCAACACCCGATATGCGGTATTTCGGAGGAGAAAATATGAAAAAAAATAAGCTTTTTCAGTGGGTTCTGTGCGCGATGTTGCTAGGACTTGCGGCCACTATGCCCGTGCGGGCGGATCGGCTCAAGCCATACATCATGGGCAATCCGCCCCCCGACGGGATGAGCATGCTCGACATCACGAATCTCGTGGAGTTGCAGCTAGCGTCCCAGGGTTTTGATCTCTCAGGCAGCTATTCACCTTATCCTTCGGCTACGGTGATCATCGTGACCAACCGGGAACTCAGGACAGCGGCCGCCCGGGTCAAGAATGGCGGGTTCGGCGTGGCCGAACACGTGGCCGTCACTGATGTGGATGGAAAATACCAGGTTTCCTACGTGAATCCCGCCTATATGGGTGTGGCCTATGGCCTCGGCAGGCTCAAAGAGATTGCGGCCGAACTCACGTCGGCGCTGGGTGACCAGTTCGCCTATGGCTCAAGGAAGGGTATCGATACCAAGTCCCTCGGACCCGGCGAATACCATTATATGATGGGCATGCCGTATTTCAAGGACGTGGATTTGCTCGCCACCTATCCCAGTTATGCTGTCGGAGTCGCCACCGTCGAGCGCAACCTCGCTGCCCACGCTGGTGGCACCGTCAAGGTTTTCCGCATCGACCTTCCCGGAAAACAGGTGACCGTTTTCGGAGTGGGTATTAATAAGGGTGCTCATCCTAATTCGGATTCGAAAAACACCGACAAGAAGATCATGAACGTTATCGACTTCGGTCCCAACCGCGCCACTGCCTTTCTTCCATACGAGATGATGGTGCAGGGTAATAAGGCGATCGCGCTGCCCGCGCGTTATCGTATCGCGGTGTTTTTCCCCGATACCCGCATGATCGGTGATCACGGGTTCACTAACATAATGAGTGCGCCTGGCGCGATCCTGGACTCACTGACCGACGTGGCCAGGCCGGCTGCGAATCAGGACCAGACCCAGCAGTAACCGCTGGGCTGTTAGTCACGCCTGTGCTGGGTGCCGACCCGATACTGCGCTTGCGATCGGACCGCGCATGGATAAGCGCAGCAATCTGCCGATCGCGGCGTGGCCTTTTCGGTGGGCACCGTAATTGACGTATTTGTCAATTATTCGTCGTATAATATTGATGATATGTGAGTTTCTGCCGCGGGTACGGGCCGCGGGATGTCGCGCCACCCTGGCACCGCTTGACCCAGTCGGGAATTGTCCGCGTTGGAAGCAGTGCAGGTTGCTACCACCACGTGCCGAAGCGAATTCGCGCAGAGGCCGTGCGTGGCGCTGCACGGTGCTCCTTCCTCGGAGAGGAGCGTGCCAACCCCGTGATGGCGTCCTCGGCAGCTTTGGTCAATCTACCGGCAGAGTGGTGGGTCACGCGGTGTAGAAAACCGCGTCGGGCTACGGGATTTTCCGCTTGATGCGAGCGACACACAGAACTGACGCCCCTCCAACCTAGCGGGTGGCGGGGTTGCGGTGTTTGAACATGGGACTTCGCACATGAAAAATATCAAAGTTACCGACGTCGGTCAGATCCGCAACGAGCTCAACAAGTACAAGAAGGGCAAGAAGCTCGATATCCGCCAGTTCAACCAGGCAGCAAGACTTGCCTGGCTGGGCAAAGCGGTCATGATGCCGCTGGACACGGAAGATCCGGACACGAAGTCTTTCCTCGTCTACCTCGATCATCCTGATCCGTTCTCCGCCCACTTCCTCAATTTCGACGAAGACCTGATCGGGCATATCTTCATTCTGGACGCCGAGCAGGCACAGTACTTGGCGGAGATCATCGAACAGGGCGTGCGCGACCGTGCCGCGTTGTGCCAGGACCTCGACCGGCGCGAATTCTATTTCGGCAAGTTTTACCACCCCGAGCCTGAAGAACCGGATCGGGACGGCTAGATTGCCGCCTGCAGAACGGGTGCCGGGTCTGGTGCAGGCGCGTTTTCTCGACCTCGGCACGCTTTCTCCGGACGCCTTGCATGCGGCCTATCATGGGCTAGCCGTGGCCCAGGACGAGCGGGCGCAACCGGTCCTGGCGTGGGCGCGCAGTGCCGCGCCTCATCTGTGCATCGGCCAGTCGCAGTCGGCACGCGCCGAACTCGACCTGGATGCTTGCGCCCGGGCGGGAGTGAGCGTCGTGCGTCGATCTTTGGGGGGCGGCACGGTGCTGGTGGACGGTGACCAGCGTTGCGTGTTTTTCGTTCTTCCGCTGACGCTTGCCGCCGCCCGCCCAGCACGCATCTTCGAGTATTGTCTTGGGCCTCTGGCCCGGACCTTCCAGTCCTTCGGCATCAGCGCCCGCCCAGTCGGACGCGCCGACCTGTGGGTGGCGGACAGCAAGATCGCCGGCAGTGGCGCTGCGACGCTGGGGTCCTGCATGGTGTTCGGCAGCAGCTTCGTCCTGCGGTTTCCGGATGAGCTGTTTTGTCGTCTGGTGCATGTGCCGTCTCCGGGATTCCGTGCATGGTTGCACGAGGCGCTGCCCGCGGCATTTACCTGCTGGGCGCGGCTCGCTGCGGTTCCCGCGGATGCAGCCCTGGTCGGGGCTCTGCATGCTTCGGTTGCCGCCACGCTTGGCTGGGACTTGCGTACCGACGTGCCATCGGCAGACGAACGCTGCGCCATGCGCGCGGCCGAAGACGAGCTGCGTCTGGAAGCAGGCGAAGAGGACGTGGAGATCAGCCATCGGCGCATTCCAAACGGAATCAAGCTCAATGCCACGACGTACCTGGCGGAATGGCAAGAAGGGGTGACCTGGTTGCGGGTGTTGCTCAGGGACGGCAGTATTGCCCGGATCAGCGCGCACGACCCGGATGTGGCGGCGGCCCTTGAGGGCAGTATCGGCTGTCCGGTCCAGGCCGCGGTCCTGGAGGAGCGCCTGGGACGGGTGCTGGCGCCGGAGGCAGCGCGCACCTGGGCGCGCCGCATCAAGATCTGTATGGCGGGCGCGCACAACGATGATGATGATTTTTCTGAGAGTGCCGATCGATGGCCGAACCGACCATAGCGAAGCGGCTGCAGCGCCGCTTCATTCTTATGACTTCAGATACCGCGATCGAAGCGCGTCTTGGCGCAGAAATGCCGGATGGCTGGGAGATGATGGTGGTACGGAGCCTGGAGGAGGTCGGCGATTGGGTTGACATCCTGCTTTACCGCTTCATCCTGCTCGATCTTGATGCCACCCAGGACTTCGATCCGGTGGAGATCATCCGCGATCTACGCACTGAACATATGCTGCAGATTGCAGTGTTCTGCTTTGGCGGCGACCCGGCGCTGCGCGACGAAATGCGCATGAACCGCGCCGACCGGTTTTTCGAACGCGATGAGATCGTCGCGCGCGTGCGGTCGTTCCTGCAGCAGTATGGATGGTGAGGCCTGCGCGGCCGTTAGCCGTGGCGGGATGGAAATCGCGGTCGCGAGCCGGTCCCGGCCGTGTCGGGCTATATTGTGTCGGCGTGCTGTCGGGCCACGCATGCGGACCCGATAACGCCCACGTCCTACAGCTTGGCGCGCCGGAATTCGCCGAGATCTGGTGCGCTTGTCCGAAAACACGATCCGCTTGCCGGCCGCAGTACCGTCGAGCCGGATGCGAACAGCACAGCCGGGCGTTGTGACTGCATCGGATCGGCGAGCGGGTCAGCTGCGCTTCGGCTTGTTGGTCGAGAAGTGGAGCAATTGCCACACCGGACAATATCCGATAAGACCCGTGACGATTAAAACCAGCCCCACGATCAGCAGCACCACCGCCAGCGAATAGTTGGACTGTACAACCCTGTATCCGATGATGCCAAGTATCACGCCCGCCACCAGCCGCGTGGTGCGTTCCCATCCCGCTTCATTGATCAACATGGGCAAATCCCTCCGGTCAGAATCAAGCAAAGTATATTTCTTTGCCCATTCGGCGCATTGATCTGTCTCAAATATTCGATTGCGTAAGACTTGGAAAATCAACCGGAGCGGAGCCGACACGCGCATGATGATTCTTTTTCGCTGCGGGAAGCTTGATCCATCCCTGTCGGTCTGTGCATCCCGAAAATCGGTCATGCATTCACACGAAAACCCGAAGATCGTAAATGGTAAGGAATTGAAAATTCGCCAGAAGCAGGCAGGCAAGAACCCGTCGGCGCAGCCCAACTCGAAATCTATCGAGCCGCACAAAGAAAATGTGCGAATTCTATTTCTTTAATGCGGGATGGTTCTTGGTGATCCAGTCTTCCACACGACTGTAAAACTCGGCCGCCTGCGCCAAGATCTCTTTCGCTTCGGTCCTCGTGGCGACGTTGGAGAAGGTATAGTCTATCGAATTTCGCTTGCGCCGACAGGTTTCAAAATAGTCGGCGTACTGGTGGGCGGACTTCCCGAGCAGGAACTTGGTGCTTTCGAAGGAGATGCGGTGATGCCCAATCTGGCTTGCGATCCGATATCCAGCACACGCGATGGCCATATTGGCCGCTTGGAGTGCGGCGTTATAAGCGGTGGCGAACCGGCGGTCTGCGGATAGACCCGCAATGGCGGCGTCGCCCAGATCGCGAGCGATCAGCGCCCGCATGTTGTCCAGCTCTTTCTTGGAGGTTTTGTGCCTGTGGGCATCCTTACTTGCCAACAACGTCGTCCAGGTCATTTTGATCTCCTTTCACAAACTGCTTGTGTCCCCGTAGAACCATCGTAAGGAAATGGTCGCGCGACTTGACCTTCTCGCGGAACTCCTGTGGGGAGTAGACCATGACGTTGATCTCTCTTCGGAGATGTCTTTCCGTCTTACGCAGCGCCGGAGACAGATCAGCGAGGCCTGCTCTGCCGACTACCATCAAATCTACGTCACTCAGGGTGTGTTCCTGACCTCGAGCCACGGAACCGTATACGAAGGCGCAAGAAATCTTGTTCCCGAATGGCTTCAGCATCTCTTCCAAGAGCGGGATAAGTCCCGCGGTCTTCTCGAAAAGCTGCCGCATTTCTGGGAATACCGGAGAGCGGGTTTCTGCTTTGAAGTAGACTCTGGTGCCTTCACGTCGATGCACCAGTATTCCACTTGCCACTAGCGACGAAAGCTCGCGCTGAAGGCTGGATGGGCTGGTACCCAGACGTTCGGCGAGTTCCGAGAGATACCACCATTTGTCTGGCTGAGTGAGCGTAGCCGCGAGCACGCCTTGCCGGACTTTCGGAAACAGTGAACCCAGTAAGGAGTTTTTACGCATATTGCGTACAATGTTACGCATATTGCGTAACATTGTCAAATGGCGAAATTGCCAAGCACAGCTTTGCCGTCACTTGCCGGGGGAACCGAACGAGCCACCCGCTGCGCGACGTGACTCGCCTGTAGTAGCAAATTCGAACGTGGTAAACAATTGAACTGAATTGGCGCTTCTGCGTCTCCCTTTTCTTGTATGTGCGCCGGCCCTCGCGAAACGCGACAGGACGTCCCAGTCGCCCTCGCGCCCTCGGTCTCGGCGCACTCTTTGTGCCTGCGCATCCGCTGTGGCACGCCGCGGCCGCCCTGCGGTCGAGCGGTGCACGCTTTCGGCGCGCACCAAACGCTCGCCCTGGCAACGGCTGGACGGCGGCTTGGGTGTCCTTGGCAAGGTGGCCTTACGGCCAACCCGCCCGGACCCTACGCCTCCCGCGGACTACTCGCCTCGGTGCTTCGCACCTTCCCTAGCTCGCAGCGTTGGTATCCGGGGTCTATTGTGGAAAATCCAGCCACAGCCCCGAAGTTGCCGACTGTTTTGGTGTCCATTCATACTTCATGACATCAAGCGGATATCCTGGGCGAAGGATTCACCGGCGGTCTCGACGAACAGCATCGTCACGCGCATGCCGGGCGTATCGAAGTTGAGGTCGCAGGCAAAGGTATCCGGCAGCTCGATGCTGCGGTAGGCGCGACGCCAGTTATCGTGCCCGCCCCACGCCGCCTGGTGTGTTGTCATCCCGCGTCATTGATTAACCTCTGTGATCCCTCCGTTTAGAATCAAATGAAGTCTATTCCCTGGCCATTCGGCGCGTTGTTTTGTCTCAACTTCGCGGGAAACACATGTGCCACGCAAGAGGTGCCAGGTGTCTTGGAGGGCGGCGATTACGTGGTAATAACGTACATCCGGCAGCTTTGGGTATCCGAAGAGAGGGGCATGCATGCGGCAAAATTTGCACCAACTCTTGTGCCGTCTCCTACCAAAACTATGCGCAACGGGCGTTCTGTAAGTTGTCTTGAATTGGAAGTTTTAGCAAAAAACGAACGCCGGTTCCCAGCCTGGGTCTCAGGTTGAAATCCTGCACGGCCCACCAGCCGATCGTCTTGGTAACCGTCATTTACCCACGGCATCGGAGGTCGGTCATTCCATTACGACTAGCCGATCCATTCATGCTCCATGACGTCCAGGCGGATATCCTGGGCGAAGGATTCACCGGCGGTCTCGACGAACAGCGTCGCCACGCGTACGCCGGGCGTATCGAAGTTGACGTCGCAGGTAAAGGTGCCTGGCAGATCGATGCTCTGGTTGCAAGGAATCAAGCCGTCGACCTCTACCTTGGCGCGCGCCGTGCCATTGCCGCCGAGCACGGCCTGGATATGGAACGGCTTGGTTGGAACGCTGCGGTATACCTGCGGGTCGCGGTTCGCGTTGTACTGCAGATTATTGAGTTTGATGAATCGGACCAGTTTGCTCATCGTTAGCGCTCCCGTGAGACGGCGCCGGGGATGTCTATACCTGACGCCGACGGTAAAGTATTATAAGTGTTCCCTAATATTGCGCAAGGCCGGCGGTGGATGCAAGCGCTGTAGCCTCGGATGGAATCTTGCCAGACAACCGCACATTGAGCCAAGTTTTTGAGCAGGTGGATGAACGGCTGCGCGGACTCGAGCGCGCTCTCAAGGACCGTGGCACACTCCCGCTTTCGCACGCGGTTGACGAGAGCCTCGATCTCACGCGCATGCTGCTGCGCGGCCACATCGCCCAGCGCACCGCCGACAGTCCGTCGACGATGGTCGCGGCATCCCGGTCTCTGCCGGAAGGCGATGACGTGCTGGAGATATTCAAGGTGTTCGTCAAGGGTGATCCCAGCCTCAACGCAGTGCGTGACAACATCCGGGAGCTGGTTTACTACCGCAACTGCATCGACCTGAAACGGGAGGACGCGCTGCCGGTACGCCCGGACGCCATGGCGGTGCGCACAGTCCGCCATATCTATCTGTACCTGCGCAGCCGCTCGGAACAGGAGAGGCGGCCGGTGCAGGACTAGCGCCGGTCGCAGCGCGCACGGTCCCATGGAAGCCATCAGCGAGTGCCGATTCCCCCCGACGCACCCGGCAGTGTTCATCGGTGCCTCCCGGTACCGGCGCCACAGCTACGGCGCCAACCATCCGCTGTCCATTCCACGGGTGTCGCTCACGTTCGACCTGATCAACGCCTATGGTGCCTTGCTTCGGGAGGAGTACCGCGTGGGCCGGATCGCTTCCGAGGTTGAACTGTGCCGCTTCCATACGGCCGATTACGTGCGTGCGCTGAAGCGCTGCGAGGCCCTCGGCGGGGTCAGCGACGATTACCGCCGGCGTCACAACATAGGGAACCTGGAAAATCCCTGGTTTCCTGGATTTTTCAGCACTCCGGCGCTGGCGACCGGATCGAGTGTGCAGGGCGCCGAGGAAGTGCTGCGCGGGCGCAACGCGTTCAGTCCGGCCGGTGGCATGCACCATGCGCGCCCGGACCGGGCACAGGGATTTTGCTATTTCAACGATGCGGTGCTCGCGGTTCAACGTCTGCGCGAGGCCGGTCTGCGGGTGCTGTATGTCGATATCGACGCCCATCACGGGGATGGAGTCGAGGAAGCGTTCTGCGATGATCGGAATGTGTTCACCTTTTCTCTGCACATGGATACCGGCTATGCCTATCCATTTCGCGGCGGTGCCGTAGCCGATCAAGGCGCTCCGGCGGGCGAGGGCACCTGCCTCAATCTGCCGTTGCCGCGCGCCACCAACGACAGCGAATACGCGCTCGTGTTCGAGACGCTATGGCCGGTGGTGCTGGGCGTGTTCCAGCCCGAGGCCGTAGTCCTGCAGGCGGGCACGGACGTTCTGTTCGGCGATCCGCTCGGGAAGCTGCGCATCTCGACCCAGCAGTTTCTCGTGGTGGTGGCGCGGGTCATTCGGGACAGCCCGCGCCTGCTGGTGATAGGTGGTGGCGGCTATCATCCATTGCTGCTTGCGCGCTGTTGGACGGGAGTGTGGGCGCTGCTGTCCGGGCGCGAGCTGCCGGCGGCGGTTCCAGAGGCGGGACAGGCGCTGCTGCGCGCGGCCGGTTGGGACGAGGATAACGATGACGACCAAGACCGGCCTGCGGCCCTGATCCGCTCGTGCCTGGATGCGGACTGTCGTGGACCGGTGCGTGCCGAAATCGTCGCGCTCCTCGATCAGGTCCGGCAGACGCATCCGCTGATGGCGGCCCTGTGAGCGCCGAAGAGCAACGCCTGGGTGCAGATGGGCGCGTGGCTGGATTCGCCACTGCAGCCACGACGCGCGCCTACGCCCACAGCCACGGGGCGCATTGCGCGCCCGGTCACTACAGCGATTTCCCGGGGAGCGGGGTGCTGCTGAGTTCCATCGGAATCGGTACGTTTCCAGGCGCGGCGACCGACGAAGTAGACGAGCATGTTGCTGCTATCGTCGCACGCGGCGTGCAGAATGGCCTCAACGTCATCGATACTGCGACCCATTACCGCTATGGCCGTTCCGCGCGCGCGGTCGGTGCCGGGTTGCGCGCGGCATTCCGAGCCGGCGTCGCGCGCGATGCGTTGTTTCTGGTGTCCAAGGGTGGATTTCTCCTGTTTCCGGAGGGGCCACCCGCCGATCCGCTCGCCTGGTTCGAGCGCGAGATTGCCGAACGCGGTCTTGGCACGCGCGCCGATCTGGCCGGAAAGGTCCATCTGCTATCGCCCGGCTATATAAAGTATCAGCTCGACCTCAGCTGCGAATGGCTTGGGGTCCGGACTCTCGACGCCTTTCTCATCGACCAGCCCGAGGTACATATTCCGCAGATTGGCAAGCCGATGATGCTGCACAAGCTGGAAGCGGTATTTGCCATGCTCGAGGAGGCAGTGCAGGAAGGAAAGATAAGGCACTACGGTATTTCAAGTTTCCGCGCATTCCGGGTACACACCGACGATCCGGGGTTCCTGTCGCTGGTTTCGCTGCAAGGGCTGGCGCAAAAGGCCGCGCGCCAGGTGCACGGCGACGAGCGCGCGCCGCATCACTTTGCGCTCATCCAGATGCCCTTCAATCAGGTCATGCTCGAGGGGTTTACACGCTTCAACCAGATGACGGGGCAGGGTAATGAAACCTCGACCCTGAAGGCCGCGATGCAGCTGCAGGTTTACGTCATGGCCAGCCATACCCTGTTCAAGGGTCACCTCGGCGCGCAGTCGATCGATGTGGTGCAGCAGGCCATGCCGGGAGCGCATGGGGCGGCGGCGCGCGCCATCCAGTTCAATCGCTCCACCCCCGGGTTGGGCACCACCCTTGTGGGTCTGAGTACGCCGGCGCACCTGGACGATGCCCTGTCTGTGTCGCGCATCCCTCCCATGGAACGCAGGCAATACCTTGCCATGTACGAACAGGCTGGCTGAAGCCGGGACTCTGCGATTGCAGGGATTCTGACTTCGGCTACACTAATCTGGTATGAGCGACCCGAACAGTTCGACCAGCCCAGTGACCGCCCAGAACGCAGACGTAGCTGCGGTCCAGAGCATCCCGGCTACCACCGATCCGCTCAAGCTTTTGAGCCAGATCCTTATTCTGGCGGTACGGCACAAGGCCTCTGATATCCATCTGCGTACGCGCAATCATCCCATTCTGCGCGTTGACGGTACCTTGCGCGCGGTGCGCGAGATCCCGCAGCTTGCGCCGGATTTGATGGAGCGGCTGGCGCGCACCATGATGTCCGCGCGTCTTGCCGCCCAGTTCGAGAAGGATCACCAGGTGGACCTGTCGATCGGCTTCAAGGACATCGGACGCGTACGCGCCAATCTTTTCCACCAGCGTGGCTCAATCGGCATGGTGCTGCGCGTGATCAGTACGAGTATTCCATCGCTGGCGGAATTGCACGTTCCCGAAATGGTGAACCAGTTCGCGCAACTTGCGCGCGGGCTCGTGCTGATTACCGGGGCAACGGGCTCCGGAAAGTCGACCACGCTGGCGTCGCTCGTCAATGAGATAAACGCGAACCAGACCACTCATATCATCACCATCGAGGATCCGATAGAGTTTCTGTTTTCGGAAAAGCGCTCGATCATCACCCAGCGCGAACTCGGAATCGATACCAACAGCTTCGCCGATGCGATGAAGGCCTCGTTGCGCGAGGACCCGGATGTGATCCTGCTGGGTGAGATGCGCGATCCCGAGACCATCCAAACGGCACTGACCGCCGCCGAGACAGGCCACCTGGTGCTCTCCACTGTGCATTCGCCGGCAGCCGCTGAAACTGTGTCGCGTATCATTTCCGCGTTTCCGCCGGAGATGCAGCAGACCATGCGCGCCAAGCTCGCGCAGAATCTCAGGGCTGTAGTCGGCCAACGCCTGTTGCCGCGCAAGGGCGGTAATGGCCGCATCGTCGCCTGCGAGGTCATGACGGTATCGGCGCTGGTGCGCGAGTACATCCTCGATCCGCTCAAGATCAAAGAGATCGGCGATCTCATCAAGAAGGGCTCCGTGGCAGAAGGCATGCTGGCATTCGACCAGAGCCTGTTGCAGCTGTGCCGTGCCGGTGATATCGACGTGGAGACTGCGCTGCAGTACGCGAGCAGTCCTACTGACCTGAAGCTCAAGCTCGAAGGATTTTAGCCCGATACACCAGGCGCAAATCCCGCCGCAGGTATTCCGCGCCGGAAGTGGCACGTCCTCGTCCTCGTCCGCGACGCCCGGCCGACACTGTCCTGAACCATTCGCGTGCCGTACCTCCACCGCCAACGCCCAGGTGGCGCATGTTGTCGCAGACAAGAGCGCAGAGGGCTGTTTAGGCTTCCGGCCGGGCCTGCGCGTCAGCTGCCACTCGGCCGGCCTCGCGACCGGACGTTTGCGCAAGCCCAATCCTCTTCGGGCGGGCGACAAGGTCGTGCTGTGGGTGAAGACTGGCCCTGGTGCAGGGCATAGTTCACTGCGCCGATCCGGAGGCATGGACCAGTTTGATCTCGATTACTTCCGCGCCGCCATGGAAACGGTCCACCCCGGGCAGGCGAGGGCTTTGTTGCAGGTGAAGAAGCACGCAGCTTCTTCGCCTGCGAGGTGCTCCATCGTCGGCAGATCGTTCGGAGTCCCAGATCGCGTCGATCGGTCGCGATCGACTGCCACAAAGGTCCGGGCACGTAATCGATTGCGGCCTGCTGCCGACCGGATGTGTCCGGACCGAGCATGGAGGCCAGGTCCGGACGACCGGCCCGACAATCGCTTTTCGACAGCTTGCTACCTGGTGCTGCGGCACGGGTCAGCATCTCAGAGGTTGAGCGCCGTCTTGATCGCGTATGCTACTGCCTTGCAGTCTTTTTCCGAAAGGTGCCCTCGTCGTGCAATGATGAACCGGTAATCGAGGGTGAATAGCTTCATTCGCACAACCGACGGCGCGGGCAGGCCAGCGGCGTCGAGATTGGAAACGGGCACGTCGAGCGGCCATTGGGGATTACGTGCGCTCGTGATCATCGCCAAGATGCCGTGGCCGGTCTGGCGGCCCAAGGCGCCATGGCTCGATACGACCAGCGCGGGGCGATGTTTCGTTTGTGCCTTGTCTGTAAACGGAAACGGGATGGTAACCACTGCAAAGCGGTCATAATCCACGGTAATCCTCTTCGTCTTCCTTCGACAGCCATTCGGTCAATGTGCCTTCCAGTGATTTGGCATATTCCGCATCGAGTGCCGTGGCGCGCCGTACCGTGATCACGTCCTTCTCGATCTCGAACAGCACTCCGTCGCCGGGCTTCAGGCCGAGTTTGCGACGCACAGCGAGCGGAACGGTTGCCTGGAACTTACTGGTGAGTCGGGAAATCTGTTGCACCAGAGTAACATCCTAAATGGAGTAATACGGTAATACAGTATTACTGTAATACTAGCGGCTGGCCGGCATACCGTCAAGACTGATCGTCGAGCTGGATAGGGAGGCTGATTTCATGCGTACCTGACTCATCTGATAAAAGGCATACAATTTCCAATTCAACCGTATCTTATATAACTTAACCTGTACGGAACCTCTGGCCTAGTTCGGCTCCTCCCACAACGATATCCAGAAGTTTCCAGGGGAGGCCCGTCAAGACGCGCGATTCGAGCGTTACCCAGTTTAATGCGGCCACGAGTCAGTCGGGCTGGGAGCCGACGCTCACGGTCGGCACCGGCGTGAAGGAAATCCGGGTGCACGGCCGCAACCCGTACCAGGTGATCGATGTCGCCCAGTTTGTCGAGGCCGTATAGGTACGGCACGCATTCGTGAAGAAGACGCTGTAGACATCCAAGGCCGACATCGAGTCTATGTGGCGAATTACACCGATGGCACGGTCGCCGAGTACACGATCGCACCAACGGTGCCCTGACTGCGATGGCGACCCCGACGGTCGCGGCCGGCAGTGACCCCAAGTTCGTTACCACCCGGGCGACGATCCAGTAGTTCCCAAGGCCAGGAATCGAAGGGAGATCAGTAGCAGGACCATCTCTACTTGCTGGGACGGGCTTCCGTGCCGGCAAGTGGGGTTCGGGCGGTGATTATCGAAGCACACGACGAAAGCTTGAACCCGCGCCACACGTGAGACGCGAGATCTCGCGAATCTTTCGTTGTGGCGTAGTTCGTAAGCTAGCGGCATACTTCCCGTTGCGACCGCCTCGCCGAGGAGAATTGCGTCCGGGATGATCCACAGCGGGAGCGAAGGTCATGACGGAAGAATGAAGGGCAGGGGGCGCGGCGCAGTCACCACGGGTGGCGTTTGCTCTTGCTGTGGTTTCAAACCAGTGGACTGGGCGTCAAGGCCTTCTGCGGGCACGAAACGAGCGGCGCGGCATTTTGCGTGATCATGCTGACGGGGCAGGAAAGGACCGCGCGTCTGTGTTTGTTGATCTTGGTGCACTGAATTCGGGTCCGTTGCCGCATGACAGCCGACATAACGCGGCAGGGTATAACCCGTAGGGCGCTGATGAGCGAAAGTGAATTGCGCCGAATGCTCTCCCCTCGATCGTCCGTTTGCACAAACCCTATCGGCCGCTTCTTCGCCGGCTCCGGCAGCGTCATCAATTCCCGGATGGCCGAAAGGATGCTGGCGATCGCCTCATCATGCGCCCCGAGCCTGTGTTCCAATTCATCCAGCTTGCGCGCGAGCACCGTGTTCGAGGCGAGCAGCCCGCGCAGTCTGACGATGCGCGCATGATCTCGATGTTGACAGCGATGGCCTGCGGGCTCTTCAGGACCGCGGAAAGCATCGCCACCCCCTGCTCGGTGAAGGCGTACGCGAAGTAGCGCCGTCCGTCGCACCCCGGGGCGTTTGAGATCAAAGATTGTGATCTCAAAGCCGCTGTCTCCTCGGCGGAAAGCTGGAACATGAAATCTCCCGGGAATCGTTCGGGGTTGCGCTTGACCGCCTGCACCAGGACCCGGGTCTCCACCCTGTAAAGGCGCGCCAGCTCGGCATCGAGCAGCACCTTGTGTCCGCGCAGCATCATGATGGACGGCACGACCGTCTCGACGCTGATTGCCGACTTCCTGTTTTTAGGCATCCTTACCTCCTGTTCAGCGGTTCAGCCCGCGGCTTTGGCTTTCTTTATCCGCTTCTCGCGCTCGATCGCGGTGTCGATGGATGGCTGCACCCGGCGTTGCTCCGCAGCGACCGCCCTCGCGGATATATTCGGGAACGATCCTTATTACGAACGGAAGCCGCCATCCGGTTGGGGGGTGTCCTACTTCGGTTTGGTGAGCTCCCGCAGCATTCGTTCCTGTTCCGCGAAGGACGGGATGCGCTTCGTGCCGTGCGTGGTCGTCGAGGTGCCCACCGGACTGTCGTTACGCCTGGATTCCTCCGCGTCGGTCGCCATCGCCGTGCTGGTATCGTCGGTATAGCGACCACGGAATCCGGCGGGCGGCTGGTTGCCCGGGCGCAGATATTCTGCGAGGCGGATCTGTTTGTTGATTTGAGTTACACGACGATCGATCCAGACAAGGTCATACAGAGCCCAGGCAGCGGCGATTACCACCGGCACGAGCGCCCACCAGTTGGCCAGACTCAGGTACAGGACGACCGCTGCAGTGGTCAGCCCGGTGTAAACCAATGCACGGGGTAGGTCATTGAGGTAGATCCGATGCCCGCCCACTGGGAACAAAAACCACAGGAAGTACGCGATGTTCCGCCGCTTAAGCTGCCGGACCAGACGCAGATTGGCGCTCTGCAGTCCGCCCGCTTCGAAATCGAGCTTTTCCCAAGCTTGCATCATCGATCGATCGGCTATAAGCAAAAAATATATGAAATAAGATCAGTTTATGCTGAAATGACAAGGTTAAGCTCAACCGTGCCTCCGGGCCTTCGTCTTACTGACAACACGTCATGGCTGATCGCAGACTTCAAGTATTCCACACTGTAGCGCGTCTCCTTAGCTTTACCAAGGCGGCCGAAACGCTGCACATGACTCAGCCGGCGGTGACCTTCCAGATCCGTCAGCTGGAGGAACATTTCAACACGCGCCTGTTCGACCGCACTCACAATCGCATCAGTCTTACTGCGGCCGGAGAGCGAGTGTTCGAATACGCCGAGAAGATCATCGTGCTGTATGGCGAGATGGACACGCGCGTGCGCGAGTTGACCGGGGACGTGAGCGGCATTCTGATTATCGGTGCCAGTACCACCATCGCCGAATATGTGCTCCCCGGGCTGCTCGGGGAATTCCAGCAGCGCTATCCCGACGTCAATGTGCGCCTGAGCGTGTCCAATTCCCTGGGTATTGTCCATTTGGTGGAGAATAATTCGGTGGACGTGGGGATCGTGGAATCGCCGGTGGCGAACAAGAACCTGGTGGTGGAAGTATGCTGGCACGATGAACTCGTGTTCATCTGTCCGCCGCGTCACGTGTTGGCGAAGAAGCAGGTGATATCAGTGGAGGAGCTTGTGACCCTGCCGTTCCTGTGCCGCGAAGAGGGTTCCGGCACGCGCGAGGTTATCGGCGATTATCTGTTGCAGAACGGGATCCAGCTGCAGGACATGAATCTTTGCATGGAGTTTGGCAGCCCGGAGTCAATCAAGAGTGCGGTCGAGGCGGGACTTGGCGTGTCGATCGTCTCGCGCGCCACCGTCGGCAAGGAACTGAAGCTCCAAACGCTTATGGCCCTGCCGCTCAAGCCGTCGCTGGAGCGTCCATTCTCCTTCGTCTATCAGCGCCAGAAATTCCGTTTGCGGGCGGTGGACGAATTCATGAAATTTGCCCATGAACACTGCGAGCGCCGTGCGCAAGCCAAGGATGCCAAGGCGGTGGGCTGAGGTGCGCGCCGCGCGTGACCGGATCGAGAGCGTTGTACCGGTTCGACGGATGCACGCTTCCGCAACCGTCGAACGCCGTTGTTCACGTCAGTGCGCGACCTTGCAGTTGCGCCGGTGTGCTTCGGATTGCGGGGCAGGTGTCGTACCATGAAGCAGTTCGTGGTTGTTCAACACACCTATGCCGAATTCCTGGGGACCATCGAGAACCAGCTGGAAAAGCGCGATATCGGCTTCATTTATTTCCGCCCGTTTGTGGGCCAGGACTTGCCGGGCAGCGCCGGGCAGTTCGACGCGTTGTTTCTGCTTGGCGGTGCCTTCCCAACTGCGGATCGCGACGCCTGCCCCTGGGTCGATGACGAGCTGCGCCTAATCGGGATCTTCCGGCAGGCGCAACGACCGATCGTGGCCTTCGGTTTTGGTGCTCTGCTGTTGGCCGAGCATGAAGGCGCCCGGATATCGGCCGAGCCTCTTCATACTGCTTACTGGACGACCGGCCATAAGACGGTGGCCGGCGCGGGTGATGCCCTGGCCGAGGCCGTGGACGGACGACGCCTGTTGGTCATGTACAATGGCAGCGCCACCCTGCCGACGGGAATAGAGCCGATCGTGGTGGATGATGATGGAAACTGGCTGGCGATCCGCCCGCAGAAAGAGTCTTATGCCATGCTCTTCCGGCCCGAACTCAAGCCGGGCATGATCGAGGACATGATTATGGAGGCCAAACGCCCGGTTCCGGACCATATCGGCGAGCTGCTGGCGGAGGCGCGCAGGGAGTGGAAGGGTATGGAGGAGACCAAGGACCGGCTAATCGTCGCGCTCGTCAAGGAGCTCGATCTGATGCGGGAACACCACAAGATGCCGGTATTCCGGCTGAATGTTCCGGACAACTCCTAGTATTGAAGTATTGAACTGAAGGCTACCGCCTTCGCATTCAAACAGCGTGATTCCGAGAAACGCCAGAAGATAAACCCTGGTGAGCTTTGTTCACGCGATGTCGAGCTCAGCAGCGATATGGCGATCGGTCCGCCGGCCGTACCTCGCTTTCTGCAACACCTCGAGGAGGTCTATGGTCGGTTCGGCAAGACCGAAACAATACTCGCGGCAGCAGCGCATCACCGCCTTTTTTGACATCAAGCCCGACAATCTGTACATTTAATGTGTACAGATTAGAGAGTAACGCATGAAGCAGGTCAAAGTAACCGATTTCCGGGCGCACTTGCCGAAGTATTTGGCCAAGGCTGAGGCCGGCGAGACCGTCACGGTGCTTTCTCGCGGAAGGCCTATCGCCCGCCTGGTGCCGGTCGCTGGCGCCGGCGAGAGCGCACGCGAAAAGCTCGTCGCGCTGCGCAAACAGGCCCGGATTGGGGATGTGATATCTCCCCTTGGGGTGGAATGGAGCGCCACGCGTGGTCGTTCTTGACACCAACGCGCTCATCTTCGATGCCCTGAACCCCGCGCGGCTGAGCCGCAAAGCGCGCGGCCTGATTCAGCGGGCTCACACACGAAATGACCTGTGTTGCAGTGATATTAGTCTGTGGGAGATTGCCATGCTGGTCGCCAAGGGCCGGCTTGACCCGGGTACCAGTGCGCTGGAGTTCATGAACCTTGCGCTGACCGCCCGTTCCATCGCGATGTTGCCCATCACGCCGGAAATAGCCGAGCTATCTACAAGGCTCCCTGAAGCGGTGAGCGCGGATCCAGCCGATCGGCTGATTGCGGCAACCGCAATCCATCATGGGGCCACGCTGATCTCAACCGATATCAATCTTAAAAAGGCTGGGCTTTCGGTCGCTGTGGTTGGCTGAACTAGTCTGTGCCACACGATTTGGCAGATGATCCACCGGCTGAACGGATCCCTGACTCCCCAGCACCCCATGCCTCTTCAGGCGTATCGATTCACAGCGACACCAATCCACGCTCCCCAGGCGATCCTTCCTATTACCGATAAAGCCCAACCACGATGGACCCCGCCTAAGGCAGGATCGGTCCGGTAATGGAGTTTGTCACTTGTGCATATACTCACTCTGCCTTTGGTTGCCTAGAGATTGTCCCAGTAAACACTGACGCGGGGCCAAACGTCTTGGCCATGACGCGACCATCCAACCGTCGAGCGGACGCCTATTTCACGACTGACTTAACTCAGGCATCGTAGCCATCAAAAGCACCGCTTACGTGACATATACGTATAATATGCATATAATAAACAATTGCGCTTCCAATACGATCCCACGAAGGCCGCAAGTAATCTGAAGAAACACAGGGTATCCTTCGCGGATGCAGAGGGCGTATTTTTCGACCCTCTGGCAATTCATCAAGTGGATCCTGATTCGGAAGATGAAGAGCGGTCTGTGGCGATGGGCATGGGGAACACGGGAACGATCATGGTGGTAGTCTACACGCTGCGTGATGAGGAGATTCGGCTCATATTGGCTCGCTCGGCGACGTGGCATAAGGTGAAAGATTATGAGGGCTGAATACGATTTTTCAAAAGGCAAGCGGGGCGCGCTTATACCCACGAAAGGCAAAACCCGCATTACCATCTATATCGATGACACAATACTTGATGAGTTTCGCTCCCGAGCCGAGCACATGGGTAGCGGCTACCAGACGCTGATGAACGAAGCGTTAAGGGCGTTCCTGGAAAAACGCGAGCAGCCCGTCACTGCGGCCGTGTTACGCCAGATTATCCGGGAAGAGCTTCCTGAGCGACCACGGCCAACGCGCCGTTCCCCTAGACGTGCAAAAACCGCGCGCCGATGAGCTAGAGCATTGAAAAGTTGTTGGGTTTCTTGAATAAGGTGGCGTCCCCAATGGCTCGCCAACACGCACCTCACCCCGTCCTTATCCACCGGCACACCAAAGGTGTTGGTAATGATGAACGCCATCCCCGGACAACCGAATCGGGGATGGCGCTGTGTGATTGCCACGAGGGCGGCGATCAACTCGACGAAAGGTCCCTGGGGGTCCGGGATTGTCACGGTGTCGGGACGAAAACAACAGGCGGTATGTACGTTTTATCAGCGCCTGGTGGAATCCAGGAAGGGTAGAGGGGTTAATGATCACCGCGGCCCGAAGCCACCGGCGAGGAGCGATGAATAACGACCGCCACCCCAGGCAGAATCGGTCCCCGGGCGATAACACCGGTGCCCGGTGCCGGGGACGATTAATGACCCGAAGCGGCTGCTTGATCAAAAGATTTTCCGCAAGCACCGCCTTGAGGCCGCCGGGACCGAGCAGTCTGGCCAGGGTGGTCAGCCAATGAATCAGCAGAAACAGGAACGACCGCAGGGTCCCGATGCGACCGGATGTGCGCGACGTGGCAAGACTGCGAAATTGTTATGCACTATGCTGCAAAGTAGCATTTCGCCAGGGACAGGATGAGTGGGTGTGGATCGCAAACTCATCTTACTCAACTTCTCCGGAGAGCCCCAACGTCATGAGTTATTTTGGACAAGAGTGGGTTAATATACTGTACTGCAGGTGTTGCCATTACGGGGTGAGGGGAGATGTCGAAAGTTGACGAGAAGCGGCTGCGCGACATTCTGAGGCGACTGCCGGAATCGCAGGCCCGGACCTTGCTGGAATTCGCCGAATTTCTGGACGCGCGCGGCCAGCAAACCCTGGTCGCCGTCGGCGAAGTCGTTCCGGCATCTGTCCCTGTCCCGCAGACCATCGAGCGCCCGGCGCAGGAGAGTGTGGTGAAGGCGATCAAGCGCCTGGTGGCAACCTATCCGATGCTGGATCGGTCCAAGATGTTGAATGAGACCTCTTCACTCATGACCCAGCACGTCATTCAGGGTCGGAGTTCAATCGAGGTGATCGACGAACTCGAGGTCGCCTTCCGCCGCCACTACGAAAAGTTCATGGGTGGAGACAGTCAGAAATGACCATTACAGCGTTTCGGCGCGATGGTGATGCCGGTAAAGCTGGACCGGTGGGATGTTTCCTCGCTTGACGCAGCCATAATAGACTTGTTGGTCATCATGCACCTGCCGGCATAGCATGTTTATGCTGCTAGAGATGTAAAGCCTTGGCAAGGCGCGCTGGATTTTCAAAGTATTTCCGTCGCGTAATCCGCCAAGCGCGAGCGCTCACCGCGCTGTAGTGTTACGTGCCCGCTGTGTTCCCAGTGCTTGAAGCGGTCGACCACATAGGTGAGGCCGGAAGTGGTCTCGGTGAGATAGGGCGTATCGATTTGTGCGATGTTGCCGAGGCAGACAATCTTGCTGCCCGGTCCGGCGCGGGTGATCAGGGTTTTCATCTGGTGCGGGCTCAGGTTCTGAGCTTCGTCGATGATGATCAATTTCTTGAGAAAGGTCCGCCCGCGCATGAAATTGAGTGACTTGATGCGGATGCGGCTGCGCACGAGGTCGTGGGTCGCGGCCCGGCCCCAGGCTCCGCGATCCTGGTGGTCACTCGGGTTGAGTACGTCCAGATTGTCTTCGAGCGCGCCCATCCAAGGCCCCATCTTCTCCTCCTCGGTGCCCGGCAGGAATCCGATGTCCTCGCCCACGGGTACCGTGACGCGTGTCATGATGATCTCGCTGTAGCGCTTTTCCTCCAGCGTCTGGGTGAGCGCGGCCGCCAGCGTGAGCAGCGTCTTGCCCGTGCCGGCGTGTCCTAAGAGCGTGATGAAGTCGATGTCTGGATCCATCAGCAGATTGAGCGCGAAGTTCTGCTCGCGGTTGCGCGCGCTGATGCCCCAAACGCTGTTGTGGGCGCTGCTGAAGTCCTTGACGACCTCGATGACGGCGCTGTCGTTCTCCAATCGCCGCACCACGGCCTGGAAGGCGCGTTCGCTCTCGTCGAACAGAAACTGGTTTGGCAGCCAGGTGCGCGCCAACGGTCCGCGAACGCGGTAGAAGGTGCGACCCTGCTCCGCCTTCCAGGATTCCATGTCCTTGGCGTGGGTATCCCAGAAATCCGGACCGAGCTTCATCGTACCGGTGTACAGCAGATTGGCGTCGTCCAGAACCTGGTCGTTGGCGTAGTCTTCGGCCCGGATTCCGAGCGCGTGCGCCTTGATGCGCAGATTAATGTCCTTCGAAACCAGTACCACATCGGCTTCCGGATGTTTCTTGCCCAGATCCAGCGTGACGCCGATCAGTGTGTTGTCCGGGCTGCCATCGGCCATTCCGTTGGGGAGGTGGCTGTGCACCGCGTCCATGTGGAAATAGAGCCGCCCAGTCCGAATCGATTCGGCGGCAGATGGCAGTTTCAGGCCGCTGCCGATGTCGCCGTCGCGGCTTTCGATCAGGTCGTCGAGGAATCGGCTTACCTGGCGCACATTGCGCGCGACCTCGGACATGCCCTTTTTTGCGTGATCGAGTTCTTCCAGAACGACGATCGGAAGGTAGATGTCGTGTTCCTTGAAGCGGTAGATCGCGGACGGATCGTGCATCAGGACATTGGTGTCCAGCACGAAAATCTTCTTTCTGGGTTCGGGCATTGGCGTTATCGCAAGACCGGCCGCGATTCAAGCGCCCTGAGCGCTGCGAGCACGTGCGCAACGTGCCCTTCAACTTTGATCCCGCGGAATTCCTGCCGCAGGACGCCCTTGCGGTCGATGATGAAGGTGCTGCGCTCTATACCCATAAATTTCTTTCCGTAGAGTTTCTTCTCCCTGGTTACGTCGAAGAGCGCGCACAACGCGCCATCGGCGTCGGAGACCAGGTCGAAAGGCAAGCAGTTTTTGATCTTGAAGCTTTCATGCGACTTGATGTTGTCGCGCGACACGCCGAGGATTTCGGTCTTGAGCTTCCTGAACTCCTCGAAGTTGTCGCGAAAATCCTGCCCCTCGGTCGTACACCCGGGGGTATTGTCCTTGGGATAGAAGTAGAGAACGACGTTCTTCCCGTGCAGATCGGAAAACCGGATGGTCTGGTCATCCGTTGTCACCAACTCCATGTCCGGTACTGGCTGTCCGATTGCGACGCTGCCCATTCCTGCCCCCTTGCCTGCGGTCTTTCTGCCGCCGGCGTGCGGCCTGTTGTGACATTGCCGCGCCGGCTGACTGCCGTCTAGATTACAGGGGTTCCTCAATCCAGCACAACCGCCCGCAGTGTCCTGGCGGCTTCTTCCGGACTAATGGTGTTGACAAAAAGGCCCGACCCCAGCTCGAAGCCGGAAGGAATCGAGGTTCTGGGGCAGATCTCCAGGTGCCAGTGGAAGCTGGCGGCATTGCTGGCGTTGTCGTCGCCGTGCGGGATCGAGTGCAGAAAGTAGTTGTACTGGGCGCCGCCGAGCACCGCGTCGAGGCGCGCCATGGTGCGGCGCAGCACGCGCGCAAGATCGGCATGGTCGTCGGCCGTGCTTTCCAGAAAATCGGCGTGATGCGCGAGCGGCAGGATATGCACCTCCCATTCGTAGCGGCTGGCGAACGGCTTGATGGCGATGAACCGCTCGCCGCGCTCGATCACAAACTGTCCGACATCAATCCGGCGGCGGATTTCGCCCGACTCGCGGTCATACAGGGTCGCCTCGAACGTCAGCGCCTCGTCGATCAGACTGCAGAATATGCAGTGATGGTTCTTGATGAAATAGGCGTGGCTGTTTAGCACCTCCAACTGCACGTTGTCCGGTACCACCGGCATGCCAATGATCTGGCTGTGCGTGTGGGCGATGCTCGCCCCGGCGGCCGGGCCGAAATTCTTGAATACCAGCACATAGCGCAGGCGTCGATTGGACCGGTAAAGCTGCTCCATCCGGGCGCGGTATGCGCTGAATAGCAGGGCGAGGTGGGACTCAGTCATTTCGTGCACCGCGGCGCCGTGGGAACTATGGTCGATGATGACCTCGTGTCGGCCGTAGCCGTCGATGGTCTGCTGCAGGCCGAGGTTCAGGTTGGGGTTCTCGCGATCGTCGCCGAGCACCGGATAAAGGTTTTCGACGATGCGGA
Source organism: Pseudomonadota bacterium (assembly GCA_027364845.1). GTDB lineage: Bacteria > Pseudomonadota > Gammaproteobacteria > Acidiferrobacterales > UBA6901 > JAJYCY01. Next base: position 31,107 of record DAHXOO010000016.1, on the reverse strand, counting down.
TTTCCCATGGCCCCTGCTCCGGATAGGTTGCGATCGCCGGCGGGGTCATGGACTCATTGCCGACACAGAACGGACAGGTATCGACGTGCCGGCGCGTGTCGCGCGGCGCAGGAGTCTCGGCTTTTTTTGGGCGCATGCTGCGCGCCGTCGCCACCAGGACCGATTCGCTGGGAACGATCGGATTGATGCGGATTTCTCTAACGGGTTTATCGGGTTTCTCAGTTTTCATGGGGATGTGATCTGGTGAACCAAAAAATTTGTATGCTGGAAGGCTCGGAGCAACTGCCAATATCCGACTGGCCCAGGTGCGGTCCGGAAACATCATTGCTGCACCGGGCATTGCAGTATTCAGACCTGGCAAGACATCCGGGTAGCGCTGGGCAGGATCTACCAGGCCTGTGGCGGCGCTAGCCGGCAATGCAGGATACTAAAATGCGGCGCGGTTGCCTATCGGCCGGCGGCCAGTTCGCAGTTAGTTGTCGCCCGGAAAATAAGGATGCGGAAAAAGTGCGAAGTAGGGCTGCGTCTTGACCGGCAGGCTGGCGACATAGGCTGCCAGTGCCAAGATGTCGGTGTTCTTCAGGCTTGCGGTAGCACTCGACATGACCAAGGATGGGCGACTCGCGGCATCCTTGCGGAAGTTCATGAGCGTGCGTACGACGTATTTCGGCTGCTGACCGGCTATGCGCGGATATTCGCCGCGGCCCATGCCATTGCCGCCATGGCAGGCAGCGCAGTGCTGGTCAAAGATCGGTGCAGCCGCAGCGGCCAGACTGGCGTCGGTGGCCGGGCGCCGGGATAGTGGCGTGCTGGAGAAATAGAGCGCCAAAATGACTTCCTGCCGGCGGGTAAAGGTCCTGGCCAGCTTCTGCATGACGCCGACATATTCGTCTTTGCGCTTGCCATTGGCAAACTGGCGCATCTGCGCCAGCAGGTAGGCAGGATTCTGCTCTGCGAGATTTGGGATATCGGGGTTGACGCTGTTGCCGCCAGTGCCGTGGCAGTACACGCAAAAGGTATCGGTCTGATTGCGGCCTGCCTGAAGCAGGACCTGCAGGGCAGCCGGATCATGCTCGATGGTCTGCAGACGCGCATCGAGTGCCGCGTTCTGGCCCGCAGCGTGCGCGCAGACAGGAGTAGCGGCCAGCAGGCCCAAGGCAAGCAGCAGCACGGCCATGTCCCGTACCCGTTTGGCATCGGCGATATGTTCCAGGACAGCAGTCACCCGGAGTCTACCCACGAATCCCCCTTTTTTTGGATAGTGAACAAAAGGGCAGTAGTCTAGCCGTGTGCGCGGCTGGCGGAATTGATGCAGATCATCAAGCTGGGCTACGTACCGGGACAAATCGGACGACAGGTCAGCATCTGCCGAGCCGGGCGCACTTGTTTTGGATCAAGCGGAAAAGTACTATCGCCGCTCAACATCCTATACGCCCGGTACCCCTTATGTTCCAAGGCAGCATGGTCGCTCTGGTGACGCCGATGCATCTGGACGGCGCCCTGGATCGGGCGGCGTTACGCAGATTGATCGATTTCCAGATCGAAAACGGCACTACGGCAATCGTTTCCGTGGGCACGACCGGCGAATCGCCCACCCTCGACATGGAGGAACACTGCGAGGTCATCCGCTTGTCGGTGGAATATGCCGGTCACCGCGTTCCGGTCATCGCCGGCACCGGGGCCAACAGTACCACTGAGGCGATCGAACTGACCCGTTGTGCGCAGGCGGCCGGGGCCGACGCCTGCCTCCTGGTGACTCCCTACTATAATAAGCCGACCCAGGAAGGCCTTTACCTGCACCACAAGGCCATTGCCCAGGCGGTATCCATCCCTCAGATCTTATACAATATCCCTGGCCGCACTGCCTGCGATCTGCTGCCGGAAACGGTGGCGCGGCTGGCGGTGCTGCCCAACATCGTGGGGATCAAGGAAGCGACCGGCAATCTGGATCGCGCGCGCGCGATTCTCGCCGCCTGTGGTCCGGAATTCGAGGTCTATTCCGGGGATGACGCAACCGGGCTTGAACTCATGCTCCTGGGAGGAAAGGGAGTCATTTCGGTCACGACCAACGTCGCGCCGCGTGCGATGCAGGACGTTTGCGCGGCGGCGTTGAACGGCGACGCTAAGTCCGCGTCTGCGATCAACAAACGATTGATGTCCCTGCACCGGGATCTGTTCGTGGAAACCAACCCGATTCCGGTAAAATGGGCATTGCAGCAGATGGGGCTTATTGAGAGCGGTATCCGTCTTCCCCTAACCCCATTGTCACCGCAGTATTACGAGACAGTGCGCCAAGCCATGCGTGCCGCCGGCATCGTCCCATGACGGTTAGTCCGGTGCGCCCTCCCGCGGTCACGCCAGGAAAGGAAAGTTGAAATGAACAGCAGACGAATCGTCGCCGGTGTGGCCGCGTGCTCCTTGGCATTGCTGAGTGCCTGCGGAACTTTCACTACTCGTACACCCGCGTACGAGAACAGTTTTCTCCGCCCGCCACTGGAAGTGCCCCCTGGCTTGGTGCAGCCGGTCATGCAGAACAACCTGGAAGTCAGTACCGAGTCCGGTGGTTCCGGAGCCCTCGCCTCGGTGGAGCAGCCGGTGTTGCCGCGTTTCCCCGACATGCGGCTGGAGCGCTCTGGCTGCCAGCGCTGGCTGGTTCTGCAGGCCAAACCGGCGCAGGTTTGGGACCTGGTTCAGCAGTTCATCAAGGACAAGCGTCTGGCAATCGTGCAGGCATCGCGCTCGCTGGGAATCGTGGACAGTGCCTGGAGCGTTACCGAGCCGTATGCCGCGGCGGCCACCGCCACGACGCCCAGGGTGCTTGGCGCCCGTGCCGCGTACCGCTTCCGTCTCGAGCGTGGTACCCAGCCGGGCAATACCGAGCTCTACATCAGCCGGCGTGCGGTGTACGAGGTTGCCACGAACCACGGGAACGTCTGGGAGTCGGCACCGCCGGATCCAGAGGCGGAAGCGCGCATGCTGCGTGCCTTCATGGTCTTCGCCGGTGCGAAGGTGCAGTCTGCCGGCACGCCGACCCCGGCACCGGTGTCGCTGCAGGTCGATGCACAGGGCAATACGGTGTTGAACTTTCACGACAGCCTCGACAATGGCTGGCGCAGGGTGGGTCTTGCCCTGGAGCGCATTGGCTGGCTGGTCAAGGATCGCAACCGCTCGCAGTGGACCTATCGTGTGCAGCAGGCGCAGGCCGGTGGTAAGAAACCCGGTTTCTTCGAGCGGCTGTTTGGTCACCATCCGGTGACCGCCGGCACGGTGTATCTGGTTGTGCTCCGGGACGGAGGCAACGGCCAGGTCGAGCTTATAATGACGCAGACAGACAGCGCGCCCGTGCCGAAAACGGTCGCTGAACCGCTATTGAAACAGCTCTACGAACAGCTGAAGTAAGCGAGGAGGCAGACTGCCTGGCTCAACCGGTACCTTGCGGTTCGCATCGTTGGGCAGCGGCAGTCGCGGCAACGCGACGCTGGTCGAGCACGGCACAACCTGTCTGTTGATCGACTGCGGATTCTCGGTCCAGGAGCTCAGACGGCGTCTCGCTCGCGTTCACCGCGAGGGATCGCAATTGAGCGCCATCGTTGTCACCCACGAGCATGGCGACCATATCCGCGGAGTGGCCGCGTGTGCACGCCAGTTCGGGCTGCCGGTGTGGCTGACGCCGGGGACGCTGCACGCGACCGCGGCCCAGGGAATGGATGGCCTGTCGCAGATCAATCTGTTCAGTTGCCACGAGCCGTTTGCCATCGGCGACATCGAAGTGCGTCCGTTTCCGGTTCCGCACGATGCACGCGAGCCGAGCCAGTTTGTATTGTCGGATGGTGACCGATGCCTCGGAGTGCTGACCGATACGGGCTGTGCGACTCGCCACATCGAGACCAGCCTGACCGGCTGCCATGCCTTGATTCTTGAGTGCAATCATGACCGCGACATGCTGTTCAACGGGGGATATCCGCCGGCACTCAAGCAGCGCGTGGGTGGCCCCCTCGGCCATCTGGACAATGAGTCGGCGGCGGCGCTGCTGGCGCGCCTTGACACTTCGCGTCTGCAACACCTGGTCGCCGCCCATCTGAGTGAGAAGAACAATACGCCCTATTTGGCGCGTACCAGCCTGGGTGCCGCAGTCGGCTGCGCCGACTCTTGGGTACAGGTTGCCGACCAGGAGACCGGCCTGCCGTGGCGCGAGATCACATGATGCTTCTGCTTGTCCAACCCCTCCCGTATAATGCCCGCGGGGATGATCATGAGTAGCGGCAAGATCGACACTCTTTCCGGGCCGGCCTCCACGGATGCCGACGGGGTTCCAGCAAGGATCGTGAGCGTGCGCGGTTCCCCGGCGATGTCGGCATTCCGCCATCAACGCCTGCTTGAGCGCGTGCGCCGAGCGATCCCTGAAGTGGGCCGCGTTTACGCCGAATACTGGCACTTCGCATCTTTCTCCGCTGGACCCGATGCTTCAGAACAGTCCGTTCTCCAGCGTCTGCTCACCTACGGCCCGAGTCAGACGGCGGAAGCGGCGGAAGGCGGGTTGCTGTTCGTGGTGCCGCGCATCGGCACGATCTCGCCCTGGTCGACCAAGGCCACTGACATTGCCCGCCACTGCGGGCTTGCGCGCATACTGCGTCTGGAGCGTGGCGTCGCCTGGCATGTGACCGCGGCCAACGGTCGAGCGCTGCCGCCTGAACGTCGTGCGCCACTGCTGCCGCTTATTCACGATCGCATGACCGAGACTGTCCTCGACGGGCTGGACGACGCAGCGGCGATGTTCCGGGAGGATACGCCGGCGCGGCTGGCGACGGTCGACATCCTGCATGGCGGGCGCGTGTCGCTGGAGGCGGCGAACGCCGCGCTCGGGCTGGCGCTGTCGGCGGACGAGATCGGCTATCTCGCGGACAGTTTTGCGCAGCTTGGCAGGAACCCCACTGATGTTGAGCTGATGATGTTCGCGCAGGCGAACTCCGAGCACTGCCGGCACAAGATCTTTAATGCTGACTGGGTCATCGACGGAAAGCGCCAGGAACACTCACTTTTTGCGATGATCCGCCACACCCACGAGCTTCATGCGCGTGGCACGCTGGTGGCGTACCGGGACAATGCCGCGGTAATCGAGGGTTTTCACGCGGCACGCTTCTTTCCCGATCCGGTTTCACGCGAGTACACCTTTCATCCAGATGAGACCCATATTCTGATGAAGGTGGAAACACACAATCATCCGACGGCCATCTCACCGTTCCCAGGTGCCGCGACCGGCAGCGGTGGCGAGATCCGCGATGAGGGAGCGACCGGCCGCGGAGCCAAGCCGAAGGCCGGCATCACCGGATTCTCGGTATCCAATCTGTGTATCCCGGGCGCGGAGCAGCCGTGGGAAACGGACTATGGCAAGCCTGCCCGAATCGCCAGCGCCCTCGAGATCATGATCGAAGGACCGCTCGGCGGTGCATCCTTCAACAACGAGTTTGGGCGGCCGAACATCGGCGGCTACTTCCGTACCTTCGAGGAAACTGTCGGCGGCGAAGTTCGCGGCTATCACAAGCCGATCATGCTCGCCGGCGGCATCGGCAATATCCGCGGCCAGCATGTGTACAAGACTGGGTTTGGTGCCGGCGCGAGCATCGTCGTGCTGGGCGGTCCGGCCATGCTTATCGGGCTGGGCGGGGGCGCGGCATCGAGTGTTGCGACCGGCAAGAGCAGCGAGGACCTCGACTTTGCCTCGGTGCAGCGCGGCAACCCGGAGATGCAGAGGCGCTGCCAGGAAGTGATCGACCAATGTTGGGCGCTCGGCTTCGACAACCCGATGCTTTCAATTCACGATGTTGGCGCCGGCGGGCTGTCGAACGCCGTGCCAGAGCTGATCAACGACGCCGGGCTGGGCGGGCAGTTCGAGCTGCGCAGCGTGCCAAACGACCAGCGTGGCATGTCGCCCATGCAGATCTGGTGCAACGAGGCGCAGGAACGCTACGTCGTGGCGGTGGACACAACGCGGCTTGCGGTGTTCCAGGCGCTGTGCGAACGCGAGCGCTGTCCGTGTGCGGTGATCGGTCATGCCACGGTGGAACAGCGCTTGGTGGTGGAGGACAGTCACTTCCGCGCCGCCGCAGATGAAATGCAGGAGGCGCAGCGTGACGCGCGTCCCATCGACATGGATATCGCGCTACTGCTCGGAAAGCCTCCCAGGATGGTGCGCGAAGTGCGGCGCGTGCGTCGCCGGCCGTCCGTGTTCACGACCGCACGCATTGATATCGCCGAGGCGGCGCAACGTGTGCTGCGCCTGCCTGCGGTCGCACACAAGGGTTTTCTCATTACCATCGGGGATCGCAGTGTCGGTGGTCTGGTGTGTCGCGACCAGATGGTCGGGCCGTGGCAGGTACCGGTGGCGGATGTGGCTGTTACCGCGACCGGCTACCGTGGCTATACCGGTGAGGCCATGGCGCTGGGCGAGCGTCCGCCGATTGCGTTGATCGATCCGGCCGCGAGCGGGCGCATGGCGGTCGGCGAGGCGCTAACCAACATCGCGGCCGCGCGCATCGAAAAACTTCCGGACGTGAAGCTGTCGGCAAACTGGATGGCGGCTGCCGGCCATCCGGGCGAGGATGCAGCACTCTACGATGCCGTGCATGCCGTCGCCGAGGAGTTGTGTCCGGCGCTTGGCATCAGCATCCCCGTGGGCAAGGATTCCATGTCCATGAAGACCGTATGGCGCGACCCCCCGGGGGTCGAGCGCTCGGTGATCGCGCCGCTGTCGCTTATCGCGTCGGCTTTCGCGCCGGTGATGGACGTGCGCAAGACACTCACTCCGCAGCTGCGTACTGACCGCGGTGTAACCGACCTTATCCTGATCGATCTCGGCAAGGGCAAGAATCGCCTCGGTGGGTCGGCGCTGGCGCAGGTGTACAAGCATACCGGTGACGAGGCGCCGGATGTTGACGACCCGCGGGTGTTGAAGCTGTTTTTCGCCGTGATTCAGGCGCTTAACGAACTCGGGTTCCTGTTGGCCTACCATGATCGTTCAGACGGTGGCCTGTTCGCCACGATCTGCGAAATGGCCTTCTGCGGACGCACCGGCGTGTCGATCGACCTGAGTGATCTTGGACGCGATCCGGTGGCGGCGCTATTCAACGAGGAGCTGGGTGCAGTGCTGCAGATCCCGCACGAGCGTCGCGAGGGGATCTTGGGGGCGCTCAAGAAAGCCGGACTGTTGCGCTATACGCGCCACATTGGTTCGATCAGCGACGACGACCGCATCAGTTTTCTGCGCAACGGTCGCGTTGTTTTCAGCGACACGCGCGTCAACCTGCAGCGTGCCTGGTCCGAGACCAGTTACCACATGCAGCGTCTGCGTGACAATCCGCAATGTGCCCGGGAAGAGTACGATCGCATCCTCGACGACACGGATCCGGGTCTCAGTGCCCACCCAAGCTTCGATCCGGGTGAAGACGTCGCGGCTCCCTTCATCGCCCGTGGTGCGCGCCCGCCCATCGCGATCCTGCGCGAGCAGGGCGTAAATGGTCAGGTGGAGATGGCGGCGGCCTTTGACCGTGCCGGCTTTCTGGCCGTGGACGTGACCATGAGCGATGTCATTGAGGGCCGGGTGCGGTTAGGGGATTTCAAGGGCTTCGCGGCCTGTGGCGGTTTTTCCTTCGGCGACGTGCTTGGGGCAGGGGAGGGTTGGGCGAAGTCGATTCTGTTCAATGCCCGCGCCCGCGACGAGTTCGGCGCGTTCTTCGCGCGCTCCGACAGTTTTGCGTTGGGCGTATGCAACGGTTGCCAGATGATGTCCAACCTGCGCGAGCTGATCCCCGGCGCAGAGCGTTGGCCGCACTTTGTCCGCAATGCCTCCGAACAGTTTGAGGCACGTGTATGCATGGTGCAGGTTCCGCAGAATCCGTCGATCTTTTTGCGCAGTATGATCGGATCATTCCTGCCAATCGTTGTCGCCCACGGCGAGGGGCGGGCGGAGTTTCACGATCCCGCAGACCTTGAAGGAGTATTTGCAGACCGCCAGGTCGCGCTGCGCTTCATGGACAATCGCGGCGCGCCGGCCGAGACTTACCCGTCCAACCCGAACGGGTCGCCCCGGGGCATTGCCGGGCTGACCACGGGTGACGGCCGTTTCACCATTCTCATGCCGCATCCGGAGCGCGTGATACGCGCGGTATCCAACTCCTGGCGACCTGATCACTGGAACGAGGATGGCGCGTGGTTGCGCATGTTCCGCAATGCGCGGGTGTGGGTGGGCTGAAGCCACCGGAAACGCGGCGTGGTCGACGGGTCCGCTGCACCAATCGGGGTGCGTGCGCAGCTCGCGCGATGGTTGTTTCAGCCGGTTGCCGCGCGTATCATTCGCGCGGGACATCGGGTGCAGGATGCCGCGTGCGTGAGCCGATCGACCCGCTGACTGATCTGCAGGTCAGCGCTGGGCTCACAACGGGAAGCCACGCTTTGCACACGATTTGTTGTATTGGAAGCAGGATTGCGGTCTATCTGATCGAAGGAGCTTTCGATGGCCGATTTGAATTCCCAGACTTCACGAGACTTGCTGGCGCGGCGTGTGCGCCTGTTGCGTGCGGCGCGCGGCTGGTCGCAGGAAGTGCTGGCCGAATTGAGCGGTGTCCACCGCAACTACATCGGTCATGTTGAGCGCGCGAAAATCAATGCCGGCCTCGATAACCTGGAGAAAATCGCCCAGGCGTTCGACATGCCGGTGCACGCGCTCCTCGACTTTGCTGATCTCAGCGAGTTTGCCGGGCTCCTGAAGATCGAAGACGGCACCGGCCCCTACCTGCCGGTATTCGCCTGAGCACAACACGGTACCGCGGTTAACCGCGCCGAGTGGCGCGGCGCACAGCGGGCGCTATTCAGCGCCTGCCGCTTTGGTCTTTTTCCCCTCAATCTGACTGCGCACGACGTTCATGTCGAGTGCCTTGGCCTTGTTGATCAGATCTTCGAAGGCGCTGGCGGGAAGGGCTCCCGGCTGCGAGAAGATGATGATCTGGTCGCGGAAAATCATCAGCGTCGGGATAGAGCGGATCTGGAACGCACCCGCAAGCTCCTGCTGCTCCTCGGTGTTGATCTTGGCGAAAACGATGTCCGGATGTTGCTCCGATGTTTGTTCGAACACCGGCGCAAAAGATCGGCAGGGACCGCACCACGGTGCCCAGAAATCGAGGATGACCATGCCGTTGTTGTTGATGGTGTCGTTGAAATTCTCGTTGGTGATTGTGACGATGCTCACGGTGTTGACTCCTCTGACTATGAGTTCCAGGTGTGCCGGAAAGAAGGCAGATTGGGTGCGATGCGGTCCCGGATGATCAAAAAACGGGATTTTAATCGAATCGCGCGGTCGATGCATAGGCCGGGCCAGTGACAGTTTCCGTCCACTTGCCGCAGTCAGAAGTCCGACATCTGGCTGCCCGCCTGGCGCTCTCGGCATCCGCGTTGTACGGTGTAAAATCATGCTAGTTGCACACAATTACATTTAAATTCAAATGTTTACATTCTATTCCGGGGTAATTTTCCGGGCGCTACATCCTTAGATGGCACAGCAAATGCAAGTTCCCTCAAGAGAATTCAACCAGCGAACCTGCGGCAAAGGGAGGTCGCGGCATGACGCTTGGACCGGGACAGGTAAAACGATGGCTCATCGTTGTCGGGGCTGTGGCCGCATTGTGCCTCGACACGGCTGCGCACGCGCAGTGGTATGTCTACGAAAAGCCCGGTGGCGCGCGCCTTCTATCCGACCATGTCCTGGGAAGTCGTAAATACCGGCTTATCCGCGAGAGCAGTTCCATCCGCGGTATGGGCGCGTTCCTGGCGCAGCGCGGTGCTCCGTCCGCGCCGGCCAGCCCCGGAGCATATGACCGTCTGATCCGGCGTGACGCCGCCGCCGAGCACGTGAGTGCGGCACTGGTCAAGGCGGTGGTGCACGCGGAATCAGGTTTTGACCCCGCGGCAGTATCGCCAAAGGGTGCTTCCGGACTGATGCAGCTGATGCCGGCTACCGCCGCGCGCTATGGTGTGCGCAATGTCTTCGATCCGGCCCAGAACGTAAGGGCCGGAGTCCACTATCTCAAGGATCTCTTGGTTGAATTCAACGACAATCACCGGCTGGCGCTGGCTGCGTACAACGCCGGCGCGAACGAAGTCCTGCGTTACCGGGGTGTGCCACCATTCAACGAGACCCGTTCGTACGTGCGCCGGGTAATGACCTATCGCAGCCGCTATTCCAAGGAAGAGTACCGCGCACGCTAACCGCTGAAAACCGCAAACGGGCACGCGCGCCAGGCTCCACACCGCCTTCTTCAGGCAAGCAGCACCGCGACGATGCCGGTGACGAAGATTCCATCGAACGTTCCAGCGCCCCCGATCGAGGCAACGGGTGTTCCCATCCGGCGTATTTCCGGAAGCCTCAGCAGATCGGCACCGATCAGGACCCCGAGTGTGCCGCAGATGTAGGAGAGCGGTGCCGCTTCGGCGGGATTGACAACGAGCGCTACCAGCGCTGCGCAGGCGGGTGCCACGAAAATCGGCATGCCGATGCCGACCCCGCGTATCGGACGGCTTATCATGTGGCTGACGGCAGCGACTATCGTGATCGAAAGCAGCACCTGCCACACCGGCAACGGATGGTGCATGAGCAGATACAGCGAAAATCCCACTGGCACCAGACAACCGCCGACGTTCGCAGTAATAAGTGTCTTTCCGTGATATTCCCGCAGTATCTGGCGCAGCAGCCCGCGCATCGGCGGCGGCAGCGCGGCATCCTCCGGTGGTGCCTCGGTTTTGATCGAAAGCAACGGCAGGTCGACGGCGCTGCCGAACAGCGAGGTGAACAGAAGCAGGATCGCCGATCCCTGAGACAGGCCTAATTTTCCGAAGGCGATCGACAGCACGCCGATCTGAACCAGCGCCATCAGAAGGCCCACGGCGAAAAGGAACAGCACGAGCGCGGGAAGTGAATACGGGGATCGCATCGGCTAAGTTTTCCGCGCGGTACGTCCGCGCTCAGTTTGGGAGCTGTGCATGCGTTATTGTGTGCCAGGCCGCACGCGCGGTCTATTTGCACACCACAGCCTTCCATCATAACGTAACGCGACGATCGGATCGGGCGGCAGCTTTGGCCCAGCCAGGCTTATTTCCACGCCCATCGCTTGCATCGGGGTACCGGTTTGCGTAGTATTCCTGACCGTCCCCGTCGCCGATGCGGCAGGGAGGGCGTTGAAGCAGTTGCACTCAAGACCGGTTGTCGTCCCATGCTTTACAGTGAGCAGGCTGTGCCACCTTTCTTAGTCTCTTCTTCAGCCGCATTAACCCGGGATTTTCCCGTTCATGCTCCGAATAGCGAGAGGTAATTATGCAAAGTGGTACCGTAAAGTGGTTCAACGACGCGAAGGGTTTTGGTTTTATCACCCCGAAGGACGGAAGCGCGGACGTTTTCGTGCATTTTTCCGTGGTTCAAGGGGATGGATTCAAGAGCTTGGCTGAGGGTCAGCAGGTGGAGTTTGAAGCCACCAAGGGTCCGAAAGGCATGCAAGCCACCAAGGTCGTGCCACGCTGAGGCCAGCTCCTCCGGACGTCGTCCGGATTAATGCAGCTGATCAAGCAGCAATGGAAAACCCTGCGTAGGCAGGGTTTTCCATCCATGAGCAAAAGATCGTCGGAGCCGGCGCGTGGCTGGAGTGCGCCGGTCCCAGTCGTGCGGACCGGTGTTCAAATTCCGTCCGGCGGTTCTTCCCAATCCTCACGCCACTGCGTTGACGTGGATCCCTGGTGGGCGTGGCGCTTAGCGCCGGTCCATCGACATAACCCTTCGGCTGGCGCCGCCACGAATTCATCGGCCAGTACGCCGGCTGCTACGGTTTAACGCTCCGATTTGCGCTATCGCCGGAATTTCAGGCGGGAGCTCCGGCTGTTGTCGGCCTCCGGACCCTGTTTCTGGCGACCACCGCAACGGGTGTCGTTTCTTGGCAGTAAGCCACTGAAAGTACACTATTTTTCCTGGACTCCTGCCGGACGGCGCAAGCTAAGCATTGGCGCCGATGACTGCGGGATATCCCATTTCCCCATGGTTTTCTGCATAATGCGCCACCCATGCCGGAATTACGGCCGGCCGGGCTCATCCTGATCTGACAATGTCTGACAATAAAAGGGCTGGGGATTCGGTACCGGTCTCATCGACCACGGACGATGGCGCTTCGACTTCGCCGGTGTCGCGTACGTTGCATTTTCTGCGGATTCTGGTGTTGGGGCCGCCACGCGACCCCTTGTCACCGCAAACCCGTCAGCACATCACGCTGATCGCGTTTCTCGCCTGGGTAGGTCTGGGCGCAGATGGCCTGTCCTCTTCATGCTACGGTCCAGAGGAATCGTTCAGGGCACTGTTGCCGCGCACCGATCCGGCACTTTTCCTCGCGCTCGCCACAGCGCTTACCGTCTTTATCATCTCTGTTGCGTACAACCAGGTGATCGAGCTCTTTCCCAGCGGTGGGGGAGGCTACAAGGTTGCGACACGCCTGCTCGGTCGGCATGTCGGCCTCGTCTCGGGAAGCGCCCTGGTAGTGGACTACATGTTGACGATCGCCATCTCGATCGCCGCCGGCGTGGACGCGTTACTCAGCTTCCTGCCGCACTCCTGGGGCGTTCACGGGCTCGAGATAAAAATTCTGCTGCTAGTCGCGCTTCTGGTGCTGAATCTGCGCGGCGTGAAAGAGTCCATCCGGATTCTGCTTCCGCTGTTTCTCGGCTTCGTTTTCACCCACGCGTTCCTGATCGTGTACGGAGTGGGGCGACACGCACAGCATCTGGGCGGTGTACTGCGCAACAGCCTCGGGCAATTTTCTGCCATGTCGCATGACCTTGGCTGGATTGGGGCGATGGCGATCATTTTGCGGGCCTATGCCCTCGGCGGTGGCACCTATACCGGCATCGAGGCGGTCTCCAACAGCGTCAATTTGCTTAAGGAGCCGCGGGTGCATACCGGCAAGTGGACCATGTTCTACATGGCGCTTTCACTGTCGTTCACCGCCGGCGGGATCATTCTCCTGTATCTGTTGTGGAATGTGCGTCCGGTGGCAGGGGAGACCCTCAACGCGGTGGTGTTTTCCGCAATACTTTCAAACTGGCATTTCGCAGGGATGAACGCGGGCCATACCGTGATGGTCGTTACCATGCTGCTCGAGGCGGCGCTTCTGTTCGTCGCCGCGAATACCGGCTACCTGGGCGGTCCGGCAGTTCTGGCGAATATGGCTGTGGATCATTGGTTGCCACACCGGTTCTCGCAGTTGTCGGACCGGTTGGTGACGAAAAACGGCATCCTGCTCATGGGTGTGGCGGCACTGATCGTGCTGCTGGCTACGAGCGGCAGGGTTGACCTGCTCGTCGTTCTGTACAGTATCAACGTGTTCCTGACGTTCACGCTGACGCTGCTAGGCCTGTGCGTCTATTGGTGGCGTCATCGCAGCACCGAGCCCGGATGGCGCTGGCGACTGCCACTGTCGCTGCTGGGGCTCGCGGTGACTGCGAGCATTCTGGTTGTCACGCTGATGGAAAAGTTCGACCAGGGTGGCTGGGTCACGACCCTGGTGACCGGCTCTCTGATCGGGCTTTGCCTGCTGGTGAGCCGGCACTATGACATGGTTCACCGACAGCTTGAGTCTCTGGATGAAGTGCTGACGTCGCTGCCGGCGCCGGCGAGCCCTGTCGTTGCGCCTCGGCTCGCGGAAGGGGAGCCGGCTGCGGTCTTTTTCGTTTCAAGCTACCGCGGGATCGGCATTCACACGCTGCTGAACTCGCAGCGCCTGTTCCCAGGCCGCTTCAAGAACTTCGTGTTCCTGACGGTGGGCGAGGTGGACACGGCTGGCTTCAAGGAGGACGAGACGATCGAGCAACTGCAGCAGAACGCGGATGAACAGATGACGAGCTACGTGAATTTCTGCAATGCACACGGCCTGGCTGCCACTGGCTATGTCGGTTTTGGCACGGATCCGGTCGAAGTTGCCTTGAAGCTTGCCGACCGCACGCTGCAACGCTTTCCGGGCAGCGTGTTCTTTGCGGGCACGCTGGTATTCCGCCGCGAGAACTGGCTCACGCGTCTGCTGCACAACTACACGGCGCTCGCCATCCAGCGCAAGCTTCACCTGCGCGGTTCGCCGCTCGTGATCATGCCCATGCTGGTGGAAAGCCGTTCACCAGGGAGCGCAGCGATCCGGCCTCGCGCCCCGACGGATGTCGTCACCCCGAATGCGGGCGGCCAGCGCCCGGAAGGGCATTGAGCCTGTGAAGATTCTGCTGCTGTCGGATGATCTGATGACCCGCGTGCGCATCGAGTCCCGCTGGAAATCGGCGGGTGCTCAGTTGCTGAAAAATGATCCGGCCGCCGAACCCGACCTTATCGTGGTGGACTTGGGTGCCGCGGATGCGCTCGAACGCATCACTCGCATGCACAGCGCACATCCCGACACGGACATACTCGGTTTCGGCCCCCACGTGGACGGAGACGCCTTTCGGCAGGCGAAGGCCGCCGGCGCAACGCAACTCGTTGCACGCGGCAAGGTGGTCGAAAAAGTGCTAGCGTGGATTGCCGGCGGCAGATAGAACTGCATTCCGCTGCCGGCAGCTCCTGCCGGTTTCAGTCAGCGCAGGTTTCCGGTGTGCCCGACCGAGTACCGACCTGGCTGGGGCCATACCGTCAGTCCGTGCGGTTCCCGGCCTACCGGGATACTTCTTACGTGGCCAGTCGTGGTGTTGAACCGGTAAACAACGTTGTCAAACCGGCCTGACAGCCACAGGTACCTGCCGTCCGCACTCACGTTACCCATGTCCGGGCTGCCGCCGCCCGGAATCCGCCAGGTGGCGACGACCTTGCGCGTAGCGAAGTCGACGACCGACACGCTACCCTTGCCGTGCGCCGGGGCGGGGATGGTGTTGGAGCCGCGGTTTGACACATAGAGGTCTTTGCTGTCACGGCTGGGATACAGCCCGTGTGTGCCCACGCCGGTGGCAATGAAGCCGACCTTGCGGAAGGCATTGCCGTCAATGACGAACAGGCCGTTGGCCACGAGGTCGGCGACGTAGAAGACCTTGCCGTCGGGCGAAACGCGGATGTCCTGGGGGCGGCTGTGGCGGGCAAGCTTCAGATAGCCAACGACCTTGTGGTGAACCAGGTCAATTTTCGCCAGGCTGCCGGCAAACTCGCAGGTGAAAATCGCATAGCGGCCGTCGATCGAGAAATCGCCGTGGTCGATGCCGGCGCATCCCGGGGTCGGAATGGAGTACTGCAGTGCCATCGTATGGGGGTCGCGGAAATCCAGCCGCTCGCGTGCCTCAGCCACCACGATCGCCGAATGGCCATCCGGCGTGAAATACATGTTATACGGGTCGTCCACCGGTATGGCACGCCCCGGCTTGCCGGTCCAAGGGTTGATGGGTGTGAGGCTGCCATCACGACGACCCTGTGCGTTGTTGGTCACCCACAAGGTCTTGAGGTCCCACGACGGGACGATATGCTGCGGGTTGATGCCGACTTTGTAATGGTCGACCACCTTGAGCGTGGCCGGATCGATCACGTAGACGTCATTCGATGAAACGTCCGGGACGTAGACGCGCGCCAGCGCTCCGGCTACGGCAGGGCTGAATTTCCC
>DAHXOO010000016.1:0-15453 GCA_027364845.1 Pseudomonadota bacterium | reverse complement strand
TTCCCGGCTGCGGTTTCGCTGTACAGATTTCGAGGATCCACCACTGGCGGCATCCCCGGCACGGTCTTCACTGACGGTAGCGGGGCAGCGCTGGCGCCGGCTGCCCATCCGCACAAGCCGAGAATCAATGCGCGGCGCAAGGTCCGGACGATATCGTGAATATGAATTCCCTTCTGCATGCTCAACGTACCTCTGTCAGTCATCGATTGAAAAACGCAATATGCCTGCACAAATTGCTAGCGGCGGGCGGTATCCCTTCTGATCGCTACAACCGTCCGGGATATGATCGCATCCACACCCAGTTGCCCCAGCGCCGCGCTGGAACGGCGCGGGTCCCCGTAGACGCCTTGTGCCGGACCGGCTTTCGGACCTGAGCGCAGACGATCAAGGCGGACCAGGTTCGGGTCCAGTGCCAGCATCAGCGAGGTGTCGGCAAGACCTGCGTGAGTTCCGATCTGTTCTTTGCTATAGCCCAGCCGTCGCAGTGCCTGGACGTATTCGGTCTGGGTGACCCGGTAATACGTCTCCATGGCATGCGCGCGCACTGGGGTGCGCGCCCATCTGCGATTCAGCCGTTCCGCGGCCGTTACGTCGTATCGCTGGTAGCCGCCGTGGTCTCCCAGAAAAACGACATCGCGGAATCCCGCGTGTTTGAAACTGCGCGCCGCGTATTCGAGTATCTGCTCGAACGTGCCGACCGGAATCGTGATCGTGCCCGGAAACCCCATATGCCCGGTCGGCGGATGAATATGGCCTTCCGGGACATAGGCCAGAACCGGTGCGACCAGCGCGTTGCCAAGCCGCAGCGCGATTTTCTCCGACAGCAGTCGCGCCCGCACGTTATGTTTGCCAAGCGCCATGTACGGCCCGTTCTGTTCGGTTCCGCCGATGGGAATGATTATGGTAGTTTTTCCGGCACGGATCTCCTGCCGTAGTTCGGTCCAGGTAAGGTCCTGCAGGAACACCGTCCCGTGCTCCTGCGCCGCGTGCGCTTTGGCGAGCAACACGAAAAGAAGAAAAAAAGGAAACAACCAGACGGACCGCATGGTGGGCTGCATGGTGTAATAATAAAGGATTCATGGTGGATTCTCTACGGGCCGGCGGCCTATGCGCGGTCGCGCGTTGATTCTGACCGTCGGTCGGCGCCGCTTGCGATGTTGTCTGCGCAAAATGCTGCGATCCCCCGCAGCTGCCGTTGTCCATGAATGCGGAAGTGTCCGATTGGCCGAAACCGGCCACGGCCGCTATCGGAAGCGGCGCCGTTTCGGTGCGTGCAGTTTACCGACAGCCGATGGGGTACCTGCCAGAATTCGTCCGATCCGGCCGACCGCGAGCCCCTTTCCGGTTGCCGCAGTTTGTGCTTCAGGATGTCTTAAGATTGTCGGGCTACATTACGAAGCTGGCAGGCGGGATTTCCCGATACCCGTCCCGTGAGGGCTGATGCGCTGGGTCAAGCCGCTGAACGAAGAACCATATCCTGCCCCTAACGTTAGAGGCAGGATAGCGAAGGTCTGCAGAATGAGTGTGCTTCGGCGGGTGGACGGCGAATCGGGGCCGTACGCATTTGCCGGTTCCTGGCTTCGGCCGGGCGCCGCCCCCGCGGTGCAGCGAACAGAACAGCGATGAGCCCTACCGGTTTGGAAGGGCAGATCATGACCGTGGCACGAGGGGTGACCTCAGTTGGCGGAGGGACGCCTGCGACAGCGGATTGCCTGGGTGGTCGAGGATGAGTACAGGGTTGTAGAAATCCACAGGGTGAACATCCTACTTGCGAATCTCCGCCGCGTGCTGTGCAGGTGCCGGAAGGAGAAACAGTCGCGCTACTTTGTAGCGGTTTACTATATTCAGCATATTATGCAGGCTGGTTGCCGTTTCAGCAGTTATCAGGCGTCTGCCAAGGAACAGACCATGGCCGACCACATGATGCACGTTTGTGCCCGGGCAACAATAAACAACCAAAAATATTGATGTCGATGAATTTCAGGTTGCTGCTCAGTATGCTTGTCCTTGCCGGACTCACGGCTTGCGCCAGCTATCATCCGAAGCCGCTGGATCTCGTGCCCAGGCTGCCCGGATCAATCCGCGACATCCAGGTCAACCGCCGCACGCTGCCGCTGCCGCAGCTGCGCGCACACAAGTTCGACCCGAACCGCCCGCTGGACATGACGGAAGTGGCGATGCTGGCGGTGGTCAACAATCCGCAGCTGCGGATTGCCCGCGACGACGTCGGTGTGGCGCGTGCCCAGGCGTTCGCGGCCGGTCTTCTGCCGGATCCGCAGCTGAGTTTCTCACGCGATTACCCGACCAGCGGACCCGCCACCACCAGCGCATTCGGGCTTGGGCTGAGCTATGACGTGGGTGCCCTGCTGGTCCGGTCTTCCGTAAAGGGGGCGGCCAAGGCCGAGGCGAGAAAGATAGACCTCAATCTGTTGTGGCAGGAATGGCAGGTGGTGAGCCAGGCGCGCCTGCTGTTTGTTCGTGTCGTGGAACAGGAGGATGAACTCGGTCTGCTGCATCAGGCAAGGGCACTGTTTGCGCGGCGTCTGCAACACGTCCGGCGGGCGCTAAGCCATGGCGACGCGACGCTCGACGCCGAAAGCATTGACCTCGTCGCACTGCAGAAGGTGGACCAGCAGATAAACGATACAGCGAGACGGATTAACCAGACCCGTCACGACCTCAACGCACTGCTAGGGATTGCCCCTGAGGCGAAACTCGAACTCACCGGCATCCCGACCCTGCCCGCGCTCGATGAGCAGGCGGTGATTGGCATACTTCCCGAGCTCGCCCGCCGCCGTCCGGACCTGCTTGCACTTCAGGCAGGATATCAGGCCCAGGAGCAACGCGTCCGCGAAGCCATACTTGCTCAGTTTCCGGCCATCACGATCGGCATCCAGCGTTCGCGCGATAACACCGACGTGTACAGCGCGGGTTTCGGCGTCACCATCAGCCTGCCGATCTTCAACCGCAATCGCGGCGGCATCGCGGTCGAAAAAGCAACGCGCCAGCGTCTACACGATGAATTCCATTTGCGGCTCGATGCCGCGTACAGCGAGATCCATCGCATTCTCGATGATCAGCAGCTGCAGCGGCGGCAGCTGCATGAAGTAAAGGGTGGAATCGAAGCGCTTGCGCGTGTGGTCAGCAGCGCGCGCGCCGCGTATGAGTCCGGGAACATGGATGAGCAGAGCTATATCCGGCTGGCGTCGAGCCTTCTCGACAAGCGCATCGAAGCGACCGGACTTGAGCAGCAGATCCTCGAGCAGCGGGTGGCGCTGCAGACGCTGATCGGGGGCGAGCTTCCGACGAAAGAGTCGACCGCTGAGGTGAATTGATGAAGACGATGCAGCTGGTGCTGGGTGTATGTTCGATCGGTATCCTGTGTGCGTCGCCTCCGCCGGCGCGTGCCGCCGTACCGGTGAGTGCGCTGGTGCGGGTGGAGCCGCTTGCCAAGCACAGTGTCTCCACCACGCTGACCGCATATGGTGTCGTGGCGGCCGAAACCGGCAGCCGTGTGACGATCAGCCTGCCGCGTGCCGGACGGGTCACCCGGCTGGCGCTGACCGATGGCGCAGTCGTGCGCCGCGGACAAACCCTGTTCCGGTTCCGCACCGGGGCGCGTGCCAGCCAGAGCTACGAACAGGCGGTGGCCGCGGTCAAATTCGCCAGGATGCAGGTTCAGCATACTGCGAGTCTGTTTGCCGAGAAGCTTGCCACGGTTTCGCAACTGGACGCCGCGCGCCGCGCGCTGGCCGACAGCAAGACGGCCCTGGCGGCGCAACGGCGCATGGGCAATGGCCTACACGTCGAGCGTGTGACGGCACCGTTCGATGGGGTGGTATTGAATGTGGCTGCGGCCCAGGGCGACCGCATCGGCGCCGGTACTCCGGTGTTGACCCTGGCGCGGGCCGGACAGCTACGGGTACATCTGGGGATTGAGCCGGAGGATGTTGCCAAGGTCGCAATCGGTATGCCTGTGTCGATCAGGCCGGTATTTGACAGCACGCTGACGCTGCCTGCCACGGTTGTGGCGGTCTATGGAGCGATCAACCCACAGACCCGCCTGGTGGACGTGGTGGTGGGCCTTGGCGGCCCCGAGACGGGTCGGCTGCTGCCTGGTATGCAGGTCAGGGGCACGATAACGCTCGAAACGCGCAAAGACTGGGCGGTTCCGCGTTCGGCGGTACTGCGCAACGGCAAAGGCGCCTATCTTTTCCAGATCGACCATGGCAAGGCGCACAGGGTCTATGTGACCACCGGGCTTGAAAACGACAAACTCGTCGAGGTCAGCGGTTCCTTCGATGCGACGCTTCCGGTGGTAGTGCTGGGCAACTATGAGCTCAAGAACGGCATGGCCGTGCGGGAAAGCGTGCAATGAGGTTTACGCAGTGGCTGCAGGCACACAGCCGGTCCATCCTGTTCTTCGTTCTTGTCCTGGCGTTGACTGGAATTTTCGCGGCATTCAGGCTTCCCGTCACGCTGTTCCCCAATGTGGACTTTCCGCGTGTCAAGGTGGAGCTCGATGCCGGCGACCGGCCGGCAAACCTGATGGCAGTCCAGGTGACCATGCCGGTGGAGGAGGCGGTGCGCCGGGTTCCGGGGGTTACGGATGTACGCTCCACGACCAGCCGCGGCGCGGCCGACGTCTCAGTCAACTTCGACTGGGGTACCCATATGGCGCTGGCCACGACGCAGGTGAGCGAGGCGATCTCCCAGATCCTGCCGCAGCTCCCGCATGGAACGCGGGTGGAAACCAAGCGCATGGATCCCACGGTGTTCCCGATCATCGCCTACAGCCTCACGTCGAAGCACGAGTCGCTGACGCAGCTTTATGATCTTGCCGAGTACCAGCTGCGCCCGCTGCTGTTCAGCGTCAACGGCGTGGCACGCGTCCAGGTGCTGGGAGGAGCTCCGGACGAGTACCGGGTTACGGTAGACCCGGCGCGCCTGACGGCCTATGGCCTTACCCTCGGCGATGTCGCCCGGGCGATTTCCACGGCCAACGTGATCTCGGCTGTCGGACGCCTCGAGGATCACTACAAGCTTTATCTCATCGTATCGGATACGCGCCTGCGGAATCTGCATGACATCGAGCAAACCGTCCTGCGGACCGGAGCCCGGGGCCTGGTGCACCTGTCTGATGTCGCGAAAGTCACGAGATCGTCGATTCCGCAATGGATACGGGTAACTGCAGACGGCCACGATGCGGTGCTGATCAATATCTACCAGCAGCCAGGAAGCAACAGCGTACGGATCGCCCAGGATGTCAAGGCCAAGCTCGCGGACTATAAAAAGCTTTTGCCGCAGAAAGTGACGATCGCAAACTGGTACGACCAGAGCCAGCTCGTGATCAGTTCGGCGGCGAGCGTGCGCGACGCGATCCTGATCGGAATAGGACTGGCCGCCCTGGTGCTGCTCGCCTTCCTGCGCAACCTCAAGATTACCATCATCGCCATGGTCGTAGTGCCAACAGTGCTGGCGACGACGATCGTGCTGCTATTCGCGCTTGGCATGAGCTTCAATATCATGACCCTGGGCGGAATGGCGGCAGCGGTCGGGTTGATCATCGACGACGCCATCGTGATGATCGAGCACATAGTGCGCCGCCTGCGCGGCGCGCCGCAGCAGCACCACGGACGCGTTATGGCGGCAGCGCTCGAATTTGTACGGCCCCTCGCCGGATCGTCGGCGTCGACCATCATCATCTTTGTTCCGCTGGCATTTCTGACCGGTGTCACGGGTGCCTTCTTCAAGGCGCTGTCGCTCACCATGGCGGCGGGGCTGATCATTTCCTTCCTGGTGACCTGGCTAGCGGTGCCGATCCTGGCCGATCATTTTCTGAATGAAAAGGACGCCAATCAGAAGGAAGGGGGCCGGGTCATGGATTGGGTGCACCACAACTACGAGGCGGTCATGCACCGGATACTGGCGCGTCCCGCCCTGATCCTGCTCGGTATCATTCCGTTTCTGGTACTCGGCGTCGTCGCCTATGAACATGTCGGCACGGGCTTCATGCCGCGCATGGACGAGGGTGGATTCATACTCGACTACGAGGCTGCGCCCGGGACGTCGCTTACCGAGACCAACCGCCTGCTCCGGCAAGTCGAGGCGATTCTGCGGGCGAATCCGTATGTGCAAACCTATTCCCGCCGCACTGGCACGCAGCTCGGCGGGGGCGTGACCGAGTCCAACGAGGGTGATTTCTTCGTGCGTCTGAAGTCCGGGCCGCGTCCGTCGATCTTCAGGGTGATGGATGCCATTCGCACGCAGGTCGATGAAAAGGTGCCGGGGCTGAGGATCGAGCTGGATCAGCTCATGGAGGACCTCATCGGCGATCTCACGGCCGTGCCGCAGCCAATCGAGATCAAGATCTTTTCCGACAATGCCAAGCTGCTGGGCGAGATCGCCCCGAGGGTCGCGCGCGATATCGGGCACATACCCGGGGTTGTGGATGTGCGTCGCGGTATCAAACCGGCAGGCGATGCGCTGGAAATCCACGTCAACCGGGTAATGGCCGCCCTTGAAGGAGTGAGCGCAGAGCACGTCACCCGGCAGCTGTCGGAGTTTCTCACTGGTACGGTGACCACTCGCATCCAGAAAGGTCCCAAGATGGTGGGCGTTCGGGTGTGGATCCCGCATGATCTGCGCCGCACCGACCGCGATCCCTATTCGTTGCTGATGAGGGCTCCGGACGGACACTTGTTTCCGCTCAGTCGGATCGCGCGCATCAAGGCAGTAAGTGGGCAGCCGGAGATAAACCAGGAGAACCTCAAGCGCATGGTCGCGGTCACGGGCCGCATCAGTGGCCGCGACGTGGGGTCGGTCATCCGTGACGTGAAGAAGGTCATGCGCCGTCCGGGCCTGCTGCCTGCGGGCGTTTACTATCAGCTCGGCGGACTTTATAAGCAGCAGATCATTGCCTTCAAGGGGCTGGCAGTGGTGTTCGTAGCGGCGACGGCGCTCGTATTCCTGCTGCTGCTGTTTCTCTACGAGCGCTTTCGCGTCGCGCTGGCGATTATGGCGATCCCGCTGCTGGCTGTGTCGGCGGTGTTCATCGGGCTGTGGGTAACGCACATCGAACTCAATATTTCCGCCATGATGGGCATGACCATGATTATCGGCATCGTCACGGAGGTGGGCATCTTTTATTTCTCGGAGTTCGAGGCCATTGCCCCGGACATGCCGCGCGAAACCGCACTGATCGAAGCGGGAAAGAACCGCATGCGCCCCATAGCCATGACCACCGTGGCCGCCATTCTGACACTGTTGCCACTGGCATTCGCGATCGGGCAGGGATCCGCGATGCAGCAGCCGCTCGCGGTAGCGATCATTTCCGGCTTGGTTGTGCAGCTGCCGCTGACGCTGCTGGTGATGCCGGTGTTGTTCGTGCTGCTGCGCGGCCAGGTCCGCAGCGAGGCGCCATAGTGCATCGCACCGAGCTACTCCGTTTACCTGCCAGGAACGCGATGGCCCCGTCGTGTATTGGGACGGGTGGTGTGCCGTGGCCGGCCCAGCGGTGGTTTGGCCGTCGCCGATTGCGCCCGTGTTTGCAGCGGATGTTATGATAGGTGGCCGACCGAATGCGCAGGTCGTGCGCGCCGGATACTCCTCGATGGCTCCACGATATTCGCTCCAATGGCGAGATGGCTTTCTTGCGCGGGTCGGGGCGCCATGCCCGCTGCGCAGGCCGGTGGTCTCCGGGCAGTTGAACCACCGGCGCCGGTTTGCGCAAAGGGGCTTGTGCAGGACGGTGTCCAAGGAGCGAATCGATGCGCCTGCTGCTGGTGGAAGATGACCCGATGATCGGTGACAGCGTGCACCGCGGACTGAAGCGCGAGGGATTCGCCGTGGACTGGGTGGCTGAGGCCGAATTGGCCGAACCTGCGTTGCGTTCTGGAAATTACGATCTGTTGCTGCTCGACCTGGGGCTGCCGCGCAAGTCCGGGCTGGTACTTCTAAAGGAACTGCGTGCCTACGGAAGTGGAATCCCGGTGCTGGTGCTGACCGCACGCGACGCTGTGGCCGACCGGGTGCTCGGACTCGATACCGGGGCGGACGATTACTTGGTGAAGCCGTTCGACCTGGACGAGCTGGGTGCGCGTGTGCGGGCTTTACTGCGACGCCAGACCGGGCGCGCGCAACCTGAGGTCTCCTACGGGGACCTCAGACTGAACCCTGCCACGCATGAGGCGGTGTTCCGGGACAAGGACCTGGCACTGTCGGCACGTGAGTTCACGCTTCTAGTCGCGCTTCTGGAAAGACCCGGCGCAGTGCTATCGCGTAGCCGGCTGGAGGAGCGGCTGTACGGCTGGGGCGAGGAGATCGAGAGCAACGCCGTGGAGGTGTACGTCCACGGGCTGCGGCGCAAGCTCGGCGCCGACTTCATCCTCACCGTGCGCGGCGTGGGTTACATGGTGCCCAGACGGCCGTGAACTCGATCCGCAGCAGGCTGCTGGTCTGGATGCTGTCGGCGCTGGCGCTAGTGGGCATCGCGGCCAGCGGCATGACCTATTTCGAAGCCCGGGAAGACGTGAACGACCTGTTCGACTATCAGCTCCAGCAGATGGCGCTTTCGCTCGAACACCGGCCGGGAGTCGCGCCGCGCATTAGCCGCGGTGATGCTGAGGACCGCGTGGAGGAATCGGATTTCGTTACCGAGATCTGGAACCGGCGGGGACAACTCATCTTCACCAGCCATCCACGGATGGTTCTGCCGCGCGCCGCCGGGCATGGCTACGCAATGCACAGCTGGCGCGACAGTAGCTGGCGCACCTACGAAACCAGCTGGCACGGGCTGACCATCCAGGTCGCGCAGCCGATGACGGCGCGCGCCGAGATGGCTGCAGCCATGGCGTTGCGCATCCTAGTGCCGGTGCTGTTTCTGATTCCGTTTCTCGGTGTGGTGATCTGGATCAGCGTTGGACGCGGTCTGCTGCCGCTCAAGGAGATCGGTGCCGCACTTGCGGCGCGCAGCCCCTCGGCCATGTCACCGCTGAGCGCGGCGCACCTGCCGGTGGAGGTCGCGCCCATGGTCACTGCTGTCAATGATCTGCTCGCGCGTCTGTCCATCGCCATGCAGACCCAGCGCCAGTTCATCGCAGATGCCGCCCATGAGCTGCGCATGCCGCTGACCGCTATTCAACTGCAGCTTCAGCTCGTCGAACGTGCGGATTCTCCGGCAGAACGGGAAACGGCGCTAGCGGAACTGCGGTCCGGGATCGGTCGCGCCATCCATCTGATCCAGCAGCTGCTCGCGCTGGCACGCGCCGAGCCACAGGCGGTACTCGTGGCGTCTGGCGCAGTTCCAATTGACGATCTGGCGCGTGCCGTCGTGGCCGACTACGCGGCGCTCGCTGTGGACAAGGGTGTGGATCTCGGCATCACCCGCCTGGAACCAGCGATGGTGGACGCCGACGCAGAAAGCCTGCGAGTGATGCTGGGCAATCTGGTGGACAATGCAATCCGGTATACCCCGAGCGGGGGGCGTATCGATCTGAGCGTCAGTGCCATTGCCGCGGACGCGGTGCTGGAGGTGGAGGACAATGGACCGGGCATTTCTCCGGAACACCTCTCGCGGATATTCGACCGATTCTATCGTCAGCCGGGCACCCAGGTGTCGGGCAGCGGGCTGGGTTTGGCGATTGTAAAGAATATCGTTGAACGCCATCGTGGCCGGATTACGCTGGGTGTCGGAAGTGGCGGTCAGGGTCTCAAGGCGACGGTGTGGTTTGCGCTCGCCTCCGGGGGGCCGGCCGCGGCCTGATGATGTCGCGGGATCGCGACAGTCTGCCCGCATTGGGTGGACGGTTCTGCGGCCCGCCTCCGCCAATCTTGCAACTGCTTGATTTGGGTCAATGCGGATTTCCGCCAGCAACCTATATTTTAAATGGGTAATTTTGTTTGCCGTGAATCCCAGTTTCTTGTGAAACCGGGACAATGACATGAAAAGATGACGGAAAGGAGGAACGGCTATGACGATTCTGACGCTGTTCATCATGCTGGGCATGCTGGCCACGATTGTCAGCCTCGCGACAGGCATCACGTCGATGGCGCATGGCGGCACATTCGACCAAAAGCACGAGATTCAATTGATGAGCATGCGGGTCGTGTTCCAGGCGATCACCATATTGCTCGTGCTGGTGACGATCTACTTGGCAGTGCACTGAGTTTCCGCGCCGCATCTTCGCCGGCGTCAAGGGGCTGGCAGACGGGTCCGCTGCCGGGAGCAGCGCCAGCCTGGAACAGGTACGGGCTACCTTAGAATAGCCGGGCACGGCCATCTTTCCGAGGTCGATGAGGAAAGATGGCGCCATGCTCGGTGGCGTTAGCGCGCCGGCATCAGGCCGTTTCCTACCACCCGCAGCGGTGTTTCCCGGTACTCTTGCTGTTGCAGTGCCCACAGGTGTGCATAGGCGCCGTTGCGCATGATGAGTTCGCCATGGGTGCCGCGCTCGACGATGTGTCCGTGGTCCATGACCAGGATCTGATCCGCGTCCATGACCGTGGACAGCCGGTGTGCGATGACGAGCGTGGTGTGGTTGCGCGCGATCTCCTGCAGTTCCTCCTGGATCGCACGCTCGGTCTTCGAATCGAGAGCCGAGGTGGCTTCGTCGAACACCAGAATGCGCGGATTTTTAAGCAGGGTCCGGGCTATCGCCACACGCTGCTTCTCTCCGCCGGACAGTTTTAAGCCACGCTCGCCCACCGTCGTTTCATACTTGTCCGGCAGTGACTCGATGAACTGGTGAATATGTGCCGCGCGCGCCACCTGCACAATCTCCTCACGCGTTGCATCCGGCCGGCCGTAGGCGATGTTGTAGTAGATCGTATCGTTGAACAGTACCGTGTCTTGGGGAACGATGCCGATCGCCGCGCGCAGGCTGCGTTGTGTCACGTCGCGGATGTCCTGACCATCGATAAGTATTCGACCGCGACCCACATCATAGAAGCGGAACAGCAGCCGCGACAGCGTGGACTTGCCGGCGCCGCTGGCGCCAACCACCGCGACCTTGTGACCGGCAGGTACCTGGAAGTCGACATCTGACAGGATCATGCGGCGCGTATCGTAGCCGAAACCGACATGGTCGAAGCGGATAACGCCGTGCCTGACATCAAGCTCGCTGGCTTGCGGCTTGTCACGCACTTCGGGCGTCTGTTCGAGGAGGTTGAACATCCGCTCCATATCGGCAAGCGAATGGCGGATTTCGCGATAGACGAACCCGAGAAAGTGCAGCGGCATGTAAAGCTGAATAAGGAATGAATTGACCAGCACCAGGTCGCCCAGAGTCATCGTACCCTTCGCGACGCCGTTAGAGGCCATGACCATCAGGGTGGTCACGCCGGCGGCAATGATCGCGCCCTGGCCGACGTTCAGTACTGACAGCGAGGTCTGGTTGCGAACCGCTGCACTTTCCCAGGTGGCGAGGGTGGAGTCATAACGCTGCGCCTCGTAGCCCTCGTTGCCGAAATACTTCACTGTCTCGTAGTTGAGCAGGCTGTCGACGGCACGCGTGTTGGCTTTCGAATCCATCTCGTTCATGGTGCGCCGGAAGACCATGCGCCACTCGGTGATCGCCAACGTATAGATGATGTAGGCGATCAGGGTTATGAGTGTCACGATACAGAACCAGACACTGTACTTGACCAGCAGGATCACCATGACGAGGCCCATCTCGAAGATCGTGGGCAGAATGTTGAACAGCATGAAGTTCAGCAGGAAGCGGATGCCGGCGCTGCCGCGTTCGATGTCGCGCGACACACCGCCGGTTTGGCGTTCCAAATGGAAGCGCAGCGCCAGATCGTGCAGATGCTGGAAGACCTTGAGCGCCACACGCCGGATGGAACGCTGCAGCGCCTTTGCGAATACCACGTCGCGCAGTTCAGCGAACAGCGTATTGCCCAGGCGCAAGGCGCCGTAGGCGATGAGCAGGGACAGCGGCAGCACCAATAACGCCTTGGGCCGGTTAAGGGCGTCGACAATGTCCTTCAGTATCAGCGGTACGCCGACATTTGCCATCTTGGCCAGAATCAGAAAGATCATGGACAACGCAATGCGGCCGCGAAACTCCCACAGATAGGGCAGAAGCAAGCGGATTGTCTTCCAGTCCTTGCGATTGGAGGGCGGCTTTCCGGTATGGGTGATGCGCATAATCGTGGATGTCTGGATAAGGCCCCAATTCTAACCTTGCGGAGGGTATTGCGGCCAATCAGCTGACTTTCAGTCCATGATTACCGCGTCGTCCAGGCCTGCGATGCGTATGGGTTTGCGTGTCGGCGCGAGTTCGCACCAAATGGGTTCATGCGTGCATCCGCTGCTGCGGTCATGGTGCAAGAAAGTCTGTCTGCGTGTCTCGCTTTCGGCGGTGTTTCGGTCGCATCCTGTTGTTTAGGATTAATTTTTAAAAAATTCATCCGGTTGGCATCCGGTTTGCTAAGGAGGTGTTCCAGGCGCGGTGCCATAAGTGTTGCGAAAGGCGCAATGGACCCAACCGGTGACGATGCTCGAGGTAATGCTGGTTGATGACGGTGCGGAGCGCTTGCAGAAAGTAGTTCAGCAGGCTGGCTATCAGATCGTCGCGTGCCTGGAAAGTGGCAGCGACTTGCCGCAGCAGGTAAGGGAGATGCGGCCCGATGTGATCATCATCGATATTGACTCGCCCGGCCGCGACACGCTGGAGCACCTGTACTGCATCAGCCGCGACCAGGCACGGCCGGTGATCATGTTCACCCATGACGACGACGTTGCGAAGATGCGGGAGGCATTACGCGCGGGAGTGAGCGCCTACGTGGTGCACGGCCTTGAGAACAGGCGTGTGAAACCCATCGTCGAGGTCGCCATGGTGCGTTTCCAGGAGTTACAGGCGCTCCGGTTGGAACTGGACAGGACGAAAGCCAGGCTCGCCGAGCGCAAGCTCGTCGAGCGCGCCAAGGGTATTGTGATGAAGCAGCGGCGGTGTACCAAGGACAAGGCCTATGTGCTGCTTCGCAAGCTTGCGATGGACCGCAACCAGCGCCTGGCGGAGGTGGCGCAGAACACCATCTCGATGGTGCGGCTGTTGACGTGAAAGGCTGAAGGCTGTGAACTGACGCGAACGGCCCAAAAGCAGTCCGGTTTTGAAGCGAGCCAGCGGCCGGCCTGCCGGCAGGGCAACAGGAGGACGTGATGATGCCGACACGGATTGGTTTGGTCATGAAGGGCTTTGCCAGAATCGCGCCGGCCTCGACGGTCGCCGCTGCGCTGTTCCACGAGAAGCTGTTCGCGCTGTCCGGCGCTCAGGCTGCGGGTCCGCAGCATCCAGTCCAATCAGCAGTGCAAGCCGATGCTGGTAATGGCGCTAGCGTTCAACGGCCTAAAAAACTTGGATGAGCTGGGACTGGCAGTGTGCGATCTGGGGCGGCCGCACCTTGCCTGCTGAGTGTTGTTGCATTACAGCGGTACGGTTGGCACCGTCGTTTTGCGGACCCTGAAAAAGGGCCTGGCCGAGGACTTCACAGCGCCGGTCATGCAGCCCTGGGCTGCGGCATATTGCCTGAATGCTGCAGACATAAAGAAGGTCTGCCTGCGGCAATGTGGCTCCTGCTGGTTCGGCCAGAGATTTTGCGCAATCCGCGCAATCCATCGGACATGTCAGCGCAAGACGAAGCCATTGATCCTAGATTCGGCAGTTGGCGTCAGAAACGAGCCGTATGCAGTGGATTTCTTTGGAATTTCAACTGCTCCGCAGTTCACCAAATCGGTGAAAACGCATTGTGGCACAAATAGTTATGAATCATGCGCTTGCCCATGCAGCAGTGACTTCAACTGCCGAATCTAGGTTGATCCGGCCCTTTAGCAGTCTTAAGCGGCGTACGCAACACGCGAATCCGGGAAGTAGGTCTTCATGCGCTTGAGTTTGCAGCCGATGACGGCAATGTGCCCCTGTGGCTGTGTTCAGTTTTGCTTTGGTACGCGCCGGCACCTTAGTACCCTGGCCCATAAATTCGGTGACGTATTTGCTCACGCAGCCTGGGCGAGCATTTGCTCGTGCGCCTGGATTTTAGAGAGAAGCACCTCAAGGTCATGGCGCGTGAATTTCCATTCGAAAGGCTGGGCGGTGGCGCTGTAGTGATCCTGAAAGCGCAGTAGGCGATCCTCCAGTTGCGCCAGCGACTGGAAGTCGTTGGGGGTGAGCACCTTGCGCTGAACGATTGAGAAGTACACTTCGATTTGATTGAGCCAGCTGGCATGCACCGGCGTATGTACCGGAATAATACTCGGCCAGCGCTTCTGTAAGCGAGTGATGCAGGCTTGACCGCGATGAGATGAGCCATTGTCCATGACCCAGAACACCCGAGGGGCGGATCGGTACGGCTCCTGGTTCATCACCTGCGCCACGAGGCGCTCAAAGGGCAGTATCCCGGTCGTCTTTTCGCAGCGGCCAAAAGCCCGGGCACGGCGGACATCCCAGGCGGCGAAATAGGCCCAGGCGCCTTGGCGTTGATATTCGAATTCAACGCGCATCGCCCGGCCCGGCGCCGCCGGAAGCGTCTCATGAATGGGGCGACGAGACTGGATGCTGGTCTTCTCATCAGTGGACAGTACGCAGTCCGAGGCGCTCAATGCTTTTCCGTCCCATTCCCCGTGATACAGATCAAGCACTCGGTTCGCCTTCTGCGCGAAGGCCGGATCGCGCGGGAATATCCAGGTTCGATGCGTCCAGGGGCGAATCGCATCCTCGCTCAACCATCGCCACAGTGTACTCTCGCCGATGCGGGCGACCAGGCCGCGTCGCACGACCTCGTTCCGAATGTCCGCCAGACTGAGGTGCGACAGGGGCAGCCCGTGCTCATGAGGTAGCTCGCACGCCAAGGCTTTAATCGCGACCACGACGCTGGGGGGGAAAGCGGGCTGGGCGCCCGCCACGGGGTCGCTCCTCCAGGCCGCGGAAGCGTTCCTCAAAGAATCGCTTCCGCCACTTGCTGACAATTTGTCGAGGTGTGTCGAGCCGTGCCGCGATTTCATCGTTGTCCAGACCGGCGGCGGCGTACAACGCAATCTTAGCTCTGATGACGTCTCTATACGATGACGTATATTTCCGTGCCATCGCCTCCAGCCTCTCCCGTTCCGAGGTCGAGAGCGTGATAGTCCATGGACTTTTTCTCGGCATACTTCACCTCCAGTGGAGGGGAATATGCTCCGAATCGCCGGTGATTGCCACATTTTATACGTCACTATATTTACGGATGTGTGTACTTAGTTTCGAATCCTGCGCTTGAGGCCGGCATTCAAGTGCTTTTCCGGATTGAGTTCAGGGCTGTAGTCGGGCAGGTAGGACACTTCCATCTGTGCGGGGCGCTGCATCAGTCGCGCCTTCACCGGCTTACAGTGATGCACACCCCGGCTGTTGAGGATCAAAAACACCTTGCGCCGAGCATCGGTGACCAGTGTCCCAAAGAACCCGCTCAACCTCTCGC
>DAHXOO010000169.1:283-596 GCA_027364845.1 Pseudomonadota bacterium | reverse complement strand
CCTCTCCCCTAACCCCTCATTCCTCACAGCATATATGGCAAAGCGCGACTACTACGAAACACTGGGTGTCAATCGCGACACGGACGAAGACACGATCAAGAAGGCCTACCGCAAGCTCGCGATGAAACACCATCCGGACCGCAATCCGGAGGACAAGGGCAAAGGCGCGGAGGAAAAGTTCAAAGAGGCGAAGGAAGCCTACGAGGTACTCTCCGACACCGACAAGCGCGCTGCATACGACCGTTACGGCCATGCGGGAGTCGACCCGTCCGCCGCGGCCGGGGCGCACGGTGCCGGCTTTTGCAATTTAGCC
>DAHXOO010000169.1:0-273 GCA_027364845.1 Pseudomonadota bacterium | reverse complement strand
GCGGCGCACGGCACCGAAACCAAGATCCGCATCCCCACCATGGACGAATGCGCGACCTGCCACGGCTCAGGAGCGAAGCCCGGCACCCAGCCCAAGACCTGTCCCACCTGCAACGGCCAGGGCCAGGTGCGCATGCAGCAGGGATTTTTCTCCATCCAGCAGGCTTGCCCCAAATGCCACGGCACGGGCAAGGTCATATCGGACCCCTGCACCGTCTGCCAGGGCGCCGGACGAGTAAAGCAGCACAAGACGCTGTCGGTCAAAATCCCCGAA
>DAHXOO010000168.1:314-602 GCA_027364845.1 Pseudomonadota bacterium | reverse complement strand
GTCGGATTCTCGAGACTGCTATCCTTGAAACAGCGTGCGGAGTGATCTTCCAGAAGTTGCAACAACACGGTACTGGGTGGCGCATAGCGCCCGGTCTGAAAGCTGGCCTTGTCAAGTTCGTCGGCAAACCAAACCAAGTTTGCATGTGGCGCGCTGGCCAGCGTCCGCGCGATCAAGCCCGCGTCACTGGCCTCCCACATGTTGTCGCCACCCGCCAACTCGAAGGCGGCCATCAAAAATGGCATATGGATCGTTTCCATGCGCATGGCGGCTCCCCACAATGCGCCG
>DAHXOO010000168.1:0-284 GCA_027364845.1 Pseudomonadota bacterium | reverse complement strand
GCCTGGTTTTTCTCGTCGCGTCGCTCCAGTTTGCGGACCTGGTCCGCCGGCACGAGCGAGAAGAAGTACTCCAGGGGATCGGCCACGTGCCGCCCGGCGGGCTGATTCGCCGCGTTCTTCAGTGCCTGGCCCGGGACCGTGTAGTGTGCGACCCACGGCAGCCAGTGGCTGGGCTGCCCCGAATAGTTCTCCCAGTTCGTGACCAGCTGCGCAATCGCCGACCTGGGTGCCGCCAACCGCGCCCCATTGAGCTGCAAAAAGGCCGACAGCAGCGCCAGCGCCGC
>DAHXOO010000167.1 GCA_027364845.1 Pseudomonadota bacterium | reverse complement strand
CCCCGCTGCTAGTCAGAGAGATGTAAGTCGTTGATGTATTTGGTGGGCCGTGCTGGGATCGAACCAGCGACCACCTGATTAAAAGATTGAGCAGCTAAATTACGATCTTAACCATAACAGTCACTTGCGACGCTTGCCGACTCCTTGTGACCGATGAAAAACGTTGATTTCCTGTGGCTGCAGAAACCACTTTGGCACAAATTCGGCACATACACTTCGAATCCGTTAACTCGGCCATCGCCGGCCTTCGCGTTTCACTGATGACTCAACCAACGAAACTGTACCAAATTCGATGATCCATGACAAGTTCGCCAGTCTTAGCAGGTCTTTCTCAAATCAACTGATTATGGTTTATATTCTGTAATACCCGGTCTCATGCTCCATCTGGCGTAATTACTCAAAAGAAAATCAACGATAATCTTTCTCAAGCGGTATAGGACTTTAATGTCGGGTGGATTACTTGCTAGCTGCCAAGCGACAAACCGTTTGAGCGAAATCAAAAGATAAAACAACTCTCCGTCGATTTGATAGGGCCCCAGTATCTTTAACGCATCATTTCTTAAACGATCCTTTTTTCCACCACGCACGTAATCTCTTACATAT
>DAHXOO010000166.1 GCA_027364845.1 Pseudomonadota bacterium | reverse complement strand
TCTTACAAGCGACAGAAGAGGCGCTGCGCACCATCGAGACCCGCGTAGGCGCCGGACGGCTGAAGGGGCAAGACAAGATCGGTCTGGCCGCCGGTCGCATCATTAACCGCTACAAAATGGCCAAGCACTTCACGCTCATGATTACCGATACGATCTTCACCTTCACCCGAAAACACGAGGCCATCCGTGCCGAGGCCGCGCTCGATGGCCTGTACCTCATCCGTACCTCCGTCGCGCCTGAGCGCCTTGATGCCGCGAGCTGCGTGCGCCATTACAAATCCCTCTCCCAGGTTGAGCGGGCGTTTCGCTCGATGAAGACCATCGACTTGAAGATCCGGCCCATCCATCATCGCTTGGCTGATCGCGTGAGAGCGCACCTCTTCCTCTGCATGCTCGCCTATCATGTCGAATGGCATCTGCGGGAGGCCTGGCGCGAACTCCTCTTCGCCGATGAGGACCAGACTGCCAAGACCACCCGCGACCCCGTCGCCCCGGCGGAACGCTCCGCAGGGGCGAAGGCGAAAGCCGCCCGCAAGCGCCACGAGGACGGCACCCCGGTCCATAGCTTCCAGACCCTGCTGGCCGATCTGGCAACCCTTGTGC
>DAHXOO010000165.1:370-611 GCA_027364845.1 Pseudomonadota bacterium | reverse complement strand
CATCCGCATCGAAGACGTGCCGGACATCAAGCGTGGCCTCGCCAGCAGTGTCTTTGACGACGAAGGCGTGCGTACTCGCCGCCGTGCCGTGGTGGAGGACGGCGTTCTGCGCGGCTATTTCCTCGGCAGTTATTCCGCACGCAAACTCGGTATGCAGACCACCGGTAACGCTGGAGGCACGCACAACCTCATCGTGCAGCCGGGTGAGCTGGATTTCAACGGATTGCTGCGCAAGATGCAG
>DAHXOO010000165.1:0-340 GCA_027364845.1 Pseudomonadota bacterium | reverse complement strand
ACTACTGGTCACCGAACTGCTCGGACACGGCGTCAATCCGGTGACCGGCGACTATTCGCGCGGTGCGGCGGGTTTCTGGGTCGAACATGGCGAGATCCAGTATCCGGTTGAAGAGATCACCATCGCCGGCAACCTCAAGGACATTTACAAACATATCGTTGCTGTCGGCAATGATGTTCTGGTGCAGGGCTCGCGCCAATGCGGCTCGGTGCTGATCGAGAATATGATGGTGGCCGGGCGTTAATGCCGTAAGCCTGTCAGATTTACATTGACTTGTTTGACCAAGCTTGGTTATAACATTACTGGCGGGATGGTTGATATTTGTCGCTCAATGTATGGA
>DAHXOO010000164.1 GCA_027364845.1 Pseudomonadota bacterium | reverse complement strand
GTCCAAACCGGCGGCGCGGGCTACCGCCTGAGCGCGCAGCTGATGCTGCAGGAGTTCAAGCGCGCCGGACCGATGCAGCAGTTGCTGCTGCGCTATACCCAGGCGCTGATCACGCAGATGTCGCAGACGGCGGCCTGCAACCGGCACCATTCCCTGGTGCAGCAATTGTGCCGCTGGCTTTTGCTTACGCTGGACCGCATGCCGACCAACGAATTGATCATGACGCAGGAGCTGGTCGCGAGCATGCTCGGCGTGCGCCGCGAAGGCGTCACCGAGGCTGCCGGCAAGCTGCAACAGGCCGGCGTGATCAGCTACCGCCGCGGGCATATCACCGTGCTCGACCGCGCCGGGCTGGAATCGCAGGTGTGCGAGTGCTACGCGGTGGTAAAAAAAGAATTCGCCCGGCTGCTGCCGGAAGTAAGCCGGCGGCAGGACATTTTTCTCCAATCTCACCATACACAACGGGACGCGATCGTGCGCACCAACGAGCGCGCAGGAGCGCGCAAATGAACACAGCCAATACGCGCAAGGACGAATGTTTCCCTTGAAAACGACCAATAAAGTGGTTGTTTCGCTTGGCGCAGCGGCCCTGTTGGTTGCGCTGGTGGTGGT
>DAHXOO010000163.1 GCA_027364845.1 Pseudomonadota bacterium | reverse complement strand
CTCCGGGAGCGCGCTCCCGGAGTCATCATCAATCTGCTGGATCAGAAACTCATCAATCTCAACCAGGATTTTTTATCCTATACGCTTTCAAAAGCCGCTTTGGAAACTGCAACCCGGTTGCTGGCACAATGCTATGCGCCGGTGTTGCGTGTGGTTGGGCTGGCTCCCGGGATTACGTTGCCCTCCGGCACACAGTCCGAAACGGACTTTGCCCTGGTACACCACAATACCCCGCTCGGGCACGCTTCGTTCCCGGAAGATATCGCCCAGGCTGCCGTCTATCTGGCCTCAGCACACGCCATTACCGGAACCACCCTGTACGTGGATGGCGGTCAGCACCTGCGATCCTCCTCAAGGGATATCATGTTCAAGTCCTGACGCACCACACCCATTCCGGTATAATTCCCGATCCCCAGGGCTGATGTAGCTCAGTTGGTAGAGCAACTGATTCGTAATCAGTAGGTCGGAGGTTCGACTCCTCTCATCAGCACCACTGCAATCAGGGTCTATTCCGGAGACATGGTTTACAGTTTATTCCGGAGACATCGTTAACACTCTCGTCGGCTGTGGCTGCCTGTGTATATTAAGTTGGTGTCACGCTACCCGGATTTGTAT
>DAHXOO010000162.1 GCA_027364845.1 Pseudomonadota bacterium | reverse complement strand
ATTGCAGCGTGGCATTAAAATCGGCTTCGGTCTCGCCCGGAAAGCCGATGATGAAATCGCTCGAGAGAGAAATCTGGGGACAGACCTCACGCAGGCGGCAGATGATGGATTTGTATTCCAGCGCGGTGTAACCGCGCTTCATGGCGGCGAGGATGCGGTCTGATCCCGATTGCACCGGCAGGTGCACCTGACCCACCAGTTTGGGGAGGCGCGCGTGTGCATCAATCAGGCGCTGGGTAAATTCCAGCGGGTGGCTGGTGGTATAGCGAATGCGTTCGATGCCGGGAAGTGCGCTGACCTGTTCCAGGAGCGACGCAAAATCGGTGTCTTCTGCGCTGCTCTCGAGATCGAGGTAAGCGTTGACATTCTGACCCAGCAGGGTGACTTCCTTCACGCCGCGCGCTGCGAGGTCACTGATCTCACGCAGCACGTCGGGCAACGGGCGAGAAAACTCTTCACCCCGCGTGTAAGGCACCACGCAAAAACTGCAGTACTTGCTGCAGCCTTCCATGATGGACACAAAAGCCGTGGGGCCTTCCACCCGGGCCGGAGGAAGTGCGTCGAATTTTTCGATTTCAGGAAATGAGATGTCTACCTGCGCGGTACCGCTGCGCCGCCG
>DAHXOO010000161.1:251-630 GCA_027364845.1 Pseudomonadota bacterium | reverse complement strand
GGTTCGCAACGGCCGGAATCGACGTCAGTTCGCTGGCGCTCAGCTTCAGGACGAAGGCGTCAAGTCGTTTGTTTGTTCCTGGAATGACCTGATGGAGTCATCGCATCCAAGGCGGCTACACTCAAAAAGGGACCGAGACCGTTTGAAAACCGCATCCAATCCTCTACAAAGGATTCCATGAAGGTCTCAGCGGGAATGCGCATGCGCAATCGGCTGAGAGGAAATTGAGGGAACAAGACGGTCGACCAAAGCTGGCTCGTTGTCGCGCGAGATCGCACCATGAAAACCGCTCCTCGACGGAGCGCTTGCTGAAAGGAATCCAAGATGGAAACACCGGTTGAGAGAAATTCCAAAGGGCAAAACATTCTGCCGCTGACCG
>DAHXOO010000161.1:0-241 GCA_027364845.1 Pseudomonadota bacterium | reverse complement strand
CGCTCCAGATCCACTTCAAGCAACTCCAAAACACTCATCTTCGAACCCTGTTTGCCGAAGATCCTCAGCGTGGCGAAAGAATGACCAGCGAGGCCGTCGGGCTCTTCCTGGACTACTCGAAGAACCGCATTACCGACGAGACGATCAAGCTGCTGCTCGCATTGGCCGAGGAGTCTGGGCTGCGACAACGGATCGACTCCATGTTCAGCGGAGACAAGATCAACATTACGGAGAACCGGGC
>DAHXOO010000160.1:246-630 GCA_027364845.1 Pseudomonadota bacterium | reverse complement strand
GCATTGGCCGAACGTGTCGCGCTGCTGCGTTTTCACGGTATGGACCGCGAGGCATGGAATCGTTTCGGCAAATCCGGCAATCAGCACTACGAAATCATCCTGCCGGGTCTGAAGTACAACATGATGGACATGCAGGCCGCGCTTGGCATTCATCAACTGGTCGAACTGGATGGCTTCATCATGCGTCGCACCGAATTGGCATTGCGTTACAAGCAAGCGCTGGCCGGCTGGCCGCAACTGCAATTGCCCACCGCGCCGGCCTACGCGCACCGCCACGCTTGGCACCTGTATTCGCCGCTGATCAATGTCGCCGCCGCCGGCATGGACCGCGATGCTTTCATGGCGGGCCTGAAGGAGCGCAACATCGGCACCGGGTTGCATTAC
>DAHXOO010000160.1:0-236 GCA_027364845.1 Pseudomonadota bacterium | reverse complement strand
TCCCAATGCCGAGCACATCGGCGAGTGCATCGTCAGCCTGCCGCTGTTCCCCGGCTTGAGCGATGCCGATCAGGATCGGGTAATCGCCGCGATGGCGGATCTGTTCGGGCGGGTCTGAGCTATGCGTCCCATACTCAGCGTCGTCATACCCGTATACAACGAGGAAGCCAATCTCGATATGCTGTTTCAGCGGCTGACCGCGGTGCTCGATGCGCAGCAGCGGCCCTATGAGATTC
>DAHXOO010000015.1 GCA_027364845.1 Pseudomonadota bacterium | reverse complement strand
CAAGAGCGTGCGAAACTTAAACGAGGCGTTAGCGAAGCAGGGCTACACCATCGGGCGGCAGAGTGTTGCGAACCTCCTGAGCGAGCGCGACTACCGTCTGGTGGGCAATCGCAAGAGCCTGGACGGTGCAAACAGTCATCCCGACCGCAATGCCCAGTTTCACTACATCAACGAGCAGGCCAAGGCCTTTCGCCGGCGCGGCGCGCCCATTATCTCGGCCGACACCAAGAAGAAGGAGCTGATTGGCCCCTATAAAAACGCCGGTCGCGAGTGGCAGGCGGAGGGTAAGCGCCTGCCGGTGCTGACACACGACTTCCCGGACCCGAAGATGCCTAAGGCCGTTCCCTACGGCGTCTATGATCTGACCGATAATGCCGGCTGGGTCAATGTCGGGATGAGTGCCGATACCGCCGAATTCTCGGTGGAGAGCCTACGCTGGTGGTGGCGGCGTATGGGGAAGAGCCGCTACCCGAAGGCCAAGGTGCTCTTGATCTGTGTCGACAGCGGCGGGAGCAATGGTTACCGCTGCCATTTATGGAAGCGGGAACTGCAGCGCCTGGCCGATCAGACGCGCCTCGCCCTGACCGTCTGTCACTTTCCGCCCGGCACCCGCAAATGGAACAAGGTCGAACATCGGCTGTTCTCCTATATCACGATGAACTGGCGTGCTCGCCCGCTCACCGATTACTGCACCGTGGTTGAACTCATTGCCGCGACCACCACCGACACGGGACTGACCGTGAAGGCGCGCCTCGACCGACGTCACTACCTCACGGGCATTACCGTCTCGGCCGAGGAAATGAACCAACTCAACATCCAACCCCATGCGTTTCACGGGGAGTGGAATTACACCATTCGGCCAAGATGAATAATGTCTAGGTTATTTATGGACAGATCCTAAACACCGGTTCCACCGTGCATTTGCGTTGTGCATAGAGCGCCCGTCCCGCCATCGTCAGCAGCAAATGGCGCATCTTCTCCACCTCCGTGGCATCTGCGTTCAGCGGTGGCGGCTCCATAAAACGCGCCATCGGGTCAGGTGGTGTGCTTCGCGGCGCACCGCAATCAACGGGGTGATTTTCTGTTCACCACAGGCATGGACGTTGGCTTCCGAGAAATAACCCGTATCCGCGACCAGGTTGTCAGGCTTGCCCAGTTCAACCGGCAATGCCTTGAGTTTATCGAGTATCGGTTCGACTTGTTGTTTGTCGTTGCACGCCTGAACGGTGTTGGTCGTCACCATCAGCAGGCTGTCCATGTCCACCGCAATCTGGCCGTTGTAGCATTGGTCAAATCCGCCATCCGATACTTTCATGATGCGGGATTCTTCATCGGTGAGTTTAATCTGGCCTTTGTCCTGGGTGCCCCTACAGGTGGAACAGGTGTTTTGTCGCGAGGGGGCTTGCCGCTTTCTTTTGATTTTGCCTCACGCTTGGCAAGCCTGGCCTCGTATTTGGCCTGTTCCTGCTCGTGGCGTTCTTTGGCATGTTCTTCAATCTTGGCTTTAGCGGTGGCAATCGCCTTGAGGCAGTCTTCACGACGGGCGATCTCGTCGGGCAGGTTTATGCCATCCGGTATCTTCTCGTTGTCCGCCGCTTCGGCCAACTCTGTGAGTTTCCTTACTTCGCCCTTCAGTTGCTCTTCCAGCTTCTTGATGTGCCCATAACTCATGGCGCTGTGTCTGGATGCGCTGGCTTTGAACTTGCTGCCATCCAGCGCGATGTTGCCGAGATTGAGCACGCCCAGGGTGCGGGCGATCATCAGGACTTGCACCATCAGTCCCTCGATCTCTCTCAGGAAGCGTTTGCGAAAGGTGCTCAGCGTGTTGTGATCGGGGTGTTCGTCTGCGGCCACAAAGCGAAATGCCACTGAGTCGTAGGGGGCATAACTGTACACCAGAATAGACAGCAGTAATGCGGGATGAAACGGATCACTTCCGCTGGTGCCGTAGGCGCGTTCCATGGGTTTCAAGTCCAGCTGCTCGACGATTTCAACAATAAGCGCGCCAAGTGCTGTTCCGGCAGCCAGTCATTCATCGATGGTGGGAACAGGTAGTTCATGTCCCGTTTGATGGGCTTGAATCGGCTCATGGAATGAGCTCAACCTATTGATTAATAATTGCAATTATACCATTATGCAATGATAATTTGTTGGTTTCTTGCAGTTTTTTTAAGTGGGGAAGCCAGACAGGCTGCTAGGTCTATGTAACGGGCGCACCGCTCGCGCGTGGGGCGAGGCCAGCCCTGACTTGCTGAATCAGGGTGTCCGCATCGGGATTTCGGCTGAGTAGGGTATCCCACAGCGGGAAAAGCCGAGTCTCCTCGCGATACTCATGTTTGGACAGAGCCGCCGCCAGCAGACCGAACCAGATTTCCGCCTCGGCCGGATCCGGAGCTGCCTCATGAAACAGCTCCTCGATAATTTTCGTCTGCTTGACGATGTCTTCGTGCTCGCGCAGCATCGTGGCGACCGGATTGTCCTCTTCCGGTCCATACAGGGTCGGGAAGGCCGGCGCGAGCAGGCCGTTCTCCACCTCGATGTGGCGACGAAGCTCTTGCAAAAATTCCATCACCTCAGGTGTTGCAGCGGAAGCGCTGCAGGCGCGCAATTGCGCCAGCGCCCGGACCAACAATGCATCCAGCCGTTCATGATCGCGGCTGAGGAGATCCTGAAGCGTTGATGCCTCGGTGTCCTCGCGCCTGCGTATGGACACTCTCCATACCTGCTGCTCGCGCACGCTCTGCCACCACAGACGGTTGCGAAGCTGCAGCTGCAGCTGTTTGAGCAGCAGTGCCGGATCCTCGGCGGAAATCAGGACCACCTCCGCACCCGGCTCCAGGTCCCTGAGCGCATAGAACGCGTAGGTATGTACCTGCATGCCCGCCGGGCTGGAGCGCAAATCGAGATAGCGCGTCTTCGAGTTCATGGCGTCATGTCGGCACCTGATGCGAGCGAATCCGGCGCGTGCCAAGGCCTGGCCGGCGGCCACCAGGCCAAAACCTTTCGCGATCGACGGGTCCGATCGTCGCCGGCATCCGCCCCTGCGTATTCGTAGCAGGCGTGACGGATTCCCGTCCAAGCGGCAGCGGATTGCGCGTCAATGCCACGGCGACGATATAGCCCAATACCAGCAGCGCCGCGAACCAAGCGGCTACGCGCACACGTTGGGTTTTCCCGCGCTTGAGCGCGATCGTGCCCAATCCGATATAGACGATGACTCCGAGGGTCTTCGCAGTTAGCCAGCCATTGACGAAGGGGTATTGGCGGATCTGTACGGCGAGTGTGGCGCCGGCGGCGAGCAGCAGCGTATCGACGACATGAGGTGCGATCCGGACCCATCGGGCTTTGAGCAGCGGCGAACCCGTTAGCATCCAGAACCCCCGCACGACAAATCCCGTGATGGTCAGAATCACGCACGAGATGTGTACCAGCAAAACGACGTTCATCGGGAAATCCCGCTGGCCAGAATCCTCGCATACAGCCGGTATGCGCCGGTCAGATTCGCCCACAGAAACAGGTTCGACGATCCGAGCGCTACTGCCGCCGGATAGG
The DNA here is from genome assembly GCA_027364845.1 of Pseudomonadota bacterium. Taxonomy (GTDB): domain Bacteria; phylum Pseudomonadota; class Gammaproteobacteria; order Acidiferrobacterales; family UBA6901; genus JAJYCY01. The sequence continues at coordinate 51,789 of DAHXOO010000015.1, read as the reverse complement.
CCAGCAAGCGAGGCATCCAGGCCGCGCCGGCCAGAAGCAGCAGGGCGGAGAGGTGCAGCCAGAACTGGATACCGGCGCGCCGGTCGGGGACGATCTCCTTCATGTTGGGCAGCTTACCGCGCCCGCCCGGATTCGCCTGCAGGTGTACCCAGACGAGAAAGGGTACGATCTTGTAAAGCATGCCGTTGATCACTGACACGCCAAAACCAAAAATCGCGAGTATGCCCCAGGTAAACTCCAGCGACGTCGAAGCTGCCTTGGACTCCCACAAGCCCGCCCATCCGAGCACCGCACCGGCAAGCAGGCTGGCCATGCCGATGCGCCAGAATCGGACCGTGATGTCGGGCATCTCACGTCGTCGTCGTCGCTGGAGCGCAAGCGTTGCAGCCGCAAACAGCGCATAGCCCAGCCCCAGCAGGGATGCAAGCGTCGCAGCTGAATCATGCACCAGAAGTGAATGTCCGGCGAACCACTTGGCCGGGGACCAAAGCAGCAATGTAACGAAAATCAGCCGCGTGAGATGGGAGGTCATGATGCGTGGGTAGGGGGGTGTTGTCTGAAACATGGGCACGACCTGGAAGCCGACACCGATGACCAGCAGGCCGACCCAGCCGAGCAGACCCCAGAACAGGTGCAAGGCAGTGAGTTCTGGCACGGCCAGCGGCCAATGCCAGGCGAGTCCGCTCCCGAGTAGCAGGCCCATACACACCGTTACCGCAAGTGCGGTGACGGAATAACGCATGCCCCGCACTGTAACTGCGGCAGCGCGGGCGCGCACCAGACTTCCCGCGGCAGCGCCTATGAATACGATAAAGGCCAGCGCGAGCAGCACCAGGGCCAGTCGCAGCACTGGAACTTTTCCGGAAAGAAAGCCGCCTGCCAGCGCTAGCGTTCCGAGACTAAGAAGGACGTGTACCACGCGGCTTACGGCGCGTACCCGCGCGACCGGCGCGCCGGCAACAACCGGCAGCATCTGCATCAGGGCGCCTATCATGACCATGGCAAGAAAGCCGAGAGTCATCAGATGTGTCACCGCCAACGCTCCGGCCGACCAGCGCGTTGTCCAGGCCCCTGTCCCGAGTGCCAGCAAAACAAGCGCTGCGGTGATCCCGAACAATGGAGCGGTCAGAAAGAAACGCAGCGGAACTGAGATGGGTGGCGCCTGCTCCAGGGACAGCGCGGCAGTGGCCATGTGGCTGGCAGAACCCTGCGAACTGGCACCTCGCAGCGGCTTTTGCCGCTGATCCGGCTTCACGGCCTGGGCGGCCCACCGGCACGCATGCGTTGCAGAAGTTCTGGGACCTCGCCGGCAAGCGCCCGGTCGGACAGCGGGTACAGGACCTGCTCCTCCTTGAGGTTGTGCTGCTGCAGCAGGGTAAGCAGGGTTTCCGACGACCCCAGGTAGTGCCCGCGGTCCCGCCTTTCAATATCCTGTCCCAGGTCTTTGAACAGCACGCGCATCTGCTGATGTTCCAGGTGCATGATTCGCGTCGGTCCCATGGCCTGCCCGGTGCGCGCTTCGAACGCCGGGAAAAGGAATGTCTCCTCGACTTCGAAATGACGCAACGTGGCATCGAGGAAATCCCGCAGGCTCTTCTCCGCGTCGATCCAGTCGCCGCGGTGGACCTGGTTTTCGGCTGCGCTGAACAGCTCGTCGCAGCGCCGGTGATCCATGCTGAGCTCGATATAGATGGAATCTGCCATAAGGTCATCCTGCTTGCGTATGTCGTCGCTGCAAACTTTGGCGCAGGTGCCAAGCGCATGCCTTGATTCAGGTCAAGACCGCCAGGCCAGGCTTAGTCGGCGCGACCATCGATGCGCGGCTGCAGGTACATCGGCGCATAGTGCCATACCCAAGGCGAAAGCCAGACGAGCCAGGCACCGGCAGCAGCTAGATTGAAGAAATAGGCGTGGACAAAAACCGGCGCGCTCAATGCCGCGGCGACGCGCAGCAGTGCGGTTACATTTACTCCGATAAGCGTGTTCCAGGTGAGGCGGTTGGCGGCGAGCGCTCTGCCTGAGTGTCCGAGGCTCACGCGCGAAACCATAGCCACCACCATGCCCAGCACGAAACCGAGTCCGAGGGCGTGCAGTGGCGCACGTCCGAACAGCAGGCGTCCGCTGCTGAGCAGCACAATACTCTGAACGCTGTACAGCGCCATCGCCAGCGTGAACCAGAGAAACGCAATATGGAGCATGGCCAGCAGGCGTTCCTCGAAGCTGCGGCGAAAGCCCCAGGCGACCGTATGGTAGAGGCCGATCAGCATGAGCGGCAGGTCGCACAGGAAGAGCCAACGGCGCAGGCCCGAAAGTTCGAGCACAGCATGACCAGTGGTGCATACCAGCACCAGCGGCAGGCTCCAGCTAGGGCGCACTACGCGGTAGTTCTTCAACACGCTGCTGCCGAAGAACGGGATCATGCGGTGACTGACGCCGAACACCACAGGGACGAGGAACATCCACAATCCGATCTCTCGCGCGGCGGCGAACCATGCGGCCTTTCCGCTGACCGCCGCTACGGCGAAGCTCGCGATGCCGAGCGCTCCGGCCGAGAGTGCCAGGTTAAGCGCGCGTTCGTGCGGGCCGCGCCGGTTCGCCAGCCAATAGACGCGCAACAGCTCTCTTAGTGCCATCAGCCAGCCGCACAGGAACACGGCAGTCGCAAGTGCCACCATCCAGGTGCCGGCATACAGCCCCACATAAAACAGCGCCGCGCCGCTTGTCATGAGCAGCGATGCTCCCAGGTAAGCGCTGCGCGGGAGCGCCGGGGTGTTCATCCAGCGGGGATAGACCGTGGTGAGAAAGCCAAATATGAAAAATGGGAACAAGCCATAGATCATGAGAAAGGCATGCGCCCACACTGGATCCAGGTGTGTTGTGCCGGCAGGAAGCACTCCATAACGGCCGCAAAGAGAGATTGCCCACCATGCCATGATGAAGATGATTTGCGCGCTCCCCGCCAGGAAAAACATCCGATGGGGCGCCGCACTGAAGACGCGCCAAGTTGACGCGCCGCGCGCCGCGACGTTTTTTTCCCCCCCGGGCAGGGTCATTAGATTCGGGTCCTGATGTTAGCATCCACTTATCCCCATTGCCCTAGCCACTGTCTTTGACATAGGTCAAACGCCGGGGCGCGTTTTACCGCACATCCGGAAGGCTGCGGGCTGAATCGGTGCCGTCGCCGGAACAGACCACGTCATCCCGGATGCTGGCGAACGCCTAATACGCGCCACCTGCCAGCATGCTGTGCCAATGGCCGCCATCCCGCCTCGCCACAGTCGTCGACTGCGCGTTACGGGCGCTACCTGCGACCCAACACTGTTCGAGCTAAAGATCGCGCTTGTGCGCCGACTGCTGTAGACGGTCCTGCGCTGGAGGCGCTCAATACGCGCAAGCAGACACCTGACGGTCAACGACTTCAGATCTGGCTACTCCTCGCTCAGCGATCCGAGCCATCTCCGATTGCGCCAACCCTTTCGACTACTTCTTCATGGACGACACTCAGACCGACGCCGATGAAGCGGCAAATTCTCGACCAGTACCGGCAAGATGCGGCCATTGCATAAAAAAGTAGTGGGAAAATGCGTGAAGACCGGCGCGCAACTCGAATTCGGTGCGGCAACGGCTGCTGTCTGCCGCTGGAATGATCAGGTATCTCTGCAAGTGTTGCCGATGAGGTCAGGCGGCAGGCCGTGCGTTGCGCATTGCGTGGCTCACGAACACAGCGATGGTGAATAGAGTCAGCGCCCCCGCCTGGTGCGTGGCTGCGAGTGGCGTGGGCACCACCAGCAGCAGCGTGGTGATGCCCAGAGCAATCTGGACCGCCAGCATCGCAAGCAGCAGATGGATCGCGATACGTGGACGCCTTGGCATCGGCGTGCGCCGTGCCATGAACCAGAACGACGAAATGACTATGACCAGCAGGTAGGCGATTATGCGGTGGTCGAACTGGACCGTACCCATGTTTGCGAAAAAGTTGCGCCACAGCGGGTGCAGCGCAAACATGCCGAGTGGAAGCCAGCGTCCATTCATCGTCGGGAACGTGTTGTAGATGAACCCCGCCCTGAGGCCGGCCACGAACCCGCCGGCGATGACCATCAGGAACACGAGCGCGGTGACGCCGTATGAAAAACGCCGCAGGCGAACGAATTCCGGCGCCGGAACCGGCACGGTCGGACCAAGCAGGTCTAGCGCCACCCACAGAATAAAAGCGTAGATAAGAAACGCCAGCGACAGATGGGCGGTCAACCGGTACTGGCTCACGTGCGGATTGTTGATCAGGCCGCTGCTGACCATGTACCAGCCGAGTGCGCCTTGCAGCGCCCCAAGCACGAACATGGCGATTAGCTTCGGTACGAGCCGCTTCTCGATCCAGCCACGCGCGAGGAAATAGAGAAACGGCAGCAGAAAAACCAAGCCGATGCTGCGGCCGAGCAGCCGGTGGGCGTATTCCATCCAGAAAATGGACTTGAACTGGGCGAGGTCCATGTTCGAATTCACGTCCCGGAATTCCGGCGTCTGCTGGTACAGGTGAAAGGTCTTGTCCCACTGTGCGGTATCAAGCGGCGGGATCGCACCGATGATCGGGTCCCACTGCACGATCGAAAGGCCCGAATGTGTGAGGCGGGTGATGCCACCGACGATCACCATCGCGAAGATCATGGCACAGCAGAGCAGTAGCCACACAGCAATAGCCCGCCGGGAGCGCACTTTTGACGCGATTTTCCCGGGCTGGGTCTGCTGAGCAAGTACGAGGTCTGTCATGGGTCAGAGTTCCGTAGCGAAATGGATGGTATTCCGGGGGTCCGACGGCGTGCGGTGCGCATACACCGCACCGGGGCGTAGGTCCCTGGGATTCAAGGCGCGACCCGCGTGGCGGATTACGACAGTGTTTATGAAAGCGGGCATTGCGTGCCGGAAATCCCCTGACCGGACCGCAGACCGGAGCGGTATTATAAATGATCCAGCCGCGGTTTGCCGCGTCCGGCCCGCCAGCCGATTGGGCATGCTGTGCGCTCGGGTCGGCACCTCTGGAGTGCTGGGATACCACACAGGGGAGCTACGGATCGCTGCGCGCTATCCGTTAGAGCGCAGCGCGCGTAAGCCACGTGCCAAAGTTCTGGCGCGTGCGGGTGCCGAGAACACCGCGCTCAGGCGGGCCTCGGGATCGACCAGATAAATCTCATCGCTGTGGCCCACTTCGTAGCTCGCGCCATCATGCCGGTTGGGTCTGTAATAGACCCCCATCTGCCGGGCGAGTGTGTCCAGCGCCTGGTTGTCACCAGTGATGCCTACAAATCCGGGATGGAACTGGTTCAGGTAGCGTGCCAATACGGGCGCGGTGTCGCGTTTTGGGTCTACCGACACAAAAACATACTGTATATCCTGCGCCTTTCCGCCGACGAGGTGGTGCAGCCGCTTAAAAGTAGTAAGTGTCGCCGGGCAGGTATCGTCACAGTGGGTGTAGCCGAAATATACAAAACTCCAGTGTCCGCGCAGCTGCGGCAAACCAAATGCCCGATCGTGCGTATCGTACAGTGTGAAGGCAGTAAGCGCCCGCGGCGGATGCAGTGTAGTTATGCCTCCGCCGCTCGAGGCCAAAAAGGGGATGTGCCAGCCGCGGTGTGTGAACCGCGCGATGGCTGCGCCCAGCACCAGGGCGATAACCACCGAAAGGGTCAAGGCTACGGCCGTATTGCGTTTCATTCACAAATCTCCTAGGTCTAGAAAGACTGACATGATTGCTCCGCAGCGACAACACTGGCTTTGAGGGGGTTGCCGAAGGGAAGTTCGGTGGTCCATCAGCGCTGGAAATCTATTGCGGTGTGATCCTCAATGCCACCGTTGCTTGGTCGCGGTCGGTACGCCGCCTCTCAAGTTGCGTGTGCGGCGCGGTGGTAGCCGGGAGCTCAATCATCGCTCAGATAGTCCGGCACCGGGGTTGTGCGCTGTGTGCCAAGCATTTCTACCGCAACAGACTGGGGTGCCATCATGACTGTCGGCACGAGCGACTTCTGACTGGACGCAAAGCCTGCTTGCGCCGGATCGACGTCGCACGTATTTGAAACCGATCCGAGTCTGTCCGTTCCGGAATGATGTAAAAAGTACCGATATGAATATATTTATCATTTTAATACAATATCTTACAAAATTTCCAGGGCAGTTGAACAATCTTTCTTCTATCCCAAAAGAGATGTTTGTATCTATCCCAATGATATCCAACGTTCTGCGGTTAACTTGATCTGGGTCAATCATTCGCCCTGACCGGTTGGTTACCGTTTGCACCCGACGCATGACCATTGCCCGTCCGATATGGCCGTAACGGCGTTGTCGTCACATTGTCGGACGCGCCTGGTCGTAGCCGATCAACGTAAGGAGAACCGCCGTGACAAAGAAGATGTTTGAAACACCAATGCTCGATCAACTGGAGACCGGTCCGTGGCCGAGCTTTGTGACCGGGCTCAAGCGGCTCGCGAAAGACAAGGACATGATGGTGGACCTGCTGGGACAGCTGGAACACTCCTACGAAACACGCAAAGGATACTGGAAGGGCGGCACGGCAAGTGTCATCGGCTACGGCGGCGGCGTGATTCCCCGATTCTCCGAAGTGGCCGACAAATTCCCAGAGTCGGCCGAGTTTCATACGCTGCGCATCATGCCCTCGCCGGGCATGCACTACGATACCAGCATACTGCGCAAATTCTGTGACATTTGGGAGAAGCATGGCTCCGGGCTCATAGCGCTGCACGGCCAGAGTGGAGATATTATGTTTCAGGGTTGCTCCACTGAAAATGTCCAGGCCGCATTCGATGAGATCAACGAGCTCGGGTTCGACATGGGTGGAGCTGGCCCGTCGGTGCGCACTTCGATGTCCTGCGTCGGACATGCGCGTTGCGAGCACTCCTGCTTCGACGAGGGTCGTGCGCATCGCACCGTGATGAACACTTTTACCGACGACCTTCACCGCCCGGCGCTGCCCTACAAGTTCAAGTTCAAGTTCTCGGGGTGTGGCAATGACTGCATGAACTCGATCCAGCGTTCAGACATGGCTGTTATCGGCACCTGGCGCGATGACATCCAGGTAAAGCAGGAAGAGGTAAAGAAGTTCGTTACCGCCAAAGGCCGCGAGTATGTGATCGATAACGTTATAACCCGCTGCCCGACCCGGTCGCTGAGGCTCAAGACGGACGACACACTCGAAATCGACAACCGCAACTGCGTTAGGTGTATGCACTGCATCAACGTTATGACCAAGGCGCTGTCACCAGGTAAGGACCGTGGCGTCACCATCCTCATGGGCGGCAAGCGCACGCTCAAAATCGGCGACCTCATGGGCACCGTCATCGTGCCATTCATGAAACTCGATACCGACGAGGATTTCGAGAAGCTCGTCGATCTCGGCAAGAACACCATCGATTTCTGGGCCGAGAACGGCCTGGAGCACGAGCGCTGTGGGGAAATGATCGAGCGCATCGGCCTGTCCAATTTTCTGGAGGGCATCGGCATCGAGCCCGAACCCGCCATGCTGGCGCATCCGCGCAGCAACCCATTCATTCGCACCGACACATGGCAAGAAGAGGCGGAGCGGTGGATTGAGCGCAGAGCTGGCGCCAAACAATGACGGCCGATTTGGATCATCCGCGAATCCCAGTTAGGAGACAGCAATGACTACAGCCCAGACAACGGGTGGCAGCAAGCAGCGCATGGCCATAGAGAGTGGCGTACCTGACCACTTCCAGTACATGCACCCCCTCATGCGCCGCAACTACGGGCAATGGGCCTGGCACGACCGGCCGCGTCCCGGTGTGTTGCATCACGTGGCGCACAGCGGTGACGAGATCTGGACAGTGCGCGCCGGCACCCAGCGCCAGATGGATGTGCACACGATACGCAAGCTCTGCGACATCGCCGACAAGTACGCTGAAGGCCATGTGCGCTTCACTATCCGCAGCAACATCGAGTTCATGGTGAGTTCCTTCGAGAAAGCGCAGCGCCTCATCGACAAGCTTGGGCAGGAAGGTTTTCCTGTAGGTGGAACGGGGAACTCGGTTTCGATGATTTCCCACACCCAGGGCTGGCTGCACTGCGACATTCCGGCCTCCGATGCCTCGGGTGCAGTCAAGTCGCTGATGGATGAGCTGCACCAGGAGTTTATCCGTGAGGAGATGCCGAACCGTGTGCGTATCACGACCTCGTGCTGCCAGATCAACTGCGGCGGCCAGGGCGACATCGCCATCAACATCCAGCACACCAAGCCGCCCAAGATCAACCACGATCTCGTGGCCAACATCTGCGAACGGCCCTCGGTGGTGGCACGCTGTCCGGTGGCGGCCATCCGCCCAGCGATGGTCAACGGCAAGCCCTCACTCGAAGTCGATGAGAAGAAGTGTATCTGCTGTGGGGCCTGCTATCCGCCCTGCCCGCCGATGCAGATCAACGACCCTGAGCATTCCAAGTTCGCGATCTGGGTGGGTGGCAAGAACTCCAATGCCCGCTCCAAGCCGATGTTCCACAAGCTTGTGGCGGCGGGTATCCCCAACAACCCACCGCGTTGGCCTGAGGTAGCGGCGATCGTGAAGAACATCCTGCGTGTCTACAAGGAAGATGCCAAGGATTGGGAGCGCGTCGGCGAGTGGGTCGAGCGCATCGGCTGGCCGCGCTTCTTCGAACTGACCGGCCTGCCGTTCACGAAGTTCCATATCGATAACTGGCGTGGATCGCGTGCAAGCCTGAATGCGTCCACCCATATCCGCTTCTAGTGAAGACGCCGCCTGGCGCCCTGGGTCGTGTTGTGCATCCCTCAGGGCGTGGGGTGGGCGCATTCTGCACCGCTCCGGAGTTGGTGAACATCGGGTCGGAGCGGCCGGTAATCGAGACCATTCGCGGTAGTTCCGCCGGATTTTCCCGCAATGGACGCTGCTGTTGGCTTTGGAGCCGGGTGTAGCCACGATGAGTGGCTGAATGGTCACAGCCCCTAAGGTGAGGTTTCCTGTGCGTACGGTGCAAGGATGCACCGTTTTTTTTAGCCGACTGTCATGCCGGGATGCCGTCTCAAGGACCTGCGATTGCGTGTGTGGGCACCCGCTTGCGCCGGGCGTCTATTACCACGGCGACGAAGCTGCGAAAACCGGCGCCGAATGGTGAAACTCCTGACCCCACGTATCCTCAAACTCCCATAAAATCGCCCTTGAACGGGGGCCGCGCAAGCTGGAGTACCCATGCCTGCGGGCGGTCAATTCCTTACCGGGGTGCGAGTTGCTGGATACAGGCTTCAATGTGTCGCTCGTGTCGTGCGAACGGCAGTTAACATTAAAGCGCATGGAGGTGATCCTGATGAGAAAGAGCGCAAGCTACGAGCGGTTCAGTAAGTACAACGATGGCGAGAACAGTGGGTTGACGCGTATCGTCGCCAGAGAGGCGAGCGGGCCGGATCAGCGCCGCTGCCCACGCAAACCCATCTACATGAAAGTCACCCTTGGCCAGTGTCTGACCTCCTTCGGAGAATGGCCGATCCGTAATCTCAGCTTGCAGGGCGCATTCCTGGAGGGAGCCCAGGAGCCGATACCGGTCGGCACGCTCCTGGACGTTGCCTTCCGCTATACGCTCAAAGGCGTGCCGGTCATGCGTTACGTGCCGGCGCGTGTTGTCCGGGTGGAATCGGATGGGATAGCGCTCAATTTCGGCAGGTACGGCCAAGTGGTCTACGCCGACCTTATGAAGCTGCTGCACCCGATGTAGCCTCGTGGCGCGTGAGTGGCGCCACCCCGACGCATGGCCGATCAGTCATTTTTCGCACAACTGGTATATGAGCGGTGCGCAGATGACCTCGAGTGCATGCCCGATATAGCCTCCGGGTATCACGAGGGTATTGGGACGCGACATGAACGAACCATGAATCTTACGCAGCAATTCCGGGAAGTTGAAGCTGTAAGGCTCGCGAAAGCGAATGACCACGACGCTTTCGCTGTCGATCGGCACATCGCGCGCGACAAACGGATTGGAGGTGTCCACTACCGGGACGCGCTGGAAATTGATGTCAGTGACGGAGAACTGTGGCACGATGAAATTCACGTAATCGCGCATGCGCCGCAGTATCGTATCGGTTACCGCCTCCGCGGAGTAGCCCCTGGTGCGGGTATCGCGGTGTATTTTCTGGATCCACTCGAGATTGACGACTGGAACCACGCCGAGGAGCAGGTCGACGTGCTGGGCGACATCCACGCCATTGCCGCTGTCGCGCGAACGGCGCTCGATCACGGTAGGATTATGTGACGGGCTCATCTGCCGGCGCGTCCAGGTGCGCGCCACGACGCCGCCGTGCAGACCTTCGTAGAAAAGCAGGTCTGTCCCAGCGGGCAGCGGTTCCCAGGGCGTAAAGGTTCCGGGTTCCTGGCTGAGCTTCTGGCAATTGTCCTCGGTGATACAAAGCCTGGTCTGTCCGCCGCCATTGCGGGCGTATTCCGCAAACAGCGCCTCAAGCCGTTCGAACAGATTGACGTCCGGCCCGAAATGGCTCAGGGCCAGTCCCGCCACCTGCGCTTGGGCGATCACCTGCGCCATGGTTTCGCGGTCGTAGCGCTGAAAGCTGTCGCCCTCGACAAATGCGGCACGGATCCCCTGGCGGCGGAATATGTCGCTGAAGGCGTGCCTGATCGTGGTCGTGCCTGAGCCGGCAGATCCTGTAACCGCAACGATGGGATGTGCTTTCGACATGGGAAGCCGTCCGCCATACCGGTGATAGCCGGGTGGATCGCCGCGGCTGCCCGAGGAGGAGGTATCGACCCCTGCCTCCATGCTGGCGGCGACGTTGCACCCTCATATTGAAGCGCGTGTCCTGGGCTTGTCAAACTCCGGGCCGGTGGTGATCATCCGATGGCCAGCATCCATGACCGGTAGGTCATGCGGTGCTATGCTATGCAATGGTAACGTGAGGCGACGCAGATGGCGAAGAAGTGCTTGTATCGGGTGACGTTTCTCAATCAGGGTAAGGTCTACGAGCTCTACGCCAAAAGAGTGAGCCAGGGTGATCTGTATGGCTTCGTCGCGGTCGAAGGTATCACATTCGGGGAGAAATCCTCCGTAGTGATCGATCCGGGCGAGGAGCGCCTGAAAGCCGAATTCGACGGGGTGCAGGTTGCGCGCATTCCGGTACACGCCATCATCCGCATCGACGAGGTGGCAAAGCAAGGTATTGCCAAGATTGTGCCGTTGAGTGGCAAGGCTGAGGATGTCTCCTCCTTTGTGCGTCAGATTGGACCGTTCGCAGAAGCGCCGCCCAAAGGAAAACCGGAATAACACCCCGTTTTCTGTTTCATAAACCATCATCAACCGTATTCACGGTGCCCTGTTTGCTGTTGTTTCGTTTTACGAGCGACCGCCGGAAATTGAGCGATGCTGTCGATCCCGCGGCACGTCGCTTTGCAAGGCCGTTGCCTTCGGTCGATGCGCAGTCGTTGCGGTATCGGGCATCGGACCGGTGCAGCCGCATCAAGCCGGACCGCGCACTCGGCTTCCTGGCGGCGGTGGAGCGGGTCTTGATGGCGCGCTGCGGCGTGTGCCGCGTCGTCTCGCCATCACCCACATCTGCTGCAATGATTTAGTGTGGCGACGCGGCTTGGATGATCTCCGCATTTGCAGTGCAGACAAAGAGGCTGTCCAGGTTATGATGCCTCGCATACCTGAATCCGCTTCGGGCACAATTGGGAGACATTGGCCGGGTTAGTGTGCTCACGGTGGGCACATTTCGCCAACAGCATCTTTAAACCGGCACGATCATGCAGTATGCCGCGTGTCCAGCCAAAGAATTTTTGATCTCAGGTCTTAGGCTTGATCAACATGCGGGCGTAGGGTTTGCTTCCGCCAGCCCACGGGCGGTACGACCAACACACCGGGACCGGATAGTGGTGTTCGAGTGTCGCGCGACACCGCCTGAGCGGCGGACATCTTGAATCGATCCCCAGTGGTCGAGCTGCTTCCTCCGGTGTCTCATGGATCGCCAGAAATCCGCACGTTGTATCCGCAACAGGCTGTTTCTGCAGGATAACCACTATTCATTCCGGCCTGGATCCGGTCGCCGGCTTAACGGCCGCTTCACCTAAAGTTTCTGCATTCTTCGGCCGATATGGCTACAAGGGTGTTCTGCGGCGCCCGCTGGTTCGCACGGAGGCGGATTATAATTTTGGAAAGAGATAAATAATGTTTAATCCCTTTCGCTATGTGCCGATAGCGGGCGTCCTGGCCATTGCGATGGCGGCAGTTTGTCTGTCCGCCATCTATCGTCACGGCGTTGTCAGCATGGCCGAAGAGCAGGCAACGCATGCCAACTTCGCCGTTGCAAGGGTCCTGGTCAACAGCCTTGGGACCAGTTCCCAAGGGATCTTGCACGATGCGACGCGCGGGCCTGCTGCACGGCCGCCATTGGGGCGGCGCAATGGACGCCTGAAGCGCGAGGTCCGCTCCCTCATCCGCGGACTCGATATCACCGATGTGAAGCTATACACACTGAACGGGCTCACCGTTTTTTCCTCCGGCCAGTCCGGGATCGGCGCGATGGTTTCCCACCCTGCCCAGTTTTCCGATGCGCGCGCCGGCCATGCAACGAGCATCATCGACCTTGATAACCAGCGCTCCTTGCTGGCGCGCATCATGCCGGAGCCGAGCCGGGTGCTGTCATTCCTGCCGGTACGCTCAAGCGCCTTCGGTCCTGTTCAGGGGGTGATCGAAGTTCATTCCACGGTTACCGGTCTCGTCAGGCGCATTGACAAAGCGCAACTGCAAGTATTGCTCACAGCGCTAGCGACGCTGTCTGCTCTGTACTTCGTTGTCGTGCTTCTCGCGCGACGCGCTAATCGTGTCGTCAGGAGGCAGCAGCCGGATCGGTTGTCCCATGTGAACAGCGCGCATTACCAGATATACCAGGATCCGCTTACCGGCTTACCGAACCGTGCGAGCTTCACCGCGCATGTGCGCGAGACTGCGACCCGCTGCGGCCGAAGCTCCAGGATGTTCTGTATCATGCTGATTGATCTTGACCGATTCAAGGTGGTCAATGACAGTTTGGGCCACGAAGCTGGGGACAAGCTGCTACTCGAGGCGGTGGTCCGCATCCGTCGCAGCGTGCGGGAAAGCGACCCGATCTTCCGCATGGGCGGCGACGAATTTGCTGTCCTGATGGACGGCCTCGAACGGGTAGAAGATGCTGCGCGGCTGGCCCAGCGCATCATCGATCAGCTCGGCGAAGCCGTGCTGATCGGGGGCCATGAGATCACTGCTGGCGCCAGCATAGGTATCGCTATATATCCGAAGGACGGGAAAACCGCCGAGCATCTCATCAAGGATGCGGATGCCGCAATGTACCGGGCCAAGGAATCTGGCAGAAACCGCTACGAGTTCTTCACCAAAGACATGAATTTGCGGGCGATGGAGCGTCTGGGACTGGAAACGGCGCTTCAGCGTGCCCTGAGAAATGAAGAGTTCATACTCTTCTATCAGCCACGTGTGCTTCTCGCTACCGGGAAAATAGTCGGCACCGAGGCGCTGCTGCGCTGGAATCACCCGCAGTCGGGTATTTTGGCGCCGGACAAATTTCTGCCGGTCCTCGAGGAGTCGGGGTTGATAGTGCCGGTCGGTACCTGGGTGTTGCGCACGGCCTGCCTCCAAAACGCTGCTTGGCAGGCTCAGGGTCTGCCGCCGATCCGGGTTTCCGTGAACATCTCGTCGCGCCAGTTCCGCAATGGCAGTCTGGTCCGAACGCTGAGCAGCGTGCTTCAGGAAACCGGCCTCTCACCGAAATGGCTCGAGCTAGAGCTGACCGAAAGTCTGCTCATCGAGAATACCGATGCCGCTATCGACATGATGCTTCAGATCAAGGATCTCGGGGTCGCCATTTCGCTGGATGATTTCGGAACTGGTTACTCGTCGCTGAGCTATCTGCGCCAGTTTCCAGTAGATTATCTAAAGCTTGACCGGGCTTTCATCAAAGATCTTACAGCCAGCGAAAAGGACATGGCGATAACGGTTGCAATATCCAACCTTGCCCGCAGTCTCAAGATGGGACTGGTGGCCGAGGGAGTGGAAGAGTTGCAGCACATGGAATTTCTGCGGCACCACGGATGCGAGGAGGCCCAGGGATTCTTGTTCAGCCGGCCAGTGCCCGCAGAGCAGATTTCATCCATGATTTCGGAACACGGCTACTCGAAGGGTTATCTGCACAGGCCCAATTGAGGCTATGCAGAAAACGACTGAGCGCAGCACGGGAAGAGGTGCCCTGCCGATTTCCGGACAGTTAGTGGCGCCGATTTTTCGCGGACTGCGGTAGCGGGATGGAGTCGGCTGTACGCCCGCAAATGACCCGCCTTCGTGTCGTACCGTGTTCGCCGATTCAGTCTCCGTCATACAGGAAGTGGAGCGGACCGCGTGATGGCGCGGGAAGACCGTATGGCCGCAAACCCAGGGTTTACCAGCGAGTGAAGAACTGTGGTTTCTGCGCAGGCGCGACTGTGGAGCGTTTTTGCGCCGATCTTTGTTGTCCAGCGGCTGATGGTGAGGGCAATGTCGGTTCTCGGTGCCGGACGGCTGAACCCTGTGCGGATCTGGTCGCTTCAGACTGGCGGGTGAGATGACCGATACCGTCGCCCGCGATTTGGTCCGTGACCCTAGGCCGCAGACGACCGGTTCCGCTGTTCCGGGTTCGCGCGCTCATGTCCAGATGCTGTAGCACGCGCCCCTGGCTATTGGAATTCCCGCTAATCCGGGGCGCTCCAGTCCACTGTGCAGCAGGTTGGGTTAACCCCATCAGGATCAACCCAGCCCGATTGCTGCCAACTGCGACGAGAAAGATGATGCTCGAGCTGCAAAGGTAATAAAGGATGCGCTGTCCCAGAGTCTGCTTGAACGCAACGAATGCCACCGACCCCATCAGGAAACTGAGGGCAAGCGCGATCCAGCGAGGTGGCAGCAGGTATGCCACCCACAGCGTGTTAGTGATCATCATGATGGCGACACCGGCCACGCCAGACATCAGCACCGATTGCACGCTGACCAGATTGTCGATCGCCTTGGCCATGGCTGTCCTCCCGGGCCCACAGCCCGCTTTCTAGTGCAGTCCCTCTTGCAACAGCCTATACGGGTTTACGTCCCTGCAGAGCGTGAAACGCGAATTAATGCTGAAACTTGCGGATGATTTTCCATTCAAGGATTGCCGTATGCAATGAGGATCGTGGCTGATGTTTTGCCGTGAATTGGATGGCGAAATATTGAAAATATCGCTCGGCCCACGAAAACTTCCGGAACCCGAAAAGTTCCGAACCCACTGTTTTTTAATAGATATTATTGAAACGGAATGGCTAAGTATCCGGCTCTGTTGAAAGCGCCTTAGGCTGTTTCTGATGCCGACTTCAGTCGCGCCTCAAGCGCAACCATCGTTTCACTACTTTCCAACCCCAGGTGTTTCATTGCAAACAGGCTACGCCTGATCCAGCAGCGCGCCTTGTGCCCGAAAAACATCCATTGAATAGGTAAAATCACCGACCCACTTTCCAGCCTGGTAATCGATGCGCACCACATCCGGTAC
The DNA here is from genome assembly GCA_027364845.1 of Pseudomonadota bacterium. Lineage (GTDB taxonomy): Bacteria > Pseudomonadota > Gammaproteobacteria > Acidiferrobacterales > UBA6901 > JAJYCY01. The sequence goes on along the minus strand of DAHXOO010000015.1, from coordinate 36,218 downwards.
GAAGCTTTTACGCCCGGCAACCATCGGGTAGTCACTAGCAACGGCACCGCCATCGATATCGTCGAAACTGCATGCTTTATCATAGCGCGCTGGCCGAAACCAAACATTAAGCTTTGAATTGACTGGGACCGCATCATTATTCGCTTCGTCGCGAAACCACACGCGCTTGGCAATCATGCAGCCGAAGATCAGTTGTACCTCGACGAACAATGGCGTACTACGCTTCGCTAGTGCGCGCTCGGCACCTGCACTCAGTTCCACGCGCACTGGCTTTCCGTAAAGCTGAATGATGGTGTTCATTGTTGAGCAAAACTCCTCTTATAGAAACCGTGTCCACAATAACAATTCCGAGTACACGAAGCAAAATACTGCCTTGCGCAAGAGCGAGAACCGGAATCCCTAACGTCTACCCTTTCAGGGAGATGGGTGCGATCAGCCTAGGTCCGAACTTGTTGCCCAGGCCGCTGTTGGAAAATGCATGTTGGTCAAAACGCTAAAAAAATCGGTCAATGTCTAGATGCGTTCCATTTTGAAGCGCGGTCTCAGTGCGACGTGATCCGGCATTCGCTACGTTAAAGCTAACGCAAAGGGGAATCGCCGCGGCCGAGGGTGGCGGAAACTGCTTATCACTACCGTGTGTGCACGCCTGCTCCTGGCATCCAGAAATGCGTGCAGTTTCCAGTATTTATCGCAGCGCCCGGTTCAGGTTGTCAATGATCGACGATGCCGCTCGATTGCCAAGCGGCAGATGCGTTCGCACAGTTCCGGAAAGCTTATTCCGACAGCCTGTCCGGACTGGGGCAGCAGACTGGTCGCGGTCATACCGGGACTGGTGTTTGCTTCCAGGCACCAAAACTCGCCGTCGTCGTCCATGCGAAAATCGATTCGGCTGTGGCCTTCGAGTTTCAGGGCGCGATGCGCGTGACACGCAAGCTCCTGCGCGCGCTGGGTCTGATCCGCAGACAACTGGGCGGGGAAGATTTCGGTAGCGCCTCCTTGCTGGTACTTGCTGGCATAGTCGAAGACCTCCCCCATTTTTGGAATGATTTCGCCGACCGCTAGTGCTTCGCCGTCGAGTACGCCCACCGTGAATTCTCGCCCGGGAATGAATCGCTCCAGCATGACTTCATCGTCAAACCGGGACGCCAGCCGGATTGCGGCATCGAGGTGCTGCGGGTCCTTGACGACCGATAGGCCGACGGTGGATCCCTGCTTATTGGGCTTGACGACCAGTGGAAAGCCAAAGATTTCGGTCACAGTCGCAGCTTGCGCCGGTGCCATGAGCCAGTCGGCCGTAGGAATGCCCGCGGTGCGAAACAGGCGTTTCGAGACATCCTTGTCCATGGCGATGGCACTGGCCGCGTGACCGCTGCCCGTATAGGCGATGCCGCACAGATCCAGTACCGCCTGCAGCGTGCCGTCCTCTCCGGTGCCGCCATGAAGGGCGAGGAAGGCGACATCAGCCGCCCTGATTTCCGCCAGTTGCGCAAAGAGCAAGGCCGAAACTGACTCTGCCTTGGCCAGATTGATGTCGGGTGGTACTTCCGCGACGTTCCATTCGAGCAGGCGCCGCTCTTCCTGCGAACTTAGTACGCCGCCCACGGTATCGATCGCGATGGTTTCATGTCCGGCCGAACGTAGGGCCTTGATTACCTGTGCCCCGCTCGCAATCGATACATCACGCTCGGCGCTGGTTCCGCCGAATAGCACTGCCACTTTCATTATGCCTCCCCGGGAATAACCCGTTCGCCCCACGGTACGGCCAATTGCACCGTGGGCTTCATGTTGGGCAAACACTACCATGCGATGGCCGTGAAGGCACGGAGCACGCCAGTCGGGCCGGATACAAGAAGACTTTAGCTCATGTGGACGTCCGCATCACCCTGCGACAAGGCCCAGACCTTCGCTAGGGCGACAAATCGAATCCTGCCGCAGTGGTCGTGCCAGCGCCGTAGTCGTCCTGGTAGTACGCCGGCGTGACCCCGATAGTGAAAGAGGTTGCCGGGTTGTCAGCCCATACAGATCTGGCGGCGACTGCTCCGCTCATAGCCGCAACGACAAGATTCCGGAGACGCTTTCGGTTGCCGTCAGCGTCTGACCGAATGACGCGGACTCAATGTGGGTTGATGCCGATTCCGTCATTACGTCGGTCGACGGCATCGCAGTGCTACCTGCGTGGGATGTGCGACGGAAGTCGCCGCGAATATTCAGCCCTGCCTTCCTGGAGACCTCCCCCGGGACCAGAAGCCCGCCAATACTTTCCGTCAGGGAAGGCCATCGGCAACGCATCGAACAAACCCCCTAGGGGAGCCAACGCGATTGCGGACAGCAAAAATCAGTTAGTGGCCACCAATTATGAGTGCTGCCTGAAACAGTGTCACCAGGTTCACAAAAGCATGCATCGCGATCGGCGTAAAAACCGATTCCGTGCGCAGGCGTGCTGTGCCCAAAACAAGCCCGAATATGAATATCTCTGTGATCTCGGCGTCGCTGTACTGGGAGTGGCTGATGGCCCAGCCCAGTGCTGTCAGCACCACCGCGACAGCTGGTCCCAGCTTCGAGTATCGTAGCCCTTGCAACAAAAATCCGCGAAAAAACAGCTCCTCGAATACCGGTGCAGCAATCACTATGGCAAACCAGAGCAGCGGGACAAAGGTCGCGGATCGGTATATCGCAAGCGTAAATTCCGAACCACGCGGATGTTTTAGCAATGGTTCGGCCAAATCGGACACAAACATCAACACCGCGGTGACGGTCATCCAGGCCAACAGAACGCGCACTTTGACGCGACGCAAGCCCAGATAGTCCATCGGACTGATACCCTTGCGCAGGCGTGCTGCCCACCACGTCAAAACCGAGCAGACGCCGGCGCTGGCGCTGGTAACAAGCGCAAAGTACAGACCATCAGCGCTGAACCTGACTGCGACCGCATGCAGTGAAACTTGTGAACCGCGGGTGGCTTCGTAAAAGGCATAGGCGAACACGATTCCGAGTTGAGTCAGCATGAACACCACGGCGATCGCGGCCCCGAAGGCCAGTGTGGTCCACAGTCCCCAGACAACGGGCTGGTGGCGCAGTGATGGCCGCTGCCAAATCATCATGTCAACTCTCAGGTGAGTGTGCCCGGCAGTTGAAGTGCTGATCAGCGGAGCCAGAACCAGGCCAAGCCAGTCAAGACAACGATACCGATCAGCATCCAGCGCGATATTGCCACGATCTGCAGATCCTGTCGCGAAGGTATAGCTGCATACGCAAGACACGCAACAAGATAGGCCCACCCAGCTTCGGCTGCATGTAGCCCCGGCGCCAGACCGAGTCGCCAGACCATGAGTGCCAAGGCAATTGGGAGCAATGACAGCGGCGCCAAGCCGATGAAAACGCCGTTGTACCAGCGCAGGTTCGTGCATTCGACGCTGCCAAGCACCATCTGCGTGCCACTGCGCTTTGGCAATAGCCTGAGACCTTTAGGGTGGCCGCCAAACAGCACGCCTGCTGCCCAATGCGACAGTTCGTGAAAAAACGTACCCGGAAATACCACCAGGGAAAACAGTGCGAGCCGCAGGCGCAGTAGACTGAACAATACGAGATAGCCGACTACCGCGCCCAGGTACGCGACTGTGGCACGTAACGACAGTGCCGTCCACGCGGATCTAAAAGAAACGAGCATGAAACGCCGTTGCGGGCCAGTTCATTTGCGTTAAATAAAATTGTGGCGCCGCTGCATCAAAGTGCGGCGAGCATCGTGGCAGTTCAAAAGAAAAGCCCGTTCGCCTTCAGGCTTTAGGGAACGGGGCTAGCGCCGGAGGGTACGTTCCGGCGCTCGTGCGACGCAGCGCGTCTGCGGCAACCGGTCACACGTCCAACATCAGCTTCCGCGGCTTGGTCATGCCGGCGATCTTGCAGGCCTGCTGGCCATAACCATAAGGAAATAGCTGGTATAGGTACCTACGGGTCGCCTTGTCCTTGCCTATCTTCTCGCCCATTGCCTTAAGCAGCACACGTGCCTCGGGCACCGATTGGCGCTCCTCAAAATATTCCCGTACGAAATTGACTACTTCCCAGCGCTGATGTGTCATTTCCAGCGCTTCGTCGCGTGCGATGTGTTCCGCGATCGTCCGGTCCCAAAGGGAAGGATCGAGCAGAAAGCCTTCCTCGTCAGTTTCAAACACCTTGCCGTTCACATCCAGCCCCATTCTCCGACCTCTTCTGGTAGCACCGACGCAGCATATGCACTGGCTCATTCGGCCCACGTTGTTTCCAGCGGTGAGTCCGCCGGACTAGCGATCCGAGCTTCGGCGGAAAGGCTAGCAGCAAGTATATGGGTCGCGCGCTGTTTGTTTACTACCCAAAAGGGATATGGCCCGGCATCCGGCCGGTTCTATCGTTGCTGGGTACATTGGAAAATCGCGGATTGCGGTGCGACCGACCCTAGATCGTGTATCAGATTCCGCTTGACTCGTGCAGCTGGCGGATTTCGCCGGCGGCTTGGGGCAGATGGTCGAAACGGTGGCTGCCTCCGGGGTAGACAATTACTCTGGCGCAGTCGGAGAAGAAACTGGAAGCGACGCGATAGTCGAGGAGCTCATCGCCCTCGTCCAGAAGCACTAGCGTCGGCACTGTGGGGTCGCACTGGTCCAACTGGAACGACCCGAACGCCCGCACGTCCGCCGCGCTCAGCGTATATTTTTCTCCGGTCGCCAGATTGCGATTGCGCCCAACGCGTACTAGCAGATCCGTTTCGGGTGTCATCGCCGGATTAATCAGAACCATCGCGGCGCCCAGCGGGCGGGCGAGGTAACGCGCATAATAGCCGCCGAGCGAGCTTCCGATCAGGACCAGGCGAGAATTGTGCGGCCGCCTGTTGTCCGCGATGTAGTCGCGCAGGAATCGTATCGCCACTGAAGCACGGTGAGCCGGATACGTAGGTGCCAGCACCGGAATCGGGTCCAGCAGCTCGCGCAGGACCGCCGCCTTGGTCGAATTACCGCCACTGTTGAAGCCATGAAGGTAGATGAACATTGTCGTCGTAACCCTACGCAATTCCACTTTTAGACGGGGTCCAAAACCTGCTGCTCCGGTACCCGGTTGCCCGCCTGCTCACTGCGGCCAGCGCTAAACAGACTGCACGCCTAGGCCGTCGCCCGGGCAATCATTGTGCCAGGATGAGGTTTGCGATTCGAGAAAGTGACGGCGGCCCGCGAGTCATCCCCGCTTGGAATTGGTACGGGGCCATTGCGATGCATCCACTCGTCCGGGTTTTCAAAGCGAATATCGCACTTGTCAGAGAATGGAGCCCGTACGCCCAACCCAGCACCTATAATCAATGAACTCTCTTTTGGGCACCTGGCTAAAGGAAATACCGCCATGACTCCGGATATTCTGAAACGGCTCAGACTGTCTATCAAAGAAAAACGCTGTGCGGTCCTACGCTACGATGGCCAGCAGCAGATCCGTGTCGTTGAGCCGCATGTGATCTACACCGACCAGGACGGTACCGTAGTGGTCGGTTGTTTCCAGACGCGGGGACCTGGTAACGCCGGTGCGCATTCTCTATCGTGGCAGCTATTCCAGCTGCGCACGATTGAATCGGTGTTTCTGCTCGACATCGAATTCAAGGCTCGAATTGCCCATGGGTTCGATCCGGAAAGCCCAGAATTCGATCGCGGTCTCATCGCAATGGTTACGACCGTCGGTGCATCCTCACGCATCAGCCGTGGTAGCAGATCGCCCAACATGCTGTGGTATCAGGCGCGCGGTTGGCTGTGCGGGGTGGGTTCGGCCATCGACCGTGTGCTGTCGGATCGGGACTGGGATTCGCGCAACCCGTGATGACTGGCTGACGCACGGACAGATTGACGCTTTCGGACATAGCCGCGCGAATGTTGTAACGCAGAGCATGGGCCAGATTGTGTCGATGAGTCAGTCATCGAGCACCAGCGTTCCTGGGCTGCCATATTCATGGTTGGCCAGCGGATCTTCTGCCCGTGTCAGCGAGCAAATAGCATTCGGTTCTGGCACATAGCTCGCTCGCCAAATTTTCTCGCTGCCGCATTTTTTCAAAGCAATGACCCGAGAATCCAAGCCAGCCGCATTGGTCGCCTTCAGAGTTTCGACGCCGTTCATGTCCTTCATGTTGAGGCTAGGCGGACCCATATTGGGCTGCATTGTTACGGCAGGTTGATAACCTCTTACGCTGAAAGTCGCCTCCTCGCTGCTTTCGAAAACCTTGTCCGTGACGAGAAGCTGCGAATCGTCATTCCGGAACAAGGAGTGGCCGTCAATGACCAGCGTGGTCTGACGCGGCCCAGTGTTCATTCGTACGCTACTGGATGTGCGAGCCGGCCGGTGTGCTCGCTCGCCGACCTGCTAACGGTGAGTGAGAAGTTACCGAATGGGAGTGCATTCATTCGCCTGAACGATTTATACGGGTACCAGCCGTCAGGCACACGTATAGGGTAAGGCTGACACGCGCGAATTTAACGTGACAGACCACGCCGTTGTGCAGATTCGAGGGACTCGACGTGCGCCCCATGGTGTTCATGCGTCGGTCGCAGGCAGCCAAGGCGTGAACAGCATGCCTATATATAATTTATCGTCCGTTTGCCCGACCACATGCGCGCGGAACTCAGGAGGTCGATCGAAACTCTTGTGGACGAAAAGGGTGCCTGCCGGAGGCGAGGTGATGCTTAGGCAATCGTCCGAGTGCGTACACGAACCTGACTTGATTTTGCTCTAGGAGCGCTACGTTCAGACCTTTCTGACATCACGTCTGAGCGCGGTCGGCATTTTACGCATCATCTTTTTGTCGATGACCACGGACAAAAGCCGGTACTGGTATGTCTAATCGAGGTCCACACGCGTCCCACGGGGTGTTCACGCCCGGCTTGCGACATTGTTACGTGGTATTTTGTCGCAGGCCCATCCGGTCTGGCTCCTCCGCAAATGCAGCTGTCACGATCGTCGCCGATTACGGTTGACCACTGGCCGCTAGGCCGACGATTCTGCGGCGGCGCTGTGCCGCAATGACCATCAGCGGTACGAGTCGCTGCTCCGTCTTGAGCAGGTCAGCAAGTGTGGTGCGGTCGAGCGTACTGAAGAATGCCTCAAGCGCATCAGCAAGTACGCCGCGTAGCAAACACGCCGAGACGATCGGACAGCGGTTTTGCGAGCGGTCGAAACATTCGACCAGCGCGGTATCAGCCTCGGTGATGCGCACTACGGCACCAACATTGATGGCCTCAGGCGCGAGCCGCAGACGTATGCCGCCGCCCTTGCCACGCACGGTCTCGAGATATCCGCGTTTGCCAAGGGCATGGACCACCTTCATCAGGTGGTTCTTCGAGATTCCATAGACATCGGCGATCTCACCGATCGTCGCCAAGCCCTCACGGTGCACGCCAAGATAGAGCAAAACGCGCAAGCTGTAGTCGGAAAATACGGTAAGGCGCATAGGTGTACGGGATATCAGAGATATTAAAGAGGCATCAGAGATATTGATTATGATATGGTGCCATGTTAAATGAAATATGTACATATATATATCTTTAAATCTGTCCGTTGTGGCGTACCGATAAGGTGCGTCGGGGCCTGTCCCGCTTGCCGTGGTAACGGCTGTGGGGCAATTATCAGGCTACTTCTTTGAGGAGACACGACCGCTATGCAGGTGCAGACGACTAAGCTTGTTACAGACAACGATGGCTTTCTCGTTGATCCCGACGATTGGAACGACGTCGTCGCTGAGGAGCTAGCCAAAAGGGAAAACATCAACCTCGGATCGGAGCACTGGGAGGTGCTCAATTTCATGCGCGAGTACTTCACGCAGCACCATATTGCGGCCGACGCGCGCTTTGTGATCAAGTTCCTCAATGAGAAATATGGCAGCGGGTCAGGCCGAGACCGACTCTACCGATTGTTCCCCTACGGATACATGCAGCAGGCATGCAAAGTTGCTGGTATGCGACGGCCGCGCGCATGGAGTACGGGTTAAGGACCCGGTGTCGCCATTCCTGGCCGTTTTGTAATCGTCCGCGTGCTAATCATCGGTTCGCCAGGATGTGCCCCGATGCTGGTGGCATGCCCTGTCACGCCCCGACTGCGGGCAAGAACGTATTGGCCCGCACGGACGTCGGGTGAGTGTGCGAACACTTGCCGCGGCCCTGGGGCCGCGCTTCCTTGCGCCTTGAAGGAGGAGCCGGAAGGCTGATTCCTGAACCGAAATTACGCCTGTTCCTGTCGGCAAGGCTCGGGTCGGCTGGGGCGCTTCGGGGGTAAGGCCGCCCGGTTTCCCGGCGAAGTGGTTCTGGGCATATCTGCCGTGACCCTTGGGCATCATCCCATCCGGAGCGCGACGGTCGCGGTTTAAGGTATCCAGCCGCCCCAGCCCCGGTGTTGGCGGCCAGCCGACCCCTCGGCCGGCGCTTGTGCAGTGTGCTCGCCGCGCCAGTCTTCGACCAGCGTCTTTCATTGACGTATGTCAAGGCTGGCGACTACCGTTTGCCTTTAGATTTCGGTATGAGCATCCAGCGTTCATCTTGTCTCGAGGTTCCGGGCGGCGTGGTGTCGTATATCCTCCACGGCAACTGTTACCTCAACATCACCAACCGCTGCACCTTGCGGTGCAGTTTTTGTCCCAAGTTCAATGGTGCCTGGGACGTCCAGGGCAATGCCCTGCGCCTGCGGCGCGAGCCAACCGCGGACGAGATACTGGATGCGGTAGGGGACCCTCGAAGTTATCGCGAAATCGTGTTTTGCGGCCTTGGGGAACCAACCTTGCGTCTTTACACGTCGCTGGAAATCGCATCGCGCCTGCGAGCACGCGGCGGGCGCGTCCGCATCAATACCGACGGTCTTGCCAACATGGTCTATGGCAGAGACGTCACCCCGGACCTGGAAGACAATATCGACGCACTGTCGATATCGCTCAACGCCCAAAACGAGATCTTGTACAACCGCTATTGCCGCCCAAAACTCGCCGGGGCCTACCATTCCCTGCTCGATTTCGCGCGGCGCGCCTATGATTTCGTGCCGGATGTCACGCTTACCGCGATTGATGGGCTGCCGGGCGTCGACATCGATGCCTGCGCGAGTATTGCGGCCGGCATCGGGGTCAAGTTCCGTCGCCGCGTTCTCGACGAGGTTGGATAGTTCCAGACGGTATGGCCTTGTCGGATTACATCACAACCTTCGGGCAGGTCATGATGCGCCGCTATGGCGAGCGCGTGCACAAGATTGCACTCGACGCGGGCTTTACCTGTCCCAACCGCGACGACAGTATCGGTCGTGGCGGGTGCACCTTCTGCAACAACGTATCCTTCAGTCCGAATGGGCGCCAGCCGGTATCGATCGCTCGGCAGATCGCGGCCGGCCGTGCCGTTGTCGCGCGCCGCACCGGGGCACGGCATGTCCTCGCCTATTTCCAGGCATATACCAATACTTATGCCGGCATCAGCCGGTTGCGGGCGCTTTATGACGAAGCGCTGGCGCAGCCTGGAGTGATAGGGATGTCTGTCGGGACGCGACCGGACTGTGTGTCAGATGAGGTGCTTGACCTGCTGCAAAGTTACCGCGACGCCGGTTTCGAGGTGTGGCTGGAGCTGGGGTTGCAGTCGAGTTTCGACGCAACTCTGCGGCGCGTGAATCGTGGCCATGGTTATTCCGAGTACCGTGCTGCTGTCCATGCAGCACGTTCGCGCGGTATGCCGGTTTGCACCCATCTGATTCTGGGTCTGCCGGGCGAGAACGCTGCCCACAACAGAACGACGCTTGCGCGCGTCCTGGATCAGGGTGTGGATGGGTTGAAACTGCATCCGCTGCATGTGGTGAAGGGCACACAGCTTGCCAATGACTGGCGCCGCGGTGAATACCGTCCGCTTGCCGAGGACGAATACATAGAGCTTGCCGCCGACCTAATCGAGATGACGCCGGTGGACGTGATATTTCACCGTGTCACAGGCACGGCCGCACCGGGTATCCTGCTTGCGCCTTCCTGGTGCGGTCACAAATGGCGGGTGTTGAACGGCATCGAGGCGACATTAAGGCGCCGTGGTTCCTCGCAAGGTAGCACGCTCCGCCACTCTGCGCTCGAGTGCGTCGCCGGAGGTTTGGTGAATTGAACCGCAGGATCGAGCTTGTCTGTCCCGCCGGCAGCCTGCCGGCCCTGAAGGTAGCGGTCGATCACGGTGCCGATGCCGTGTATCTCGGGTTCCGCAATGCCACCAATGCGCGTAACTTCCCCGGGCTGAATTTTGACGACAGCGAGATGCGCCGCGGCATTCAGTATGCGCATGAACGTGGCGCACGCGTGTTTCTTGCGCTAAATACCTACGCACGCGTCGGCCAGTGGAGCGACTGGACGCGTGCGGCGGACGCTGCAGCGGATCTAGGTGTAGACGCGGTAATCCTCGCTGATCCGGGATTGATGCATTATTGCCGCGAGCGGCACCCGGCGCTGCGGCTTCACTTGTCGGTTCAGGGGTCAGCTACCAACCCAGAAGCCATCAGTTTCTATGCGCGCCAGTTTGGCGTGCAGCGCGTCGTTCTGCCACGCGTACTGTCGCTCAACCAAGTGCGATATGTGATCAGCAATACGCCGGTGGAGGTCGAAGTCTTTGGGTTCGGAAGCCTGTGCGTTATGGTCGAGGGACGCTGTGCCCTGTCGTCCTATGTTACCGGCGAGTCGCCCAATACTTGTGGTGTCTGCTCACCGGCGAAGGCAGTGCGCTGGGAGGAATCTGGAAGTAGCCGTCAGTCGCGATTGAACGGCGTGCTCATCGACGTCTATGCCCCGGGCGAGAGCGCCGGTTACCCGACTTTGTGCAAAGGCCGGTTCATAGTCCGGGGGGTGCCGGATGTGTCGCCTGCCTATGCCTTGGAGGAACCCACCAGTCTGAACGTCCTCGGGATCCTGCCGGATCTGCTGCGATCCGGCATCTCAGCAGTCAAGGTCGAGGGGCGTCAGCGCAGCCCGGCCTACGTAGCCCAGGTCACGCGTGTGTTACGTGCGGCGCTGGATGCGTGCATGCGCGATCCTTCGGGCTATGTGCCGCGCCCGGAATGGGTCGCCGAACTGGACCGCCTCGCCGAGGGCCGACAGCATACGCTAGGCGCCATCGATCGTGCGTGGCAGTAGCCGCCAACCGTGACAGCGCTGCCATTATCCGCACCGGTCGGCGACACCGCGGGGGTTCTGTGAAACTGTCGTTAGGGCCAATTCAGTACTTCTGGGACCGGGACACCGTGATGCAGTTCTATGCGCGTATTGCCGTGGCGCCTGTAGACATCGTATATCTAGGAGAGGTGGTTTGCGCCAAGCGCCGTGCCTTGAATGCGACAGATTGGCTGGATATCGCCGGCCGTCTTGCCGCTTGCGGCAAGGAGGTGGTGCTATCGACGCTGGTACTGGTCGAGGCAGCTTCCGAGCTCAGCCGCATGCGGCATATTGTGGAAAATGGCCGCTACCGGGTCGAGGCCAACGATATGGCGGCGGTAAACATGCTTTGCGGCCGCGAGCGTTTTGTGGTCGGTCCACACATCAATATTTACAACGGTGAAACGCTGCGGCTGTTTTCTGACCTGGGGGCCTGTCGCTGGGTGCCGCCACTTGAGCTCGGTCGTGAGGCGGTGACGGAACTGCAGGCCATGCGCCCGAAAGGCATGGAGACTGAGGTGTTTGCGTTCGGTCGCTTGCCGCTTGCCTTTTCCGCGCGCTGTTTCACCGCACGTGCCCATGGTCTGCCGAAGGACGACTGCCAGTTCCGCTGCGCCGACTACCCCGATGGAATGGAACTGGAAACCCGCGACGGGCTACAGTTTCTTGCATTGAACGGCATACAAGTGCAGTCAGGCTCCACAGCCAATCTCGTGCGCGAACTCCCGACGCTGCGGGCGATTGAAGTCGACGTGCTGCGCCTTTCGCCTCAGTCACGTGGCATGGAAACCGTAATCGACTGGTTTCGGCGCGCAATAGACGGACGGGTCGATCCGGATGAGGCCGCGCGTGCGCTCGAAGCCTCAGCGTCGACAGGTCCGTGCAATGGCTACTGGCACGGTGTGGCTGGAATGGACTGGCTGACAGAATTCGACCCGTGACCACCGCGGAATGGACATGGCAGGACAGTGGGATCCTGTCCGGTCGCGCCAACCGCAGCTTGGACCGTTATGCCTATGCCGCCGCCGCAGCGGTTGGGCAGCTGCGGTTTTACCGATTTACGCCAAGCGTGATCATGGGTGCGCACGAGGACGTCGAACGCGTCGTGCGGCTTGAATATTGTGCCCAGCGCGGAATCGAAGTCGATAGACGTCTGACCGGCGGTAGCGCGTTGTATCTGGACAATGGCCAGCTGTGCTGGAGCCTGACTATGCCGTCGGCATGTGGCCGCGACGCTGGAGAAACCCTGCAGGCAGCGCTGGAGCGGTTTTGCAGTACGCTGGTGAAGACCCTGCGCGGTCTGGGCATAGAGGCGGTATTCAAAGCTTTCAATGACATCGAAGTCGGCGGCCGCAAGATCGCTTGCGGTTTCCTCGCTGATGACGGCCAAGGCCTGTTGTTCCAAGGGAGCCTGCTGCTCGACGTGGATGTCGAGACGATGCTCAAAGCGCTACGGGTGCCAACCGAAAAGCTTTCCGCCAAAGGCATGCGCAGCGCGCGCGAGCGTTTTACTACGCTGCGTGAACAGCTCGGGAAGATTCCGATGCTCGAAGAGATTGAGTCCCGCATCGCACACGCGCTGGGCGTGATGCTAGGCGTTAGCCTTGTGCCTTCGTCGAGTGTGGCGCCAGTCAGGGATACCAATCATCCCGTATGCCCGGATGTCATGGAGTGGTCGATGCCGATCGACACGTTTCGCGCGTTCCATTGCACCGCCGGTGGAGTTTTGCATGCGGCAGTTACTTTGGGCAGTAATGGCGCGGTGATTAAAAATGTACATATTTCAGGAAGCATCCACATGCGTCCGCCGGATCTTCTCCATCGGCTTGAGCGCACTCTTACAGCACAGAATACTGGGCAGCTCAACAGCCGCCTGGAGCAATTTCTCCAGGGGTTGGACTGGGAGATCGTCGGGGCGACCGCCCAGGATCTCGGCTACGTACTGCAGCTGGCGGTTAACCGCCAGCGCGAGCAAGCGGACCTTGGAGTGGAGACCGCCGCAGCCAATATGCTCATGGTGCATAGCCCGAGACGCGACCAGGGACTGGACGATATCCTGTCGCAAGCCACGGTCATGTTGGTTCCGTATTGCGCCAAACCGCTGTGGTGCAAATGGCGCAACCGTGACGGGTGCACTGAGTGCGGCCGCTGCGAAGTCGGCGAGGCATACCGGTTAGCGCGCGAGCGCGGGATGCAGGTGATTTCGATCAACAATTACGAACACCTGTGCCAGACATTGGATCGCATGCGTGACGAACGCACGGCAGCCTATATAGGCATGTGCTGCGGAAATTTCTATCTTAAGCGCCGTGTGGCTTTTGACGAAGCCGGCATCCCGGCAGTTCTGATGGACATCAGTGGATCGAACTGTTACGAGTTGCGTCAGGAGGGTCTTGCGTACGCCGGAACCTTCCAGGCGCAGTCGCAGCTGAATATCGAACTGGTGCGAAAGGTGACGGCCCGGATACCGTCACCCAAAAGCAGAAAGTCCTGATCCCAACCCGGCGACTGCACCAGATCTGGTCGTATGGCCGATTTGCTGTCCCCGCAGGCGGTATCCGGCGTGTCCAGGAATTCTGCCGTTACCTGGGCTTGCGCGTAGCTACCGAGCCAGAGGCCGTGAAATTGCGGACCAAGCTGCTCATTGCCAGTCCCGCGCGTGGACCCAGAACAGAGACCGCATGGGCCTGCCAGTCGAATTCCAGCGCGTCCAGCAGGTTCTTGATGTAGAGGGCGGTTTCCGTGTCTCCTTCCAGGCACAGGCGGCGAGCAAAGAACAGCGTGTCCGGATCTTCGGCGCGGGTGGCAAGTTTCCAGTAGTCCGCAAGCGTTCCCCGTATGCGTACGTCGCAGGCGGAGTGCTGTTGCGCAGCGGCATGGATCTGGGACCCGGCCACGCGCAGTCTCAGTGTGCAGGGAACGTCGGAGATCTCGATGTCGACGCGTTTCCCCGTGAGCTCGGGCAACCGCCGCTCGATCCCCTGGCCTCGCAACAGCCGGGTGAGAATTCGTGCGACGACCTGCGCATGGATCGCTTCGGGCATCAGGCGCAGACCGAACAGGATGGGTTGAACTGGAAGACGCATAAGAGAATTCCTGACGGTTACGTAACAGTCGCTTATGCGATGATACCTGGGAATGGCAGATGCACGATTGATCGGCGTCAACGAAACCAAGGATCGCGCCGCCGCCCATGATTCGTGGTCCACGCGGTCCCGTTTCGCCCCGTCCGGCAAATCGGGGCGCCTAGAGGCGGAAGTCGACCGGACAGCCTCTTTAGCTGTGTTGCCTGGTAGCGATCGGGCCGCCCGGGTTGCATGGCGCGGGCGCAAGAGCTGCTGCCGTCGGTCTCTTTAGGATGGGCCAAGCTGGAATGCGCATGATCGGCAGCACGCGATGACAATATGTAATATATTCAACTTGTTATATAGATTCCAGGCGTTGCCTCGTCTTTCATAAGGGATGGTGGACTTGTTCATAGCGTGCTTTTTGTCCAGCCGTGGCGGGTCGGGAAGGATAGCGCCGCGTTTGCGGACTGATATACTCTCAACCAGTCTTCTCTGCCGCACTGTGCCGCGGTGGGGACCGCATGGCGGGACCCGGCGGATGCTCCGCGCAAGGTCGTGAGCAGTGCGCAGGAATCTCCTCGCTGCAGGAAAAGGGAGGATGTCATAGAAATCAAGTTTTGGCATGCATGGATCGACCGCCATGGGCTTGACCGCAATGCCGGTTCCCCGAAGGCCATTTTATGAACCATTCTCTGAAATTTGAACCCGAACTGCTGCGCCGCTACGACAAGGCCGGGCCGCGCTACACCTCGTATCCGACGGCAGTCCAATTCCATAGCGGGTTCGGCGAGGTGGAGTACCGCGCCTGGGCTGAACGAAGCAATGCCGGCAATCCAGCGTCGCCCCTGTCACTCTATGTCCACCTGCCTTTCTGTGACACGGTGTGCTATTACTGCGCGTGCAACAAGGTGGTCACCAAGGACCATTCGCGGGCGGCACCTTATCTCCAGCGGTTGTTCCGCGAGACCGCTCTCCAGGGTGCATTGTTCGACCGCTCCCGGCGGGTGGACCAGCTTCACTGGGGTGGTGGCACCCCGACGTTCATATCGCATACCGAAATGCGCGCGCTCATGGCGTCACTGGGCGAATGTTTCAGCCTGCGCACCGATGATGGCGGAGAGTATTCGATCGAGATCGACCCGCGTACCGCCGGTGAGCCAACGATTCGCATGCTGCGCGAACTTGGTTTCAATCGTATCAGCCTCGGGGTGCAGGATTTCGACCCGGTGGTGCAGAAGGCGGTCAACCGTGTACAGTCCGAGCAGGAGACGGTCGCTGTACTGGATGCCGCACGGCAGCACGGATTTCGTTCGGTCAACATCGACCTGATATACGGGCTTCCACATCAAAGCACAGAGAGCTTTGCCCGTACGCTCGATCGGGTCATTGCTGTTGGTCCGGAACGCTTGTCGGTGTTCAACTACGCCCATCTTCCGGAACTATTTAAGCCGCAGCGGCGCATCAACGTCGGGGAGCTGCCAAGCGCAGCAGTAAAACTCGATATTCTGCAGCTCACCATCGACACGCTGGGTGCGGCTGGCTACGTGTACATAGGCATGGATCATTTCGCACGCCCGGATGACGAACTCGCGATCGCCCAGCGCAATGGCACTCTCTATCGCAACTTCCAGGGCTACTCCACTCATGCTGATTGCGATCTCGTAGGCCTGGGAGTCAGCGCGATTGGAAAGATCGGGGGAAGCTACAGCCAGAACGTGCGCACGCTGGACGATTACTATTCCCGGCTCGACGCAGAGCGACTTCCCGTGATGCGTGGCACGGAACTGAGCCAGGATGACCTGCTGCGGCGGGAGGTCATTACCAGGCTGATCTGTCACTTCGAGCTCGACTTAGATGCGCTCAGCGAGCGGTTTGCCATCCGCTTTCTGGACTACTTCGCGCTTGAGCTGGCGGAGCTCCAGTCCATGCAGCACGATGGCCTGCTGGTGATTGATCCGCATTCCATTCGTGTCTCGCCTTCTGGCAAGCTGCTTATCAGGAACATCTGTATGATCTTCGACCGCTACCTGCGCGCGCAGAAGGAACAGCGCTTCTCCAAAGTGATCTGAGCGCACAGGCGCCGGCCGTGGTGGTTCGTTCCAATCGTTGGCGTTGCAGCAGCCGCAGCGTCGCCGCGATCGCCGGCTTTGGCCGCCGCGCATTGTGGTCTGCGCTATTGACTGCCTCCGAAAATAGCCCTACCGACCCGGCGTCGTGGCCCTGATTATCGGCAACCAGCCGACATGGCCATCGATTTATCCGACCCGGCCCGCGCAAAATGAAGGTTCTGTGACCGACAATCATTCTGGGTATGGCCGGGGCTGGAGTCATGACTGGAGCCATACAATCGATGGCTGGCAAAACGTCGTTGCGACAACCGCTGGCACGTGTGCCGTGTTTTCCGTTGGCTTCAGGTGTAAACAGCTATATAGTCGACAGGCATGCAGGCTTGTAAGGGCTGCGCCAGGGTAGAGTCAGGCGCATCCATGATGGGTTAAAACTACGCCAATTTATAAAGGTGATTTCCCGCGAAACTGAGGTTCCTACAAAAAAAGGGAGGATTGCGGGTCATGTCTGATGCATCCATCAGCAACAAGAGAGGCGCTGCGGTGATCAGCTTCGCCAGTATCAAGGCAGCCTGCAAGGACTGTTCGTTGCGGGAATTGTGTCTGCCGCGGGGACTGGATGATCGCGAATTGATGGCGCTGGATCAGACTGTCAAACGCCGGCGCATTGTACGCAAGGGCGAGCACCTGTATCGCATGGGGGATCCGCTGCAACTACTCTATGCAATACGTTCCGGTGCCATGAAGACTTCGGAGCTGCTCGGCGACGGACGCATCCAAGTCACCGGCTTCCAGCTGCCCGGCGAGATTCTTGGCATTGATGCGATCGATGGGGATCGGCATCGCTGCAATGCCGAGGCGCTCGAAATTTCGGAAGTCTGCGAGATCCCCTGGGTAAAGCTCGAGGAACTGGCGCAGCGCATCGGCGGACTACAGCATCAGCTGCTACGCCTGATGAGCGGTGAGATCGGGCGCGAGGGCCAGTTGCTGCTCATGATCGGCAAAATGAGCGCCGATGAACGCCTGCTCGCATGCCTCTACAATTTCTCGCAACGCCAGACGCGGCTCGGGCTGTCCCCCACCGACATCAAGCTTCACATGTCCCGCCAGGACCTGGGTGACTACCTGGGGCTCGCCCTGGAGACAGTGAGCCGTCTGTTCTCACGTTTCCAGGAGGAGGGTTTGCTCACTGTCCGAGGCAAGTACGTGCATCTGACCAATCTCGAGACAATTCACACGCGTCTGGGCTAGATCTGTGGCTGGTAGCACGTTAGCTGCTGCCATAGCGCAGAACGGATTAATCAGAGCGGGCTTTCCGTCAACTCCGGTAGGTGGCGAGGGTTGACAACGACCGCGGCTTCGCCTAGCTTCGCGGGCTTGTTCAAGCCACGAGCGCCCGTCTATGTCCGCCATGACCGTCGACCAGGCCAATGCCCTGTTTGGCCTGCCGTTCAATGACCTGCTGTATCGTGCGCATACTGCACACCGAGAGAATTTCGATCCTAACGCAGTCCAGGTGAGCACGCTGTTGTCCATCAAGACGGGCGGCTGCTCGGAAGACTGCGGTTATTGCTCGCAGGCCGCGCGCTACCACACGGGTGTCGAAAGCCAGCCGCTCATGTCGCTTGAAGAGGTGGCCGAGTCGGCACGTGCCGCCAAGGCGCGCGGCGCGACCCGCTTCTGCATGGGGGCTGCGTGGCGTGGCCCGAAGCAGCGGGACCTCGAGCCGGTGCTGGACATGATCCGCGCGGTGCGCGACCTGGGGCTGGAAACCTGTGTCACCTTGGGGATGCTGCGTGACGATCAGGCGCGACAATTGGCTGAGGCCGGGCTGGACTACTATAACCACAATATCGATTCAGCACCGGATTTCTACAAAGAGGTGATCCATACGCACCACTGGCAGGACCGGCTCGATACGCTGAACCTTGTGCGCCATGCCGGCATCAAGGTCTGTAGTGGCGGCATTGTCGGCATGGGGGAGGCGCGCATCGATCGCGCCGGACTGATTGCACAGCTCGCGGCGCTGGATCCCCAACCGGAAAGCGTGCCTATCAACCTGCTGGTGCGAATTCCGGGAACCCCCCTCGGCGATACGCCGGCGCTCGATCCCATAGAATTCGTGCGGACAGTCGCCGTTACGCGGCTGGCGCTGGTGCGCAGCGTCATACGCCTGTCCGCTGGCCGCCGCGAGATGCCGGAGGAGCTGCAGGCGCTATGCTTCTTCGCTGGTGCCAATTCGATTTTTTACGGCGACCGTCTGCTTACCACTCCCAATCCAAACACCGATCAGGATCGTGCGCTGTTCGAAAAGCTTGGCCTTCATCCCATGGTGCCCCATGCGACTGTGCCGGAAGTCGGGCTCGATAAGACCGGCAGCTGATCGCAGCTCAGGTAACTCAGGTGCAGCGTTGCACCGCGAGTGTGCCAGAGCGGCCCTCCACCTCGTCTTGCACGAGCTCGCATACCGGGATGGCCAGAGGCGTACGCAGTAGCTCCTCTGCGATATCGCAAAGCCGGCGCAGGCGCGCGGGCAGAGCCTGCGCGCGCACCAGCAGATCGCGGAACAAGGGAAGCTTGCTCATGCCCTCGATCTCGGCATGCGCGGTCAGGACATGCAGCCCCCCCGCGCGCAAGCGTGACAGGTAGAACTCCACGATCTGCATCTCGCTATACCCGGGGCGGCCGAGCAGTTCGTCCAAAGTAGGAAGCGTTGTCGGGATCTGCAAAGTTTTAAATACCCGATCCGCCACGCGGGGCAGGAATGGACGGGATCCGCGCGTGTCACTCGCGTAACGCAGTCCCGCGCAATCGTAGGCCGCCAGGCTATAGGCATTAGCCTGCCAGCCCGCGGCTCCAGCGGTAGCTGCGGATTCGCCGAAAATCCGTAGGAATTCGTTCCGTGCCTTGCCGAACTCTGCTGCTACCTCCGTCTCGCGCATCTTTCCGAGCCCGTCCTGCCAGCGTATATGGTCGTAGCAGTGGATGCCGACTTCGTGGCCCTGAGATCGTGCTGTGCGCATGACCATCTCGTTGCGGCGTCCGATATGAGGCGCCGGCAGGAGAACGCCGTTGAGCAGCGTACGGATGCCGTACATTCCGACGACGTTGGTGCGCGCAACCTTACTGAAAAACCCTGGACGGAAGACGCGTTTTATGGCACGCCCGGTGTTGTCCGGGCCAAGCGAAAACAAAAAGGTCGCATGTACTCCAAGCTCTTGAAACAGCGCCAGAAGATTCGGCACACCGGTACGTGTGCCCCGATCGGTGTCGACGTCAACCTTTACGGAGAGCACGATTTCGGACATGGCTTATACCGTCAACTTTCCAGCTCCTGTGTCGGCCGGCCTAGGTGGTAGTCCAGTGTCTTGTGCAGCGCTGTCTTGAGGTCCGTGGTCGGGCTCCAGCCAAGAAATTTCTGCGCATTCTTGATCGATGGCACGCGCGTCAGGATGTCCTGATATCCCTTGCCGTAGTACTCGTTCGAGCTGGTGGTCACGAGTTTTACGTTCTCGGCAAGCTTGGCGTATTTTGGGTAGGTCTTGATAAGAGCCACCAGGGTTTCCGCCAGTTGGCGGATCGACATGTCATTCTTTGGGTTGCCGATGTTAAAGATGCGGCTATCGGCGCAGCCGTCCTTGTTTTCAATGATGCGCAGTAGTGCGTCTACCCCATCGTCTATGTAGGTAAAACTGCGCCGCTGCTCGCCGCCGTCGACGAGGCGGATGTCATTGCCGCGCAGAATATTACCAATGAACTGTGTCAGCACTCGCGAACTGCCTTCCTTGGGCTCGAAAATATTATCGAGCTTCGGGCCAATCCAGTTGAATGGCCGAAACAGGGTGAACCGCAGGCCTTCCTTGGCTCCATATGCGAAGATCACGCGGTCCATGAGCTGCTTCGAGCATGAGTATATCCAGCGCTGTTTGTGTATCGGGCCCAGCACGAGATTGGTGTTCTCCTCGTCGAACTCGGCGTCCGGGCTCATTCCATAAACTTCGGACGTTGATGGAAAGAGCACGCGCTTTCCGTAACGAACGCACATACGCACAATGTGCAGATTGGCCTCGAAATCCAGCTCGAATACCCGCAGCGGGTCGGTCACATAGGTGGCAGGGGTAGCGATGGCAACCAGTGGAAGCACCACGTCGCATTTCTTCACGTGATACTCAATCCATTCGCGGTTGATGGTAATATCACCTTCCACGAAATGGAAACGCTTGTCACGCAGACATTCGCCGAGCTTGTCGGCGCTCATGTCCATCCCGTAAACCTCCCAATCCTTGTGCTCGAGAATGTGCTGGGTCAGGCTGTTGCCGATGAAGCCGTTGACGCCAAAAATAAGGACCTTAAGACTCATGTAATGTCTCCGTTGAAGATGTCAAATCACTGTGTCAGGGCGCGGCGACGCCTGCGTCGCGCCCAACCGCAACCCCCGGCGCAGGCCATGGGTGCCGGCCGCTGCCACTTGCTCTTCGCCGTCCTGCCATTGCAGGGTGACGATTTCGAGGTTGCCCCGGCCGGTGCCCACCGTCAGCGGCTGTGTCGACAGAATCTCGCCCGGCGCACTGTGGTCTTCCAGGCGCGGCAGCGCCCACCATATAAAAAGTTGGCGGCTGCCCAGTTCAGTGAATGCGCCCGGGTAGGGTCGCGTGACGGCGCGCACCAGATTGAATATGCGTTGCGCCGGCAGCGTCCAGTCGATGTGGCCGTCCTGCGGTTTGCGTGCACCGAAGTAGCTGGCCGCCGCTTCGTCCTGGGGTCGGCGCGGTGCGTTTCCGGCCTCGATCGCATCGATCTGCCGTTCGAGTACGTGTCGTGCAGCTGCGGTAACCCGGACAAAGACCTGCTGCGCTGAATCGAGCGGTCCGATGGGCGCTTCCTCCTGATCGACGATATCACCTGCGTCCGGCCGCTTCACCATGAAATGCAGGGTCGCACCGGTGCGCGTCTCGCCGTTCAGCACGGCCCAGTTCACCGGCACCCGTCCGCGGTATCGCGGGAGCAGTGAACCGTGCATATTGAATGCGCCTAGCGTCGGGATATCGAGAATTTCCTGGCAAATCAGGTTCCGGTAGTAGAACGAGAACAGAATCTCCGGCCGCAACGCGCGAATGCGCTCAATCCAATCCGCGGTGTTGACCGAATCCGGGGCATACACCGGAATGCCGTGTTGGCGTGCGAGTGCAGCAACCGACTTGAACCATATTTTTTCCCTGGGGTCGTCATTGTGCGTGAATACCGCCACGATGCGTGATTTGCGCCCGATCAAGGCCTGGAGACACTCATAACCCACGTCGTGGTAGGCGAAGACTGCTATCGACGGTCTAGTCACCGCCGCGAGCCCTATGCGTGCGCGTTTCACCATGTTCGGTGGCTGCCGGCGAATTGTCAGGCTGCAGGATCCGTTTTATAACAAAGCGCGGCCGGCGCCGCACCTCCTGATATATGCGTCCCACATACTCACCGATGATTCCCAGTCCCATGATGCCCACACCCACCAGAAAATAAAGTATGGCGAACAGGGTGAACACGCCCTGTACCTCGGGCCCGACCACGATTCGGCGGATGAACAGGTATATGACGAACAGGGTACTCAGGATGGAAACTAACATCCCGAACATAGTGAACATCTGGAGTGGAACGACCGAAAACCCGGTCATCAGATCGAAATTCAGGCGGATCAGGTCATACAGCCGGTATTTGGACTTGCCGGCTACGCGCGCGTGATGCTCCACCTCGATCTCCGAAGGGTTGGCCGCAAAACTGTAGGCGAGCGCCGGTATGAACGTCGATGTCTCATTACTCGCATTGATGTTGTCCACGACCTCGCGCCGGTACGCACGCAGCATGCAGCCCTGGTCGCGCATGCGAATGTGGGTGATGCGTGCGCGCAACGAATTGATGACCCTGGAGGCGAGGCGGCGGAACAGCGTGTCGTGGCGATCCTTGCGGTAGCCGCCGACTACGTCATGACCGGCCTCAATCTCGGCCAGCAACTTCGGGATCTCCTCCGGCGGATTTTGCAAATCTGCATCCAGAGTCACGATCACATCGCCGCGCACATGCTCGAAGGCCGCCATGATTGCCATGTGCTGGCCGAAATTGCCGTTGAACTCGACCACACACACCTGCTCCGGGCGCCTGCGGTAAAATTGCTCAAGCAGCGCCGCCGAGCGGTCGCGGCTACCGTCGTTGGTGAACACCATCTCGTACGGCTTCCCGGTCGCATCCAATACGGCGGTAAGACGTGCGAAGAGGGTTTCCAGATTGGCCTCCTCGTTGTAGATAGGGACGACGACGCTGAGGTAAGGATATGTCATGGCTCAGTCCCGTTGAAACAAATCGGCCATAGCTGCAATCACGCGCTCCTGGTCCGAATCGCTCATTGACGGGAACAGCGGCAGGCTGACGATTCGATCCGAGATACTTTCGGCATTTGGAAAATCGCCGCGCTTGAAGCCGAAGTGGTCGCGGTAATAGGGATACAGGTGCACCGCGTGGTAGTGCAGACCGGTGCCGATGTTGCGTTCCTTCATCTCCTGCATGAACGTGTCGCGGTCCATGTTGGCAGCCGCCGGATTGATGAGCGGTGTATACAGGTGCCAGGCGTGGCGATGCGGGTAGGTCGGCGTTCCAGGCAGGACCCACTGTGGCCAATCCGCGAGAAGCGCCTGGTAACGCCGTGCGATCTCAGTACGGCGCTGGATGAACCCCTCGAGCGCCGGCAGCTGATGCAGGCCAAGCGCGGCCTGCATGTCCATCATGTTGTACTTGAACCCGGGGATGACGATCTCATAGTGCTGATTCCCGGTTTTGCCGAAGCGGTTCCAAGCTTCCCGGTCCATGCCGTGGAAGCGCAGAAGGGCAATGCTGTCGGCTAGCTTTGCATCGCGCGTCGTGACTGCGCCGCCCTCGCCGGTCGTTATATTCTTGTTCGGATGGAAGCTGAATACCTGGGTGTCGCCGAAGCTTCCGATGCGCCGGCCCCGGTATTCCGTGCCGATCGCGTGGGCAGCGTCCTCGATCACGCGCAGGCCATGTTTTGCCGCCAGCGCATACAGCGGATCCATATCGACGGGCAGCCCGGCAAAGTGCACGGGCATGATGGCGCGGGTGTGCCCGGTAATCGCGTCGGCCAGCTGGTTTACGTCCATGTTGTAGGTGGAGGGCTCAACGTCAACCAGAACCGGCTTGCCGCCGGCGAGGACGATGGTGTTTAGGGTTGCCGCGAAGGTCATGGGTGTCGTAATCACCTCGTCGCCGGGCTGTAGCGACAGCGCCGCCAGCGCCAGATGCAGCCCGGCAGTCGCCGAGGACAGCGCCAGCACCCGGGGTGCGCCGACATAGGCAGAAAGTGCATCCTCGAACTTCTTTACGCGCGGTCCGGTGGTGATCCAGCCCGACTGCAGGCAGGCAACGACCTCCTCAATCGCTTCGCGGCTGATTGTCGGGCGGGAGAAGGGCAGAAATTCTTCAGTCATGGGAGCACCGCTTCAGCTGCGGGTTACGAGATAGACGCCACACACGATGACCAGAATCCCGGCAGCGCGCGTCGGCGAAAAATTCTCGTTGAACAGGTAATAGGCCGCGACGGCATTGACGATATAGCCGATACTGAGCATCGGATAGGCGAAGCTTACCTGAACGCGCGACAGCACGAGAATCCACACCACTACGCTGACGACGTAGCTGAACAGGCCAGCCAGGACAAATGGGCTGACTGCCACTTGCATGCCTATCGGAATCACGTTCGCCCAGGAAAAAGCAAAGTGCCCGATGCGGCGCATTCCCTCCTTCAGTAGCAGCTGGGCGGCGGCGTTTAGCAGCACGCCTAGCAGGATCAGCGGAAGATAAGTCATCCTCGGGTCTCGGTATTGGTGAGCAGGACATTGTCGCCACTTCTGGCCAGGAGGTAGAACCTTCCTTGCCCGCTGGCGCGAAGCTGGGCGTAAAGCTTGCGGGTTGTAAGCATATAGATGGTTCTGGGACTTTGCCAGCGCCGCCAGAAGGTGTGGTCGCCGATGATCCAGGCGCTGTCGTTCTCAAGGGTCGTTCCGTACGCAAGTTCACCCTTGAAGCCGACGATGGTCACCCTGCGCCCGATGTAGGCCGGCAGGTCCTGGTAGTACGCGTGGTAATTCATGACCTCAGTGTGTGGTTCGAGAAGCGGCTTGAGATCCAGCGCGAGTGCCTTGACGGAATTCTTGCTGTCCATTAGCGGCAGGCCGCTCGCCAGGATGCTGAGGAAAAGGGCACCCATAACGGCGATGACTGCCAGCGATCGTAAAGGCCGGCCGCGATATGCCAAGACGAGTGCGGCGATGCTCCCGGCTACTACGGTCGCCGCCATGGCGTACAGGTACGGGCTGAGCATGGTGGTATAAGTCCCGATTTTGGGATCCGTGGCGGTAAGCTGGGGAGCGGCAATCAGCAGTACCGCGATTGCCACGCTTGCCGCTAGCAGTGTCCACAGGCCCGTGCGCAACCCTGGCACTTTGTCCCCGTACCAGGCGGGCGACAGATAGCGCCCGACTAAAATCGCTAATGGCGGAAATATCGGCAGGATGTAGGGGATCAGTTTTGAGTCGGAAAACGAGAAAAACGCCAGAATCAGGCCTGCCCACAGTATCAGATACAGTGCATCGCGCTCCTTCTCTAGGCCTGACCATGATGCCGGCAGGCTGCGTCGCAATGCCTGGAACAGGAACGCTGTCCACGGAAACAGCCCGGCGAGGGCTATTGGGATAAAGAACCACGCCGGCTGATAGCGGTGCGCGACCGGAGTCAGGTAACGCTCAAAATGCTGGCGGATGAAGTAATAGTGCAGGAATGTCGGATTAGCATGTGCGACCAGGATATGCCAGGGGGCGGCGATGGCGAGCAGCAGCACGAGACCGCTCGGCAGGTACATGGAACGCAGCAGCCGCCAGTCATTGCGGATTAGGATCCAGGCGCCGATCACCATGCCTGGAAATACGATGCCTATCAGGCCTTTGGCCAGTATTGCGAGTGCGGCGAACGCATAAAAAGTCCACATGAGAAAGCGACGCCGGGTGCCTTCGGGCTCCTTGGTGCCGAGCAGAAAGGCGAGCATCGATACGCTGAGCAGCGCTGTGATCGGCATATCGATGGTAATAATGCGCGCAAGCGCGTAGTAGAGAACATTAGTCGACAGCACGGTCGCGGCAATGAGGCCGGCCGAGCGGCCGTACATTTGGCGGCCGGCAAGGTACACGGCAATGCAGCCGACCAGCCCAAGCAGCGCTGGCCACAGGCGCATGCTCCATTCATTGAGGCCAAAAAGCCTGATCGACGCGCTTTCAAGCCAGTAGAAAAGGACTGGTTTCTCGAGGTAAATGACGCCGTCCAGACGCGGGGTGACGTAGTTGCCGGTAGCGACCATCTCTCGCGGAATCTCAACATAGCGGCCTTCGTCAGGCTCCCAGAAGGCACGGCTGCCCAACATGAAACTGAACAACAGGCCGATTACAAAGCTCAGGATCAAGACGTCCTTGATCCACGATGCGTGCATGTCTATTTTTTCGGCTTGCATGGGATATGGGGATGCTGGCTGAGGACGGCTGGAGCCGGTTGTTTGCTGTCGGGTGATGGTTCGCGCAATGCGGTTACGTGCCGGAAGCCGCCTTGGGCAAGCCGGCGACCATCTCGTCTTCGGGCACCTTGCGAATGACGAACTCCATGGTTGCCAGATTGCCAAAAATATAGGTTGCCGGGGCACCGACGCCGCCGACCGTGCCGGGATTGATCCATAGGGTTTCGGTGCCACGCACAGTCTTGACGCGATCCACGTGGGCGCGGTGCTCGTGGCCGCTGCAGACCAGTTCATAGTCTCCGGTTACGGCCAGTGCCTTGGCATAATGAGGAAAATGCACCAGGAAGATGCGGCGACCGTGCAGAGTGATGCTTGCGTCCTGGCCGTAGTAATGTACCCGGCTGTCTGGATCGTACGCCAGGCGGCTCATATGGTATGTGTCACCCGTGTTGTTGCCATGAATGACGTGCGTCGGCAGGCCGAACGGGATGATGGCGTGCAGGGTGCTTGGGGCAACGACATCACCGCAATGCAGCACTGCCTCGGCCCCGTGGTGCTTGGCATCCCGGACCGCTGCGGCCAGGCGTTGGCGGTTGTCGTGACTGTCCGAGACGATGCAAATCTTCATAGGCTGCTCGCAGGGGGAATGGCAGGCTTGTACAGCAGGCCAGGTTTATGGCTGCAGCGGGCATTCGACTCGTTCTCCTGTTTTCCTGTCTCGGAATCTCGCCCACCAAATTGACGGCCGGGCCTGGGGGCACGACTGGGGCAGGCGAGACGCCCTTTCCCTGAATACCGAGTTTTCCGGGACCCTCGACCTGGGGCAAACACGGCTTGTGCCTCACGCATTATCTGACAGTGTGGACGCACGCTAGCAGTAAACGGTCGGCATGCACGTCTTCCCAGGATTTGCCGGGAGGTACGATGAATCTGCCTGATGTGGGGAGCGTGGTATGCAGTTGCCACGGTTCACGATGGGTTTCCGACCTCGGTCGGGGCTGTTTGTTGCGTCCATTGTACATGAACCAAGCAGAGGCCGGCGATTGCAGGCCTCTGCACCGCAACATCGATACCGTCGCCGCCCAGTCGGGCAGGGCAACCGCTACAGCATCGCTACGATAAGTAATGCGACGATGTTCATGATTTTGATCAGCGGGTTAATCGCAGGTCCGGCAGTGTCCTTGTAGGGGTCGCCAACAGTGTCGCCGGTAACCGCAGCCTTGTGGGCATCGGAGCCCTTGCCGCCGAACTGGCCCGATTCAATGTACTTCTTGGCATTGTCCCAGGCACCTCCGCCGGTGGTCATGGAGATCGCGACGAACAGTCCGGTCACAATCGATCCGACCAGCACTCCACCCAGGGCCTGCGGTCCGAGCACCAAGCCTACGACGATTGGAACCAGAATTGGCAGCAGCGACGGGATGATCATCTCTTTGATCGCGGCTCGGGTCAGCATGTCGACGGCCTTGGAATAATCTGGCTTGGCCGTGCCCTCCATGATTCCCTTGATCTCCTTGAACTGACGGCGTACTTCGACAACCACGGAACCTGCCGCACGGCCGACTGCTTCCATGGCCATGGCGCCGAACAGGTATGGTACGAGCCCACCGATGAACAACCCTATGATTACGCGGTGGTCAGAAAGATCGAATGCCAACACCTTTCCGTGGGCGGCGAGGTCGTGTGTGTAGTCAGCAAACAACACCAGTGCAGCAAGGCCGGCTGATCCGATCGCGTAGCCCTTGGTCACCGCCTTGGTCGTGTTGCCAACAGCGTCCAACGGGTCAGTGATAGCGCGTATCTCGGCTGGCAGGTTGGCCATCTCTGCGATGCCGCCGGCGTTGTCCGTGATTGGACCGTAGGCATCAAGCGCCACGATGATGCCGGTCATCGACAGCATGGCGGTGGCGGCAATGGCGATACCGTAGAGACCGGCAAGCGCGTAGGCACCCCAGATTCCGGCGCAGATCACCAGCACCGGGGCAGCCGTCGACTTCATAGACACTGCAAGCCCGGCTATGACGTTGGTGCCATGACCGGTGGTGGAGGCCTCGGCGATGTAGCGTACCGGCTTGAACTCCGTGGCAGTGTAGTATTCGGTGATCAGCACCAGCGCGGCGGTCACCGCCAGTCCGATCAGCGCGCTGTAGTAGATCAAATGCCAGTCATAGACGCCATTGCCGGCCATTAGTTTCTCGGTCACAAAATAAAACGCGATTGCTGAGAGCGCGCCGGCCACGATCAGACCACGGTACAGTGCGTTCATGATCTTCCCGCCTTCGCGTGCATTGACGAAGTACGTGCCCACGATGGATGCCAAGATAGATACTCCGCCCAAAACCAGCGGAAACAGCACCGCATTATTAAACCCCTTGATCACGAGACTGCCGAGCAGCATGCTGGCAACGATCGTGACGGCGTAGGTTTCGAAAAGATCTGCCGCCATGCCGGCGCAGTCACCTACGTTGTCACCGACATTGTCGGCGATGACTGCCGGATTGCGCGGGTCGTCCTCCGGAATACCGGCTTCGACCTTGCCCACCAGGTCCGCGCCGACATCCGCGCCTTTGGTGAAAATGCCGCCGCCCAAGCGCGCGAAGATCGAAATCAATGATGCGCCGAAAGCCAGTCCGACCAGCGGCGAAAGGTTGACGCTCTCGCCCGCGGGTGTAAGGAAGCGCAGCACTGTGTAGTAACCGGTGACGCCCAGCAGCCCCAGGCCTACCACCAGCATGCCGGTGATGGCGCCGCCGCGGAACGCGACCCTCAGCGCTGCATTGAGTCCGCCCTTCGCGGCCTCGGCAGTACGCACGTTAGATCTTACCGAGATATTCATTCCCAGGATTCCCGCCAAGCCGGAACACACCGCGCCAATGGCGAAACCGTATGCGGTCAGCTTGTTCAGTGCAAAAAAGATGACGGCGAACAGGATGATGCCGACGACCCCGATGGTGGCGTATTGGCGCTTGAGATAGGCGGAGGCGCCCTGCTGAATCGCCAATGCAATCTCCCGCATGCGATCGTTGCCCGCAGATTTTTGCAGGATCCACCTGATGGAAATGACCCCATAGATCAGGGCCGCGGCCGCGCATGCAAACGCGAAGATCAGACTTTCCGACATGTTGTTCCTCCAAATGTTTATTGAATCTCAATAACCGCTTATCGGGGACAGCAGCAAGGCACTGCGCAACAAAAGCAGCGAAAATGCCATGTACAGGCCACTGGCACATTGATCCTGGTCAATGTAACTAGATGTGCGATCAGGAGTTCTTGTCCTTGACCGCGAGCCCACCCTTGAAGTGCGTGCCAGGCACGAAGCCAAAGATCTGATCGAGATGCAGTTCGCGGATCATGCGATCGACGGCCTCTTGACCGTGTTCGCGGCTGACTTCCGACAGGATCAGCTTGGCGGAATTGCCGTTGTAGAACCCGCCGAAATCGGCCTGGACTTGCAGTAGCTCTCTTGCCCTGTCAAGCGTCATGCGGATCTTGCTTGTGGGAATTGCCCGCAGCATGGCGACCGTGGCAAATGATGAGCACCGGCCGGGCGTTCACTTTCCCGGAACCGGTACGCCCCACATCCATGGTCATATTCTGAACTCGCCCTCAAGGCGCTTCTTCACCGGCGCATTCTTGAGACGCACGTACTGTGGCATGCCGTCCTTGTATGGAGGATAGTCCTCGCCTTTTATTAGTGGCTCGAGATAGGTGCGGCACTTGGCCGTAATTCCAAATCCGTCTGCCGTGATGTAATCGCCCGGCATCATCTTTTCGACATTCGCGACCTTGCTCAATGGCGTCACGCCGACGGTCCACTTATAGGGTTTGTTGGACTTGCGTAGGATTGTCGGCATCACCGAGTTATTGCCACGGATGGCGAGTTCGACCGCGGCCTTGCCCATGGCATAGGCCTGATCCACGTCGCTCTTTGAAGCGATGTGCCGTGCCGCGCGCTGCAAGTAGTCCGCTACGCCCCAGTGGTACTTGAGCCCCAACCCCTCTTTGATGATCGAGGCCACCACTGGTGCTACGCCACCAAGCTGGGCATGGCCGAAAGCGTCACGCAGGCCCTGATCGGCGAGAAACTTGCCGTCAGCACTCTTGACACCTTCCGATACCACCACCGTGCAATAGCCGAACTGTTTGACGTTTGCGTCCACCTTGGCGAGAAATTTGTCCCGGTCGAACGTTACCTCGGGGAACAGGATCACTATCGGGATCTCGGTATCCCGGGTGGACGCAAGTCCTCCCGCGGCCGCGATCCAGCCGGCGTGCCGGCCCATCACTTCCAGAATGAATACCTTGGTCGACGTCTTGGCCATCGAGGCCACGTCGAAACTCGCTTCGCGTGTGGACACGGCGATATATTTGGCGACCGAGCCGAAGCCCGGACAGTTGTCGGTGATCGGAAGATCGTTATCCACTGTCTTGGGGATGTGCACCGCTACGATCGGGTAGCCCATCGTTTCGGAGAGCTGCGAAATCTTGAGGCAGGTGTCCGCTGAGTCACCGCCCCCATTGTAGAAGAAGAAGCCTATGTTGTGCGCTTTGAATACCTCGATGAGACGTTCGTACTCTCGCCGGTTTTGCTCCAGACTCTTGAGTTTGTAGCGGCAGGAGCCAAAAGCACCCGACGGAGTGTGGCGCAGCGCCCGAACGGCAGCGACCGACTCTTTGCTGGTATCGATAAGGTCTTCGGTCAGTGCGCCGATAATGCCGTTGCGCCCCGCATAGACCTTCGCGATTTTGTTACGGTGCTTGCGGGCGGTCTCGATCAGGCCGCAGGCCGAAGCGTTGATGACGGCGGTTACACCGCCGGACTGGGCGTAAAAGGCGTTTTTCGGCGAATTTTTTGCCATATTGTGTTCCTTTCCCCCGTTATTTATTTAGGTATGTGTCGGTATTCTAGCTGACTAGCCGGCGCCTGAATGGCCGGATTCGGAGCTGAGCCCTTTATCGCGTTCGTGGTCCGACTGGACCTGCAAAAGAATCGTGACGCATTCGGCGAGGTCGTCGTAGACCTCGCGACCGGTGCCGTACTGGTCGCGATTGCTGTAGAAGAACTGGCTGCGATAGCGTTCTTCGCCGATCTTACAGACGACGAAGCTGGCCCCTCGCTCGGCCCAGAACACCGTAGGGCAGGTCGACAGAATCGGAGCGGCTGGATCGAGCTTCAGCTCGCTGTCCGCGAGCTGAAGCTCGACAGTCTTGCCATAACGTTGGTTCACGGCCGAGCGGATTACCCACAGCTCGGTCTCGCTGAAATCCGGTATCTGGTTCATGGCCGCATTGAGTTGGTTCCCTTCGCCGGTCGGGTCGGTGGATCGACTTGCGATTCGCCCGGCTGACGTGGGAGGCTAGATTAACCGAAATCCCAAAGTGGAACACGGCAAAGATTGTATCCACCGATAGGTGCAATTTATGGCGCCAAAAGCATTGACGACAGCATAACCAGAAGGTAGTTTACCGGGGCACTGGACCCCGTGTGGGGAAGGATCATAAAGGTGGGTTCGCACCCAAGAACCTAAAGCGAGAATAAACCATGCGAATTGTGCTACTGGGAGCGCCAGGTTCCGGTAAAGGAACCCAAGCTAAGCTGTTGGTTGAAAAGTATAAAATTCCCCAGATGTCTACCGGCGATCTTTTACGCGCGGCGGTGGCGGCGGGTACCGATCTCGGAAAAAAGGCGAAAGCCGCCATGGATGCCGGGCAGTTGGTGTCGGACGACGTGGTTCTGGGAATGATTCAAGAACGGCTGGCATCACCCGATGCCAAGGCCGGATTCATTCTTGATGGTTTTCCGCGGAATATCCCGCAGGCGCAGGCGCTGGACGCGATGTTGGCCCGGGCGGGACAGCCGTTGCAGCTCGCTCTGCTGGTGGATGTGGATATCGAGGTTTTGATGAAGCGCCTTACGGGCCGCCGTACCTGCGGCTCATGCGGGGCAATTTACAACATTTATTACACATCACCCAAGATAGCGGGCAAGTGCGACAAATGTGGGGGCGCACTGCAGCACCGTTCGGATGACAATGAAACGACCGTCCGCAACCGTCTCAGGGTTTACGAGGAGCAGACAGCGCCATTGGTATCCTATTACAAGGCCCAAGGCAAGCTGCGTACGGCCCGTGGTGTTGGAAGCATCAACGACATTTTCAAGTCGATCAGCGATATTATTGAGGCTCAAATGCGTCCGCTGGCGGCAGTAGGCGTCGGTGTGGGTGTGGCGAAACCGGCCACCCCGGCGAAGGCGGCAGCCAAGGCCAAGGCCAAGGCCGTGGCTCCGGTAGCCAAGGTGGCACCAAAGAAAGCCGTAAAGAAGGCGGCGCCCAAGAAGGCGGCGAAGACGGTGACCAAGAAGAAAGCCGTAAAGAAGGCGGCGCCCAAGAAGGCGGCGAAGAAGGCGCCCAAGAAGGCGGCGAAGAAGGCTTCTAAGGCCAGGAAGAAAAAGTAAGCTGCCGGATACGGCACTCGTGCACGAGGCCCGGCCAGACCGGGCCTTTTTGTCGATAGATTACGCCGGCATGCGATCAGGACCGCACCCGGCAGGAGCATTGCAGTGATGCGAGGTTCGGGGACAGGTGGTCGTTTCCCGCGAGTGCGGCCGAGGCGCTTGCGCCGGGATGATTTCACCCGCCGTTTGGTGCGTGAGACGCGCCTGAGCTGTGACGATCTGATTCAACCTGTCTTCGTCATCGACGGCAAGAACCGGTCGGAGCCGGTGTCCTCGATGCCCGGGATCAGTCGGCTTACGGTCGATGTGCTGCTGCGTCAGGCAGAAGGCTGGGCTCGAGATGGTATTCCGGCGGTTGCGTTGTTTCCGGTGATCGATCCGGCGCTAAAGACCTCCGACGCGTGCGAGGCGTTCAACCCGCAGGGCCTGGCGCAACGTGCAGTGCATGCGCTCAAAAAGGAGCTGCCAGCCCTCGGCGTGATCACTGACGTCGCGCTTGATCCCTTTACCCCAAACGGCCAGGACGGGTTGGTTGACGCAGCCGGCTATGTGCTGAACGATGAGACCGTTGCCGTGTTGGTGCGCCAGGCGCTGTCGCATGCCGAGGCCGGCGCCGATATTGTGGCGCCTTCCGACATGATGGACGGCCGCATCGGTGCTATCCGCGACGCCCTCGAGGCGGCGGGGCATCTTCACACCCGCATTCTGGCCTATTCCGCCAAGTACGCATCGAGCTTCTACGGCCCGTTCCGCGATGCGGTGGGCTCGGCTGCGCATCTCGCAGGCGGGAACAAGTACAGCTACCAGATGGACGTTGGCAACAGCGACGAGGCGCTGCGCGAGGCGGCGCTGGACCTAGAAGAAGGCGCCGACATTTTGATGGTCAAGCCCGGCATGCCTTACCTCGACATCGTGCGGCGCGTTAAGGACGCGTACGGGGCCCCGACATTCGTCTACCAGGTCAGCGGCGAATACGCGATGCTTATGGCGGCAGTGCAGAACGGATGGCTGGACGAGCGCGCTGTGGTCGTGGAATCCCTGCTTGCCTGCAAGCGTGCCGGAGCGGACGCGATTCTAACCTATTTCGCATCCCGTGTTGCCGGCTGGCTGCGCACGGACTAAGGTACAGTCCTGATTCCGCACTGCCGCGCAGGCGGAGTCTTGCCCGGCTAGAAGACTTTCTGTCAGAAGCTTTCGAGCTGTGATCATGTCGGGGTCACTAGCCAAACGAGGTGCGTCAGAGCCGCCGGTCTCGTCTGTGGCAATCTGATTCCGATATACTGGCCGTGATGAGGCTCGTCCTGATTCGCCATGCTGTGGCTGAAGAGCGCTCGCCTGCTGGGTGCGATCATGAGCGGCGGCTCACGGCTCAGGGACGCCGGCGCATGCGTGCGGCGGCAAAGGGGCTGAAGGCACTGATGCCCGATGTCCGGCTGATTGCTACAAGCCCGATGGTGCGGGCACGTCAGACCGCGGAAATCGTGGTTGCCCAGTACGGTGCACTTGAGTCCGTCATCCTGCCGGCACTTTCGTCTGGAAACCCCCCGAGTTCAGTACTTTCCTGGCTCAGGCGGCAGGCACCCGATGCGACCTTGGCTGTGGTTGGACACGAACCCGATCTTGGAATCCTGGCGAGCTGGCTGCTCGCACGCCGCCGGCAGTCGTTTCTTCCATTCAAGAAGGGCGCCGCCTGTTTGATCGAATTTGCCGAGACGCCGGCGCCTGGGACAGGGACGCTCATCTGGTTGTTGACGCCTGCGGTGCTGCGTCAACTCGGGAATTGAGTCATGAGCAGGGACATTCTTGACCTGCCCACCGATCAAGCCGCACATAAGCTTGCGCGCGGCTACCTGGATGCGGCTGCTGCGGCGCGGGCACGGATCATGCGTGGCGAGGATCCTAGGGCCTTGCACGACCTGCGCGTAGCGCTGCGGCGGCTGCGCGGTAGCCTGCGTGCCTATGCACCCTATGTTGCCAGCGTCATTCCCGCCAAGCTTAGCAAACGCCTGCGTGCCCTGGCACGACTAACCAATGCCGCGCGTGACGCCGAGGTCCAGCTCGAATGGCTGGATTCGTCTGGACGCAAGGCACGGGCAGCCGAGCGGCCGGGTAGGAGGTGGATGCGGGAATATTTGGTGTCGCAGCGAAAAATGGCCTATCGCACTGTCCGCCGTGAAGCGTTGCCGGAGTTCGACCGAATTGCCCGCCGGTTGCGGCGCACCTTGGAGGCCAAGCCGGTCGTACCCTCCAGAAAGCCACCGGTGAGTCGTGCCCGGTTCGCGCAGGCAGCAGCGCGGCAACTGCGCGAGTATGCTGCGATTCTGTCCGCGGACCTGGGCGACATCGGATCGGTCGAAGACGAGGCGGAGGTGCACGCGGCGCGTATCGCGGCCAAGCATCTGCGCTATCTGGTCGAGCCGCTGGCACGAGGGAAGAGGGCGACTGCCCTGCTCAAGTCCCTAAAAGCGCTTCAGGAAAGTCTGGGGGGCCTGCACGACCGTCATGTGCTGGCGCGAGATCTGGCAAGGGCGCTGAGAAGTGGGGTGCCTCATGACACGCGATGCGAGCTGCTTCCCGGTCTGAGCATGCTCGCGCTACGGAACCACCAGGAAGCCAATGGCCTGTATGAAGACATTGCCCGCAGCTATCTCGGCGGACGCACGCCAGCGCTCTTGCGGCCGTTGCGGGATTTCGCCCGGCAGCTCGCGGCACGCGGTGTTCATCCGGCATCGCGTGCATGAGGTTGTATAAAAACGGCAGACACTGAGTCTGGTTCGGTAGCAACGGCACTATAGTCATCACGTCGACGATGCCGTCTTAAAAAGATTTTATTTTAAGGAATGGCGCATCTCGACCGGGACCATCGTAGGTGGTCCGTCTGGAAACGGCATGGTGCCGGGGCGCGGAGCCAGGAATTGTCGGTTGTGAGGACGGAAACTCCGTACATAACCGCATCAGCGCCCTAGTGGCGGGAGAGTTCATTGAAACGACAAGATCTTCCTTCAACCCGTCATGCCCGCGTGCGCCCATCGCCCCGCAGTCAACGAAAGGGTCCCCTGAATTCCTTCGCGGCCCTGGATCTCGGCTCGAATAGCTTTCACATGATCGTTGCGCATGTGAAGGACGGACGCTTGCACGTGCTTGATAGGCTGCAGGAAATGGTCCGGCTCGCCGGCGGCCTTGATGCGCGCGACCGCCTCATGCCCGCAGCCCGCGCCCGGGCGCTTGCCTGTCTTGCGCGTTTCGGCCAGCGTCTGCGTGGCTTTCCGCCTGGCAGCGTGCGCGTGGTCGGAACTAACACGTTGCGGCGCATGTACAACGCCGGCGATTTCCTGGCCTCCGCGGAGCGTGTGCTCGGTCATTCGATCGAGATTATCGGCGGACGCGAAGAGGCGCGCCTGATTTACCAGGGCATGGCGCATGGTTGGCCGGACGACGGCCGGCCCAGGCTCGTCGTTGATATCGGAGGCGGCAGCACCGAGATCATCATCGGCCAGGGACTTGACGCGATCACCATGGAGAGCCTGTACATGGGTTGTGTTGGTCTGAGCGATGCCTACTTCGGCGACGGCGTGCTGAGCGAAAAGGCCATGAGCCGTGCCGAAACCGCGGCGCGCCTCGAATTGCGACCGGTACAGGCCCAGTTTCGTCAGGGTTGGGAGACGGCGATAGGCACCTCCGGGACGATACGTGCCGTGCGCGTGGTACTGCGCGCGCACGGCTGGACGGACGGCACAATCACGCCCGCCGCGCTCGGCCGTCTGCGCGCCGCACTGATCGCAGCCCGGCGCCTCGAGCGCCTCAGGCTACCCGGGCTGGGCGCCGACCGTGCATCGGTGTTCCCTGGGGGAGTCGCCATCCTCCTCGCCGTATGCAAAATGCTTGGCATCAAGCGCATGCAGGTCGCCGATGGAGCATTACGTGAAGG
>DAHXOO010000159.1 GCA_027364845.1 Pseudomonadota bacterium | reverse complement strand
CGCCGATCATCAGCGGGATCAAATAATTGGCAAACCCGGCGGTCATCGGCATCAGCGCGGCGAACACCATCACCAGGCCATGCACGGTGATCACCTGGTCGTACAGTTCAGGGTTCATCAAGCGCATGCCGGGCTCGATGAGCTCTATGCGTATCAGCAGCGCGAGCAGTCCACCCACGAGGAACATCGTCAGTCCGAACACCACGTACATCGTGCCGATGTCTTTGTGATTGGTGGCGTACAGCCAGCGCGTGACGCCGCGCGGCGTGTTCAGGGTGCGCGATGCCTGCGCTCATGCTCTATCTCCCAAAAATTCCGTTAGCATCGACTTACTTACCCGCGGCGGCGTCATTGACGTCCGCCGGCTGCACGGCCTCGCCGGTGTGGTTGCCGAAGTCGTTGCGTTCATAGGTGATCACCGCCGCGATGTCCAAGGCGCTCAACTGGCTCTTGAAGGCCGGCATGGCCGTGCCGGGAATGCCGTTGCGCACTATGTCGATGTGTTGCTTGACGGGGCCGACGGCGATCTTGCCGTCTTCATAGAAGCCGCGTTCGCTCAAGTCCTTGATCATCCCGGGCGCTGCTGTGAACGGCTGCCCCGCCGCGATCGGCGGGAACGTACCGGCGACTCCCATGCC
>DAHXOO010000158.1 GCA_027364845.1 Pseudomonadota bacterium | reverse complement strand
TCACCCTTGACCACTTTCTGCTTGAAATAACCCAGCGAGATGTAGCCCCAGATGTCGCGATTCAGGTCGACCAGGATGGTGTTGATGCGCGCATAGGCATCGAACAGTTCCGCCATGTAATCGTGCGGCTCGATCTGGATGGTGTAGGGGTTGAAACCGACGCCGAGCGCGGTGACGAAATTCTGCGCAAACATTTCCCAGTCCACGTTCGGGTAAGCCGCCAGGTGTGCGTTGTAGTTGCCCACTGCGCCGTTGATTTTGCCGAGGATTTCAGTCCCGGCCAGGCGCTGTTCGGCGCGCTGCAAACGATACACCACGTTCGCCATTTCCTTGCCCAGGGTGCTCGGGGTGGCGGTCTGCCCGTGGGTGCGGCACAGCATCGGCAGGTCGGCGTGCTGGTGGGCAAGATTCTGCAAACGCCCGATCAGCACCTTCAGCGCGGGCAGCATCACGGCATCGCGCGCGCCCTTGAGCATCAGCGCGTGGCTCAGGTTGTTGATGTCTTCCGAAGTGCAGGCGAAGTGGATGAACTCCAGTATTCAGGCGGTTTCCGGATTGCCGGCGAGCTTTTCGCGCAACCAGTATTCAACGGCCTTTACATCGTGGTTGGTGACGGATTCGATAGTCTTGATCGCAAGCGC
>DAHXOO010000157.1:286-645 GCA_027364845.1 Pseudomonadota bacterium | reverse complement strand
AATCGCTCCTGCAGAAACTGCCGGATGAAGGGCTGGTAGTTGACGAGGGTGGATCGTGACCGTCCACGTTCCTGCGTGAGGTAGCGTTCAAAGTCGCGCTCAATCCGGGCCAGCGGATTGAGGTGACGTTGAACCGGCATGGGCCTGGCGATGTGCCGTTCGCGCAACAGTGTCAGCAACTTCTGTAACGCCGAGACATCGCTGCGGGTGAGATGGCGGTGCCGTTGACGATACTTCAGGAAACGCGTAAGCGCCTGATCGTCGACATCGTCGGCCGCAAGCCCACGGCGCTTAAGCCAGCGGCTGAAGTCGGCGACGCATCGAATCTGTGCGCGGGTCGACTCCTCCGAATAACCTTG
>DAHXOO010000157.1:0-276 GCA_027364845.1 Pseudomonadota bacterium | reverse complement strand
CGATCGATCGTGCTGCGGAAGGTAAACAATGCCTCGGTGCTCATGTCTGCTCCTTGTTATCGATAAGGGAGAAGACATGAAACTATGCCGAGTCAGAACAACGCAAAGCCCTTAAACAACTGCCGAAAGAAACTCAACTCGGCATAGTTTCCAATGCGGCATAGTGGCGCCTATTCCGATATCGGAATAGGAGGCACACCTGGGCCTCGTGGCACGTGCAGGCCGGCACACCGCTGAGCGTGCTCCAGGAGCTGGGCGGCTGGGAGTCATCCGAGA
>DAHXOO010000156.1 GCA_027364845.1 Pseudomonadota bacterium | reverse complement strand
AGAGGGAAGCGTGTTCTGGTTCGAACTGATGTCCGCGGCCAAGCCGCAACTTGACGTCGCCATCGACGAACCCAAAGCGCTTGCCCAATCGGAAGTCGGGAGCGACGCGCGCGTGCGCACCGTGCTCTATGTGGAGGACAACCCGGCCAATATGAAGCTGGTCGAGCAGATCATCGCGCGCCGCCCCGATCTGCGGCTGCTCTCCGCAATAACCGGCACCCTCGGCATCGAGCTTGCGCACGCGAACCAGCCGGACGTGATCCTGATGGACATCAATCTGCCCGACATCAGCGGCATCGATGCCCTGCGGCTTTTGCGGAAAGACCCGGCCACGGAGCACATTCCCCTCGTTGCGATCAGCGCCAATGCAATGCCGCACGACATCGAGAAGGGTCTGCAAGCGGGGTTCTTCCGGTATCTCACCAAGCCGATCAAGGTCGATGAGTTTATAGACGCCCTGAACAGCGCGCTGGAGTTACAGCGCACCAGGAGCAAGCTGAGCCAGGAAGCCCTTGCGGTCCTTCCCGGCTCCCTGGTGGAACTGCTGCGCGAGGCTGCCCTTGCGGCGGATCTCGACAGGATCTTGAAGCTGAGCAGGCAGGTAGAGGCTTACGATCGTGATATTGCGAGCGAGCTCCGCGTTCTTGCCTCACGCTCCGCCTACCAG
>DAHXOO010000155.1 GCA_027364845.1 Pseudomonadota bacterium | reverse complement strand
GCCTAACGTATCCCCTGCCGTCCCCGTGCCCTAGTTTTCCACCCGTGTCAACATTGTCACAGTTCGATTGCGGGGCGCCCCGTGTTTACATAGAATGCAAGCCGATTCGTCAGAAGTATCTGGTACTTTTTGAGTAAGTCCACTTGCTGGTGTAGCTCAGTCGGTAGAGCAGCTGATTTGTAATCAGCCGGTCGGGGGTTCGACTCCTCTCGCCAGCACCACTTTCCCATGGTTATCATTACGCCCGCCGCCGGTTGCATCGTTGGGTTTTGGGCAATGTAAATTTTGCCCAGGCCGCATTTTATTGCCGACAGATTTTAATAATACATAACTTGTATTGACACGCTATGGCTGGTCCAGCAGAATACACGGCTCCTTTTCGGGGAGGGGTTCCCGAGCGGCCAAAGGGAACAGACTGTAAATCTGTCGGCTCTGCCTTCGGTGGTTCGAATCCACCCCCCTCCACCATTATCGATGCTTAGCGATGGTGGTTGTGCATTATGCAAGATTGATCTGTGATGTGTAACAAGGATGGTAAGTGATAGGTAAATGTCTGGAGCGGTTATGGTTTTCCAGAAATCGAGACGGGATGAGTGGGGCTGAGAGTGAGTGCGGCGTACGATTTTTGGAATATCCCACCGTTCACCCGTCTGCAGGACTGGAGCGGTGCCTGTGACTGAGTATCGGCAAGGCGGGTGTAGTT
>DAHXOO010000154.1 GCA_027364845.1 Pseudomonadota bacterium | reverse complement strand
ATGTAAAGGTAGGGTTTACCATTCGAGTTATTGTAACCGGAGCCGAAAATCACCACGAACTTCGAGACACCTCCTAGGGTGATGCGCGCCGTGGTCGGGCGGCTGAAGGTTCTCCCCAGCGTGGTGTCGGTATATTCCCAGAGGACTTTGCTCGCGATGCTCGCTTCGGTATAGCTGCCGCTCGGCGGCGTGGTGACATCGATGGCGTAGATACTGTTGCCGCCATTGTTAAGTCCGCCGATCAGTAGGGTATGCCACGAGCTATCGGTGAACTGTACGTCGCCGGCGGCCGGTGAGCCATCGACGAAGAATTGATGCGCCGAATTGTAGGTGGGCTTGGTCAGGTTGATGAGCTGACTGAATACGCCATTGGGAATAAACGCAAACATCTCATTGCCGGGGGTGCAGTGGCCTGTGGTAAAAGTGAGGGCGGCGCAGAAGGCGTGCAGCATGCCGTCATTGGCGCCGACATAGAGCATCGGGTCCCGAGTACTATTGGTTGCCTCGAAGCTTTGATAGGAAATGTCCGGGTAGGGGCCGGCGGGCACTCCCACATACAGGGGCGTACTGTTCGCGATGTCGCCGAGCAGATGCGTGCGTTTGCGGAATGTGCCGACGCTCTGTTCCAGGGATTTGTCGCCGCGCAGGTAATTCAGGCGAC
The DNA here is from genome assembly GCA_027364845.1 of Pseudomonadota bacterium. Classification (GTDB taxonomy): domain Bacteria; phylum Pseudomonadota; class Gammaproteobacteria; order Acidiferrobacterales; family UBA6901; genus JAJYCY01. The sequence continues at coordinate 46 of DAHXOO010000154.1, read as the reverse complement.
TGGGGCCGAGTGTGTCGGTCGTTGAAGTCTGCAGCAAGCTCTGTTG
>DAHXOO010000153.1:370-711 GCA_027364845.1 Pseudomonadota bacterium | reverse complement strand
TTCAAGCACTTACGCTGCCCAATAAATAGGCACTGTCCGATATATTATTTAAACGCGGCGCCAACAGCAACCATCATCAAGGCCGAAATCGGCCAATTCCGGATTGTAGCGAACGTGCTCCAAAGCAGACGATCAGATTTTATTGACAATATTTTCTCTACGACTTCGTTGGAAGCAATCATGATCGACAAGGCATTTGCTGACCATTTTGCGGCTGACTGGATAGACTCCTGGAACAGGCATGACCTTGCCCGCATTCTGTCACACTACACTGACGATTTTGAAATGTCCTCACCGATGATCATCAAGGTCGCCGGTGAACCGTCAGGAACATTAAAAGG
>DAHXOO010000153.1:0-360 GCA_027364845.1 Pseudomonadota bacterium | reverse complement strand
ACGCTTGTCGGCGTAGACAGCATCACCCTCTACTACAATGGTGTCCGTGGCCCATCCGCAGAGGTATTTCATTTCAACCAGGATGGCCAGGTTACGAGGGCCTATGCCCATTACCTGTGCATGGCGAAATCCTAGTCATGCCGGTAGCCGCGTGATTAGCAATTCCATTAGAGACAGGCTATGCCTCGCCATCATCTTCTATGACGAAGACATGATGCTCAGGCCACCTTGTGCCGTTTTCCGGTTTGACTGACGGAGTCCGCTCGCCCGACTTCTGCGGCCACCTTGGCGCCGATGGATTCTTCGGCGGTTGCCAAGTCGAAACGGGTCTGCAGATTCATCCAGAAATCTGCGCTGGTC
>DAHXOO010000152.1 GCA_027364845.1 Pseudomonadota bacterium | reverse complement strand
CCTTAATGCCACTCTCCCCGTTTGATTCGAACCGATAAAAGGATTTCCTGTGACCAGCGCCCTGTTCAAACCCATCAAGTTGCGTGAACTCATTGTTCCAAACCGCATCATGGTTTCGCCGATGTGCCAGTATTCGGCGGCCGACGGCAACGCCGGTGACTGGCACCTGATTCATCTTGGGCAACTCGCCCTGGGCGGCGTCGGGCTGCTGTGCATCGAGGCGACTGCTGTCGAAGCGGTCGGCCGTATTACGCCCAGCTGTCTCGGGCTGTACTCGGACGACAATGAGGCCGCTTTGCGCCGGCTGCTGGCCGCCCTGAGGCGCCACGCCGACACGCCGCTGGCGATCCAGCTGGCCCATGCCGGGCGCAAGGCCTCGAGCCACACGCCCTGGGACGGCGGCAAGCTGATCGCGCCTGGGGCCGGCGGCTGGGAGCCGATCGCGCCCTCGGCGCTGCCGTTTTCGCCGACCGAGGCGGCGCCGCGGGAAATGAATGCCGCGGATCTCACGCGCGTGCGCGACGCATTTGTGAAAGCGGCGCAGCGCGCAGCGCGGCTCGGCCTTGACGCGATCGAGTTGCACGCGGCGCACGGCTACCTGCTGCATGAATTCCTCTCGCCGCTTTCCAATCAGCGCAACGACAGTTACGGTGGATCGCTCGAAAACCGCATGCGTTTCCCGCTGGAGGTGTTCGCCGCAGTGCGCAAGGTCTGGCCGCAGGCGA
>DAHXOO010000151.1:501-748 GCA_027364845.1 Pseudomonadota bacterium | reverse complement strand
GCCCTGCGCCGTTCCAATCAGATCAACAGCGTCTCCGGGCTGTGCATCACCAAGCTCGATGTGCTCGACGGCCTCGACACGTTGCGCTTGTGCGTTGGCTACCGTACTGGCAGTGAAGAACGCCTCACCCCGCCGATCGGTGCCGAAGCCTTCGCGACCTGTGAGCCAATTTATGAAGATATGCCAGGATGGAAACAATCAACGGTGGGTGCGCGTAACTACGCTGACCTACCGGCCAACGCGCGCG
>DAHXOO010000151.1:0-491 GCA_027364845.1 Pseudomonadota bacterium | reverse complement strand
CCGTTTGGCTAGTGGTGGGCTAGCAGCGAATAGCGAGGAACCGCATCATGAATGAAGTTCCTCGCTGCTGAAGTAATGGTGCCGTGAAGAGGACTCGAACCTCCACAGGTGTTAACCTACTAGCACCTGAAGCTAGCGCGTCTACCAGTTCCGCCACCACGGCTTTATCTGCGGGCCGAGACCCGTCCGCGGGCCCTGCTTTCAGAAAGGAAGGCAATGTACCGGGAGCGTGACGGGTTGTCAATCGGCGCGGCGCGGACCACAATGGCGGCCATGAATCGGCGGTTTTCGCCGCCTTGCCCACCCATCATCCGACGGCGCCTCGAAACAGGGCGCGGTTCGGCACTCGGAATTCTCTTGAAATATGTCTGAAACTAAACCTCGCAAGCCCCGCAAGCGTACTCCCAAGGCCAGCGTCGCCGCCGACCCGCATGCCGAGCGCGAGGCCGTCAAGTACGCCAATCCGATTCCCAGCCGTGAATTCATTCTCG
>DAHXOO010000150.1 GCA_027364845.1 Pseudomonadota bacterium | reverse complement strand
CGCATCCGCTGCGGCACGCCGCGGCCGCCCTGCGGTCGAGCGGTGCGCGCTTCCGGCGCGCACCAAACGCTCGCCCTGGCAACGGCTGGACGGCGGCTTGGGTGTCCTTGGGCCAAGGGGGCCTTACGGCCACCCGCCCGGACTCTACGCCTACCGCGGACACCTCGCCTCGGCGCTTCGCGCCTTCCCTGGCTCGCAGCGGCAGTTCGCCAGGGCGCACGAAGACTAGCGGCGCCAATTGCAGTGCGCCTCGGGTGATATATGAGCCGCTATACCCGGCTATGGCGCGCAACAGTTCGCCAACGCGCTTGGGTTGGGTAATGGTTGGGTGGTGATGTTCTTGAGCAGGCGGAATCGCGCCGAGGAGATCGCCAGACGGGTCACGTTGGGCACGACCCGTGGCAATCGCATATCGGAACACCTTTCCGCAGTTCTGGTGCACGCGGTGCGCGGTATCGAGCGCGCCGCGGGCTTCAATGCGGCGCAGTACGGCGAGCAGTTCCGGTGCGTTCACTTCACCAATGGGACGGCTCCCTAGCCACGGGAATACTTCACGTTCCAACCGCCAGATGATTTTGTCGGCGTGGTGGGTGACCCAGCCCGGCGAAAACTTGGCGTGCCATTCCCGCGCTGCTGCCTCGAAGCTGTTCTCCGTCGCCGCCCCGCCTTGCTGACTTGCTTAACCCATGTTTAACATGCTGCAAAAAATACGTCTCCCATTCAATCAGTTACGATTTCAAAAATGACCGGTGGTACAGCTACCGCGTCCATGGGATATCAGACGATCAGTTTTTTGGTTTCTCCCGGCATGGGATCGAGCCCCAAGG
>DAHXOO010000014.1 GCA_027364845.1 Pseudomonadota bacterium | reverse complement strand
CGCCTATGTTCCGAAGCAGGAAATGCTTGCAATCGGCGGTTTTGACGACGATCTCGTGGAAGAACTTCGAAGCCGAGCGCGCGATGTCCTATTGACCAAGGCCATTGCATTGGAGGAGAAGATCGATATGGCCGAGCCGGAGAAGGATCTGCTCGAAGTCGAAGGCATGGACGAACATACAGCGCGCCTGCTTGCCAGTCATGGGATCAAGAACATGGAAGAGCTGGCCGAGCAGTCCGTCGACGAACTTATGGAAATAAAGGGCTTTGATGAAGATCAGGCGCGGCAGATCATCATGGCCGCCCGGGCTCCGTGGTTCGACAAACCCCAAACCTAACCCGGAACGCGCTCATGCAGCTTGTCGCAGCCGGCATTAACGGCAAGGGCGTCGATGGTAGCCTGAGTGACGAAGAGAAGATGACGCTTCTCACCTATCTGCGTACGTATCATGGCGGCGCGGAAGCGGGAACCAAGAAGATCACGCTCAAGCAGAAGTCAGTGAGCCAGATCAAGCAGAGCACGCGCCTTGGCCCTACTCGTACGGTACAGGTGGAGGTCCGCAAGAAGCGCACCTTCGTCAAACGCAGCGCGATTGAAGAAGCCGCGGTATCCGAGGTGGAGGAAAATCAGGAGCTTGTCGAAGCCATTGCCCCATCCCAGGCGGTGCCGGCCGCCGTCGTGGCGGAGCAGCCGCCTGCACCGCCACCAGTAGCGCCCGAGGCGGGCCTGGCCGTGCAGCCGCCTATGCCACCTATGGTCCCGGAGGTAGTCCAGCCGGCCGCCGTCCAGCCCGCCGAGGCTCCAGCCAAGGAGACCAAGAAGCCGGCGGGCCGGCCGGAAAAGTTCAAGAAGGGCGAAAAGGCCGGAGACTGGCGCGAAGCGCACACGCGTGAGCGTTCCGAGCTCCATATCGCCGACGCCAAGAAGCTTCGCCGCAAGCCCAGGCCGCTGACAAAAAAACCAATACAGACCAGCATGTCCGGTCAGCATGCCTTCGAGATGCCTACCGAACCGGTGGTGCGTGAGGTACTGCTGCCGGAAACCATCACAGTGGCCGAGCTTGCGCAGAAGATGTCGGTCAAGGGCGTCGAGGTTATCAAGGCGCTGATGCAGCTTGGCATGATGGTGACCATCAATCAGGTCATCGATCGCGATACTGCAGCCATTGTTGTGGAAGAAATGGGACATGTCGCCAAGACGGCCAGACCGACCGATCCCGAGGCGTTGCTTGGCGGTGGCGGTGGTGGTGGGAAAGCCGAGGGTGTGGCCGAGTCGCGCCCACCAGTGGTGACCGTGATGGGCCATGTGGACCACGGCAAGACATCGTTGCTCGACTACATCCGCAAGACCAAGGTGGCAAGCGGCGAGGCAGGTGGCATTACCCAGCATATCGGTGCCTACCACGTCGAGACTCCCAAAGGCGTGGTGACCTTCCTAGATACGCCAGGACATGAGGCGTTTACCGCGATGCGCGCGCGTGGCGCCAAGGCAACGGATATCGTGATACTCGTGGTGGCAGCCGACGATGGCGTCATGCCGCAGACCATCGAAGCCATCCATCACGCCCGCACCGCCGGCGTGCCCATCGTAGTCGCCGTCAACAAGATCGACAAGCCAGGTGCGGAGCCAGAGCGGGTGAAGCAGGAACTTGTGGCGCAACAGGTGGTGCCCGAGGAATGGGGCGGTGAGGACATTTTCGTGAACGTTTCGGCCAAGACTGGCCAGGGGATCGACGATCTGTTCGATGCGGTGCTGCTGCAGGCAGAGCTGCGTGAGCTGAAGTCGGTGAAAACCGGTCTGGCGGCTGGCCTGGTCATCGAGGCGCGTCTGGACAAAGGGCGCGGTCCAGTGACGACAGTGCTGGTGCAGCAGGGCACGTTGCGCAAGGGAGATGTGATCCTTGCAGGCCACGAAAGCGGGCGCGTACGCGCCATGACCGACGAGAACGGGCGCGCAGTCAAAGAGGCGGGTCCGTCCATTCCGGTGGAGGTCCAGGGGCTTTCGGGTGTCCCGAACGCCGGGGACGAGGTGGTCGTCGTGGAAAGCGAGCGTAAGGCGCGTGAGATCGCACTTTACCGGCAGGGCAAGTTCAAAGACGTCAAGCTCGCGCGCCAGCAGGCCGCCAAGCTTGCGAACGTCTTCCAGCAGATGCAGGAGGGTGAGGTCAAGACCCTGCATCTCGTCATCAAGACGGATGTGCAGGGCTCGGTGGAAGCACTCTCAGACGCACTCGAGAAGCTCTCCACGGCCGAGGTAAAGGTGAACGTAATCCATGGCATGGTCGGTGGAATCAGTGAGTCGGATGTGAATCTGGCGCGCGCCTCGCAAGCGATCATCATTGGCTTCAATGTGCGGGCTGATGCCGGTGCCCGTCGCCTGATCGAGTCGGAAGGCGTCGATGTGCACTACTACAACGTGATCTACGACGCTGTGAATGATGTCAAGGCGGCGCTGACCGGTATGCTCAAGCCGCAGTTCAAGGAAGAGGTCGTCGGACTTGCCGAAGTGCGTGAAGTCTTCAGAGCCCCCAAGATCGGGGCGATCGCGGGCTGTTATGTCACCGAAGGTGTGGTTCGGCGTAATCGCCCGGTCCGCGTGCTTCGTGATAATGTTGTGATCTTTCAAGGTGAGATTGATTCGCTGCGGCGATTCAGGGATGACGTCAATGAGGTGAAGTCTGGCCTGGAGTGTGGTATCGGCATCAAGAACTACAACGATATACATGCCGGAGATCAGATCGAAATATTCGACAAGGTCGAGGTTGTGCGGTCACTGTAACTGAAGTTTGATGCGTAAGGAAACAGGCAGAACCCGCCGGATTGCAGAACAGCTGCAGAGGGAACTTGCGGTCTTGATCCCGCGCGAGCTGGACGATCCGCGGCTGTCCCGGCTGACCATCACCGGCGTGGATGTCGCGCCCGATCTGTCGCATGCGAAGGTATATATCACCCAGCTCAGCGGCGTGGCGAACGCCCCGGCCAGTTTGGCGGTATTAAACCGAGCCACCGGCTTTCTACGGCACGCCCTGCGGCAGCGCCTGGACCTGCGCGTTATACCGGACCTGCGGTTCCTGTACGACGAGTCGGTGGAGCGAGGCGCGGAAATCTCGCGCCTTATCGAACGTGCGCGGGCCGGGGACGACGGCGGGAAGCAGCGCTGAAACCGTGCTGGCCGGACAATAACCGCATGGATAAGGCAGTCGAAGGGCCGGGTCAGCGCCGCACACGGCGCAATATGCGTGATGTATGTGGCATTCTGCTTCTGGACAAGGCGCCTGGAGTGACTTCGAACCGCGCGCTACAGGAAGCAAGAAGCTGTCTGGAAGCACGCAAGGCTGGCCATACCGGTAGTCTGGATCCGCTCGCCAGTGGGTTGCTGCCGTTGTGTTTCGGCGAGGCGACGAAGTTTTCCCAGTTTCTCCTCGATGCGGACAAGACCTACTGGACCGAGTTCCGGCTTGGCCAGGAAACATCGACCTACGATGCGCAGGGCACGATTGTCGACACTCGACCGGTGACGGCCGACCGGCTGCGGATCGAGGCGGCGCTGGCCCGTTTCATCGGCGAGATCGAGCAGATTCCTCCGGCCTACTCGGCGATCAAGCAGGGCGGCCAGCCGCTGTACAAGCTTGCCCGTGCCGGTGTGGCGGTTAATCCCGCGCCCCGGCGGGTAGTGATCCACCGGATTCGCCTGCTCGACTGGCAAAATGAACGCCTGGAACTGGAGATCACCTGCAGCAAGGGCACCTATGTGCGCAGCCTCGCCCATGATCTCGGCCGAGTCCTGGACTGCGGCGCCCATGTCTCGCAGCTGCGCCGCCTGGCGCTGGGAGAATTCCGGGTGGAGCAGTCGGTCAGCCTGGAGCGGCTGCGCGAGCTGCCGGGCCCGCAGGAACGCGCGGCCCTGTTGCTGCCCGGAGACCGGGCGGTAGAGAAGCTGCCGGCTGTCAGTCTGTCGGCCAATGCGACCTACTATCTGAGCCAGGGCCAGGCGGTATTCACGGCCCAGGGGCAGCCGCCGGGTCCGGTGCGTCTGTACGAGGCCGATGGCCGGTTTCTGGGCTTGGGGCAGATCCTGGATGACGGCCGGGTCGCGCCGCGACGGCTGATCCGCTCCCCGGAACGATCTGATAATACGAAAGAAAGCGGTTGAGGTGCGCGTGCGCCGCGGTTAGAATACCGCCCCTTAACATTCATACCGACCGAAATACCGAGTAGTGAGGTACGTATAGATGACCCTCAAGGCGGAACAGAAGGCCAAAATAGTGCAGGACTACGGCATAGGCAAAGCCGACACCGGTTCGCCGGAGGTCCAGGTTGCTCTGCTGTCGGCGCGCATTGACGATCTTTCCGGGCATTTCCAGGCCCACAAGCAGGATCATCACTCGCGTATGGGGCTGTTGCGGATGGTGAGTAAACGTAGAAAATTGCTCGACTACCTCAAGGGTATGGACGGAAATCGCTACCGGCAGCTAGTGGCCCGACTCGGGTTGCGTAAGTAAGCATCTCTCTGCGGACGAACGGCCGTCGCCGCGCGTATCCGGTAGAATCTCCATATACAGACGCGGTTCGGCGAGCAGCGGTAAGGCAGGACTGTCCACTCTGCGCCGCGGTGGCTTTCCCGGAACTTTTGGACTCATGTTTCTGCATTATATAGATTGAGGAATCAGCTTTGAAAATCGTGAAGAAATCGTTCCAGTACGGCGATCACTTGGTCACCATAGAAACCGGTGAAATCGCCCGTCAGGCCAGCGGAGCCGTCATGGCCAGTATGGGCGACACTGTCGTGCAGGTGACTGTTGTCGGCCGGAAGGAAAGCAAACCTGGCCAGGACTTCTTCCCGCTGACCGTCGATTACCAGGAGCGGACCTATGCAGCCGGTCGCATTCCTGGCGGATTCTTCAAGCGCGAAGGGCGCCCGTCGGAGAAGGAAATCCTCACTTCCCGCCTCATCGACCGGCCGATCCGCCCGCTGTTTCCAAAGGGTTTTACCAATGAAGTTCAAGTAATCGCAACCACCATGTCGGTGGATCCGGATATCGATCCGGATGTGGTTGCATTGCTTGGAGCCTCGGCAGCCATGGCCCTGTCGGGAATGCCGTTCAAGGGGCCGGTTGGTGCGGCGCGTGTCGGCTATCTCGATGGAAAATACCTGCTGAATCCCGGCAATAAACTGCTCCAGGAGTCCCAGCTCAACCTGGTCGTCGCCGGAACTGAAGCGGCGGTGCTGATGGTCGAGTCTGAAGCGACCGGCCTGTCCGAGGAAGTCATGTTGGGTGCGGTGCTGTTCGGGCACGAGCAGATGCGCACGGCAATCAAGGCAATACGGGAGCTAGCGAAGGAATCAGGGGTTATATCGTGGGACTGGCAGCCGCCGGCTGAGAACACCAGTCTGGTCGAGAGCGTGGCCAAGCTGGCTGGGGCGGACATCGCTTCTGCATACCAGATCCGCGAAAAACTGGCGCGTCAGGATCGGATGAACGCGATTCGCGACCATGTATTGTCGGAGCTGACCAATGCTGACAGCACTCCCGACGCAATTGAGACGGTCAAGAACGTCATCAAGAAGCTCGAGAAGAAGGTGGTACGCGGCCGCATCCTGGCGGGGGAGCCGCGGATCGACGGTAGAGACACGCGTACCGTGCGGCCGATAACGATACGCACGGGCGTGTTGCCGCGTACCCACGGGTCGGCGCTGTTCACGCGCGGCGAGACGCAAGCGCTGGTCGTTACCACCCTTGGCACGGGGCGCGATGCGCAGATCATCGACGCACTTGAGGGTGAGCGCAAAGAACCGTTCATGCTGCACTACAATTTTCCGCCGTCCTGCACTGGCGAGACCGGCCGTGTCGGCAGCCCCAAGCGGCGCGAGATCGGACACGGCCGACTGGCGAAGCGCGCCATCGCGGCGGTGCTGCCGAATATGACTGACTTCCCCTATGTGCTGCGCGTGGTTTCCGAGATAACGGAGTCGAACGGCTCGAGTTCCATGGCGACAGTTTGCGGAGCAACGTTGTCGCTGATGGATGCGGGTGTCAAGATCAAGGCTCCGGTTGCCGGCATTGCGATGGGGCTGATCAAGGAGGAGGACAAGTTTGCGGTCCTGACCGACATCCTGGGCGACGAGGATCACCTGGGCGACATGGATTTCAAGGTCGCGGGTACGGCTACTGGCGTCACCGCCTTACAGATGGACATCAAGATCGAGGGGATCAACCGCGAGATCATGGAAGTGGCATTGAGACAGGCAAAAGAAGCGCGGATGCACGTGCTCAAGACGATGCATGACGCCATTCCCGCACCACGCGCGGAGATGTCAGAATATGCGCCGCGGATCATTACGTTCAAGATCAACCCCGAGAAGATCCGGGACGTAATTGGCAAAGGGGGTTCGACCATACGCGCCCTGTGCGAGGAGACCGGTGCCACCATAGACATTGAGGACGACGGTACTGTGAAGATCGCGTCGGTCGATAACGCTGCCGGACAGGAGGCGCGCCGCCGCATCGAACAGATCACCGCGGATGTGGAGGTTGGTAAGGTCTACCAGGGTAAGGTGGTGAAGCTCATGGATTTCGGCGCATTTGTCACCATTCTTCCTGGTCGGGACGGTCTAGTGCACATCTCGCAGATTTCGCACGAGCGAGTTGAAAATGTCGGCGACAAGCTGAGCGAAGGCGAGAGCGTGCGGGTCAAGGTGCTGGAGATCGACAAGCAAGGCCGTATCCGCCTGAGTATCAAGGCAGTGGAAGAACAGGTCTGAGAGAATATCGCAGGGCAGTCGGGCTGGAAGGGGGCTAGCGCCCCCTTTTTGCTGTATACGTGCCGTCCGCCGGTACCTGCCCGCTGGTACCGCGGCCGGACAAGGCCGGTTGCTGTCAGGGCTGCCGCTGGCGATGCCCGTCCGGAACGCAGTTTTCCGGTGCGTGGTGTGCCCCGAGCTGCTGTGCGAGAAAACGCGGGATGCGATTTTCCAGCCAGAAGTGCGGTCGCCACGGCCAGCCGCCGTCAATGAAGCCGACATGACCGCCGTGCGGAAAGAGTTCGAAGATCACCTGTGGGGACAGTTCATTCGCAGCTGGTATGGCCGAGTGCGACAGGAACGGGTCGTCGGCCGCGTGCACAACCAGCGTAGGAACGGCGATGTGCCGCAGGTAGGGGCGCGAGCTCGAGCTGGAATAATAGTGTTCCGCACTAGAGAAGCCGTGCATCGGTGCGGTGACCGCTTCGTCGAATTCCTGGAAGCTGCGCGCGGCAGCCGCACTGGCAGCGCAGAACGGCGGCGTCATCCCGCGGAACTTGCGTCGCAGTGAACGCCTGAGGCTCGCCAGCAGATAGTGCCGGTACGTGCGTGCAAATCCGCGATTCAGGCGCTGGGCTGAATCCTGCAACATGAATGGCACCGACACCGCTGCCGCGGCATACAACCCGGCGGTGGCGCCAGTTTCGCCCAGCCACTTCACCAGAACATTGCCACCTAGCGAGTAGCCGATCGCGGCAAGTGGCGTGCCTGGCTCGCGCAGGCGAAGAGTCTGAACCAGGAAGGCGAGATCGCTGGTTTCGCCCGAGTGGTATCCGCGTGCAAGCCGGTTTGGCTCCCCGCTGCAGCCGCGAAAGTGCATGACGACCGGACGCATGCCGTGTTGTTCCAGTGCGGCGAACATGCCGCGCGCATAGTGCGAACGCGAACCGCCCTCCAGGCCGTGCAGGATTATGACAATCGGCGCGCCGGCACGCCCGCCCCAGTCGAGGTCGATGAAATCCCCGTCGGGAAGTTCGAGGCGTTCGCGTCGCGAACGGATGCGCGGGCGCAAGCGAAACAGCGGCGCCCAGAGCGTCTGGCCATGCGGCCCGGGGCACCACCACGCGGCTTCGAATCTGAAGTCGCTGCTGGTCTTGCCATCAAGGCTCGCCCTGCAACTGTCTGACGATCTCTTCATTTTCCAGGGTAGAAGTGTCCTGGGTGATGGCTTCACCGCGCGCGATGTCGCGCAGTAGCCGGCGCATTATTTTTCCGGAACGCGTCTTGGGCAGGCTGTCCGCGTAGCGGATGTGGTCGGGTTTGGCGATGGGCCCGATCTGCTGTGCCACCCAGGCACGCAGTTCCGCGCTGAGTGTCCCGGCAGCGTCCCCCGTTGGACGCGCGCCTCGCGGGACGACGAAGGCGAATATCGATTCTCCCTTGGTCTCGTCCGGCTTGCCGACCACTGCAGCTTCGGCAACTCGCGGATGGGCGACGAGTGCCGACTCGATTTCCATAGTGCCCAGCCGGTGGCCGGAAACCTTGAGTACGTCGTCGGACCGGCCGAGGATCCAGAAATAGCCGTCGTGGTCACGGTGCGCCGTATCCCCGGCAATGTAGCAGCGGCCATCGAACTTGCCCCAGTACGTATCCCGGTAGCGTCGGTCGTCTCCCCATACAGCGCGCAGCATCGATGGCCAGGGCTTGCGTATCACCAACTCTCCACCCTGAGCGAAATCGGCGATGCTGTGGCCATTCGCATCGACGATGTCGGCGTCGATTCCGGGCAGCGGCCGGGTACACGACCCTGGCTTGGTGGTGATTGCGCCGGGAAGCGGCGCGATCATGATGGCCCCGGTTTCCGTTTGCCACCAAGTGTCGACGATGGGACAGCGTTCGTGGCCGATGACGCGGTGGAACCACATCCAGGCCTCGGGGTTGATCGGCTCGCCGACGGTTCCAAGCAGCCGAAGCGAGGACAGGTCATAGCGGGCGGGAAAAGACTCGCCGAGCTTCATGAGGGCGCGTATCGCAGTCGGCGCGGTATAGAAGATAGTGACATGGTGGCGTGCGCAGATGCTCCAGAAGCGCCCGGCATCGGGCACCGTGGGCGCACCTTCGTACATGAGTACGGTGGCGCCGCAGGCAAGCGGCCCGTAGGCGACATAACTATGTCCGGTGACCCAGCCGATGTCCGCAGTGCACCAGAAAATGTCGGAATCACGGATGTCGAAGACCCACTTCATAGTCGCCGCAACCACCACGAGGTAACCTGCGCTGGCATGCTGAATGCCCTTGGGTTTTCCGGTGGAGCCGGAGGTATAGAGCAGGAACAAAGGATGTTCGCCGTCCACCCACACCGGTTCGCATTCATCCGCAAGATTTGACTCGGCCTCATCCCACCACAGGTCCCGGCCATGCTGCATGCGGACATGATTGCCCGCTCGGCGAAGGACGAACACCGTCTCGACGCTCTTGCACCCCTCGGAGAGCGCCGTGTCGCAAGCCGCTTTCAGTTCGATGACCTTTCCACCTCGATGTCCGCCGTCGGCTGTGATGACCGTGCGCGCACTAGCGTCTTCGATGCGATTTCGCAGAGAGCCGGACGAAAATCCGCCGAACACCACCGAATGAATTGCCCCGATTCGGGCGCAGGCCAGCATAGCGACCACGGCTTCGGGTACCATGGGCATGTAAATGATGACACGGTCTCCAAGGCCGATTCCGCGCATTTTCAGCGCGTTGGCGAAGCGGCATACCCGGCGGTGCAATTCAGCATAGCTGATGCGGCGAGTGTCGCCGGGCTCCCCCTCGAACAGGATTGCGGTCTTGTCGGCGTTTTTCGCGAGATGACGGTCGAGACAATTGAACGAAACGTTGAGTAGCCCATCGCCGAACCATGCGTAATAGGGCGCACGCGAATCGTCGAAGGCGGATGTGAAAGGCCGGTGCCAGTGCAGCTCATCACGGGCGAGACCTGCCCAGAACGCGACCGGGTCGCGCTCCGCAGCATCCCGCAGGGCTTGGTATTCAGCCAGGGATTTGACATGCGCGCCGGCACTAAAACTTGCCGGCGGTTCGAAGCGGCGCTCTTCGGTCAGGATGGAATCTATATTCTCCGTCGGCCCTGGTTGCCGGCCACCCTCGTCTCCTGTCGTCCCCGGTGCGGCCATCGCCGGGCTATCCGCTGTATTGACGCATGCGGCGGATCATACCCACAGCTTCTGCCACCAGCGTCGGCGGTTGCCCGGCAGCGGCCTGCGATCCCGCAGTTCCTGTGGTGCGATCGTGCTCATGATCCAGCCCGGAAGGGGAGGGTTGTCGCTGTAGCCGCAGGAAACGCCAAGATTGTTGGGGTCAAAGATTTTGATGAGCTGCGGTTCGGTCTTGCTGTCGGTGTAGACGATGCCGCAGTAGTCCTCGTGGTGCTCGGCGCGCAACAATGCGTCGATCTTACGAATGAATTCGAGCACCTGCTCGGCGCTGCTCGGTTGCGTCGGCACGGCTTCGCCCACCGCATACAGGTACCAGCCGGCGGATGCATGTTGCCGTACGACTTCCCAGAACACATCGAGCTGGTTCCAGCTGAGCAGGCTGGTGAAATAGCCGCGAAATGCCGTATGGAATGATTCTACCGAAGTTGCTGCCTGCATGACCTTCCCTTTTCCGAGCCCGTGGAACGTTGTTTTGTTCAGCCCAAACTATAGCTGAATGCGCGGTCCATCTCAAAGGGGTGTGCCCCCTTTTTGCCGGTACCGGCGGATCCAGTTGCAGGAGGATTTGTCTGCGCCGAATCCAGACTTTCTGGCGCCTGCGTCAGGGCTTTGACCGGGCCGCTGGGGCGGATTCCGTCAGAGCATTTGGAAGAAAATCTTACTTGAATGGTCTGCGGTCTCGAAGCCGTGTCCGGGGTCACGCTTCAGCGAGTTGGTTTCGATGCAGGATGTTTATCGGATGCCATTTCTGGCACCGTGTTTGCAATCACTGGCTTGCCGCCAGATACTGCGGAGCGCACAAGCTTCGCTGCGAGCGAACTGTAACGTGGAGCCAGGATGATTTCGATGCGTCGATTGCGGCTGCGCCCGTCTGCTGTCCTATTGCTCGCCACTGGGTGATACTGACCCATGCCAACCGCTTCCATCATCGCGGGGTTGACGCCTGTGGAGTCCTGCAGGAAGCGCACGACATTGGTCGCCCGCGCGGTCGACAGTTCCCAATTCGTGGGAAAGCGACCCTTAAGACTATGGCCCGGCGGAACATTGTCGGTGAAGCCTTCGACACGGATGGTTTTGTCCTGCACCTTTGCGAGCACCGTGCCTACACGCATGAGCACCTTCATTCCCTGCCCACTGATTCTTGTCTGCCCCGAAGGAAACAAGATCCGGTTCACGATATTCACCGACAGGCGGTCGGCAAGTTGTGTTATTTTCACCTGTCCCTGCGTCACTTCGCCCTGCAAGCTTCGGATCATCTCATCACGAGTGCTGCGAACCTTGGCTATCTCAGCCTGCTTCTGCTTCGATATCTTTGCGACCTCATGGCTCATGCGGTTGCCGAGGTAGATGACCTCTTCCTTGAGACGTTCATTCTCGAGTGCCAGCTCCTGTGCCCTTGCGCTGAGCATTGCGCTTTGCCGGCGCAGGTGTGCACCGTAACCCCAGTACAAGTAGGCGGCAGCGCCGGCCACTATCAGCCCGAGGACAAACAGGATCCGGGAAAGATTGTTCCACATCGGATTGCCACCTCTGACAGGCGCCGGACGGCGCTCACGACGTGCAAGCATATCAAGCCTTCAGCTGCTGCGCCTAGGGCATAGTTGTGTCTGCGCCGAATGATGTTGCGCCGGATGATTTTGGTTTATTCTGGCCGTGCAATGTGGCGGTACGTGGGGATGGCAGCGAGTACATATGGCGGCGAATGATGGAGATCTTGTGCTTGCGCTCGGGGGCGGAGGAGCTCGTGGGCTGGCGCATATCGGTGTGCTTGAGGTGCTTGCGGAGCATGGGGTGCGCGTGCGCGCGATCGCCGGCACCAGCATCGGAGCGGAGATCGGCGCTTTTGTCGCCAGCGGTATGCCTCTTTCCGAGCTGGTCGCTCTGGCGATTTCGTTTGACTGGAAACAGACTCTGCAATTGTTTCTGCCCGATTTGTCGACGGGAGGGCTGGTTTCTGGAAAAAATGTCATGAATTTCCTGAATCAGACGATCGGAGAAAGGCAGATCGAGAACCTTGCAATCGGATACGTGGCACTGGCCACAGACCTTGAGACGGGTGAACAGATTGTTTTGGACCATGGTCCACTTGTCGACGCCGTGCGTGCCAGCATTTCGCTTCCGGCGGTGTTCGCGCCGCATCATCTTGACGGCCGTTACTTTGTCGATGGCGGCATCGTCAATCCACTGCCGTTCGATGTGGCGCGCGAACGTTTCGGCGGGCCGGTGCTGGCGGTGGCCGTCCACTCTGGCGCGCGTGCCTTCACCAAGCGAGAGATGCGACCTACGCGTTCGCAGATGTGGGGAGAGCGCATTCGTCAATTGCTGCAGCAGCCGTGGATCGGTCCGGAAAGTTTTCGCCAATGGCTTGAGGAGCAGCTTGAGAACCACGAGAACGGACAGCAGGTCATGCCTGTCTGGCGCGCACGCCGGGTGTTGGACCAGGTGATGGCCATCGCGCAGGCACAGAATGTGCGTCTGCGCGCGGCGCTGTCGGCGCCCGATATCATGTTGACGCCGGACGTGGGTGGCATCGATTCGTACGAGTTTTATCGGGGAGGGGAAGCGTTGGCGGCCGGACGCACGGCGGCCGAGGCGGCGCTTCCCGCCATAATGAACTGTCTAGGGCGTTAGCGGCGTATCTCTGGGCGCACTATTTAACCTGCGGTAGCCCTGCTTGCGATCCTGGTTTGGCGAAGCGCGTGGTCACCACTGGGCGAGCACTTTCTCATGCATTAAGATCCGTGTGCTGGTGACCGACTACTGGTGGATTGCGGAGCATAGCGTGGCTCTGCAAGGCAGTTTTCAGGTGGTTTGGTTCACAAGGAGCTTCTTGAGATATTCAAGTGTGGTATTGCGCTGAAACGAAATCGGGAGTGGACTCGTGAAGCAAGATGCCAAGAGCAATTTCCTAAAGAATCTCGCGGAGATCTCGTTGCAGAATTGTTCCAATCGAAGGGGCAGCATTGTCTTCGGTCCTGCCAGTCCGCTATATACCCTGTGGTCCGGTAGCGCTTGATCGGGTATGGACAATAAGCTGGTACCCACTTTCGAGTGCATTGAGGATGCGAGCACAGTCTACGCGTTCATCCGAGATGCGCAGCGCACAGCGAGTCAGACGGAGGCCTAACCATCTGGTGCAGGAGATATCTCCACTCTGCGTCGGGCCGCTCCTGAGCCCCAGGCGGGAGCGTCGCGATGAAGCGGTAAGGGGTCAAGATGTTGACTTTCCCGGAAATGTGTGACGAGGCAGGTGAATCACAGCGCAAAATCCACGCGCTGTCCCGGCCTGTAGGGTCACATCGCCGCCGTGCGCGCGGGCGATGGTGCGCGCGATATTGAGACCAAGGCCGGTGCCTTCCCGATCACGGCCCCGTGCCGGTCGGCTCCGATAAAAAGGCTCGAATACCCGTTCCAGTTCGTGTGAAGGAATACCAGGGCCGGGATCGCACACCGCAATTGTCATTCCGTCGGAACGGTCTTCGAGATAGATGGTTGCCCGGCTACCGTATTTGACCGCGTTGTCCACCAGATTCATGAGGCAGCGCCTAAGGTCCTGTGGGTTGCCGTAAAAAGGCTCCCTAGCCGTGCCCTCGATAGTGACGGTCCAACCCATGTCCTCAGCATCTATACGGATGCTCTCCGCCAATGCGGTGACATCGAACAGGGCCTGACCCTGACCCGGGTCGATGCCGTGCAGATATTCCAGCGTCGCGTTGACCATTGTCGCCATGTCGGCAAGATCTCCGATCAACCGGTTCCGATGCTGGCTGTCCGGCAGTAGTTCAGTGCGCAATCTTAGACGTGTGATAAAGGTCTTGAGATCATGCGAAAGCGCGGCCAGCATTGTCGCACGATCACGCACATACTCCTGGAGCCGCAGCTGCATCACATTGAGCGCCCGCGCAGTGGCTCGGATTTCCTCGGGGCCACTTTCCTCAAGCGGGGCGCTATTAAGATCCTGCCCGAGTGCGAGCGCCGCTCGGGCCATCTTTTTCATGGGACGTGTGACCCATCGAACAGCGATCAGCAGCAGAGCGACTGCGATTGCGAGCATGAGGACCAGCTTCGGCAGCAATATGTAAAGGCGAGCAATATGCTCATAAGGCAAGCGCGCTGAAAACGTGACCCAGCTTCCGTCGTGTAGCTGAATGTGTGTCACGAACGCGAATCCACGCGGCGCAAGATAAAATAGCCGCAGAGTAAGGTAGCGGTCCAGGGCGTTGGCCGGGACTTCCGAAAAAAACGGTGTTGTATGGCTGTCCCGCCGAGTGGCACGGTGCAGTAGAACATGGACCGGCCAGTGCGCACCGAGATCGCGGCGAAGCATCGCCTGAAAAGCCCGGGCATAGGGTCGTTCGGAAACGCTATCTGCGATATCCGGGCTGTGGGAAAGCACAATGGCTAGACGGCTATCGCTGAGTCTGCTCACGATTCGCGCGCGCTCGTCGGGGCGAACCGCATCGAGTGCCTTCGCGATATCCGAAATATGTTCCGCCACCTGCAGGGTTGTGCTGCGATAAAACGCACGGCCGCGGTCGAGGATATTGACGGCCATGCTTAGCAGCTGCGCCAGGACCAGACCTAGCAACAGCACGCCGGTCATTCGAGCAGCCAGGTTACGTGGAACGAATTTCACTCAGTAGCGCCGGGCGACGTCCGTCGCCAAAATATAGCCGGCGCTACGGACTGTTTTGATGAGACGGGGTTCGCGGCCATTGTCGCCAAGACGATGGCGCAGCTGACTGACCCGGACGTCGATGCTTCGATCGTACGGGCCGGCTTCCCTTCCATGACATTGTTCTATGAGCTGATCACGGGTAAGCACCGTGAGTGGATGTTCCAGAAAAATCACCAGGAGCTGGAACTCCGAAGCCGCCAAGGGAACGAGTACCCCCTCAGGGGACAGCAGTTGCCTTTGAGGCAGCGCTAGCTTCCATTTTGCAAAGGTGAAGGCGCGAACTATGTTCGCGCCCTGATTACCCGTCCGGCATCTCCGCAGCACACCGCGGATACGCGCCACCAATTCGCGCGGCTCGAACGGCTTTGCAACGTAGTCGTCAGCGCCGAGCTCCAAGCCCTGGATGCGGTCGGTGCTATGAGTTCTCGCGGTCAGCATGATAATTGGAGTATCCCGTTCCGCACGGATCCATTGACACAATGAAAATCCGTCCTCGCCGGGTAACATCAAATCCAAAACGATCAGGTCTATGGGTGTCTTTCGCAGCAGCTCCTTCATTGCAGGACCATCCGCTGCTATGGATGTTCGGTAACCGTGCCCCTCAAGATACTCTTTGAGCAGACTGCGGATGCTCTCATCGTCGTCTACGATCAGGATGTGCGCGGGCGTGGTCATGAAAGTGGCTCGATCTTCGCCATTCATCCTACCTCAGGTGCGCGGCCTGATGGCGGCTGCTCACAATTCCTTACAATTATACGGGCCCAGCTTATATTCTGCTTACAAACAAATGGTGTAATGCACACCATCTGCTAGCACGGTATTTCCGCCGCGGCAGATCCCATCCAAACTGAAGGAGAACTGTTATGAATAAGATACCATTGATTGCTGTCGCAGTAGCTACCCTGGGTCTTTCGACCCTTCCGACATTTGCGGCTTCGACCTCGATGCCGGCGAATGATCGTCCGCTGACAGTTGCGTCCGCAGAACATAGGTCGCTGTCGCGGAGCGTCCTTGATGACAGTTCGACCGACAGTTCGACCGATAGTGGTTCAAACAGTGATCAGGGCAATCAATCCCAGAGCGGTGACGACAGCGATTAATTCAGTTTGAACCGAGGAGGGCGGCGACGGCGATCGCTGCCCTCTTTGACCAGTTCGTGGGGCTGAGTGCCATCATGCTGACAACGCGACGGGTGCCGCGGCAGAGAGTCCTGAAATCGACCCAACGTATCCCGATTGACTATTGTCTTCTGTGATGTCCGCGCAGGCTAAAGTTGATTCAGTCTGATCCGCAACAAAAGTCGGTCTCGATCGATTTCTATTTTCCCGTCTTATCCCTGACCGAATTCACCTGAGTGATGAGTGTGATGCGTTTCATTGTGAGCATTTCGCGGAAAATTGTTTTTCAATAAGAGAACGGCGCGGTCCAAGCCGTAGTGGGTCAAACCGCATCAGACCGATCCGGATAGGCGACCAGGGATCTAACACGTCACTCCGTGCGCGCAATGTGGTGGCGCATCGTTGCCGGTTTCTTCGGGGTTCGATGCTTTGCATCATGCCGCGTTGTCTTGCCGGGATGCGAATCCGGTGACCGAATTCGTTGCGGTTTGTGCACCAGTGCCGAAGGCAACATTAGGACCGTGGTGCGCGGGATCGGTGGGCGGCGGATCGGTTAAAGCCGTCGCGCCCATCAAGTTCGGCCTCCGCAGCCACGTGCGCCACACTGACCGGGTGCAGGTTCAGACGTGTTCTTGGCCGACCGGGGATGCGCGTAGGCAAGTATCGCCTGACATCGAAAGGAATTTTCATGGACACTTGCGCAGCCTGCCACCGATCTTGGCGCCGCTCACGATGAGCCTAGCATGCCGCGCAGATTGGCGAGGTGCGCATCGGCATGTTCCTGACGTTCCAGCGGGTCTGCCGAAGTGGCATCTTCCTGCCACTCTAGGTCTTCTGCAGGGAGTTCGGCGAGAAAGCGGCTCGGTTCACAATCAACGATTTCGCCATAACGTTTACGACGGCGCACGAGCGAAAAGCTGAGCGTTTTGCGTGCCCGGGTGATGCCCACGTAGGCAAGGCGACGTTCCTCTTCGACGGTGTCCTGGTCCACGCTGGTGCGGTGAGGAAGCAGGCCTTCTTCCATGCCAACCATGTAAACATGTGGGAACTCAAGTCCCTTGGCCGCATGCAGGGTCATCAGTGAGACCTGGTCAGTATCGGTATCGGGTTCATCATTGTCGAGCATCCCGATCAGGCAGATGCGCGCGACGGCTTCGGCAAAAGACAGCTCGCCGTCATTGGCAGAGAGCCGGCGCAGCCAGTCGAGCAAATCGGCGATGTTTTGCCTGCGCTTTTCCGTTGCCGCGGGATTGTCAGAGGTTTCTTCCAGCCAGGTGTCATAATGGACCTCGCTGATTATCTCAGTTGCGAGCACCGGCGGGGCGGTTTCCTGCGCGCGATCGGCAAGGTCCGTGATCCATGTGGTAAAGCGGCGCAGCACTGCAAGCTGGCGTGTATTGAGCTGTTGGTCGAGTCCCGTGTCGAATGAGGCATCGATCAGGCTGAGCCCGTTCGCGGCGGCAAATTGGCTCAGTCGCTCCAGGGTTGCAGCACCGATTTCGCGGCGCGGTGTATTGGCGATCCGCAGGAAGGCGTTATTATCGGACAGATTCGCCACCAGGCGGAAATAGGCCATGGCGTCGCGGATCTCGGTGCGATCGAAAAACGAGGTGCCGCCGCTGAGATAATAGGGGATGCGCTGTTCACGCAGGGCACGTTCGAACGCTCGGGCTTGGTGGTTGCCGCGGTACAGCAGCGCATATTCGTGGAATGTCGTGCGACGTGTGAACTTGTGGTGCAGCAGCTGTGCGACGACACGGTCGGCTTCGTGTTCCTCATCACGCGCCACGATCACCCGGATCGGATCGCCGTAGCCGAGGTCGCTCCACAGCCGCTTCTCGTGCACGTGCGGATTGTTTTTGATCAAACTGTTTGCTGCCTTGAGAATGCGGCCGGCTGACCGGTAGTTTTGCTCCAGTTTGATGACCTTAAGATCCGGAAAATCTGTTTCCAGCTGATACAGATTCTCCGGCCGCGCACCGCGCCATGCGTAAACGGACTGGTCATCATCACCTACAACTGTAAGAGCGCCGCGTGTCCCGACGAGTTGCCGTACCAGGCGGTATTGGCAGGCGTTAGTGTCCTGGTACTCGTCAACCAGCAGATAGCGTATGCGTTCCTGCCACGCAGACAGGACATCGGGGTGCTTCTCGAAAATCAGCACCGGCTGCAGAATCAGATCATCGAGGTCGACGGCATTGCAGGCTTTAAGGTGGCACTGATATTCGGGATAGAGCTTGGCTGCCTGCGCAGCCACCGGATCGGCGTCGGCCGTGACCAGAGCCTGATCCGGTTCGATCATGGCGTTCTTCCAGTGCGAAATCTGGCGCTGCACTTCCTCAGCCATGCTGTTGCGCAGCAGATCACGGATAAAGTCAAGGCTGTCTGTGGAGTCGTAGATCGAGAAGCCGGGCTGGTAGCCGGCACGAACGCCCTCAGTGCGCAGGATGCGCAGGCCAAGCGTGTGGAACGTGGATATGGCCAAACCCTTTGCATCGCTGCCGGTGAGTAGCGCAGCGACACGGGTCTTCATTTCGCGGGCGGCCTTGTTGGTAAAGGTGACCGCCGCAATGTGTGACGGTGCGATCCCGCGCTCGTGGATGAGAACGGCGATCTTGCGGGTGATGACCGAGGTTTTGCCGCTTCCAGCGCCGGCCAGAACAAGCAGCGGGCCTGCCGTGTAGCGTACTGCCTCTTTCTGTCGGGGGTTGAGATCGGACAAGAAATTCTTGCTTGAGTTTTCTGATTAGCGTAGCTACGTGCATTCTAACCCGAATCGCGAAGCACAATACAGTCCGCGGGACAGGATAGTGGGCAATACCCAACTTTTTTAGGCAACCGGCCGAACGTCGGGCTGCGACCGATTGTCTGGGCGAGGCGCGGGACCACATTCGACGCCGGATGGAATGAGCCAAATTGTGGGTACTCGCCGTGGGCGAGTTGCCGGGAAAGCATGTCACAAAAGCAGGATGGCGGCTACGAGGGATGCCAGAGAGGTGCACAGGCAACGACGACCGGCGGCGCACGAGGGAGCGATTGATGGCGGCTGCGGACACTATCCACAGATTGCCAGCAGAATCCCACTAAACTAGTATCGCGACACGTTAATTAAGAAACATAGTGGTGCCCCATCTTACGATCTGCGTCCCGGCGGGTAAAGGTCCATTCGATGCCACAGCGAGCGGTGTTGCGCCGCTTCTGCCAAGCGGCCACCTCCGCGGTAAGGGCGGCTTTCTCAATGCCGCGGCGGGCCAGACACTGGTGCGAGAGGATGCCGATCTCGATTTCGGCCATGTTGAGCCAGCTCGCATGCTTCGGCGTGTAGTGGAACTCAATGCGGGAGAGCAGGCGCGCGGCGGCCGCCACCCCGAGTACCTCCTCGAAGCTCTCTCGGAAATGGGTGTTGAGATTGTCGAGGACCAGATGGACCTTGCGTGCCTTGTCATAGCCACGGTCGAGCAGCCGCAGGACGAAGCCGACGAAATCGGCTTTGGTGCGCCGCTCGGTGACTTGCGCCAGCCGCTTTCCGCCACGGGGCTCGACGGCCACAAAGATATTACAGGTACCCATGCGCTCGTATTCGTAATCTTCCCTCAGCGGCGTGGCCGGCTTCGCAGGCAGCGGCGCGCGCGTCTGCCGGAGCAGCTGTTTGCTTTTCTCGTCCAGACAGATGACGGGCTCGCGCGCATCATAGGGACGGGCATAGAGCGCCAATAGCGAGTACATGCGGGCACGATACTCGGCGGAGATCTCGCCGATGCACCACATCAGCTTGCGCCAGGGTTTGAGAAGGTTTTTTTTAGAATCCGCCGGATGGTCTCCCGGCTGATCGCCTTCATCCCGGGACGACGCCGCGCCGCTTCGGTGAGCAGCGCCACCGTCCAGCGGCTCGCGCCTGGAGGCGGCGCCGAGCAGGCGAGCGCGGTCACCTGCGCTTGCGCATCGGCCGCATACCGTTTGGGCTTGCCGGGGCGCGCCTCGTCGTGAAGGGCGTATTCGACCCCACCCTTCACATAAGCCGCGCGGGTACGCCACAGTGCCGTGCGGCCCACCTTGAGCACCTCCATGATCTGCTGTTCGGGGACATTGCGATCGAGCGCCGCCAGAATATGGGCCCGGTTGAATTCCCGGGCCCGATGCAGGCCTTTGGAACGAAACTCATCCACGATCCGACGCTCCTGCTTATTCAGCCTCAGTGCTGTCTGCCGCATGACTGCATGCCTCCTGGTAGAATGGGCATGCAGAAGTATAACGTTTCGTTATTTACGTGTCACGATACTAGCGTGTCGATAATGGTGTCACCCCGACCCCAATCACAACCAGATTGCACCATTGGTAGTCCGTGTATTAAGGTTAACCAGATGGCACCAGAGTGTCCGCTTGGGCCGTGATGCATGGGCTGGGTTTGTGGGCTTGTGCCGCGCTGGCAGTGAGGCGGTCGGGCGATGGGCTATAGTTTAGCTATGGCCAGGATTCGCGGTCTTATTGGGTTGAATGCCGCGGTGTAAAACGATACCGGACAGAGCAACGATCATGAGCACCAGGTATGTAAACGCGGTCATCTCGGAAACGCAGGGCGAGGAGAGTCTGCCCATACTGGAAGGAACGATGGGAGCGCCGGCCGTGGATATTCAGACGCTGTATGCGCGCCACGGCCTGCTTGCTTATGATCCCGGGTTCCGGTCAACTGCATCGTGCAAAAGCGCGATCACCTTCGTCGATGGCGACGCCGGCGTGCTGTTGTACCGCGGCTATCCGATCGAGGAACTGGCACAGCACAGCACCTTCGCGGAGGTGGCTTATCTGCTGATGTATGGGGAGCTGCCTGATCCGAAGCAGATGGCGGCCTTCCAGGCGGCGATCCACCAGCACAACCTGCTGCACGAACAGGTGCTGTATTTCTACCGTGGCTTCCGTCGCGATGCTCATCCGATGGCGGTCATGATAGGGGTTGTCGGCGCGCTTTCAGCGTTCTATCACGACGTCATGAATATCAGCAATCAGCAGCAGCGCGAGCTTGCGGCGATCCGGCTTATCGCCAAGATGCCGACGATCGCTGCGGCCAGCTATACCTACAGCAGCGGCCGCCCGCAGCGCTACCCCAACAACAACCTGGATTATGCCGCGAATTTCATACAGATGTTGTTCGGCGCGCCCAACAGCGAGTTCGTGGTCAATCCGGTGGTGGCACGTGCGCTCGATCGCATCCTCATTCTTCATGCCGACCACGAACAGAATGCTTCCACCTCGACGGTGCGCCTTGCAGCCTCTTCCGGTGCGAACCCCTTTGCCTGCGTGGCAGCCGGCATCGCCAGTCTCTGGGGACCAGCCCACGGTGGTGCCAACGAGGCTGTGCTCAAAATGCTCATGGAAATTGCTACGCCAGAGAACATCCCGAAGGCAATCGCTCGGGCAAAGGATAAGAATGATTCGTTCCGGCTGATGGGTTTTGGCCACCGTATCTACAAGAACTTCGATCCGCGCTCGCGCGTGATCCAGGAAAGCGCGCGCGAGGTGCTTGACCATCTCGGGATCGACGATCCATTACTTGAGATTGCGGTGAAGCTCGAAGAGATTGCCCTGCAGGACGAGTATTTTATCGAGCGCAAGCTGTACCCAAACGTGGATTTCTATTCGGGGATACTGCTGCGTGCGATGGGGTTGCCGATGAACATGTTCACCGCTATTTTCGCGGTGGCGCGCACCGCCGGATGGGTAAGTCACTGGCTCGAACTTCATCAGGAAACTCATGGCATCGACCGGCCGCGACAGCTTTACGTCGGGCAGCCGCGACGGAATTATCAAAAGAAAGGCCCGGGCTGATCCACGCCACCGGCGCGGGTCGTTTCTGGCACCGCTCCCGCGGATGAAGGATATTTTCCGGCAGTGTGCAGGGTGTGTTGGAATGCCGAAAACGCGTACCGGGGCGGGTGTGACATTAAGATTGTGCCGAGGTTGCCGGCACGCTCCACCCGAACCACAGGGCCGTAGCCAAAAGTAATACGGCCAGCATTTCGAAGCCAGTGGTGAAGCCGCCAACGCCGATTACGGCACCCGTGATCACGGGTCCGGCGGCCTGACCAATATCCATGGTGGTTCTCAACACGCCCATAGATGTGCCCAAGCGTTCCTGGTTGCCCAAGTCGCCAACGAGCGCACCTGTGGACGATGTGACGCTCGCGAAGCCCGCGCCGAAAACGAGGCTTAAGACGGCCAGAGGCAGCGGCGAAGTGAACAGCGGCAGAAGCGCAACACCGATCATGGCGGTTACCAGTCCAACGAGAATCGTCGGTCTGCGTCCGACGCGGTCCGAGATGTGCCCCATCAGCGGCTTGACCAGGGCGACGCACACGAGCTGAATGCCGAGGATGACGCCAATCTTCCACGCCACGATGCCGCAAGTTTCCGCGTAGACGGCGAGAAATGCCTCGACCGAACCAAATACGAAATATTGCGCGGCTTCGGTAGTGCTGACGGAGAGCAAGGTGCCATTGCGCAGAGTCGCCGCCAGGGCGTCGTGTAACGCTGACCAGGTCTGAACATGCGATCTCGGTGGGGGCTTCTCGCTGTCGCGGGGCAGAAACATGCCAAGCGCCAGGGCAAGAATGCCACCTGCGGCGCAGGCCAGGTAAACCGCATGGAATCCCGCCAGCGAAATCAGTGTGCCACCCAGGAACGGTGCGACCGAACGGCCGGCAATCGTTATCGAAGAGTAGGTTGAAAGCATCTGCGCGCGATCCTTCACATAATGGCTGGCGATCCAGGCGCTCGCCACCGTGCCAAATATGGCAGTCGCGAACCCGTGGTAAAAGCGCACCAGTACGAGCTCCTGCACATTGCCTACAGACAGGTATAGGAATGGTGCGGTGGCGAATATGATGAGCGCTGCGAACAGCAGCCGGCGCCGCCCGATGAAGTCGGAAAGCGCCCCCGCGGGTAGGCTGATCAGTATCCCGGATACCGTCGATGCCATGACCACCCAGCCTATTTCAGGCGATGTCGCCCCCAGATGAACCGCGAACAGCGGAAGTGCCGGGGTCTTTGACAAAGTGGAACTCAGAATGGCAAATGCGCCGGTTGTCGCCAAAAGCAGTAATGATCGCCGCTTACCGATTCCGCTCATTGCCGCTCCTGCGGTTTCTCGGCGCCACGTGTATCATACCCTGCTTCCAGGGGCCGGTCCGGGCCGTAATCGCAGGCCGTTGCTCCGACGCATCTGCGGTCAGCTGCATATCGCGAAACGGGAGGCATGGTGGTGCGTAATCAGCTGTTGACACTGGTTTTTGCCTTTATGCTTACCGGCTGCATCGCTCAGGCGCTAACTTCGGGCCACATCGCGTTCAGCGATGATAGCGACAGAGCTGTCCCGCAGATCGGCATCCATGAACTCACCCAGATTCGCGATTACTGTGCGAACCATGCCCACGCCGGCGGTTTCCGGCCGACGCGTGATGCACAGGGTAGTCACACTCTGTCGGGATTGCGGCGCTACGACACTCTGCCGCCGGACCTTGCCTATCGCCGTCTTCCGACACAGCTCGAGCGCCGTCTGCAGCCGCTTCCACAGCCGTATGTGCGCGTGTTGGTCGGTACCGATGTGCTGGTGATCAATCGTCGTACACGGGTGATCACCGATCTTGCACATGGTGCTTGCGATCCGGACCGAAACTGATCGCCGCGAACCTGCGGACACTATCGCTCAGACAGAAAGTTCCTGGCCAGCGACCGGCGTTTCTCGTAGGCTTCGCGTGCCACCTCGATGTCCGCCAGGAACAAGGGCA
The DNA here is from genome assembly GCA_027364845.1 of Pseudomonadota bacterium. Classification (GTDB taxonomy): domain Bacteria; phylum Pseudomonadota; class Gammaproteobacteria; order Acidiferrobacterales; family UBA6901; genus JAJYCY01. The sequence continues at coordinate 32,872 of DAHXOO010000014.1, read as the reverse complement.
GTTCCTCCAGCAGCAGCGCCTGTGGGCCGTCAACCAGGGCCTTTTGGGGTGCCGGGTGGAAGTCCACAAGAACCATGTTGGCGCCGGCGATGACCCCTTGGGCGGTGACATGCTGGATGTCGAGCATCCCATCCGGCGCCCGGTCGCGCGAGCCTACTGAATGCGAAGGATCGATGCACACCGGCATGCGCGTCAGGCGCTTGACCACCGGCACGTGTGCAAAGTCGACGAAGTTGCGATGGGGGTCACCCATGTTTGTCTTCATTCCACGCAGACCGAATACCACGTTGCGGTTGCCGGCGCTTGCCAGGTACTCAGCGGCATTGATCGATTCTTCCAGTGTGATTCCGAAGCCGCGCTTGAGCAGCACCGGCAGTTCGCTTTGCCTTCCCACGATCTTTAGCAGCTCGAAGTTCTGCGTGTTGCGTGTGCCTATCTGCAGCATGACCCCCGTGGGATTTCCGGTCTGCTCCAGTGCTTCGCGAATCTCGTCGAGATGTGAGTCATGGGTGATTTCCATGGCGATGACCTTGATGCCGTACTTACCGGCGAGCTCGAACACCCACGGCAGGCAGTCGCGGCCGAGGCCCTGAAAGGCATACGGGTTCGTACGCGGCTTGTAGGCGCCCATGCGCGTGCACACCTGGCCGTTGTCGCGCAATGCCCGCATCATTGTTTCCACGTGTTCGGGTGTGTCTACCGCGCACAGGCCAGCGAATACATTCAGGCTGTCCTGGCTGAAGCGAACGCCGTTGTAGTCGAAGCCGGTTGGGCGCTGGTCGTCGTGGTGGCGCCCGAGGATGCGGTATTCTTCGGATATCCTGACGACGCGTTCAACGCCAGGCAGCGATTCGATTTCGTTGCGGTCCAGGGCCCCGGTATCGCCGATGAGGTAAATCTCGGTGAGCGTCTGCTGCGACCCCACCTCTTCGTGGATGCGGGTGGTGATATTGCGTTTATTGCGCAGTACATCCAGGATCTGCTGAAATTCTGGACTGTGCCTGCCGGCATGGGGTTTGAGGATGATAATCATAGACGTTTCCTTAACAAGACCATTGGGTGCTGCCTTGAGCGACGTGCATCGCCGAACAGTGTATTGGCCGGCCACGCGCACTTCGTTCCGCGGCGTCGCCGACGGCCGCAGAATGCGCTGCCAAATTGGCCAAAAATGCTATTGTAGCAAGACACAAGCCAACATCCGCCATGCAAGACACCAGATTCCGGCCTGACCGGAAGTCCGCCAGCAGACATCCGTCCAAGGGCTCGGCCGGCCCACCTTTTTCGCTGAACCCGAAGGTTGTGGAGCGCCAGGTCCGGGTCGAAACCTTCCGGGCGAGCGGACCGGGTGGACAGAACCTGCACAAGACGGAATCGGCGGTCCGCATGACCCATGGTCCGACGGGAATCGTGGTGACGGCGTCCGACACGCGCTCGCAGACGCGCAACCGCGCCCTGGCGCTCGAGCGCCTGATCGCGCGGCTGCGGAGGCTCAACACAGTGCCGAAGCCGCGGATTGCGACTCGTCGCACGAGCGCTTCCGTGCGCCGGCGGTTGGACCAAAAGCACCTTCGTGCGCGCGACAAGGGTCTGCGCACCCGCGTGCGTTCGACGGATTAGCCGGGCTCAACCCGACCTGTAAAGCATTCCCGTGCGGTGCAGCTGCCGCGGAGGCCGGAAATGCCCGTTCTACGGCATGATTCGGCGGCAGGTATTCGAGCACCAGACCCGCAGCAATCGCTGCCTGCCTCGCAAGCATGTTGCCCCAGCCGAAAACTGTGCCTCGGTTTCCAGGGGCGCCCTGTCTCACACAGCACAGCGCACTCGGAGGCGCGCAGTATTCGTCAAGGCCGATGGTACGGGCACTGCGAATACCAAAGCGGCCGCCAATGCTTCCTTGAGGCTCGGAAACAATATAAGGATGTTTAAAGCTGTCCACTGGCATAGCGAGGCAACCGCGTCGGTGCCGGGCGACGAAGCTGCTCTTTGAGGCAGTTCATAACGGTGTCGGTCGATCTTTCAACGGTACCGGTCCGGTCTCAATACCTGTTTCTGACGGCCGCAGTACAAGTGGTACCGTCGTCTCGATGGCAAAGTTGTTCGGCATGTCGACGAGCCCGACGACGGCCGTTCGCTCGAGCCGTTCTGGACTGGTTCTGCGAAGCGTAGCCGGTGGTGCTCTGTCGTTTGATCCGAATGTACGTGATCGGTCGGTAACTCATGCGCCCTGCCGCGGTAATCGGTTCGCTGGCCGCAGATGCGCAGGCCGAAGCCTGCCGGTGCTTTGACCCCGGCCGCACTTCGCAGTTGGCCCCGGTTTTGCCGTAGCACACCGGATTGTGTTATCGGTGGACTTCACGTACGATTTAGTCGCCGCGCACGAGTGGCGCGGAGTGTTGTGCCGCTGCGTCACGGGTTGGCCGTCGTCCTTACCCTGGTGTGCGGCCTCCTGATTCGGTAACTCACGAACGCGTCGCAGCAAGACGCAGACGTCACAGTTGAAGAAGGGGTTATTCGTCTATGCAAACTGGTACGGTTAAGTGGTTCAACGAGTCCAAGGGCTTCGGATTTATCACGCCGAGTGATGGGAGCCCGGACGTGTTCGTCCATTTCTCAACCATCGAAGGGGAGGGCTTCAAGACTCTGGCCGAAGGACAGAAGGTGGAGTTTGAATCCACTAAAGGTCCGAAGGGAATGCAGGCGACGCGCGTTATTCCACGCTGAGGTCGCCCCTGTATTGAATATATAAGGACCCCGCCTGCGAGCGGGGTCTCTTTTTTAGTGGTTTGTGATCGCAGCCCGCTGTGATTACTGTGGCGAGCGGATGCGATGCAGGCCCCTGCCTGCCGTCGTGGGTGCGACCCCGAGGGCGGTGGGAGCGCCTGCGCGGTTCGCGGCGGTTTTCCAGCCACTGACCTGCAGTGCCGCTTGCGCAGCGCAATGTGGGCAGACGCGCGGCGAGTGACATTTCATGGTGTTGCATGATCTCATTCAGCAGTATGGGTACATAGGGCTGTTCATAGGCACCCTGCTTGAGGGTGAAACCATCATGCTGCTGGCCGGGTTTGCCTCCCAGCATGGGGACCTCCGGTTCTCGGGGGTTGTCGCTACCGGCTTTTTCGGCAGTTTCCTCGGGGATCAACTGTTTTTCTATATCGGACGGCACTTCGGTCCGGCAATCGTCAGGAGACGGTTGTCGTGGCAAGCGAATGCCGACAAGGTATTCGGTCTGATCGATCGCCATCAGGCCCTGCTGATCGTCAGCTTTCGTTTCTACTACGGCCTCCGTTCGGTGACGCCGTTCGCAATCGGTGCAGCGCGTGTCGGACGCGGACGTTTTCTGGTTCTCAATGCTGTCGGAGCCATGCTGTGGTCGACTGCGCTGGCGGGCCTGGGTTATCTGTTGGGTAGGTCATTCGTAATGTACTTCCGCAACTTCCGGCATTACGAGCTCGATGTGCTGGTCATCCTGGCGTTCGTGGGTGCTGTCGTCTGGTTTACGAGTCTTGTCGTGCGTCGCGGGAGGGCGGCGCGCAAGCTGCAATCACGGCGCAACAACGACGGCCGTTGACTCTCGAGGTAATAGCAAGTCGCTCTACGTTTCGGAACGCGGTCTGCCGGCACCTTGTTTCGAAGCAGGTACTTTCGCATGCAATCAAAGTGCATGCACAGTTCAGCCGGTGTCAGCGTTCCCGGTCAAGTGCGATGGCGTAGAAGCCATCGGTGTTATGGCGATGCGGGTACAGTCTCAGGGCGTCGTCGCTCATTGTCATGCCTACCCCCCGACGCGCGAGGATTTCTGTGGCCGGTCGCGGTCGAAATTCCGGATGGCTGGCGCGAAATTCCCCGACGACTTCATCATTTTCCTCGCGCAGAAGGCTGCAGGTGGCATAAACCACGCGCCCGCCGGGCTTCACCAGTGCGGCCGCCGCTGCAAGCACGCGCTGCTGTGTGGCCACAAGCTCCGTCAGATCGGGTTGACGCCACTTGATGTCCGGATTGCGCCGCAGCGTACCGGTGCCCGTGCACGGTGCGTCCACCAGCACGCGATCGATCTTGCCGCGCAGGCGCTGGATCCGTGGATCGCGTTCGTGGGCAATTGCAACCGGGCGCACATTGTCCAGTCCAGCGCGCCGCATCCGTGGTTTGAGGCGCTCAAGACGCTGGCGTGATACATCGAAGGCGTAGATCGTGCCGCTGTTCGCCATCATTGCGCCGAGCTGCAAGGTTTTGCCGCCGGCACCGGCGCAGAAGTCTACTACCATCTGGCGGCGCTTGGGCTCGAGTAGCAAGCTGACCAGCTGGCTGCCTTCGTCCTGGACTTCGAACCAGCCATCGCCAAACGCCGTGGTGCCGAACAGCGGAGCGCGATCGCGGCTCCGCAGACCCAGCATGGACCATGGAGTCGGTGCGACTGCAAAGCCTTCCTTGGCCAAACGCTCGATGACTGCCACCCGGTCGGCCTTGAGCGTATTGACGCGCAGATCGAGGCTGGCGGGGTTATTGAGGGCGGCTGCCAGCTCCAGGGTCTCGGCTTCTCCATACTGAGAAAGCAGGCGCTGCAGCAGCCAGTCGGGAAGATCGGTACGCGCAGCGAGCGGCCAATCGGTGCGCGGGTTGCGCGCCTGAGCAGCGAGCGTTGCTAGATCCACGCCTGCAGGGCGCAAGCCTGCCTCGGTGAGAGCGCGCGCGCTGAAGCCACCCTCGGTGAGCAGGTAGGCGGCAACCAGGCTGTGGGCGCTCGCAGCGTCCCCGCCAAGCAGGTATGCGAGCGAGCGCTTGCGGCGTAAACAGCCGTAAACCGTTTCGGCCACGAATCCGCGATCGCTTTGGCCTAGCATGGGATGGCTACGGAAGAAGCGCTCCATCTGCTTGTCTGCGGCCTGATGATTCGAGAGGATGGCTTCAAGCAGTTCGGCCGCGGATCGGTAGAGCAGGGGTTTCGGCATTGTGACCTGGTTCACTAATCGGGCTGAACACGGACGGTACGCAGCGCACACCGCGCACCGCAAGTTTCACTTTGTGTAGCGTTTGACCAGATCGTGGTAGGCGTCGATACGGCGGTCGCGCAGGAACGGCCAGATGCGGCGCACTGTCTCGGTACGTCCGAGATCCACGTCCTCGACCGTAACTGCTGGGCTGTCAGCCGGCGCCTGCGCCAGCATTTCTCCCTGAGGACCGGCCATGAAGCTGCTGCCCCAGAACGTGATGCCTTCGGTCCGGCGTTCTGGATCGGGTTCCCGGCCGATGCGATTGCACGCCACCACCGGCAGGCCGTTTGCGATCGCATGCGCCCGTTGGATCGTGATCCAGCTGTCGCGCTGGCGCTCGCGCTCTGGGGTCGGGTCGCGCGGATCCCAGCCGATGGCGGTGGGATAGAGCAGGAGTTGTGCCCCGGCCAGAGCCATCAGACGGGCGCCTTCGGGGTACCATTGGTCCCAGCATACCAGCACGCCGAGCGAGCCGACCGACGTTTCAATCGGTGCAAAACCCTGGTCGCCCGGGGTGAAGTAGAATTTTTCGTGATAGCCAGGGTCGTCGGGAATATGCATCTTGCGGTAACGCCCGGCGATGCTGCCATCGCGTTCTAGGACAACTGCGGTGTTATGGTAAAGGCCGGCAGCGCGGCGCTCGAATACCGAGGCAACGATGATCACGCCAAGCTCGCGGGCCAGGGCCGCGAGATGTTCCGTAGTCGGTCCGGGCACCGGCTGCGCCTGGTCGAATCGCGCGGGATCCTCGGTCTGGCAGAAATAGACGCTGGTATGCAATTCCGGCAGCAGCACAAGGTTGGCCCCGGCAGCAGCAGCCTGGCGAATGCCCTGTTCGGATTCTGCGAGATTGTGCCGGTAATCTTCTGTGCAGCTGTGCTGCACCATTCCGATGCGGAGTATCTTGTTCATGAAATAACTGCTCTCGGGCTTAGCGCGGCAGTGCCCGCATCAGCCAGCTCGTTCGATACCTGCACTTGCCATCAATATTAACATCGCTGCTGGTGCCTTGCCCATGACCTGCGCGTGTACGACCTCCCGCGTCCATCCAAGGCACCGTGACACAACGTGGCAACGCACGTCTGCAGCAGCAGTGCGGGCTGCCGCCTCAGGCGGTGGCGGTGAGGACGCCGGCGGGCAGTTGCATGGTGACACAGTGCAGACTGCCGTGCTGGTGGACCAGAGGCAGGCACGGCACGCTGACGATCGTGCGTTCGGGAAAGCACGTGCCCAGACGCTCACAGGCAAGCCCGTCGGCCGGGTCGTCATATGCAGGTACCAGCACCGCGTCGTTGATGATCAGAAAATTTGCGTAGGTCGCCGGCATACGGCCGCCTTGCTGGTCGTAGTGGGCGGCCGGCAAGGGCAATGCGACGAGCCGGTAGGGCTCCCCGGCGCGCGTGCGCAGTGCCTTGAGCTCCTGCTCCATCGCAGCAAGCTCAGAGTAGTGTTCGTCGGCCGCGTCGTCGCAGGCAACGTAGGCAATCGTACCGACATCGCAGAAGCGTGCCAGCGTATCGATGTGGCTGTCTGTGTCGTCGCCGGCGAGATAGCCATGGTTGAGCCAGAGCACGCGTGTAATACCCAGCCAGTCTCCGAGTTGGTGCTCCAGTTCTTCGCGACTGGCCTGCGGATTGCGTGTGGGCGCAAGCAGGCAGCGCGAGGTGGTAAGCAGACTACCGGAGCCGTCCACTTCTATGCTTCCACCTTCAAGCACCAGGTCTACAGGCTCGAGTGGTGTATCGCGGAAAGTTCCTTGTCGTGCCAGTTGCCGTGAAACGGCATTATCGAGTTCCGCAGGGTATTTGCCGCCCCAGCCGTTGAAACTGAAATCGAGCAGCAGCGGACGGTTGCGGCAAATCACGCCGATGGGACCATGGTCACGGGCCCAGCTGTCGTTTGAAGGGGCGAGCGCAAATATCAGCCGCTCGGCGGCTACGCCGGCCTGCCGCAGCTGTCGTTCGACGTGTGCGCGGTGAGCGACATCGAAGCAGACGAGGACCACGGGCTCGTGGTCAGCAATTGAGCGCGCAATCTCGACGAACACCGGCTCGACCTCGGACAGGCACGGGGCCCAGTCGCTGTGAGCATGCGGCCAGGTGAGCATCACGCCGCTCTGGGGTGCCCATTCCGGTGGAAGATAGGGCCGGCAGGAATCCGGAGTCGAAGAATTCATCGGCAATTTCCCTGGAAAGCGGCGGATGATATCCGGTTGCTCGTTGCCGGCCAACTGCGAGGGCGCGAACAGGCAGATTTGACCTGCGCGGCGGAGTGTATTTGAATGTCCGCCTTTCGCACCACCTCACGTGGTGCCAGATCGCTGTGGGGATGCGCTGATGCCGCTGATTCGACCGTTTGCTGGGCTGCGACCGCGTGCCGAATTCGCGGCACAGGTGTTGGCGCCGCCCTATGATGTGGTGACTGTGGACGAGGCGCGGGCGCGCGCTACCGGCAGACCATGGAGCTTTTTGCACATCTCGCGCCCGGAAATCGATCTGCCGCCCGGCACCGATCCGTATGCCCCCGAGGTGTACCGCAAGGGGCGGGAGAATTTCGACAGACAGATTGCTGCCGGTGTGCTCGGGCGCGATCCCGGGTCCTGTTATTACCTGTACCGACTGGTGATGGGTTCGCATATTCAGACTGGCCTGGTTGCGGCGGCGTCGGTTGCAGCCTACGAGAACCAGCGCATCCGCCGGCATGAGCATACTCGTCCAGACAAGGAGGACGACCGGGTCCGCCAGATCGAGGCGCTCAATGCCCAGACTGGCCCGGTGTTTCTGACCTACCGCCGCAGCGCCGGCATTGACAGCATCGTTACCACGCTGACGAGCCTTTCCCCTGAGGTTGATGTCACGGCCGATGACGGCGTGTGCCATAGCCTCTGGGTTGTTCGCGAACCCGGTATCATCCAGGCGCTTACCAGCGAATTCGAGGCGGTCGATCGCCTCTATGTCGCAGATGGCCATCATCGTTCCGCCGCGGCGGCGCGTGTTGCCGCTGCGCGTCGCAATCACAACGCGCTGGCCGGGGAGCGGGCAAGCGACTATTTCCTGGCCGTTATTTTTCCCGACGTCCAGATGCAGATTCTGCCGTACAACCGGGTGGTAAAGGATTTGAACGGACTGGCGCCGGAGGACTTTCTGGGGCGTGTCGCGGTGGATTTTGACGTGCAACGCGTGCCTTCCGCGGTGACTCCGGCGCGGGCCGGTGAGTTCGGCATGTACCGCGGCGGCCAGTGGTACCGTCTCGCGATCCATGCTGAACGGATACCTCTGCGCGACCCAGTGGGACGTCTGGACGTGAGTCTGTTGGCCGACCATCTGCTTGCGCCTGTTCTCGGTATCCACGATCCGCGACGCGACCGGCGCATCGACTTTGTCGGTGGTATCCGTGGATTGGGTGAACTGCAGCGGCGCGTGGACAGCGGCGAGATGGCAGTGGCTTTCTCCATGTTCCCGACCGCGCTTGCCGATCTCATGGCGGTGGCCGATGCCGGCGAGGTGATGCCGCCCAAATCCACCTGGTTCGAGCCGAAACTGGCCGATGGATTGGTATCGCAGCTGCTCGACTGAGTGCCTGTGGCAGCTTCAGCGACGGGGCATCCGGCGATAGCGCAGGTACTCCTGGCGCAGGCGCCGGCGTTCCTGCGGGCTCATTCTCCTGAATTGCCGGCGCGCGTGCCGCGCTTCGGCTTGCTCCGCGGGGCTCAATCGCTGGTAGCGCCGCACCCCACGCACGAGGCGCTTGCGGCGCGTCGGAGCATAGGAGTTCCAGCGTCCACGGTGGTTTGCGAGAAGCCGTCTCTCGGCGGGGCTCAGGCTGTTCCAATCATACGCGGCCGCTAGCTGCCATTCGCGCCCCCGTCCTGCGGATGCCTGCGCGGGCGTGGACCCAAACTGGCCAGCGCAGAGCGCGAGCATCGCGGCGACGTAGATTAGGGATCGGCGTTTCATCCCGCAATCACGACTGGTTTTCGTGGCTGCTGTCGGGCGCCCCTTCACGTGACACCCAGAGATAAAAATCGATATGCGAATAAAGATCCGGGACGCTTTCCGCCCGTGCCACATCCGGCAGCGGTGCCTGCGGCCGCCACAGCTGCAGGCCCAGAACGGTACCGAGTGCGAGAATCAGCGTGGCGGCAATACCGGCGATGGTTATGCGCACGATCGCACGGTGGCGCGCGCGCGCCGTGCGGCGACCATCAAGTGCAAGTTGCCGGCGCTCGCGCAACTGCCGGGAAAGCAGTTCGTCCCGGGGCAGCCCGTTTTCGGCGATCCATTTCCAGCGTGCCATGCGTTCGCGGCAGGCGCCGCAGCTATCCAAGTGGCGTCGTACTGAGGTCTTTCCCCCCGCCGTGTCGTCGAGGAGACCCGCGCGTAGAAGGTCGAGCTGCACATCGTCCGGATGGTACCCGGTCATCATGTCCTCATTCATGGTTCCATACCTCCGCAAGCAGATGGCGCAGCGTCTGCATAGCGCGAAAGTGGTGCTGCTTAACTGTGCCCTCAGAGCAGCCCAGGACCTGTGATGTCTCCTTTATGCTTAACTCCTGGCCTTCGCGCAGCATGAATACCTGGCGCTGGCGTTCTGGCAGGCGGCGCACCGCCGCCTCGATCGATTGTCGCACGCGCTGGCCACTGAGCATGTTTTCCGGGTAGCTGTCCCGCCGGGTGGCATCGACGCCCAGCCCCAGTTCCAGCAGATCGATTTCGTCCTGCAGTTCCGCGTCTGGATGACGGCCAAAAAGGGGAATGATCCTGCCGATACCCTCTTGGATATGGCGCTGCCGGCGCGCGTCGTTGATCCGGTTCCTGAGAATCGTGAAGAACAGCGCCGGCCATTCGGCGTGCGGTTTCTCGCGGTAATATTGCACCAGCCTGAGCATACTGTCCTGCACGATGTCCAGGGCGAGCTCATGATCCCAAAGTGCAATCCGAGCCATCCGGTAGGCTTGGTTTTCGACTCCGGCCAGAAACGCCTCCAGGGGATCGTCATGCAGCGCCGCCGCGTCGACTACGGTCAATTTGCGCACGGGACGTGCTGAGCTGCGCGCAGGCACGTCCGCGTGGAGCATGCGGTGCTTGCCGACGGTCTCGTCACTCAGCGGATCCAAGAACAAATCGGACATAGGAATTCCACAGCTTTTTCCGACCAGGGCACGACCGGTACCGCATGTTCTGTAAGTTCGTGCGCGGGTCTATCCAGTTGTCGTCCCCGTCGGGATGTACCCAATGGCCGCAGTTGTTCCGATCCCATATCGGTCCCCATCTCGCCAGGGGCGGTATCCGTGGGCAGCCTGACTTCGGTTTCGGTGTGACCGGCGGCCCCGGCAATAATAGATGTTGGCAAGGAGATAAACCACCGTGGCTGTGGTCCCCGCCGACAGGGTGAAGGGCGCGCAGGGCGATTGTCCGGTGCCGCATGGGCGCGTGCCGCTTCAGTCCGACTGTGGGTGCAGCGCCTGCCCCGAGGGCAGGCGGCAACGGCATCTTGGACATAACCGAATCCGCGCGGACTCATTGGGTGTGCTCCTCAAACTACCAGCGGCCCTGCTGGTTCCTCGGCTACCTCAAGTCTGGTTAACGCGGGCGCACGCGTCAGGATGACAAAATAGCGGGGAGGGGATATTCCGCCAGAAACGCCGAACCGACCGGCAGTGTCGATGTCCCCGGGGGTGGCCGGGAATCGCCCGCCACGTGCACAGCAGGGGCGAGGATACACCTGCGCAGGTTCAGCGCTGGCCGCTCTTGCTGATGACCGCCGCCAGCCGGTCCAGGGCGCGACCCGTAAGCAGGCGCCGCGCGGCAGCCAGAAAGTAGGTAGGGATAGTGACCGGATAGCGGATTTTCGGGCGGTGCGCCTCGAGTGCGTGTATCACTTTATGGGCCACCGCGTCGGGTGCTAAAGTGAACGGCAGGGGCCTCGTACCTCCCAGGCGGGTTTCCACGCGCGCGTAATAAGTGCGGTGCGTGCTGTGCGCGCGGTCGATGTTGCGCAGATAGGCGCGGTAGGCATTTTCACGGAAGCGACTGCTTATGGGGCCCGGCTCTACCAGGCAGACGTGAATATTGGTTCCGCGTAGTTCCAGGCGCAGGGTGTCGCTGAGTGCCTCAAGCGCGAACTTGCTTGCACTGTAGGCTCCGCGATAGGCGAGGCAGACCACGCCCAGCAGCGAGCTGATCTGGACGATGCGCCCCTCACCCTGGGCACGGAAAACCGGGATGATGCGGTTGGTCAGTTCCTGTGTGCCAAATACATTAGTTTCGAACTGCTCGCGCAGGGTATCGCGCGTGAGATCCTCCACCGCCCCAGGCTGGCCGTAGGCACCGTTGTTCACGAGCCCATGGATGCGACCCTGGGCTTTCTCGATGATCTCGGCAACCGCCGTGCGGATCGAGTCGGACGAAGCGAGATCGAGCTGGAGACTTTCCAAACCTGCGTCGGCGAGCGCAGCGATGTCCTCGGCCTTTCGTACGGTTGCGAATACATGGTAACCGCGCTGCTTCAGCAGCAACGCCGCGGCCCGCCCGATGCCGGACGAGCAGCCGGTGATCAGCACGGATCGTTGACCGGTTTCCACAATTTTTTTTCGTTCGAACTTGATTTGCCGCGCAGCATAGCCCATGGCAGCGTTGCTGATAATGGCGCCCGCAGGTGCGGGCTCCCGCCTGGCTGGCTAATGCGCCTCGAGCTTGGCCAGTTCTTCGAGTATTGCCAAGACCAGGGTTTGGCCCTGGGTAGACATACCTTTGGTCAGTTTTTCGGCTTCGCGTTCCCCGGAAATGAGCGGATGCATGATGGCAGACAGGCGCGCCATGTCGCCGCCCGAGTGCAACATGGTTTCGGCCATTGCTGCCAGGGCCTGCATCGCCTGTGCATCGCCGCGGCGCACGGCATGGGCCATCGCCGCAAGCGCAGGCGCCGCCAGGGCTGGATCCGGTTTGGCGTCGAGATCGGGCAGTGTGGAGGGATCCTGCAGCCCGCGCAGGATGGCTGCGACGATCACCTGGTCCTCTTCGTCCAGAGGCCGCAAAACGGCCGTATCGCGGCGGCCCTTGAGGATTTCACGGATCGCGTGGACTAGGTCAGTCCAGCCATTGGCGATGGCCGAATCCAGGATGCCGTCGAGGTCCGGCACCAGGCTGCGGTTCTGACAGGCTATGACTACCCGATGGATAAGCCCAGCGTGGGACTGCAGAATCTGCTGGTCCTTTTGTGGCATGGATGCCATGGCGGTGACCCGTGGATTTTTTACCACTATAACGTCAGAGGCGGCCGAAAGGAACCGTACACGGGCGTCACCTGTGCCCCTTTTCCCGGCGATAGTTTAAAATATCCTCGTTTGCGTTCCGGTCTCTCCGGCCGGCAGGCTCTTTCGCGAAGCCTGCGCGGGTATGCGCAGGGCGTGGTGAAGGAGGCTGTTCGGCATGAATGACAGATTGCGCGTAGGGGTCATCGGCGTCGGTTACTTAGGCAAGTTTCACGCGCGCATCTATGCGGCCATGCCAGATGTCGAGCTGGTCGGTGTCGCGGACGTGGATGTGGCGGCCAGTCAGGTGGTTGCAACTCAGTACGGCTGTCACGCTTATTCGCAGCCCGAGGCGCTGCTTGGCAAGGTCGACGCGGTTAGCGTCGTGGTTCCGACAGTTCATCATCTCTCCGTGGCGCGGCCGTTCTTGGAAAGTGGGGTACACATGCTCATGGAGAAGCCTCTCGCCCCCAGCTATGAAGAGGCTATCGCGCTCGTGGAGCTTGCAGAACGCAGCGGGGTTGTGTTTCAAGTGGGGCACCTGGAGCGTTTCAATGCCGGAGTCATGGCGCTGGCCGAGCGCGTGCGTGAGCCGCGTTTCATCGAGGTGCATCGACTTGGCGGCTTCGTAGAACGTGCCACCGACGTTGATGTGGTCACAGACTTAATGATCCATGATATCGACATTGTCATGTCGCTGGTTGGTTCCCCGATCCGGGAAATCGCTGCGACCGGACTGCCGGTGCTGACCGATCTCGTCGACATCGCCAATGCACGCATCGAGTTCACCAACGGTGCCGTGGCAAATGTGACCGCGAGCCGCGTGTCCAATAAGAAGCAGCGTCGCATTCGCGTTTTTGGGCATAACGGCTATTACGCGCTTAACTACATGGACCAGCAGATCGAAGTCGTGCGTGCTGTAAGCGGCCAAGCAGGCGGACGCGCCGAGATCGTCGCCGAGCGGCTCGAGATCGAGCCACGGCAGCCGCTGGATGCCGAGCTCGCGGCGTTTATCAGGTCGGTGCGCACCGGAGCGCTGCCGCTGGTCGGTGGCCGTGCAGGCCTCGAGGCGCTGCGAGTCGCACTAATGGTCAAGGAGAAAATTGCATCATGTCTGAAAGCGTAATCCCAGTCCCGTTCCTAGATCTCACCGCCCAGTTCAAGGAGCTTGAAAACGAGTGGCTGGAGGCGGTACGCGCCACTGGGGCGCGGGGCAGTTTTATTCTCGGGCCGCAGGTTTCAGCCTTTGAATGCGAGTTCGCCGACTATGTTGGCGTAAAACATGCGATTGCAGTGGCCAACGGCACGGATTCGCTCGTGCTCTCATTGCGTGCTCTCGGCATTGGTCATGGCGACGAGGTGATCACCACGCCGTTTACCTTCTTCGCATCTGCCGAAGCGATCGATGTGGTCGGAGCCACGCCGGTGTTCGCCGACATCCTGCCGGACAATTTCACTCTCGACCCGGAGAGTGTGCGTGAGCGCATCGGGCCGAAGACGCGCGCCATACTGCCTGTGCACATATTCGGTCATGCGGCCGACATGGATTCCATCATGGAGCTTGCGCGGGAGCGCGGGCTTGCGGTGATTGAGGATTGCGCTCAATCCTTCGGTGCCAGGGTTGGGGGCAGGGTGACGGGCAGCATCGGAACGACCGGAAGCTTCAGCTTCTATCCGACAAAGGTGCTCGGCGGATACGGCGATGGTGGCATGGTCACGACTAACAGCGCGCAGATCGATGAGCGCATCCGTCGCCTGCGCAATCATGGCGCTGTCAAACCGTTCATCCATGTCGAGGTCGGCTGCAACAGCCGCTTGGACGAGATTCAGGCCGCAGCCTTACGCATCAAGTTGCGCAGCATCGACACTGCGATCACGGGGCGTCGGCGGGTAGCAGGCGTTTATGACCGTCGCTTCGTCGGCACACCGGTCAGAGGGCCGGCAGTCAGGGCCGCGGATACGCATGTCTACAACCTCTATACTATACGCACCGCGCAGCGCGACCAGGTGCGCCAGCGCCTGACGGATGGCCAGATCGGGTCATCACTGTGCTATCCGCAGGGCCTGCACCTTCAGGACGTATATACGCACCTCGGGTACCGGCCCGGCAGTCTGCCCGTTTGCGAGCAGGCGACGACTGAGGTGTTGTCGCTGCCGATCTATCCCGGCATGCCGGATGCCCACATTGCGCGTGTCTGCCAGACCGTGATTGATGCCCTGGCCTGATCGCCGACGCTGATTACTTTCCTGCTCTGCCTCAAGGCAGAGGATTGCTGCGGACGGTCTTGGGGCAGCGCTCGCGGTCGCGCGATGCCCGTGGGCGTTCCGGTCAGAAGGTGGTGCTGTCCCAGCCCCAGAGTGAGGCCTTGACGTCGCTGAATTCGATGTACACGCGCGCCGGCGGGATTTTCAGTGTGTCATCGACCAGCCGGCACAGCACGCGCGAAAGATCTTTAACCCGCGCTGCCGGTAGTCCGATGGATTTCAATTCAAGGTACGCGCACGGAGCGTCGCTTGCCCCGAACATCATCGGCTGTTCCGGTGTGAATGTGACCATTACGTAGCTATCTGGCTTGCCGAGCTCGTGCGCCACGAGCGCGGATGCGCGTCGTATGAGTTCTTTCTTTTCGGCGACGTCGACCGGTCGATTCGTCTGAATTCTGAGATAGGGCACGGGTACCTCCTGACGTATTGCGGCAAAGCGGCTACGAGGGCGGAGTGAATACCGAATCCGGGACGGTCCAGTCCGTGATTAATGCAAACCTTCCCGTGGCCCTGCAGTTGCATCGACGCGGATGCTTCGGAACGATCATATCACCGCATACGGGCGGCGGCTTCATCGCGTCACTCCATTATGCTCGTTCGGAGAGGAGCGATGTGCATGCGCCGCCCGGGCCTGTGCGAAAGTCTCGACGCCCAGTGCCGAGAGCCTCGCACGTATGCCGGAGATGATGCTGCGCACCACCAGTGGACCCTGGTAGATCAGGGCAGTGTAGATCTGCAGCAGATCAGCACCGGCGAGAATCTTTTCCCAAGCATCGTCGGCGTTTCCGATCCCACCGACCCCGATTATGGGGATTTTCTCCGCGAGCCTGCGGTGAAGTTCGCGGATGACATGCGTGGCCAGCGCCCCCAGTGGCCGGCCGCTCAATCCACCGCTCTCTACCGCCAGCGGCGCGCCCTCGAGCTGTGGACGGCTGACTGTGGTGTTGGTGGCGATGACCGCGTCGATGTCGTACTCCAGGAGTAGGCGCGCGATTGCCCCGATTTCCTGGTCAGCGAGATCGGGGGCGATCTTGATGGCGAGCGGCACGTAGCGTGCGTGCGTGCGCGTCAGCACCTGCTGTTCTGATTTGAGTGCCGCGAGCAGTACCGCCAGAGTGTCCTGGTCCTGAAGTGCGCGTAGCCCCGGGGTGTTGGGCGAGGAAATGTTCACTGCCACGTAGTCGGCGAGCGGATAGACCGCACGCAGGCCGAGCAGATAGTCGTCGAGCGCCCGCGGCACCGGAGTATCGCGGTTCTTGCCGATATTGATACCGAGCGGACAGGCACGGCGTGTGCGTGCGAGGTTTGCGAGAAACGCGTCCAGGCCGATGCTGTTGAAGCCCATGCGGTTTATGATCGCCTCGTGCTTCGGCAGGCGGAACAGGCGCTTCTTCGGGTTACCGATCTGAGCGCGGGGTGTCACGGTTCCAAGTTCCAGGAAGCCGAAACCGAAATCGGTCAGTGGGCTGACGCAACTGGCATCCTTGTCGAGGCCTGCGGCCAGACCGAGAGGGTTGTGCAGCTGCAGACCCATGACACAGACCGGTAGGGGCGGAGTGCGGCGGGCATAGACGCTGCGGACGAAGGCGCCGGCACCCGGAACCCGATAGGCCTGGCGCAGCGCACTGAGCGTGAGGTTGTGGGTACGCTCCGGATCGAGGGAAAACAGCAGCGGTCGGATCAGTTTGTACAAGGCCGTTTGCGTCTTCCCATCGATGCGATCGGCTCCGGTGCTGCGCGTTTCACCCGGCGGCAGGCTGGCCATGAAGCGGGTGCGGTCATCAGAAGCTTTCATCCTCTCGCAGGTACCGCCACATACCGACGGGCAGCGAGCTGAGCTTCACTTTGCCGATCCGGGTTCGCTTTAGACCCGTAACCCTGAGTCCCACCAGTTCGCACATGCGTCGGATCTGGCGTTTCTTGCCCTCGCGTAAAATGAAACGCAGCTGATCACGATTTTGCCACGAAACCTGCGCTAGGCGCAGTGCTTTTCCGTCCAGGGACAGGCCGTGATTGAGCAGGCGCAGTCCCTCGTCGCTCAGGCGGCCTTCGACCCGCACGAGATATTCCTTCTCGACTATATCGTCTTCGCCTACGAGCCGGCGCGCTACTCGGCCGTCCTGTGTCAGTACCAGAAGTCCGGTCGAATCGATGTCGAGTCGCCCGGCCGGAGCCAGCCCCAGCTGATGGCTGCGACTGAACCGAATAGGTGCCTTGTCGTTAGGGTCGCGCGTCTGCGCCTGGATGAGTGACACCGCAGGCTGATAGCCCTTTTCCGGCTGTGCCGAGACATATCCGATCGGTTTGTGCAGCAGTATGGTGACGCGTCGCCGCTGGTTCGCCGCGGCCTGTGTATCGAGAGTTACCTGCTGGGTGGCATAGACCTTGGTGCCAAGCTCTGTGACTCGCTCCCCATCCACATAGACCCAGCCGCGCTCGATGTACTGGTCCGCCTCGCGGCGTGAACACAGACCCAGTTCCGACATCAGTTTAGACAGTCTGAGCTTTTCCACTTCGCTGTGTGCTTCCTGATCAATACCGCTGATTATCGCGATTAGCGGCCGCGCGCGCCAGTATCGAGCGGCGGGTATTCTCGTGGAATCTTAGGCCGGGTTCGCATCGCGTATTCCCGGATGCCGAAAATCGCGGCAACCGGCCAGAGGGTCAACCCGCGACGATATCCGGGAGTTCGCAATCCGGACCTGCCGCAGATTGGAGCAGTGGGTCCCGCCGCTCTTTGCCCGTGGCATGCCAGCGTCGCTGCTCGAGGGTCATATAGGACCGCCGTTCCCCAGGCCATCGTAATGTGCCTGGGGGCGGATCATCCAAGTGGCCGTGCGCCTACCAGTTCTGCCAGTTGCCTGAACCCACCGACCGGGCTGTGCAAGCCCATCGTCCCTGCGGTGCGCGCAGCCGGACCGGGTGAAGCGGATGGCGAGCAGGTCGGCAAACACATGCCTGGGCAGGATGCTCATGCTTGTTGTAGCTCCGGTGTCGTTTTAGACCATCAGGCGAGCCGTTTTGTGACCGGCGCGATTGCCTGGTGGTCAGTTTTGTTATGGTTCTGCCCCAGCCACAAGATATGGTGCACGTGTTAGCACGTGTTACCGCTGTCGAGCCATACACCCAGACCTTGGGCATTGAGCTCGATATCCATCTCCAGGAGCTCCTGCATACGACCGCGTTCCAGACGACAGCCGTGTGCGGACAGCCGTTCGAGCAGTATATGCTCCAGGCCGTTCCTGATCAGGAGGTGACGTCGATTGCCGGCATTGGCCGATCGCTGGGCTACACTGGTGAAAGCATCAATGCATTCATGCAGATCACGCGCCAAGCGGTCGAGATGCCCGACGCGGCCATAGTGGGTGAGAAACATGTGGCCAGGCTTCATCCCCATTAGACGGTCGATCGAGGCATGCAGTGCCACAGGGTCGAATTGGACCGGTGTAGTCGTGGGAAAGATGAACTCACCGCGATCGGTGTCGAATTCGCGGTATGAAAGACCGAAAGTATCGCCCGTGAAAAATGTGTTGCTGAGCTTGTCGAATAAGCTGATGTGATGACGCGCGTGCCCAGGAGTGTCGAGGAACAGTAGCTCCCGCCCGTTGAGTTCCAGGCGCAAGCCGTCCGGTGCCTCGATGATCCGCTCGGCTGCAATCGGCACGATTTGACCGAAACGCCGCACGGTTTCCTCGGCGCCATAAACCGCAGTTACCCCGGCGACAAGCCTGTCCGGGTCGATCAGATGGCGGGCACCGCGCGGATGCACAACCGCACGCGCCTGGGGCAGGCGCCGCATGAGTTCGCCGGCACCACCGGCGTGATCAAGATGCACATGTGTCAGTATTACATACTCTACGTCGCGTGGACGGATGTGCTTGCTCGTGAGCACCTCCATCAATCCGTCGATCGAATGCCAAGTGCCGGCGTCCACGATTGCAGCATGGCCGTGCTCGATCAGCAAGTGGATCGCGGCCACACCCGGCCTGCCGTATTCGGCGTCGACCGTGGTGATGCCGTGTTCATAGTCTATAAAACGGGGTGGAGTCATCGTGTCTTGAGTGTGCGCGTGTGTTGGCGCTGCATCGGCAAGCTTCATTTTAACGCGGCGCACGGATGTCGGCGAGTGGCGCAGGTCCGCGTATGCGACCGGCACTGCAGGCCGGGATGCCAGGTTTGGCGATTGGTTCCGCGGAAGGTGGCAGTCCAGGTGTGCGCGGAGCGATGTGTGCCTGCTTCGGAGCGGTGCTTCATATTGATTTCGGTATTACTACGGGCACGTGTGCCGTTAATGACGATGGTTGTGTCGGAAGCTGCGCGCTACAATGCCCGCTCGATGGACAACCATACAGGTAGGAGGCGGTCATGGCGCAGAAAACACGAAAGGTTGATTACTTCACAATGAGCATTGCCAACAGGCCAGGTAAGGCCGCGGAGATTCTCGAGACGCTGCGCGCAGCGCGTGTCAATCTTCTGGGTTTTACTGGCTTTCCGCGCGGGGCGCGTGGACAGATTGATTTCATACCGGAAGACACCACCGCATTTACCACCGTTGCCAGGCGCCTGAAATGGGGGCTCAAGAAGAAGAAAACCGGCTTCCTGGTTCAGGGCGATGATCGCCCCGGGGCAATCGGGTCGGTGATGGTGCGGCTTGCCCGCGCCGCTGTCAACGTGACGGCGGTCGATGCGGTTTGCGCCGGCAAAGGACGTTACGGTGCGATGTTGTGGGTCAAAACGAAGGACGTGCGGAAGGCGACGAGGGCTTTGGGCGCCTCCTAGCTGCTGTCTCCGTGCACGGCGGACGCCGGGCAGTCCGGGCGCAGGACCAGCGGTGACCGCCTTCACGGATTATTTGCTTGCTGCTGCAAGCGCCCTGTTTGCAGCTGCGCTCTGGCGCCGCTACCGCACCGCGTGGCAGGTCGCTGCACGGCTGTGGGTGGGAGCCTTTGCAGCGACTGCGGTGGGCGCAGCGGCCGGCGGGTGTTTTCACGGGTCGGGTATACCCGTGGGAGACGTTGCGCGGGGACTTCTGTGGAAGGGCGCCGTTTACTCCATAGGTGTAGCCGGATTCTTCATGTTATCGGCTGCCGCCGTCGGCGTGTGCCGGTCAAGGATTCGGACCGGATTCATCGTGCTTGCCGTGCTCGAGCTGGTGGTCTACGGATTCTGGATGATGGGGCATAACGGCTTTCGCTACATGGTGATCGACTATGCATCTGCCATGCTGGCGGTCTTGCTGCTTTACATCTACGCCTGGGTGAGGCGTCGTGAGCATGCTGCCGGGTGGATCGGTACTGGAGTACTGATATCGTTTGTCGGAATCGGTGTGGAGGCTGCCGGCTGGCCGGAATACAGTTCCTTCAATCACGACGTCCTCTATCACCTCACACAGCTTGCGGCGCTTTACCTTTTCTATCGCGGTGCGTGCTTAGCGCGTGATCGCTGACCGCGGTGGTGCTGTCTTGTGAGGACGCGGCACGCTTTGGGGTAAAATAAGCCCAGACGTTGTCGAGCCCCTCATTTGGAGAAAGTCATGGCGCAGAAACTGAATCGCTACAGCTCCCGCATCACCCAGCCGAAATCGCAGGGCGCGTCCCAGGCGATGCTCTACGGCACCGGTATGAGCGAGAACGACATGGACAAGGCCGAAGTTGGGATCGCCAGTGTCTGGTGGGAGGGAAACACTTGCAACATGCACCTCAATGACCTTGCCGTCAAGGTGAAGGAGGGGGTGGTGGCAGCCGGTCTGGCCGGAATGAGGTTCAATACCATCGGCGTATCCGACGGCATCTCCATGGGTACCGATGGCATGAGTTTCTCACTCCAGTCGCGGGAAATCATCGCGGATTCCATCGAAACCGTGATGGGTGCACAGTGGTACGACGCCAACATCTCCATCCCGGGCTGTGACAAGAACATGCCGGGTGTCATCATGGGCATGGCACGCGTGAACCGGCCGTCGCTCATGATCTACGGCGGTACGATCAAGCCCGGGCACGCCGACTCCAAGGTTCTGGATATCATCTCGGCCTTTCAAAGTTACGGCGAATTCATCACTGGAAAGATCGACGAGACTGCGCGTCAGGACATCGTCAGGCACTCCTGTCCGGGACCGGGGGCGTGCGGCGGGATGTATACAGCAAATACCATGGCATGTGCGATTGAAGCCCTGGGCATGTCGCTGCCATACAGTTCGTCCACTCCGGCAGTGGATTCCGCCAAGATAGAGGAATGTCTGAGCGCCGGGCAGGCGATCAAGACGCTGCTCGAAATAGACCTCAAGCCACGTGACATCATGACGCGCGCGGCGTTTGAGAACGCCATGGTCATTGTCATGGTGCTCGGGGGCTCAACCAATGCGGTGCTGCATTTGATAGCCATGGCGCGTGCCGTGGATGTACCGCTGACGATCGACGACTTTCAGGTGGTCAGCAACCGCATCCCGTTTCTGGCAGACCTCAAGCCTAGTGGTCGTTACGTGATGGAAGACCTGCACAAGGTGGGTGGCACGCCGGCTGTACTTAAATTTCTGTTGGAGCAGGGTTTGGTCCGCGGAGACTGCATTACGGTGACGGGCAAGAGCATTGCCGAAAATCTAAAGGATGTACCTGGACTCACTGCGGGCCAGGATGTGATACGTCCGCTCGATCGGCCGCTGAAACGCACTGGGCACATCCAGATTCTGCGCGGCAATCTCGCGCCGGGTGGTGCTGTGGCCAAAATCACCGGCAAGGAAGGTTTGCACTTCAAGGGGCCGGCCAAGGTTTACGACTCCGAGGAAGACATGCTGCATGCCCTGGAGCAAGGCCGCGTTCTCAAGGGCGACGTGGTTGTGATTCGCTACGAAGGCCCGAAGGGTGGTCCTGGGATGCCAGAAATGCTGACGCCCACTTCGGCGATCATGGGGGCCGGCCTGGGTAAGGAAGTCGCCCTGATGACCGACGGGCGTTTTTCCGGTGGATCCCACGGCTTTATCATCGGGCATGTGGTCCCGGAGGCACAGGAGGGTGGTCCGATTGCGCTTTTGCAGGATGGTGACATCATTATCATTGATGCCGAGCGGAACTCCCTCCACGTCGAAGTCAGCGAGACGGAAATGGCAAGTCGCCGCGCCGCCTGGGTGATGCCTCCGTACAAGGTGCAGCGCGGCACTTTGTACAAGTTTATCAAGACCGTGAAGAACGCGTCCGAGGGCTGTGTTACGGACGAGTAGCAATCTGTCGGGCGGTGCTGTGCAGTGTCGCCGTCAGTGCAAGGAGCGCCAGCGGCGCACGCTGCCACGCTCATCGTTGTGGCGGAAAACCTCGATACCCTTGATCTGCTTGTAGCCCAGGATCAGCGACAGCTTGTGGATCAGAGTCCTCCAGTTGAGGCTGTCGACGCGCATGCGCAGCACATCGTTGAGCTCTTTGGTATATCTGTCCCGCTCCCGGTCCAATTTGGGCAGAGAATGGAAGTAATCCAGTGCGAGGATGGAAAACGATAGAGTGAGTAGTCTGATTGGCCAGCCGGGTTGCTGCATCACGAACCAGCCGACCGCACAAGCGGCCATGACAAGTAGCGCGTAGGTGCCGTAACGTACCGAGCACGAGCGCGCCTTGCGATTATCGGACTGGGCTGTGCGCAGCCGCTGCTCGGCGTCGCGGGAATCGAGCACGTGCTGGTAGTGCAGCCCGCGCACCACCGTCAACAGCCTTACCAGCCGCTCGCTGTGGTGTCTGTTCTCGATACCGAACGAATGTATGGCCGCAAGCAGAGAGTCCTGGAACTCGCGATTCTGCAGTGAATCCGCTGGCTCCTCGAAGGATTCTGCAGTGTGATTGATCAGAGACCGCAGATCGAGCACCTCCTCCACTGCGATGGGAAAGCGAATGGAGGTTATCTTATTGTAAAACGCAGGAAAGGTTCCAGCCGTCAGGCTGTATTCCGCCAGATTCTCCGAGTTCGCCAGGGAACGCTTGGTCATTGTCCTCTCCCGATGCATCCTTTCGCTGAATCGCCCGGCAAAGTCCATTGCCGATCAGGTTGGCATATCAACTCGAGGGTGCGCGAAAAATTGTTCTGTGTGCGGTAGGCTAGCTGCGGCGACACGGACACCCTCCGGTGATTGCCGGCAGATTATAGCAAAATTGATCGCGGCTGCTCCATGGGAATCTCCTCCCCCTGGCCAGGAGGCCGTAAGCTCAGGTGCCTGTGGGCCGCCAATTGCGACGTCGCAGAGACCGGATCGGCGTCTGCGTAGCAGGCACTATTGGCTGCGGTCATGATACTTGGGTACTGAGCTGCCATCTTTTTAGCCTGTCCAGGCTATGCCCATTCCTGACGGGTCCGCGGAATATGCCGTTGCCATTGGCTGTGCAGCCGCTTCGTATTGCGCAATAGCCTTGTTACAGCATAGTTCATGTCCTGAGCGGATGCCCGTGCTCCGATCTCGTGTGCGGGTCACCGGCTGGCGCGACGAATCCGGTGTCTGCGCTGCCCGCATGGCTATTGCAGATGCAATGCCAGAGGGACTGAGGTGCAGTGGTCTTCCCGGTTCTCGCGACCACTGGCGCAGGGCCGGTGGCGTTGCAATCCGCTTGCCGTACCAGGCGGCTGCTACCGGAGCTGAAGCGCCTGTCATGGCCGCCGGTCCACGCCGATTATCATAACCTCGCGCAGTCTGATTGGCGGGCTTCATTTGTCGTCCCAGTTTTTCCGGGCTGTGTTTTTTTACGCGGCTATTCTTTACCCGCGAAGCTGTCACCTCCGTGGGTTTGCGGCGCAGTCTGCAGCTGCGCTGTACAGAAGGCGGACAGTCTATCAGGGGTCCATATCTGGGATTTTGTGGGGATATTCCCGGGTTGCTTCCCAGGTCACAAAAAAATGGACTTGGCGCCCGCTCGGGCCTCTCTCTGATAAAACGCCAAGAACAAGCGCCAAGTGGCACGTCAGATTGTCCCACGTTCTGGCCGACCGGGTGTATAGTTTAGGGGAACGGTGAGCCATAAGCGGCCCGGTCAGACTGGTGATCAAACAGGCAAGGGATGGACCGTGAAGACAGGTGGCAAGCAGGATGATAAGTCGCCACCGCACCGCGTACCGCGTCGCGGATCGTCGTGAAGCAGGGAGTCAATTCTGCCAAGGGATGAGGAATTTTTATGGAAAGAAAAATCACCCATCGGGAACGGCCTGCAACCGTGTTGAGCGACGCGGTGTGGATCGGACGCGCGCTGCCGCAGTCGTCGGAGCAAACCTGGCCCCCTAAGCCTCCGCTACGCGATCACAGCAAGGATCCCCATTTGCGCACCAGCCTTCGCGCCGAGCTGCCGTATGAGGCGGTCATCAACTATGGTATGACGTACTCTGGAGCATGGCGAGTCCGCAACATGAGTATGAGCGGCGCATTTGTCGAAATGGACGTCGGCGACTTGCAGGAGGGGGCTGCCGTGGAATTCGTAATCCGGTACTCTTACAAAGGTCAGCAGATGGAACACCGGCTTCCCGCCACGGCAACCCGTATCCAGCAAAATGGTGTCGCGTTGAAGTTTGGCCGTTACGACGATGAAACCTACACCCAGCTGATAAACCTGCTGTACGCGTGCTAGCACATCAGGCGGTGTTGCGCCGGATGGCTCACTGAGCCGCGAGCGGTCGATCCGGCCCGTGGTTGCGATAGCTGGGTCTGCCCGTACACGGTGCGTCCCTACTGAGTGAAACTGAGTCTATGGCCCGTGTCCGCGCAATGCCCCGCGGATATGTACCGTTGCGGCTTTTCCCTGTGTCGGGTCCGAGGCGCAGGCGGTGCATCCGACTGGACTTCTGGGCGTCGTCCGCTCTGCGAAGAGAATCCCGCGCCGCTGTGCCTGATCCCGGCGGACCCGCTTCAGGTTCCATCTGCGCCCGGCTTTGCCGCCGTGTTCACGGCATCGCGGTTCGCGTCTGCACTTTTTCGCCCGTACCTCCTATTGTTCCTCGTTGTAGTCCTGCATGACTCGTGCGGGCATAGAGGGCAACAGAGATTTATCCTGTCCCGGATGTGTGGTGCGCCATTCCAGGCCGGAAGGGTCCGGCAGGACCTGCCGTTCAATTCAGATGTGGGATACGAGCCGGGCCTGCGGAAGAAATCCGCGTACTGCGTCGAAAATCTCGTTGCGGACACCGGTAACCGGCTTCACCGAAACAAAAAGCAGGTTGAGGCGAATATTGAGTTCCGCGAAAGCGACTACGTGGGAATAATGCGCGCACACCGCTTGGATCTGGGCGATCGCTGTCTGCAATAGGTGCTGGGGCAGGTCCCGCAGCCCGGGAAGCAGAACCATGACATCGGCCAGGGCACGGCCGTCTGCGTCGCGTTCTGGCACCCGCTTGCGCAGGGGCTCGGCGGGCAGAAGATTGCGGTGCACTGTGAGTTCGGCCATTTCCGTTGATCTCACCGGCGTGTAGGCGTAAATTCAATCCCTCGGGGGTGATCATACGCCACCCGCAGGGGAACGTCAGCGTCAAACTGGCATCGGCATCGGCGCCAAGCGCTCGTTTGTCGGGTTTTGGTCTTGGCTCTGGCTTTTTCCGCATTCCGGATGCGTATTCAAAGAAGAAGAAACCATTGTGTCTGTCGGAGATCAGGGGGAAAAGCAAAGTGGTATTCAAGAAACGCGCTACTGAGCGCCGGGCGGTCACGCTCGAAATCTATATTACGCACAAGCTGGAGTATTCCGCGCGCTGGAAGACTAAGGATCTAAGCCTGCATGGTGCGCTGATAGATATGGCGCAAGACGATCTTGCTCCGGATTGTCATGTGGAGGCCATTTTTTCGCTGAAATCGCGTGGCGGGATTGAGCGCCATCACATTGCTGCACGTATCGTCCGGGTGGCGAAGACTGGCGTTGCCCTACGCTTTGGCGGATATGGCAATCAGACCTACACTGCGTTGACGCGTCTGCTTTACGTGAGTCCGCAGGACGTGCCGACACGGTCGCAGCAGATCGCCAGTCAGGCCGGCTGACACAGCCACATCGACTGTCCGGAGACCCGCTGAAGCGGGAAAAACCGGTGCCGTCGATGTGCGCATATGCGCCCGGTACAGGGTTCGGCAACTGGCGGACCCGGTGCGTGAGCCGCTGATCCGGATGCCGGCGGATTGGGATTGAGGCGCGAACGGGAGGGTGTTTCTCGGTGGAGTTTCGACCGCTAGTTTGCCCGACAGTCTTTACTCGGTGCGCATCGCGCGGCAGACCGACGATCTGAGCAGGAACGGTGTGTTGCTCGATCTGGATCTGACCGAGTTGCTCGCAAGCCGCGCATATCGTTACAGTTCATGAAGTATGCGTTCACGGGATCAGATAACACGAAAGAGTTCGTGCTCATCCAGCCGGCAGATCTGGGCTGGCGCCGCGAATAACGCATGTCTTGGGGGAAGGGGAAAATGGGCAAGGACAAGCGTTTTGCCGTTCGCAAGGCCATCTGTGTTGACATCATTGTGAACCATGAACTTGACTACACTGGTCTTTGGAAAACGAGGAATCTGAGCCTCAACGGTGCCTTCGTCGACATGCCGGGGCAGAATCTGCCGCCGCAGGCGGAGGTCAAAGCGATTCTCGCGCTGACTGATCAAGATAACCCGGAACATCATCATGTGGATGCGCGGGTCGTACGCACCGAACGTGATGGCGTTGCCTTGATGTTCCGCGATTATGACAATCGCACCTACGCCGCACTGGCGAGACTACTGTATTCCGAGTGACGCCTACGGTGCTGACCGGTCTGGTGCTTTGCCAATGTGTGGCAGCCGTGCGCTTGGCTCGGGGTATGGACGTGACCGAACCCCTTTGTGAAGAGGAGGGCGTGCGGTGGACGCGAAGGTCGTGTTCCGAGCGGAGGGGCGATCCATTGACATATCGAAAAATATCGATATACTGGCAATCATGGATCAGGTAGCAGTTTTCAAAGCGTTGGCGAATGAATCGCGGCTCAGGATTCTCCAGTGGATGAGGGATCCGGAAAAGCACTTCGGTGCTGCCCCGAACGGACGCCCGCGCGGGAATGCGGTATGTGTAGGGGAAATCCAGGCGAAACTGGGTTTGTCCCAGTCGACGGTGTCGCATTTCCTTGCTTTGCTGCTCCAGGCCGATTTGCTGGTTGCCAAGCGCGAAGGCCAGTGGACATTTTATGAGCGCAACGAGAACACGATCAGGGCCCTGGAAAAGTTTCTGCAGGACGAGATCTAGGCAGTCTCTGAATCTCCCCGCAAGGGGATTTTTTTGAGCCAGATACATCGATCTTACTAGATATATGAAAACAGAGAAATATCGATTAGGGAGAACGTAATGAATGAGCAGCCTTTGTTGACCCCCGTCAGACTGGGCCGGTATCAGTTGAACAACCGTATTGTCATGGCTCCCATGACGCGTTCGCGCGCTGACAATCCGGACAATGCCCCCACCGAACTGCATGCGCAGTACTATGCGCAGCGTGCCTCGGCGGGACTGATCATCACGGAAGGCAGTCAGATTTCTCCCCAGGGGGTGGGCTACGTTCACACACCTGGAATCCATAGCCCGGCGCAGATCGCCGGATGGCGCAAGGTAAGTGACGCGGTGCACGCAAAGGGCGGGCGTATCTTCCTTCAGCTATGGCACGTCGGCTATGTGTCGCATCCGGATTTCCACGGTGGTGCCTTACCCGTGGCACCCTCAGCCATCAATCCGAATACCCAGTCGTACACGCCTCAGGGCATGAAGAACACAGTTACGCCGCACGCGCTTGAGACGCACGAGGTGAAGCTGATCGTCCGGGACTTTGTTCAGGCTGCGAAAAATGCAATCGCCGCCGGGCTCGATGGAGTCGAGATTCATGGCGCCAACGGTTATCTCATCGAGCAGTTTCTGCGCGATGGAACCAACCGGCGCACTGATGAATACGGCGGCAGCGTCGCCAACCGTGCGCGCTTCCTGTTCGAAGTGACTGAAGCGATCATCAAGGAAATCGGCGGCGATCGCGTGGGTGTGAGGTTGTCTCCCGCCAATACCTGGAACGTGCCGGCAGATTCCGACACGCGCGGTCTCTATGATGCTGTGATCAGCGCATTGTCTGGCTACGGGCTAGCTTATCTGCACCTGCGCGAAGCGCAGGGCGACCTGTCAGCCATTGCGAATATGGTCACTGACGTGACCGTGCACTACCGCCAGGTGTATCAAGGCACCCTCATGACGAACACTGGCTTTGATCGTGAGCGGGCCAACGAGATCATCCGCAAGGGTTACGCCGATCTGGTGGCCTTTGGTGCGCTCTTTATCTCCAACCCCGATCTGCCGGAGCGCTTCCGTCGCGGCGCTTCTTTGACCCAGGCGGACCAGCAGACCTTCTATCAGGGCGGGGAGAGAGGTTATATTGATTATCCGTTGCTCCCGGTGGCAGTCTAGAATGCCGGACACGACCACAATTACAACAAAGGAGGCAATTTATGCAGAACGTGACAACCCTGGTTGGGCGCATCCTGATGGTGGCGATTTTCCTGTGGGGTGGGCTAGGGAAGATTGGTGGCTATGCCGGCTTTGAACAGTATATGCAGCACCTGGGGTTGGCGAGCTGGCTCGCACCGTTAGTCATTCTGCTGGAGCTCGGTGGCGGCATCGCCGTGGTGTTCGGCTTGTACACGCGCGTGACGGCGCTTGCCCTGGCAGCCTTCTGCGTAGCGACGGCGGTACTGGTGCATTATCACCCACAAGACGAGATGCAGATGATCAATTTCATGAAGAACCTAAGCATGACCGGCGGGTTCTTGGTGCTGGCCGCGTATGGCGCTGGCAAGTTGAGCCTGGACGAGCGGCTCAAACTCAGGTGGCGCTAGCGCTTGGCGCATCGCCCGCTAAAGACGATCATGGGGGACGCTGTAAAGGAGTTCGTTGCCCGAGCCAAGGTGTCGGATAAACCGATCGCCATCCAGGACCTGAGTTCTCCGAGAAAAAGGCCGCACTCGAGGACGAAAGCCCTGCCGCGCAGGGATGCTTTGCGGCGTCACCTATCGCCGGATCGTCCGGTCCATTCAGGCCGGAGCGTTTGATGCGGGATCGAATTCATGGCCGCGAATCCGGCCTGAACTTTGACCATCGGCCTGCACATGCTCGCCGGTCGATGTGGCATTCAAGATTATCAAGCCGCAGCAACCCGGAATCGGTAGCGGCGTAACGAAACGCTGCTCGACGTGTATCTTCGGTTGGCCGGATCGTCGTTCAAGCGAAGGTCCGGCCAGCCTGCTGCGGCGGGATAACCTTTTGTGGCAGGATCAATTCAAGTATTGCCAGGGAAATTCCGGTCCGGAGTCGCTCACGGGGCACGGATCGGTGAGCGCGATGCTCACGTCTGCGGGCATGGTGCATTGTGCCGTGCAACCTTTGCGCGTGGTTTTTGGGAGCAACTGACGGGACCAGCAAATAGGTTATCATGATAACCATGTGCCATGGCCGTGCGCCCGAGGGGGAATGATGACGGGTCAGAAGCAAGTCGCGGTCGTCGCCGGAGTCGGGCCGGGCCTCGGTGCCGCGCTGTGTCGGGCGTTGGCGCGATCGGGCTACACGGTAGCCGCTTTGGCGCGTACCGAGGAATTCACGCAGGGTCTTGCGCAAGAACTGCAACAATCGGGCGGCTCATTGTTGCCCGTGAAGTGCGATGTGGGGGACGGAATGTCCGTCGATGCGGCGTTCGCGCGGATTTCGCGGGAAATCGGCACTGCATCGGTCTATATCCACAACGCCAGCCAGCTCGTTGCGATGCCGTCGCTGGAGATCACTTCGGCGGTTTTCACTGAAGCATGGCGCGTCACCTGTCTGGGCGCGCTGCTGTGCACCCAAAAGGTCATTCCGGGCATGCTGCAGGGCGGGCGTGGGGCGCTGTTGTTCACCGGCGCCACCGGTGCGCTGCGCGGTGGCGCAGGTTTCGCTGCCTTTGCGTCGGCCAAGTTCGCATTGCGTGGCCTGGCCCAGTCTTTGGCCCGAGAGTTCGGACCGCGCGGGATTCATGTGGCTCATGTGGTCATCGACGGACTGATCTGGTCCGGGCGTGCCCGCCACGGTGTTTCCCAAGATAAGTGCCTGATGCCCGAGGCTATCGCGGACTGCTATCTGCAGCTCATCGGCCAGGACCGTTCCGCCTGGACGCACGAGTTGGACCTAAGGCCGGATGTCGAGAAATTCTGACGGCCGGCTGCCGCCCGTTACTGCCGGACTTCGATGCGGTTGACCACGTCCCGGACGCCGAGCAGGTACCAGGCATCGGATTCGGCCATCTTGCGCTCTTCCACCGTGGTCAGGAACCCGTGTAGGGTGACGACGCCATTGCAGGAGTCCGCCCGTATCTGGTCGGCGTGGACTAGTGGATCTTTTTCAAGCACTAGCCGCAGTGCATCGAGAATTTCGCCGTCATGGTCGTTTTCGAGCGGGACCACTTCGAGTTCGTTGACCACGTCACGGCATCCTGGGGCCCACCACGCAAGAACGCCTGCGAGCCGCTTGTGTGAAAGGCTCCCGACGTTGCCGCTCAGTGTCACCACTCCTTCCTGTACCTCCAGCGCGATCGAGCTCTGGGCCTGCGCACCCAGGTTGCGCAGGACAATCGTGTCGTCCCTGGATTTTGCGCGAATGGCGTAGTCCAGGAATGCACCCTCACTGAGTAGAAAACGTGAAACGGCATCGCGTACCGCTCCGTCACCCTTGCGCTCGCCAGGTGCGATACGCAGCCGGTCGATCATGCTGTTCATGCCCATGAGCGCTTTAGCCTGTTCCAGTGCTATGCGTTTAGCCGCGATATTGTCGACCTCTCCTTCGACCGTCAACGCACCATCACAAATGGCGATGTGAATGGCATTGTGGTGCGCCCGGACGCGTGGTTCGTGCTCCAGCGCGGCCCGGATCTCCCGCAGGATTGTCTCATCGGCTGTCATAATCGGTCCTCCAATCAGGACGTTCTGGAAGGTTTGATGGCCGCAGGTCTGCGGTTGGAATTGTCCGTGGGGTGTTCGAGAATGGCTCCGCACCGAGACTCGAATACGTCGGATAGACGCGAGCCGATATCGGGGAGCGCTTCAGAAAAGGGATCCCGGGAAAGCCCCCCGACGCTGGAGTGACAGCGTACTGACTCTTGCCTGTAGTTCATTGCTTTTTTAGGCACCGGCATTTCCCTGTTAGGCATGGTACGGCCATGCCACCATGCTGCACAAGATCGCGGGGACAGACGGTTGATGGTGGCTGGTGCGCACTGTTTCAGGAGCTTTGAAGAAGCAGGCAAAAACGGGCTTTTTCATGACCCAGATGAGTTGGGACCGAACCCGAGCGCGCCGAGCAACTGCTCTGCCAGAGGCTTTTCACCATCGATCGTGCATTGATCGAGGGCTGGGTGTTGTTCAAGAGTTACAGGCGAAAAGACGGCGAGCTGTCGCGCTCGCGTGGGAGCGGCTCCGGTATGATCGATTTCCGTGGAAGGGAACGAGCCTGTGCGACGCATGGGTCGCGCACCGACTCCGGGTCCGGTCCATGCGCAAAAGCTTTGGACTGCAGGTGAATCTCTGCTGCGGGGGCACAGGCGCTCACGTAGAACCTGTCTATTCAGGACCGTAGATACAATCAACTCAGTGAAGGTCTGGGCGTTATGCCCATGTTTCCCGGCTGACAAGGCGTCGAGACCCAACGACGTACCAGGCCGCCGGTTTGCAGACAGTGAGCACCAAATCCGCGATTACGGCGATTGGTATTCTGGATATGTTGGCAGTTCGTCTTCACAGGACCAGCTCGCGCGAGAGTCCCAGAAGATGCGCGCCTGCGGTTGGAGCATTGCATCGCTATCGAGCGATCCGGCAGGGATGACGATGAAACCTGTCTCCTTCACGTAGCGTGGTAACGAGCCTCCGCACACTGTGCAGAAGTGGTGGGCGTAGCGCTGCGCTTCGGGGACTTTGTAAATCCGGATCAATTCTTCACCCTTCATCCATTTGATTGTGCCAGGAGTGACGAGCAGGTTTGACGTGTGTCCGGTACCCGTGGCTTTGCGGCAGCGACCGCAGTGGCAATGATAAAATTTCTTGGGTTCGCCGCTGATTTCGTATTGCACGGATCCGCAGAGACAGCTTCCGCGAAAGGTTGGTGGTGTCATGGGATGCCGCCGTGAGATTGAAGATGAAAGAAATAGGGTATCGCAATCGGATGGTTTCAAGAAACTCCCCTGCATGCGCAATGGCACGGGTTGAATATCCGTTACGATGGAACTTTTCGCAGAGGTGACTATGCTCCTGCGTGTCGTGCCTGTGCTCCCCGTGATATTGTCGTTGAGCACAGCATGTGGAAAAGAAGGCAGTGGGCGTGAAACTGCCTGAATCTATCACGCTCGGCGCTGGCTCGCCTGTACTTAACGGCATTGGTCGAGGTTGACCGTGCGTAAAGTCTGCTGGGCACACACTGACGATTTGCCAGTTTGCTTTGTTTGCCAGGTGCCAGCCAGGTTTCGGTAATAATCCAGTGTCTTGCCGGCCCGGGCTTCAAGCTATTGCCAGAAGCACTTCAAGACGAGCGAGGCTTTGCTTCCAGCCTTCTTCCATCCCCTTCAGCATCAGGGTGGAGACGGAAAACACGCCGACTGCGCTGGACCGCAGGGTGAGTTTTGTTTTGCCGCCATGCTCGGTGAACATCACGGTTGAAATTCCTTCGAGCAGCGGGTTGCCGTTCTTATCCTCCGCCACCATGGTGAAAACCAGTCGTTCGGGCTCGACGATCTCGCAGAAGACGCCTGACATGGCATGTTCTGCGCCATCAGGCGCGCGCATGATGATGCGCAAGGCGCCGCCTGGCCGCACATCCATTTCGCATGTTGGGTTGGTGAAGTCCTTCGGCCCCCACCACTGTGCCATGTGCCTTGGATCAGTCCACGCCGCCCATACCAGCGAGCGCGTCGCGTCGTAGATGCGTGTGAAGGCGACGCCCCGCCTGGGAAGAGTGGAAAAATAGTCTTCGAGCCGTTCGAAAGTGCCGCTCCAGCCCAGCTGCATCGAGTCGAATCCGGCATTGAAAGCCTTTCGCTTGTGCTCCGCCGTGTTTAAAGGGATCCAGCGCACGATGACTGTCGTTTTTCTTCCTGCTGGGTGAAGGTAATCGTACTCAATATTTCTAGTGGCCAGATTGGGCTCATGGGATTCCGAATAATGCCGCGACGACTGGCGTTGTCGTAAGATATTCTCCTAGGAGCCTGTCGGACTTAGGGGGTTCGAGGCCGAGACGTGGGAAAGTGTGGAGAGATTTTTATGACATTGCGGCGCATAGCCCGTATATGTAATGCCAATTTGGCGAAATGTGGATCGCCATCCCATTTTCGCAAATGATTTATCCTAAGTCCGACAGGCTCCTAG
>DAHXOO010000149.1 GCA_027364845.1 Pseudomonadota bacterium | reverse complement strand
GGTGCGCAGCTTCTTCCAATCCCCTGATACGCGCTACGCAGCGTAAATATGCGTAGATACTTACGAACTGATTAGTAACATTCTTCATGAAATCGCAGCGGGACGTCCCATTCCAACTCGTTGATTAACTAGGGCCGAAAAAACGAACAACTCGCTTTTAAGCAGATGTTCGGGCGATCGAATTCCTCCGGGTGCACGAAATAAATTGTGGCGCATTTGGCAGATCTTTATTGCAAAATAATATTTCGCCATGGACAGGCCGAAGTGCGCCGGGACTGATTCTTGGCGGGTGTCACGGCGATGACGAGAAACAGGTCTTTGAAGAACTTTGCCAGATTGTCGAGGAAGCGATAGAACTGTATCGACAGGACAACAAGCCTTTGCCGCTCGCGACCTCGGGCCGAGACTTGGCCAATCGCCTGCAGAATGTCGCGTAACACGTTACACGATCTGATAGAGGGTGCGTTGCTTGTGAGCGGCAGCGTGTGAATTGCGAACTCATAGTCGTGTCGCCTGCGGCATCTGCTCGGGACGGGGCGCCAGCAGCCCAGATTACTTTGCCAATTTTTTGCCACATTATTATCGGGTAACGTCAATTTCCGTAGGTTTTCGTGGGACTGGCAGACTTAGGGGCGTTGCAAGACATTGATTTGTTGAAGTATATGGGTTGCCAGCCGTCCTTTTAACCAGTTGGTCGACAGTTCGAATCTGTCACGGCCCACCAATTAATCAACGACTTGCAGCTCCTTCACGTCCTTGCGGTTCGGGTCTTGTGCCAATTTTGTGCCCTGGATCAGGCGCGGGCGGCCAATCTTCTCCGCGTACGGTGCAAGATGCTCGGCCGAGAGATGCGCGTAGCGGCGTGAGTACGCTCAGCAATCCCGATGGTAAAAGTGGCCTTTTTGATCAAGTACCATGAGGGTAAGGGGGT
>DAHXOO010000148.1 GCA_027364845.1 Pseudomonadota bacterium | reverse complement strand
CATACACACAGGCGACATGCGGCACTCCACGCTGTTGGCGCCGGGTTCGTATTGACCATTTAGAGGTAGTTGTGCCGGTTTAACCAAATACGGGAAATCCCCCGGCTTTGCCGGGGGACAGAAAGAGTTTGACAGATACGGGAGTCCATCGGAGAAACTCCATACCGTGAGCCGCCAAGCACACGAATATGGAGAATCCCGATGGAAGAGACTGCAAGCCTAAGCCACGCGAAGTGGGAGTGTAAATACCACGTGGTGTTTATTCCGAAGTGTCGGCGCAAGCTGTTGTATGGACAGTTAAGGAAGTACCTTGGAGATGTGTTTCGAGAGTTGGCCCGGCAGAAGGAGAGCCGAGTCGAGGAGGGGCATCGGATGCCGGATCATGTACATATGCTGGTATCGATCCCGCCGAAGTATGCGGTATCGCAGGTAGTGGGGTACATCAAGGGCAAGAGCGCGATCCACATTGCCAGGGTGTACGGCGAAAGGAAACGGAATTTTGTGGGGGAGCACTTTTGGGCGAGAGGCTACTTTGTATCGACAGTAGGACGTGACGAGGAAGTGATCCGCGAGTACATCCGGCACCAGGAAGCGGAAGACAAGCGACTGGAGCAGATGAACCTGTGGCACTGAACAGCCACCTTTAGGTGGCACATGGTGTTATAGCCGCTTTGAGCGGCTCACAAATTAAAGCCCCCGGCTTTGCCGGGGGATACTTACTGTCCATCTTCCGGTGCGCAGAGAGTTGTGCCATGATCTGTGCGAATGGATAGTAATGCGATACGAGGTGACATCTTGTTCTCGTGTTTACCGATTGGAACGTGCCGAATTTCTAAATTTCGAAAGAAAGAGTTTTGTCTGATATGCAGTTGAGATCAGCGATCTGGGACGGGGCAGCCGCGACGCGTGGACAACGTGTACTGCGTTGGCTTGTCGCCGTATTGCTCTGCGTGCAGCTCTACGCGCTCACCCAGCACCATCATGATCTGACCACTCACCCCGATGATTGCGTTGCCTGTGCCCTCATTGCAATGTCCAGCGGCAGTGCGCCACCGGTCAGCGCTTTCCAAATAGCGCTGGCGATTATCGTCGCGTTCTGGCTGGCCGCACACGTCGAGTATATTTC
>DAHXOO010000147.1 GCA_027364845.1 Pseudomonadota bacterium | reverse complement strand
CCGAAGTGGCGCGCGAGTTCGAGGTAACTCTCCGTTGGCTCCGCCTCGTAGCGATCGGGGTGCTTGACCCCGGCAGCCAGATTATCCGGGATGGTGATCGCGCTCACGCCCTGGAAGAATTCGTACATGCGCACATGACAGTCGAGCCACACCGGCAGGGTCTGGGACAAGGTGGCGAGCGCGAAGGTGTAGGAGCTCGCCCCGAGTGCGCCGACAAAGAGCTCGGTCGGGACTTTCTCCCCGGTCAGGGGGTCGGTGAGCTTGATCCCGTCGCAGAAGTCGACGAATACCTTCTCGCCCGGGCGGTGGTGGCTCCGCATCACGACCGAGAGGCTGCGCTCGAAGTGCTGGTAGCGGGCGGCGAACTGGGAGTACTGCAACCCCTCCGGGTGTTCGGCCTTGTACTCCGTCCACAGCAGCATCAGCGTCACGTGATGATCGCGCCGGCTTAACTCCTCGCGCACCTTGACCCAATCGGGCAGTGGGCGCACGCGGGGCCGGGCATCGCGCTTCGTGGCTATCGCGGGATAGAGCAGTGCTTCGAGCGCCGCTTCATCGAGCGCTTCGATCGCACCCCAGTCCGAGAGACCTGCGTGCGCCGCACGCTGCAGGAGCTCGGCGACAGCGCTTTTGCTGACCTTTGCCGCGCGCGCCAGTTGCCGGCGGCTCTGGATGCCGCCCAGGAAATAAAGCCGTAGAACATTCTTGATGTTTCGCATTGCAAGCCTTGTCTGTGCCACCGTGATCTCGCTCCTCGTTCGTTAAACGAAAAAGGGCGGAGCATGGGGGTTGTCAGGGCTTGCGTCGAGACGCTACCAGGGGCGGACGGCGGGGGCATTCCGGACGCATGACGGACAGTGTTCCGGACAGAGACTAAAGTGTCCGCCATCCCATCGGATTGCTGTCCGCCATGGGCCCGGAATGCTGTCCGGCATCAAATCGGAAAGGTGTCCGGCATGGGCCGGAACGCGCAGTAAATCCCGGCCATTAGCAGAAGTTGGCGAACGGCGGCTAATGAGCAGCCGGCTATGACCCACCGGACGATGCAAATTGAATTCATTAGCAAATCCGCTGTCCTAAACCTACTTATCAGCTTGTTCTAATTGCCCAACCTTTCCGGGTATCTCAGCCACCAGAGCATC
>DAHXOO010000146.1 GCA_027364845.1 Pseudomonadota bacterium | reverse complement strand
CGAGTCCCCGGGCATTTTTGCTTGACAACGTAGCAGCCTGCTACTACGCTGCTGATCCATCGTGGTGACGATGGGGAATCGGCAGCGATGGGTGCGTATTTCGGATCGAAGGCGACCTCGGGTTTGTGTCAGCCGATTATCGCGCTGATGCCGCCGCATGACACCTACATCGAGACCCACCTTGGTGGCGGGGCGATCATGCGGCGCAAGCCGCCGGCGCTGCGCAACATCGGGATCGATCTTAATCAGCGGTCGATCGAGAAGTTTCAGTGCACCTATCCGGTGGAGTTGGTGCATGGCTGCGCGCACCGGTTCCTGGCTGACTATGCCTATCAAGGCCGGGAACTGGTGTACTGCGACCCACCCTATCTGCACGAGACCCGTTGCTCCAGCCGGCGCTATCGCTTTGACTACGAAGAATCGGACCACCGGGAGCTGCTCGCGTTGCTCAAGCGGTTGCCCTGTAATGTGATTCTCTCCGGCTACCCCTCGGCGCTCTACGATGAGTGCCTGGGCGGTTGGCAGAGCCTGGAGCTGCAGGTGATGAACCAGGGCGGCGTGCGCACCGAGAAGCTGTGGTTCAACTTCACGCCCGATCGGGTGCATTGGGCGAATTACACCGGCAAGAACCACACCGACCGCCAGCGCATCCGGCGCAAGGCCGAGACCTGGGGGCGGCGCTATCGAGGATTGCCGCCGGGCGAGCGGCTCGCAGTGCTCGCGGCGCTGATGGCAGTGGAGGCCGACGCGTAGTCGGCCCTGCCCGTGGCGAGCGTCAACAAGGAGTCCCTGCGCGAGGAGTTCGGTGCGCTCCAGGATCGCTTCAAGCAGTTGTCGGCCGATGGCAAGATCACGGCGGAAAGCAGTGCCTTGGTCGAGGCCCTGCTGATGCTCCTGAAGGTGCTGATGGCAGTGTTCATGGAAAGGAACACGCCGAAGAACAGCACCAACTCCAGCAAACCGGCCTCGCAGACCCCAAAGGATGACACTGCGCTCACCCAGCCCAGCACCCACGGCAAGGGCAAGGTGCTCACCGAGTCCCGCTCCGGCAATACCCGCACCGTCGAGAGCCATGAAGTCTCCAAGGTGGACTTCTGCGAGGAGTGTGGGGAGGATCTGCACAAGGTCCGCTGCAAAGGGCACGAACGGCGCACCCAGATCGATATCGTCTTCGAGAAAGTCGTCAC
>DAHXOO010000145.1 GCA_027364845.1 Pseudomonadota bacterium | reverse complement strand
TGTTTGCTCCCCACGCTTTCGTGCATGAGCGTCAGTCTTATCCCAGGGGGCTGCCTTCGCCATCGGTATTCCTCCACATCTCTACGCATTTCACTGCTACACGTGGAATTCTACCCCCCTCTGACAGACTCTAGCTTGCCAGTTTCAAACGCAGTTCCCAGGTTAAGCCCGGGGATTTCACATCTGACTTAACAAACCGCCTGCGCACGCTTTACGCCCAGTAATTCCGATTAACGCTCGCACCCTACGTATTACCGCGGCTGCTGGCACGTAGTTAGCCGGTGCTTCTTCTTGGGGTACCGTCAGTTGTCACGGGTGTTATCCGTAACCGTTTCGTTCCCCACGAAAGAGCTTTACAACCCGAAGGCCTTCTTCACTCACGCGGCATGGCTGGATCAGGGTTGCCCCCATTGTCCAAAATTCCCCACTGCTGCCTCCCGTAGGAGTCTGGGCCGTGTCTCAGTCCCAGTGTGGCTGATCATCCTCTCAGACCAGCTACCGATCGTCGCCTTGGTAAGCCTTTACCTCACCAACTAGCTAATCGGACATCGGCCGCTCCTCCAGCGCGAGGCCTTTCGGTCCCCCGCTTTCCTCCTCAGAGCTTATGCGGTATTAGCACAACTTTCGCTGCGTTATCCCCCACTCAAGGATACGTTCCGATGTGTTACTCACCCGTTCGCCACTCGCCACCAGGGTTGCCCCCGTGCTGCCGTTCGACTTGCATGTGTAAAGCATGCCGCCAGCGTTCAATCTGAGCCAGGATCAAACTCTTCAGTTCAATCTCTGTACTATTTGTGCCCCTCTCAGGGCCCCACTCAAAGTGTTCCTAGACGGATTTTACTTCTCGTGGGCACTGCTAATGCCTATTGCACCCGCAGCACCCACACCTATCGATTAACCTAATTTTTTAAAGAGCAAACTATCTGGTTGCGGGGGTAGGATTTGAACCTACGACCTTCGGGTTATGAGCCCGACGAGCTGCCAGACTGCTCCACCCCGCGTCCGTCGAGTAGAGTCAGCTACTATAGCAGTGCCAGTCAGTCACTGTCAAACGAAAATCGGCCCAAAGGGCGCCGGCGACCAGCCGTTAACGCTCGCGGATGACTGGCAAGACCATTTGGGATGACGTGCTGGCGCACCATACGGGGATGGGTTACCCCATCTGCAAACATTCTGGAGAAACGCTGCGACTCTTGGTAAGGAATCACATCTCCCACCTTCCCCGCAGCGATCTGATCCTGAACCTCTTGCCACCAGAGGTAGTCCAGTAAATCACGGTGCTGCGCCATGAAGGTATGCCGGACTCGAGGATCCGTGAGCAGAAAGTGTGCAAATTCCTCTGGAAAGACATCTTTAGGATCCACCTAGTA
>DAHXOO010000144.1 GCA_027364845.1 Pseudomonadota bacterium | reverse complement strand
GAGCAAGGGTGTAGTGTTCGATATGCCCAATGGGCTCCAGAATGTGCTCCCAGGCAGTCGGGCAACCGCTGCTTGTCACGAATCATACCGGCGTCGCCTCAGTGAGCACGACTGCGCGGAGCCTCTCGTTCAGTGCCCGCACGCCCACCGGGACGTCCAGCCGACGGATCGCACTGACGTGTCGAACACAGGGCCCCTCCGGATCCGGGTCGATAAAGGTGGCGAGATCGTCGTCTTCGGTGTTTTTGCTGTGGGGCACGGACACGAACAGGCTTGCTGTCGGCCATCGGTCGTTTAGGTGCGCCGTTATGGCCAAGCTAGCGGACGACTTCCAACCCTGCGCGGGTGCGTTCCACCGTCAGTTCCCACTCCATCGGCCGCCGGCGATGGAGAACCGCTGTAGCGCAGCCGACTGCACCAGGAAGCTCGGGTTGGCGCTCGAATAGCCACCATGCCCGTATCGGCTTCAATCCACGCCCGCTCAATTCAAGCCCTATCGGATCGGGACAGTTATTCCCAGGGATTTACCACCGGCACATCGAAGCGGACGAAGTCGGCGACATTACGGGTGACGACCGCGATCTCATGCACGCGGGCAGTGGCGGCGATCAGACCGTCCACCACGGGCAATGTCTGCTTGTGGCGACCGGAGAATACGCCCCATGAAGACGCCACCTCGATACTCACCGGCAGAATCTGCCCCGCAAAGCGTTCCGGCAGCGCCTCATGCACCATCCGCTCGTAAGCGCGGCGTCGTGCACCGTGCGGCAGGCGCGCGATTCCCTGCTCGATTTCACCGATGGTGATCACGCTTACGAAGAGCAGGTGCGGCTCCTGAGCGTCGAGCCAGCACATGACGCCCGGGTGCTGATTCTTCTTCATCAGCTCTGAAATCACCATGGTATCCAGCAGGTAGCTCACAACTCGATACGGCGCCCAGCGTCGCGCGAGCGTTTGAGGTTTAGGCCGCGTCCCTTGGGCGCGAGTTCATGGAAGAACTGCGAGAGCGGCTTTTTCTTCACCGCCAGGCAGCGGAATTCCTCGATTGAAATCACCACGGCCGCAGGACGCCCATGCACAGTAATTGTCTGCGGACCATGTTTTTTTGCCTCCGCGACGACGCGCGAGAGCTGGTTCTTGGCATCCTGAAGCTGCCAGTTACGTTTCATTGAGTATCCTCTCATAACTAGCCAGAATAGCTAGATTGTAGAAGAAATCTGTTTAAAGCGCCATCCACGTTCAGCTTCGCGTGCCGGTCGGCGATAGCGGACCGGCGTAGTGCTTCATTCTGTTTGGAGCTTAAGCGCCGATTGGCACGAGAGTCCGGCTGGTGCCTTGCGCGCGATCTTTTCCGAAGCGTCGTGCCCTGCGTGGCACCCTCGAATCGCGCGGCAAGGCGATCAGTGACCTGCTGGCGTTCGTAGCGGGAATCGTCGGAACGGGATCCGGACCTCGAGGTCGAGCGTATTCTTGAGTGGATGCTGTCTTCACAGACACAGACTGGCACGGGCGGTAGGCCGAGCGCCGATCAAACTTATGGGTGATGTACGTCGTGAGCATTTGCGCTATTGCCGATGAACCGGTGACGCATATGTCGCAAAGAATGTGCCTGTCGCCCGGCCTGTTATCCAGCATGGCATTAATTGTTGTCCGTACATTGTACGGGTACCGTTATGTGACGATAAAACACAGAGGACTATCACGATGCGCAGCTCCACGAAACGCCGAGAGGACTGGATCGAGGTTCGTTTGACGCCCAAGGCTAAGCTGATGCTGAAGCATGCGGCATCGGTC
>DAHXOO010000143.1 GCA_027364845.1 Pseudomonadota bacterium | reverse complement strand
CTATCTATTACACACAAGTTTGAAGGACGACAAGTCAGAAGACAATGAACATCAGCGTGTTCGATCTATGCGTTACAAAGATGCCGACGAAAGTCGCGCGTCAGCGGATAGATCCAGATGCTCTTGATCGGCTGTGCGTGGCGATGGAGTGTGTCGAGCTTGCCGCGTCCCTGGGTATCCCCGAGATACTGCCAGTTGGCCGCTTTGTAGCAGGTGCCGGCGAAGCGCGGCTTCTCGACGAAGGTTTCGAGCAGAACCGGGCGATAGGCGTAGCGGGCCTGCCAGTCTTCGGCCAGGCGCTTCGCGGTCAGGGCGAGGATGCGCGAGGCGAGGTTTTTACAGTGAATCCAGGGCAGGATCAGGAAGCGGGCGTTGTTGACGACGAGGTGCAGGGTGCGCCGGCGCTGCTCGGCGGTCCAGCCGATGGCCTGATCGCGGGGTTTGACCTTCCAGGCGCTCGCGCCGAAGCCGAGCGCGGCGATGATATGGCCTTCGGCGCGCACGAAGTAGCGCAGCTGTGCCCCGGGCAGGGGTTGATGGCCGAGGTAGTGATGGCGTTCGATATAGGCGTTCCACAGCAGAGAGTCCGCTTTGCTCAAGACCAGATCGAGCTTCAGCGTGGCGAGTTCGATGACCGGGAGGCTGCTCGGTTC
This sequence comes from Pseudomonadota bacterium, assembly GCA_027364845.1. Classification (GTDB taxonomy): domain Bacteria; phylum Pseudomonadota; class Gammaproteobacteria; order Acidiferrobacterales; family UBA6901; genus JAJYCY01. The sequence continues at coordinate 1,887 of DAHXOO010000143.1, read as the reverse complement.
AAGCACCGCCTGTTCGATATGCGGATAGGACCGATACGCGACGGGTTTGGCGTTTCGCGGCGGGGGCAGCGTCAACAGAGCGTCGGCCTGCATTCTAAGCAACGCCACCCGGCAGCTCATATCCTTGAGCCGGCCGTCCGCGCGTCGCCAGTTCAGGCGCTCGCACACCTCCCGCGAGAGGCGAAAGCGGCTGATCCCGGGAGCCTTAAGCAACGTGCGGATGAGCTCGATCTCGGAAGGTTCAAAGTCACGTCCACAGTAGCGCATCGCTCAGCCCGGGTGGGTGAGGCCCAAGGCCGCTTTGTGCGCGCGCAGGATGACGACATCTTCATACAGACGCATCCAGCCGCGCCACAGCACGGTGACGCCGGGCTCCCCGTCACCCTTGCGTCCCAGGTGACCACCGAGGCGGCCGAGCAGGCGTACCGTCTCGCGCAAGCTCGGGGGTTGCGGCGGCGGCAGCGCCTGGTGGACGCGAAGGTGCAGCGCTTCGACCTCCTCGGTGGAGAACACTGCGGTGGCCGGCAGGTCCGGGCGCACGCGAGCCACAGTGGCCACGTGCAACAGGCGTACCCCGATGATGCTGAAGAGGGTCAGGTAGCGCTTCAGGCGCTCACCCGTCTCGAGCAGGCAGTCCTCGACCTGGCAGCCGGACTTGAGCACCTTGTGCCAGGTCTCAATGCCCCAGCGCTTGCCATACCAGTGCACCTTCTCGGCGGCACCTTCAAAGCCCTTGACGGGCAGGTTCGTCAGCAGTACCCAGCTGATCGCTTCGATTCCTGCCGGCGCGTCGTGCTCGGTGGCGCCGATGACGGTCACGAGCACCGGCTCGAGCGATGCCGACGCCTTCGCTTGACCGCGCCGCGCCGGCGGCTTGATCGTCACTCGCGCCACGCGGACCTCGACGCCCGCCACGCGCGCCTGGCGTCTGCCGTTGCCGGGAACCTCCACCGTCATCGTGCCGAGCGCCGGGGCGTTGCTGAGCGCTTCGAGCATTCGGCAGCAGCCCGCGCTGTCTTCCGGCACGAGTTTGCGATCGGTGCGGGCACGGATCAGATACTGCGCCCGCTGCTCTTGGGCTTGCGTGAGAAACTCGAAGAAATCCGATTCCCGATCAGCGACCGTGACAACTTGCACGCCCGCCGGCGCTCGCTCGACCGTCTCGGTGAGCGCCAGCAACCACTTGGAGCTCTCCTTCTCCTCGATGGCCGTGCACTGCAGACGCTCGATCTTCTCCTGATAGCCCTCTTCCGGTACTTCCTGGCGCGCCCAGATATTCTGGCTCAGGATCCCCAGCGGCACGCCCGAAACCGTGAAGGCCAGTGCGTTGTGCATAATGAGGCCCCGGTCATGCGCGGCGTTGCTCTTGCCGATCGGACCCAGACCGCGCGTCTTCGGATGCCTCCCATAGGAGAAGAAGACCGTGTCCTGCATCGCCAGCACCGGCCCGCCACAGCCCGCCATGCGCTCAACGGTCGCCTGAGTATGCGGCTCGAGAATGGCCGCCGGAGCGGCCTTCGGGTTGTCGAACAGACGATACGCCGCCTGAGTGCTTGCCCAATCGCCGCAGGCTTCATTGATCGGCGAGGCGGGAGATTGGGCCAGGTGTTGCGCGGTCTTCATCAAGCGACGATCCAGGCGTTTGTCGCAGAGATCGGCGCAGGCGAACTCCTGTGTTACCCACTCCACCGACCCGGTGCCGGCCTCAATAATAGCCTGCGCCTCGGGGTCTTTCACTCGCGCCCTGTTCGCCACGTTGCCTCATACTCCGCGTCGCACGCTGCGACACGAATGAGACTATCAAACCGCATCCGCTGTGTCCAGCTTTTCTTTCGCCGCGATCGGTACTGCTGGCCGGAGCCTAAAACTTGTGTGTAATAGATAGGT
>DAHXOO010000142.1 GCA_027364845.1 Pseudomonadota bacterium | reverse complement strand
CCCCCGTCAGGCCAGCCCACTGGATGCCGAACTGCGATGCCCGGTCGCTCGACACCTCCGCGATCAAGGCCTCCACGAAGACCTGGGCACGGCGTATGTCGAGCTTGGCGATCACACTGCGCAGGCTGTTGTATACCGCATCGGGAGCGTCGATGATCAGAGCATTGGACGACTCGTCCGCCTGAATCCGCGACGTTGCAGCTGCCTTGTTCCCGATCGGCGGCGTAACCGTGGTCGCTCCAGTGACGCTTGGTGTCGCCGTTGTTGCCGAGCGCGCCTCGCCAGAGAGCAGTCCGCGCAGAATCTGGGCGAGCTTGGTCGCGTCGGCATTGCGCAGGTAGACCACGTGCGTCCTTCCGCCGGGTTGTGCCGGAACATCGAGCTTGGCGATGAGCGAGCGCAGTTCAACCAGGCGCCCGGGGTTGTCGGCACGCACGAGCAGACTGTTGGTGCGCACGTCCGGCACCACGACAAGGCGGTTGCCGCCAGAGAATGCGCTGGGCGCACCCACCGGCATGCCCGGCTGCCCGGCGACACTGGCCCCCCCGATGAATCGACTGATTACCGGCGCCACATCCAGCACCGAGGCATGCCGCAGTGGGATCACCGTGACCCCGGTGTTTCCGGGTTGATCGAGACGGTCGATGACCCGCAGCACGTTGCGCACGCTCTGCGCCGTGTCGGTGATGATCAGCGCATTAGCCGGTGTGTAGACCGAAAGCATCGCCGTCGGCGACATGAGCGGTCGCAGCAGTGGAACCAGCTGCGGTGCCGAGGCGTGTTGAACCACCACGACGTGCGTTGTCCACTGGTCGCTGTTACGCACACTCGACCTGAAACTTACCCCCGCCTCGGGCTTGGCCTCAGCCTCGGGAATGATCTTGACGATGCCCCCAGGGCCATTGACGGCGGTAAAACCCTGCGCCTTTAGAGCAGAAATGAATATCTGGTAGGCAGCGGCCTTGTAAACCGGCGTCGAGGAAATGATTGTCACTTTTCCCTTAACGCGTGGGTCGACAAGAAAATTGCGGCCGGTGATCTCTGATACGGTCTTGATCACCGCCTGGATGTCGGCGTCATGGAAATTGAACAGCATCTGCCCCGGACGCAGCGGCGGCGTTGCAACCGACGGGGCCGGGGCATAACTGGGCGATGGTGGCACCGGCGCGATTGGAAGCGGCGGCGCGGGCGGTGATGATGTCGTCACCGGAGGTCCCACCGGTAGCGCCCGCTGCGATGACGGCGGCGGTTCGGGAATCTGTCCGTTGGTTGCTATCGGTACCATCTCGACCGCATGCGTACAAACGGGCACTCCGGCGAGCCCGATCGCTGCCAGCAAGAGTGCACTTATCAGGAACGGGCGATTATTCATGTGGCGATCACTTTCCCCTGGGAACTGAGCCGTAGGCAGCATGGCAAACGGATCACTGGACTTGATATTGAAGAACTTCCGGCCGGCCGTTGCGGACGATTTGAAGCTGCACGTTGGGCAGACTCAGTGCCTGCTGGTAGGCATGCATCGCTTCCTGCATGTTGTTCACAGGCTGGCCGTTTACGCTGCGTATGACATCACCAACATGCAGACCAAGCTTCTGATACACGCTGTTCGGCTGTATCTCGCGCACCAGAAACCCGCCGCTCGGATCTGGCACCATCAACGCCTGCGTCAAAAGTTTCTGCGGCTGGTGAAGTTCAGCATTGATCACACCGCGTGGCACGACGTAGTCGTTCTCTCCACGCTCGCGGATACCCACGAGGGGCGGACCGACCTGAATCGCCGCTCCACCGGATGCCGCTCCCGCACCATTGGCCCTCACTCCCTTCAACATCAGGCTTTCCGTAACCCCGTTGCGGCTAAGCAGGACGCGGTCGGGATAAACGGCCTGCAGCACCGCCCCGGCCGTCACTTCCTGACCGATAGCAAACGGTTTCTGCGGCTGACCGTCGACACTGATGAGCGCATAACTCGCGCCACCTGCTGCCACGACTCCGGCAAGAACAAGATTGAGACCACTGATCGGAATCGCATTCAGTGACTCGCCTCCAGCCCCTGCCACCGGTGGCGCCTGACCAAAGAGCTGGGCGTCCAATACTGGCTGCATATCGAGCATTTCACTTCCCGATCCCCCATTGCTGTCCGGAATCACCTGCGGCACGGCCGGCACGACCAGCATCCAGGTCCAGCCCGCCATTCCCCAGGCAAGGGTGGCCAGCGCAATAACGTTGACAACGGCAGACAACCATCGCCGGACAAGCAGCGATGCCGACGCTCTCCCTAATGCGGCGATGATGTCTTGCCCTGTGCCCATAAACTGCCCGGGCGCTGTAGTACTCATATTTTCCATTATATCTACCTGCCGCAAAAAAACTAATCATATGCGGGGGTTTAGCAACGATAGTCCAGCTAGCATTAGCAACCCGATTAGGTGAAAATTACATGCCGCTAGCGGCCCGCTGGCTCTGAACTGCGCTTCGGCCGGCCCCGCCTATCAACCGCAGCATCCCCATCGCCCGGCGCACTTGGCAGACTAAACTGAAGTCCCCCGGATTTTTCTCCCTCTCATCGGCAAAAACCTTAGCGAAATGAAGTAGTAAGGAGGCAGAGGG
>DAHXOO010000141.1 GCA_027364845.1 Pseudomonadota bacterium | reverse complement strand
GGCTTGAGGCCAGCCCCTGATCACACCGCGCATTGCGTGGGGCCGAGGGCGCGTAAAAATCCGCGAGCAGCGTCGAATTTTGGCCACCGGACCATAATGAGGTCGCCACACCTGACGCGCATATCACCACGCCCGCCATAACGACGAGCAGAAACGATGTCTGCATTCCCCCCCGACGGCGTGGCGGTTACGCGTTTTCACGCACAAGCTCGACCATCCTGCACCTTCACGCGAACTGCTCCGAGGGCACGGTAAGGTGTCGCTGGCGAATTCGTAGTTACGCTGCCATCAGTATCCGAACCAATTCGCGGCAATATGAGTGCCAGGAGAACTTCTCAGGTTTCGCCGGTCGCGTAACCGTGAAGGTCCGCTATGGGGCTATGCGAACGGCTGCTCCCAGGAAATCCGAGCGGCCGAAGCTGGCCAAATTATAGTTTACAGCAAACCAAAGTTTGGCCATCGCCGCGAATTACAGTCGTTTCCGTTACGAAACGAACCGTTGCTGACTCTGCCTCGAGTTGATCGAAATGCTTCAGAAACGAATACAGAGGTGTATAACTGCGTTTACGCGTGTGACTTCCTTCGACGTGTTGATTCTATCAGTTTGACTCAAAAGTTCGGTCAAACCAAACTCATCAACATCCGCACCCAGCGATATGTCAGTATCAGTCTGATAAGCGGAGGACCCTAATGGATAGACGGGAGAACCTTACCGATGACGGAATGCTCTGAGGATTTATATCAATAAGCAGCTGTTCTTCTTGGAGAGGCACGCTATTTCCACCAACCCTATTCAGCACGTGGTGATCATCGTTAAGGAAAACCACGGCTTCGACAACTACTTCGGTACCTTCCCGGGCGCGAACGGTATGACACCGCCGCACTCGCCCAATCTACCGTCCAAGGATCCGGACCACCGCCATGGCGCCTGGCTCACCCGCCACACGACAGCGGTCCGCGCTCAATTCATCGAACAGGACATCCCGGCCTATTTCGCGTATGCCAGAGAATTTACACTGTGCGACAACTACTTTGCCGACGTCGCCGGACCCTCGACGCCCAACCACTTGATGCTGGTCACCGCCGACTCGCCAATCATCGACAATCCGCCGCATTACCGGCGCGGCGGCAAGGGATCGCTGTTCAAGCTTCCGTCCTTGCCCCGCGCAGTTGGACAAGATGAAGCTTACCTGGGGTAACTATGGCGGCTATGTATTCGATTTCATACAAGGTCTGGCCGGCCGTAACAAATACACCTCTGACCATTTCCAGTAGGACGCAGCTTCGGGCAAATTGCCGACCGTATCCTGGGTATATGCGCCGCATGATGCGAGCGAACACCCGGCGGACCCGCAAGACCAGGGTAATCCCTTGGTGGGTAACGTTACTCGCGGAATGCAATGGACGGTCGATCAGGTGAACGCCGTCGTCCAAGGCGGACTGTGGCCCAAGACCGCTATCTTCATCACCTGGGACGACTGGGGCGGTTGGTTCGTTCATGTCGATCCGCCGGAGGTCGAGAAGTGGACCGACGGTTCCCAGTTCCGTTATGGTTCACGCGTGCCCTGCCTGGTGCTCAGCCCTTATGCCAAACGCGACTACATTTCCAAAGCGCTGCATTCGCACGTCAGCCTGGTGCGATTTTGCGAAATCACTTTCCAGTTGCCGAGTCTCAATCAACGCACTGCCAAGGCCGATGGCATGGCGGACTGCTTCGATTTTTCTCAGCCGGCCGGACCACCGCCCCGCTTAACCGCCATCCCGAAGTCCCGCCGCTAAATTCATATTTTACAAGGAGCCACCCATGGCCAGCGAAGAACTTCACCCCGCCAAGAAGATTTATGCCGCTCACGGCGATTCAATTCGTATCGTTCCGTTGCATGTACCCGATGCGGTGCGCACCCCGACCGCGGAGGCGGCCGCGGCGGCGCCTCCCCAGCTTAGGAGTTGTGAAATAATAACTTGAGCAGTTACGCCGAGGACCGTTGTGGTCTAATGGTGTAGTTCCACTCGCCGTGGAAGGGATGGGGTTCGAGTTTGAGCGTTTTCATCTCTTGCACCGAAACTTTGATTCCACGTTGGTATATCGTGCGATCGAGACGTGCTTTGACGGTCAGCCCTGCCTGGGTCTTCGTCCCGGCAATGAGGTTGACGATGGTGCGATAGTCCGTCAATGGTCGACCCCTCCAGTTCATCGTGATGAAGGAGAACAGTCGATGCTCGATCTTGTTCCATTTGCTCGTGCCGGGCGGAAAGTGGCACACCGTAATCGTCAGTCCCTGTTCCGTCGCGAAGGTCTGCAACTCCCGTTTCCACAGCTGCAGACGATACCCGTTGCTTCCCCCGCTGTCCGCGCAGATCAGCAGGCGACGGGCACGCGGATAACGAGGCCGGCCCATATGCTTCCACCATTGGCGGATGCTCTCGACCGCAAATTCGGCGGTATCGGAACTCATCCCCACATTGACCCAACCAGTGTTCTGGCCAATGTCGTAGACACCGTACGGCACGGCCTTGGGGACCTCCGGATCGGGGAAATCGTGCGTGAGCACCTCGATCGCATCCCCCTTCGGGCGCCATTGCCGGCCGGCATTCTTGTAGTTTCCTACGAGTTCCTTTTTCTTGGTGTCCAC
>DAHXOO010000140.1 GCA_027364845.1 Pseudomonadota bacterium | reverse complement strand
CGCTTTGCGCCACACCTGTCAGCTCAAATTCCAGACAGGCTGAATAAGATGGGTTAGTTACCGGAGGAGGGCGGTACGCGGTCGGCCGTAGCAATCGCCATTGAGGCGATACAGGAAATTACTATTATAAATTATCGAGTCACATAAATATACTGCAAGAATAAGGTACAATAAAATATATCGTCATAATCATTAATCCTTATGCAATAGTGCTAGAAGTATTTCTTTCAATGGAAGCTTTTGAAGTTCTACGGAAAGACGGCCAAGCCGGATTCAGCGAGTGAATTGCCGCGCCGTCGAGGGGCATGCACGTCTGCGACCGCAAACGGGGCGCCGGTTAATGATTGTTGGCGCGGGTGCGCACTAATGACTTTTGATGCATTTTTCACAAGCGCGGTAGGTCGGCTGCGGGACGAAAGACGCTACCGGATCTTCACCGATCTGGAACGGATTGCCGGTCGCTTTCCACATGCTATTTGGCATTCGGCAAACGGTCCGCGCGACGTCGTCATCTGGTGCTCCAACGATTATCTCGGCATGGGGCAGCACCCCAAAGTCGTCGGCGCCATGGTTGAGACGGCAACGCGGATGGGTACCGGAGCGGGCGGTACCCGCAATATCGCCGGGACCAATCATCCGCTTGTCGAACTTGAACGCGAGCTCGCCGCGCTGCATGGCAAGGAAGCGGCACTCGTGTTCACGTCAGGTTATGTGTCGAACGCGACTGCAATTTCGACCATCGGCAAGTTGCTTCCCGATTGCCTGATCCTATCTGACGCTAGCCCATCTTATTCAGCCGGTCTGGAATTTGAGCTGACAGGTGTGGCGCAAAGCGTTGAGCTTGCGTAGGGAATGGGTGTCGAGACCATCCTGCGCGCGTCGCGCCTCACTGCCACACCCGCCATGACAGACGATAATCAACTCAGCTTCAACCTGCCATCTGTTTCGCGCAAGAAAGTCAGAGCTGCGTTCGATGGTGGCCGACTTTCCTCGGATAGTGGCGTGATGCTGCTCGCGCTGGCCGATCGCCGGCGCGCGGTTGCTGATACGCTTGCCGCTCTTATTGCCGACCATCGCGATCCCTCGCACATCACGCACACGGTTGCGGATGTCCTGCGCGCCCGCATGCTGGCGATTGGCTGCGGCTATCCCGATGGCAACGACTTCGACCGGCTGCGCTTCGATCCGGCCTTCAAGCTAGCCTGCGGACGGCTGCCTGACACCGGCGGTGACCTCTGCTCGCAGCCGACCATTTCGCGCTGGGAGAATGCGCCGACGCTACGCGAGATCATCCGCCTGACCTACGCCCTGGTCGATATCTGGTGCCGGAGTTACCAGAAGCCACCCCGGTTTGTTGTCCTGGACATCGACGACACGGTCGATGTTGTGCACGGCCACCAGCAATTGGCGCAATGGAACGCCCACTATGACGAGCGCTGCTTCCTGCCGATCCATGTCTATGATGCGGCGACGGGTGCTCCAGTTACGGTGATTCTGCGTCCCGGCAAGACGCCGTCGGGCGTGGAGGTTCGCAAGCTGCTCAGTCGCCTGATCGGGCGCATCCGCCGGCTCTGGCCCAGCAGCCACATCACCATCCGCGGCGACGGCCATTACGGCCGCGAAGAGGCGATGACGTGGTGCGAGAACTACGGCATCGACTACATTTTCGGCCTCTCCGGCAATGTTGTGCTCGACCGCCTGGTCGACGCCGCCGCCGACGATATCCGGGTGCGCCGTGCCGAGAGCCAGGCCGAGGTTCTGCGCGGCTTTGCCGAGACGCGCTACGCGGCCAAGTCGTGGGACAAGGAGCGGCGGGTCGTGGCCCGGATCGAGGCCAGCGCCAGCCACGCCGATGACATGCTGCGCCGAGGCATCGATATCCGCTACGTCGTCACCTCGCTGCAAGGCAGCGATGCCGAACACATTTATGAAACGATCTACTGCGCCCGCGGGCAGGCCGAGAACCTGATCAAGCAGCACAAGGCACAACTCTCATCCGATCGCACCAGCTGCCGCTCGCCGCTGGCCAACCAGATGCGGCTCATCCTGCACACCGGTGCCTATTGGTTGCTACTCGACCTGCGTGCCGCAATCCCGAGTTGGAATCCGCTGCGGCACACAGAGTTCGCTACGATCCGTCTACGTCTCTTGAAAATCGCCGGACGTTTCATCGAGCACGCGAGCCGCATTCGTATCGCGCTCGCCTCATGCTGCACGGAGGCCGAGACGTTCAGTCTTGTCGCGCTCAAGCTGCAACCGTCCGGACCATAAGTTCGCGGGGCGATGATGCCCCGCCGCGCCCCGATCCATTAACCCCCAACGCGTCGACAGCGTTCTCGACCCAATCAATCTGCCGAAGATACGCGCGCAGAAACGGATGATCGCGTCTGACAAAAATTCGCCTTCAGTTCATGCTTCGCGTGCATAAGATCGGTTAGCTGGAGAAGGCGAAAACCTGTGGGGTGCGGTAATGATTTGCCCGTGTGGGTGCGGGCAAAGAATCGAATTGAATCTTCTGAAAGCCGCTCGCCCTTGCTGGAGCCCTCAGTTACATCGAAACGGCTTTATCAGCCTTGCACCGTCTGTTTGGCGTCAAAAGGGGTGCAGAAGCCATTTTATTCTCACCGAAGGAAGGGTTAGTTGGTGCTGACCTGACTCGTCACGAGGCCTTGGTTTCTCCGCTGTTCCTAAT
>DAHXOO010000013.1:47125-58093 GCA_027364845.1 Pseudomonadota bacterium | reverse complement strand
AGGCTAACCTTGGGCCGTGGAAATCCAGGCTAGGTGCGGTCGGGTTCAAACAGACGCTGCAGCACAATCTGCCATGAATGGCGGTATGGCACAACGCCCAGGCCTGCTGTGCTACGCCCGGCGGCGCCAGATCCAGCAGTTCTGCGACTTTGTCAGAAGTCCCCCCACAGCACCGCTATCGCGGCGAGCGCGGCCGGAGCCGCGGTCTCGGTGCGCAACGTGCGCGGACCGAGCCTGATGCCGACGAAACCGGCACCTGCGGCAGCCCGCTCTTCCTCTTCGGTGAACCCTCCCTCCGGGCCAACCAGCAACTGCAGGGCGCCATCAGGACGCGCGATTCCGCGTACCGAGTTTGCAGCGCTGGGAGAAAGTATCCATCGCGTCGGAGCGCGCGGCTCGGCTCCGATCCAGGCTGACAGAGGCAGCACCGCCGCCACAAGCGGCAGGCGATTGCGGCCACATTGTTCGCAGGCAGCGATGACCACCTCACTCCAATGCTGCTCTCGCTTTCTGGCCCGATCACCACTCAATTGCACGACACTGCGCTCGCTGATGACCGGAGCAATACGCGTGACCCCGAGTTCCACTGCCTTGCGGATCGTAAGATCCATGCGGTCTCCGGAGGAAACCGCTTGGACCAGGGTAACGTCGAGAGGCGACTCGCGTTCGACATCGAAACGGGCCTGAATCTCGACTACAACACGATCCCGCGCCACACTCACGATCGCGCCAGAATACTCACCGCCGGCTCCGTTAAAAACAGCGATGCCATCACCGGCGCGCAGCCGCAGTACGCGCACCGCGTGATGCGCCGCTCGCGGCGGCAATTCGAAGGTCGTACCGACGGCGAGGGTCTGGGGACAGTAGAAACGAGGAACAGGCATAGGATTGCGCCGAAACTTCGGCATGCTGGGCGCTCAGGGCGCAATGCCGTAATAGTAGACCTCACGGGTCTTGTTGACGATATCGGCGACAGTCGCGTTTACCATCTTGTCCATCACCGGCTCTATCGGCATGCACTCAAACCCCCGCAAAGCGACGGGAAGCGCGATGGCCATGTCGTCGCGGGTGGCGCGCGCAAAGCCAGTGAGGCCTGCACCAAAGTCGTCGCTTTTTCTCTTGCTGCTACGGTCGCCGCGATTCGCGAAGTCCGCGCATCGATCACGCACCGGTCCATCGCAACATAGCTGCGCCTGAAGCTGAAGTCCAGCACGCCAAAACCGCCGTTGCGGCCGGGCGCAACCGGGATCGGGATCGAACCGCCGGAATGGCCAGGATCGAACGCGGTGAGGGTGCCGATCACCGGTTAAGTCAGCGCCCTCGATCCGGCTCATAGCGACCTTGGTCTGCGCACCCGCATTCCCGGATTAAGAGAAGTCCTGCTTGACAAGCACATCGCCGATGTTTTGTCGATCTAGAACAATGTTGCGGTTGCTATTGATTGGTACAGTAGTCAGCATCTCGCGGGTGCCGCTAACCACACGGTTGACAGTCAACCATCTACACAACGTTCCAGATCACCGCTCGTGCCGCTCGGGGCACACTGCCGCTTCACAGAACATAAAACGCGATGGCGAGATAGTGACAAACAGAACCGGCGAGAACACAGAGATGCCAAATGCCGTGCCCGTGCCGCAAACGCGTGTCCAACGCGAAAAAGATGACCCCCACCGTATAGAATACCCCCCCGGCAAACAACCAGAGAACCCCTGCCAGAGGGAGTGCCCGAAACAGCGGATGCAGCGCGGCCAAGGCCAGCCAGCCCATAAGAAGATACAGGATGACCGGCACGATTCGCGGACCAGGGCGCGGCCGCGATTCTCCTATAATTCCGGCCAGCGCCAGCCCCCAGACCGCTCCGAACAGCGACCAGCCCCAGCGTCCGCGCAGTGTGACCAAGGAAAATGGCGTGTAGGTGCCAGCAATTAGCAGGTAAATTGCGTGATGGTCGAGGCTTCGGAAAATCCGCTTGGCGCGCCCGCGCAGGCTGTGGTAAAGGGTTGAAGAACCATAGAGCAGTACCAGTGTCGTGCCATAGATGCTGAAACTGACTATTTTCCAGGGATCACCTTGACGGGCGGCAAGCGTTACCAGCACCGTCAGACCAGTGACTGCGAACAACAAACCCACCAGATGACTGATGCTGTTGAACCGCTCGCCCTTGACCATGCCTTCCTCCGGGGCGCTATGCGGCACGAATCGAAATCCGCTAAAGGCTCGGCGTCATATCCTTAGCCATGCGCTCGTGCCGCGTCTGGCACTCGGTACAGCGCTTGGCGGTGGGGTAAATGCGCAACCGCTCGATGGCGATATCGGCCTTGCAGCCAGCGCACTGTCCGAAGGTTCCCGCAGCAATGCGCGCGAGCGCAGCTTCGACATCGGCGAATTCGGCCGCCTCCTTTTCAAGCTCGATGATGTGGAAATCGGCCAGAAGATCGACGACAGACTGTTCTCCAATGTCCAAGACACGACCAGCTACTTCGGAATAGGTCTTATTATCCGAGTTCAGCAACGATGCGTGAATCGCCTCGCGCAGATCCGTCCCTCGGTCCCGGAGTTGCTTCTTGAACTTCTGAATCTCTGCCTGGCTCAGGGCGGACATGAGGACTCCTTGCGTTGCCCGTGTGTTACCCGTCAACATGGGGACGACTTATGTTAATCCCAAGATCCGGGCGGGGCCAGTACGCGCAAGTAAGCTGGGTTCGCCGCAACTTCTCCCCCTGCTCTCTCTTCCGGCTTTGTGCTCCCACACCGCACAAACCGGCGCTGGTCCGTTGCTGAGCTGGCAAGGCATGTTTGAGTATGATCGATCTTGATCCGTTCGCCGTATCGGCGCTGGCGCCATTGATTCCGCCGGTAAATGCAGCCGAATCCGACACCTCGCTGAAATGACAGACATAGAACTGCGGCCACGCGTCGGCTGGCAGCCGACGCGGAAAGAACCGGCCACGCCGGCACAAGTTAGTGCCAACCCCAAGCACCCAGGCAGTAGTTGATGTTCATCGATCCGCGCTGGATCAGAGCTTTGGAGCTGCCCGGCAGCAAGGCACCGCCACATTCGGGGGCACGCCCGGAGTCCGCGGGACTCCGGTCATTCCGGGCCGGACGCGGAAACGGGCACAGACTCTGGTCCGCACGAAACATAAACCCATGCCATGATCATGAAAAAATACTGGGCAACTCGAATCGCACTTTACATGCCTTTTAACCCGAATTTTCCGAGCGCGACAGGCCGCTAGAGAAGGTCGAGGCCAAGTGGGATCGCAATCACTGCTTCGCCCTGCTCAAAGCCGATGCTATCCTCGGCGATCTTTATCAGGCCGTTGGTGTCGCGTAGCGTTCCGAGCTGGTGCGAGCCCTGTCCGTGCAGCGCGGTGGCGATCAGGTGTCCGGTGCGATCAAGGTGCAGGCGCGCGCGCACAAACTCCGTACGCCCGGGATGGCGCTTGAGCTCGTTGCCGGCTGTAGCCGCGAACTCTGGCATGGAGCGGGGCGCAGCATGGTTCCATGCCAGCACCGCCGGTTCGACAAACAGCTTGAAGGTGATGAGACTCGACACTGGGTTTCCGGGAAGTGCGAAGAAATGGCCGCGCGCGCCCAGGCGTCCAAACGCCAGAGGCTTGCCAGGCTTGATCCTGGCTTTCCAGAAATCGATGTTGCCGATTTCGGAGAATACCTGTCGCACGAGATCGTGGTCGCCTACCGAGACACCGCCGCTGGTGATGACAAAATCGTACTCGGCGCAAGCTTTGAGCAGCGCACGCAGCGCCGCCGCATCGTCGGATACTGTACCGCCATCGTTGACCTCCGCGCCCAATGCCTCCAGCTGCAAGAGCGTCGCCAGGCGGTTTGACTCGTAGATCTGGCCCGGCTTCAGCGGTGTGCCCGGCGCAACCAGCTCATCGCCGGTAGCGACTACGTATGCTCGCGGCTTTGGAAAGACAGGGATCCGGTCTACCCCGGCGGAAGACAGTAGCGCCAGATCGTACGCGGTCAACCGCCGGCCTGGCACATAAAGCCTGTCACCCGAACGAAAATCTTCCGCACGCCACCGCAGGTTTTGCCCGGGCTGCATACTGCGGGGAAACACCACCTTGCCACGCTCAAGCCTGATGTCTTCTTGCATAACGACGGTATCGGCACCTTCCGGCAAGGGTGCGCCGGTGAATATGCGCATGGTCGTGCCTGGCACTAAAACTCCCGGAGGATCACCGCAACGTGACGCGCCCTGCAGCGGCAACTCGAAGCTGGCGGCGACCAAATCATCCACGGCCAGGGCGTAGCCATCCATGGCGGAATTGGTGAATGCCGGGTTGTCTACCCGCGCGCAAAGTTGCTCCGCGACAAAGCGTCCCAGTGCCTGCCGCAACGGCACCTCTTCTACCGCGCCGCAGATGTGGATGCGACCAAGAATTGCCGCGCGCGCTTCTTCCAGCGAAAGCATGATCAGCTTCTCTCCGTTATCCGGCATGCCTTCACGTCCCGGGCCGCAATGTGCCGGCTGCGGCAATGCGTGCTGGCGGTAAATACGGATAAGCATTCTGACGCGATACCGCGCGCGGCACCAGCGCGAGGCGGGCAGCGCTGTACAGGGTACGACCCGATTCACGCATGTTCTATATGGTATCCTGCAGTCGTGGCAGCGGCACGCGCCGGCAGTCTTGGTGCCCAGGACCGAGAAAACTGCACGCCGTCAGATTCCGCTTAGCCACTGGCTGTGTTTCTTTATAAGCGGAGAGCACCGTCTTCCGCCGGTCCTGCGCCGGCTTCTCGCGGCCACAACACCGGCCATAGCCGCAACATGAACAGCAGTAGCGCAACCCAGGCGAGGATGGCGCCGCCTAACGCAAGCCAATGCAATCTGGAAACGAAGCCCGTGACCAGCATCAACACTCCGGCGTGGGCAAACCCAAGCTGCCACCATGCCAGCGAACCGCTGCGAATAGGGTTGCCGGTAAACCGCGGCAGCATATGCTCACCGAGTGCATACACCATGAACGTCATGAACCCGAGGGTAAACAGGTGCAGGGGTGCGACGCGCGCGAAGCCCGTAAGAAAAAGCGAACCCTTCACTGCTAGAAATCCCCCAGCAATGAACAAGTAGGCAAGCGAGGAATGCACAGCAACCCGGCTGCTGAATCCCATACTAAGACCGACATGGTGCGCCCACGACGCGGCTTTGGGCGGCGCGGCGCCGACAATGATGAGCGCCTGCTGCTTGCTCTGCAAACCGATCGCCACCAGCTTGCCGTCGACCACCAGCGCTGGAATCGTCTTCAGCCGCAACCGGCTGACCAGCTCTTTACCTTCGGACTGGCCCATGTCAACCACTTCAAACTCGAACTCACGCTCCTCCGACACCTCACGCCAGACTTTCTCCGCCTGGTGGCAGGAAGCACACCAATCCGAAACCAGCAGCTGGACCTTCATGCGCCCTCCCAGGTCTGAACGCTTCCGCCCGGCGCTAGTCCTGGCAGCGCATGCATTGGACGTCGTACCGGTCTATCCATTTATGCAATGCCTCGATCGCCGCCGCTCCCGTGTGCAGACGTACCATCGCCTTAGCCGGGTCATCCGGGCGCATGACCACGAGCCAGGCATCGCTGTAGGGTGAGACATTGACCAGTCCGGGTCTGGCCGCGACCTGGTCGTTAATGCGCAGGATCTCGCCGTCAAAGGGCGCCGGTATGCCACCGGCCCACTTTCCTGACTCGAGCCGGGCCACCGGCTTGCCGGCGGCGCGATGCGTCCCGGGTTTCTTGAAAAAGATGTACTGAACGCGTCCAGCCATGGTCTGGGCGGCATCGGTAATGCCGAGTGTGTAGGTGCCGTCGGCTTCGGGACGCACCCACACGTAATCCAGGTCAAAGTACAGGTCTTCCGGTAATTCGCAGCCTCGGTATTCGGACATAATTCAACCCGCGGGTCCGTGTGCCCTGACGGTGAGCATGATGTTGAGCGTAAACATGCCAATGCCGACCCAGCTGACCGCACCGCCGATGAGCACGAAAACATTGGACATCACAAGCCATCCCGCCGACATCAACCACAGGCCAGCATTGGACACGTACAACTGCCAGTTCGCCAACCGCTCCGAAAACAGCGGATTGCCAGAGAATCGCGGCAGAACATGCAGGCCGACACCATAGATCATCATGGCGATGAAGCCCAGGAGCATGATATGGCCGTGCAGGCGTGCAACGTCACCCGGTATAAGCGCTGGATCGGACAGCCATACGATGCCTATCAATCCTCCGGTCAGCGCGTAGGCAAGACTCAGGGTAATGAAAAGACGGTTTCGTTTATGCATGCCGAAACCCCTCATTTTATTTAGAATAGACCCGGTCGGTCGAATTCCCTTTGACCAAGGTCAAACCAAGGTAGCTCGGCAACATGATAACCGAATGAAAGATATGGTTAAACAATTCAGTGAGCTGCGCCGGTCGCATCTTTTCGCCCAGGCTGACGACTCCCAGCTAGCGACGCTCGCGCGCACCATGCAGGAAGTCGAACTCGCGCCCGGAGATATGCTGTTTACCCATGGTCAACCGGCCGAGCGCTTTTTCTTCGTGCGCTCGGGACAGATCAAGTTGTTCCGGGTATCGCCGGAGGGACAAGAGAAAACCATCGAGGTCATCGAACCCGGACAAACCTTCGCCGAAGCGGTGATGTTCATGGGCACCCAGGGACGCTATCCGGTAAACGCCCAGGCGGTGACCGACACCAGCCTGTACGCGTTTGACCAGAAGCAGTTTCTTAAGGTCCTGTCGGAGACCACGGAAATCTGCTTAGGTATGTTGTCGGCAATGAGCCGCCGCCTGCACATGCTGGTCAACCAGATCGACGGACTGACATTGCAGAATGCGACCTACCGCCTGGTGATGTACCTGCTTGAACATGCGCCCCAGGGCGTGGCCGAATCCATGGAGATTGAACTCACGACCCCCAAAGGAGTGATCGCCTCGCAGCTGGCAATCCAGCCGGAAACTTTTTCGCGCATTCTCGCCAAGCTCAAGCGGCTAGACCTCATCGAGGTGAACGGAAACCACATCGCGCTGCGCAACCTGCGCGGACTGCACAACCTGGCCTATGTGCCGGTGCCCGACGATATCTTTTGAGGCACGCAAGGCCGAACCTTCATGGGATCAAGCATGAGCAAAACACAACTGCCCTTCGTTCCACTCAATATCGCGGTGTTAACGCTGTCGGATACCCGCACACGCGAAGACGACACCTCTGGGGATCTCATCCAGGAACGCCTGCAAAGCGTCGGCCACCGGGTGGTGCAACGCGCACTGGTGCGCGAGGACATGGAAAAGCTGCGCGCACAATTCCGCAGCTGGATCGACGACCCCGGGATAGACGTAATCATATCCACTGGAGGTACCGGCATGACCCGGCGCGACATCACGCCCGAGGCGGTACGGCCCTTTATCACCAAGTCCATCCCCGGATTCGGGGAATTGTTCCGCATGCTGTCTTACCATGAGATCGGAACCTCGACGATACAGTCACGCGCCGACGCCGGCATCGCCGACGGTACGGTGATCTTCATGCTTCCGGGTTCGACCAACGCTTGCCGCCTAGGAATGGACCAGATCATACTGAGCCAGCTGGACAACCGTCACCGCCCGTGCAACCTTGTCGAGTTGCTTCCGCGCATACGCCATGAGTAGTGTCCGCGGCAAAGGTTCTACAAAGACGTCGCGGCGCGCCGCTACCTCCACGCGGGTGGCGGAAAAACTGACACACGTCAATGCCGCAGGCGAGGCACGCATGGTAGACGTAGGCGCGAAAGCGGTGACCCGACGCGAAGCGATGGCGGCCGGAACGATCCGCATGCAGCGTGAGACCCTGCGTCTCGTTCTGACCGGCGGACACAAGAAGGGCGATGTGCTTGCTGCGGCGCGGATCGCGGGGATTATGGCGGCAAAGAAGACCGCGGAACTGATACCGCTGTGCCATCCCATCGTGCTGACCGCCGTGGATGTTACGCTTCAGCCCGACGAGACGGCATCGGCAATTCACTGCCAAGTCACGGTGCGCACATCCGGCCAGACCGGCGCGGAAATGGAGGCGCTGGCTGCGGTCCAGCTGGCTTTACTGACGCTTTATGACATGTGCAAGGCTGTGGACCGCAGCATGGTAATGACGGACATAAGGCTTTTGGCCAAATCGGGGGGACGCTCCGGCAACTGGTTGAACGTTTGACGTCGTATGCACCACTTAGCGCACATAGGGGCGGAACTGGCGGATGCCAGTGGCGCAATTTTGATGATAAGCAAGTGTTTCTGAGGAGTCGTTCATGCAACAGAATGTAGGCGGCGCAGACAAAGTAATACGTGTGGTCATCGGACTGGCTCTGCTGAGTCTGGTGTTTTTCCTGAAAGGCAGCATTCGTTGGCTGGGGCTGATCGGCCTGGTGCCGATTTTCACTGCGTTTGTCGGCTGGTGTCCGGCCTACTCGCTGGTTGGTCTGAATACTTCCACAAAAAAGCACTGAGGTCGAAAGGCGTAGCTACTGTAGTGCGGGATATGTGCGCGCGATGGACCAGCACGACGTTTTATTGCCGCCGCGTGGAATTCGTCGCTGCGACCGAAATTCACTGTTTTGCGTACTTTGGCTGCGCCACATAAGGTCCTAGGTAATCGGTTGGACGACAACTACAATAGGCGGGTCCTGCGACCCGATACCCCGGATTTTTTTGAGTGTATGGCTAGTACCAGTAGTGTGAGCAAATTCAGACCAGGTCTGCCCGGTTTTACGTACGAAGATCTGTTCCGTCAGGAAGGTCTGGAGAAACTTGACCGCGACTTCCTGGCGCGCCTCGCACTATGCAACCCCCTGCATCACAGTCAGCTGCTCGCCTATCGCGCCGGTGAGGCATTCAGCACTCTTCAGGTGAGCGAACTGCTGCTGGCTGCTGGTCCGGTACTCGAGGAATTTCTGTCCGAACTGTTCGGGATCCAAGACGCCCTTGAGCGATCTCGTCTGTGCACACTTGCGCACGATCCGGTGTTTGCTTTCAAGAAACTCTTCGTTCAGCGCCGTGCCCGCCGCCGTCTGCTCGGCAAGGAGGCGATTGAGCCGTTCCTTTATCTCGATGCTGCGCTCGACCGCTCGCTGCAACAGGCAGGGCAAAGCGATGCTGACCGCGAGCTGGCGATCGCCAAGTGGGGACAACAACTGCTGGTTGAACCTCAGGCCAACCAGGACGCGATCGAGATGCTCACGCGCTGGTGCATCCAGGCGCTAAAAACCTCCGAGGGCCAGGCGCGGGTTCTTGGCTGGGTCAGTTTTCGCCTGCCTCAGGGGATCGACCACGCCCGCCTCGTGCCCGTCGTTCCGGTGGCTGAAGATCCGATGGGCCGCGTCGAAGGGCCACAGGACGATCGTCGCCGACGCGACGGCTTCAGGCTGACCGACCCGCGCATGCGGCCTCGCCAAATCCAAAACGAGATTCACTATTGCA
Organism: Pseudomonadota bacterium; assembly: GCA_027364845.1. Classification (GTDB taxonomy): domain Bacteria; phylum Pseudomonadota; class Gammaproteobacteria; order Acidiferrobacterales; family UBA6901; genus JAJYCY01. The sequence continues at coordinate 48,620 of DAHXOO010000013.1, read as the reverse complement.
TCTACTGTCACGATCACGACGGCGACTTCTGCTCCAAGGGGTTTCCGGAGAAGAAGGGCGAACCGGAAAAGGGTCTCAAGGTCAATCCACTCGGGGTGACGCTCACAGGATGCCCACTGGACCAAAAGATCTCCGAGATGCACGTGATGAAAAAGGACGGCCACACGATCGCCGCCCTCGCCATGATCACCGTGGACAACCCCATGTGCGCCGCTACCGGCCACCGCATCTGCAACGACTGCATGAAGGCCTGTATTTACCAGAAGCAGGACCCGGTAGACATTCCGCAGGCCGAGACCGGCATCCTTACGGATGTGCTGGGCCTACCATGGGGTGTAGAGATTTATGATCTGCTCATCCGCTGGAATCCGCTGCGGCAGCGCCAGTGGCTGCCGAAACCCTACAACGGCCTTAAGGTGCTGATCGCCGGTATGGGGCCAGCCGGATTCACTCTCGCCCATCATATGCTGATGGAAGGCTTTGCCGTCGTGGGCATTGAGGGGCTAAAGATCGAACCGCTGCCTCAGGAACTCCTGCAAAGTCCGATCCGCGATTACTCCACCCTCGAAGAACCGCTCGACACGCGTGTGATGGTAGGCTTCGGCGGTGTGGCAGAATATGGCATCACGAACCGCTGGGACAAGAATTTTCTCAGGCTGATCTATCTGAGCTTGGCGCGCCGGCCGCGATTCCAGGTCTTCGGCGGCGTCCGCTTCGGCGGAACGCTCACGGTGGAGGACGCGTGGCATCTGGGCTTTGACCACGTCGCGATCGCCATTGGTGCGGGCCTGCCGCAGGCGCTACCGGTACCAGGTAGCCTCGCCCCTGGCATGCGCCAGGCCAATGATTTTCTCATGGCACTGCAGCTTACTGGCGCAGCCAAAGCCGCCAGCCTCGCCAACCTTCAAGTACGCCTGCCGGCCGTGATCATTGGCGGCGGCCTCACTGGAATCGACACGGCGACCGAAGTGGGCGCCTATTACATCGCGCAAACCGAAAAGACGCTTGAGCGCTATGAACTGCTGAACGACAGCCTCGGCCAGGAGGGCGTGCGCGCCGGCCTGGACGAGGGGGGGCGCATGATCCTCGACGAGTTGCTTGCCCATGGTCGACTGGTACGCGCGGAACGGGTGCGCGCCGCAGCTGTGGGGACCCAACCGGATTTTGAAAAGCTGCTGCGCGCCTGGGGCGGAGTGACTGTCGCCTACCGGCGGGGGATGAACGAGTCTCCGGCATACACACGCAACCACGAAGAGATCATCAAGGCTTTGGAGGAGGGAATCTATTATGCCGAGGGGCTGGACCCCAAGGAGGCGAAAACCGACCGCTATGGCCAGGTTGAAGCGCTGCTGTGTCGGCAGCTCAGGCGCAACGCCGATGGAAGCTGGGAAGACACCGGCGAGGAGATCTCGGTTCCGGCGCGCTCCATACTGGTTGCAACCGGGGCGAGGCCGAATGTCGCGTACGAGTTCGAGCATCGCGGGCATTTCGACAA
>DAHXOO010000013.1:0-47086 GCA_027364845.1 Pseudomonadota bacterium | reverse complement strand
GTCATTATCAGACCTTTCACGACGCTGGTGGCGACTTGATGCCGGTGGCGGTGGCAGCGCATTGCAAGATCGATGATTTCGGGCCATTCACTTCCTACGGCGTGGACGGGCGGCGCGTGAGCTTTCTCGGGGACACCCATCCGGTGTTTCATGGCAGCGTCGTCAAGGCGGTCGCTTCCGGGAAACGCACCTATCCGAAAATTCTCGCCACCCTTGGTGAGCGCGTGAGACAGCACGGCGATGCGCAAGAGTATGAGCGGTTCCGCGCACAGATCGATGGGCTTCTGACAGTAAAGGTGGAGAAGGTTGAACGTCTTACACAGGCGGTCGTTGAGCTGACCGTACGCGCGCCGATGGCGGCGCGACGCTTCCGCCCTGGCCAGTTCTTCCGTCTGCAGAACTTCGAGACGCTGGCACCATTCGTGGACGGAACGCGGCTGCAGTCGGAAGCACTTGCTCTATACGGCGCAAAGGTCGACAAGGACCGTGGGCTGGTGTCTGTCATCGTCATCGAGCAGGGAGCCAGCTCGCGCCTTGTCGCTACGCTGAAACCCGGAGATCCGGTGACATTGATGGGCCCGACTGGCGTGCGCACGACGATCCCCGATGGAAAAGAGACCATTATGGTCATAGGCGGTGTGCTTGGCGCCGCGTACCTGCGCTCCGTGGGAATGGCGCTGCGCAGTGCCGGTAACCGCGTGCTTTATGTTGCCATCTTCCCGACTGCGGACGCGGTCATCTGCCGCGACGAACTGGAGAACGCGGCCGATTGCGTCCTATGGATCACTGAACAGGGTAACCCGCCCGTTCCGCGCCGCCCGCAGGACCGGGCGGCGAGCGGTGACCTGGTAGACGTTCTTGTTCGTTACGCGGCGGGCGCGCTCGATCCAACGGATGCTGCACCGCCCGTACGGCTTGAGGACGTCGATCGACTCATGATCATCGGGTCAAGCTGCCTGGTACGGCGCCTGCGCGATGCACGCCGTCATGAGCTCGAAAATTTCCTGGTGAAGAGGCCTCAGACCATTGCCTCCATCGGCACACCGATGCAATGCATGCTGAAAGGGGTCTGCTCCCAATGCCTTCAGTGGCAGATCGACCCGCATACCGGGCGACGCACCAAGGCAGTGTTTGCCTGCTCGTGGCAGGACCAGCCTGTGGACATCGTCGACCTGGACAACCTGGATGAGCGCCTGTCGCAAAACCGGGTGCAGGAACATCTGACTGGCTTGTGGCTGGAGCATCTGCTTACCAAGCATAAGCTGCAGCGTGTGTGATCGAGTTCGCATCGGGATTTTGAGAGGATTCGGCACTCACCTTCTGCTGTATGCCTTTCCTGCTTCAAACCGTGGACGGAAGTCCCAATCCGGTCATTGCACCCTAAGACCAATTATTTTCGCTAGAATGTAGGCCGTGCCCATCGGGAACCGCCAAATTCGGAAGGCACAAGCCCCAGGGACCCAGACTCCAAGCCACTTTCCCCCGCTACCCTAAGCTTCGTAACTTTCCTGCGTACCATCCGTGTCCCGAGCAAGTCAGAATCGTTCAAACCATTACGGATGCGGCCATTCCGGACTTGCTGCGAGCGTGCTAACCAGCGGTCCTGCACATAATCCAGTATCTCGGAAGGGACGAGGCTAGAGATTCACGGCGACCGGCAGATAGTCCACCGGATTAATCGCGTAGAGCCCCGGCTCAACAACGCGCTCGATTTCCAGCGATCGGCTGCCTGAGGTCTGCTCCATCAGGTCAACGGTCTGAGGGACATCGTACGGCATGGCGTTGGGCTTAAGCACCATGGTAACGCGTGGCTTGAGCCGGCGCTCCCGGTTCATGGTGACGACCACACCTACTTCGCCAGTATTGAGTTCGACGATGCTGCCGATCGGGTATATGCCCATGCACTGGATGAATTGTTCGACGCGTTCCGGGTGAAACATGCGGCCCCGCCCCGTATACATCTGTCTGAGCGCAACATGCGCCGAAAGGCCGGTGTGGTAGGCGCGATCGCTGGTGATGGCATCATAGTAGTCGACGATGGCACCAATCTGGCCGAACAGTCCGATCTCGTCGCGGCGCATTCCGCTCATGTACCCCGAGCCGTCATGGCGTTCGTGATGACAGCGCGCCACTTCGATTGCGGCGTGCGGAATTTGGGGAGTACTTTCCAAGATCGACACTCCCAAGGGCACATGGGTTTGCACGATCCGGTACTCTTCCTCCGTGAGAGGCTCCGGCTTGTTCAAGATGTCGTTAGGCACCTTCATCTTTCCGATATCGTGCAGCAGCGCGCCAACGCCAAGTACATTGAGCGCGTCGACGTCAAGGCCGATTTGCCGGCCGAAAACCAGCGCCAGAATCGATACGCGGAGACTGTGGAGGGCGGTATATTCGTCCTTGTGGCGCAGTTGGCTGAAACAGATCAGGGCATCGGGGTTGCGGATCACGCTCGCAGCAAGCTGCGCGACCACCTTCTTGGTAGGCCCGGCATGGATAATGCGCCCGAGGCGCACATCGTTCATGACGCTACGAATGAGGGATTTCGCTTCTTCATACGCCGCATATACGGCCTGGACCTCTTCCTCGACGGTGGTCAGGTCCTGATAGTACGGTCCGGAAGGCGTCGGTGCGGCCGCCTTGCGAAGTATTTCGAACTCGATCTTTTTCTGCAGTTCGCTGGATGCCGCAACGCCGGCAATTGCTGCGGTCTCCATCGCCGCGCGGCCGCGGCGTTCAGCCTTGTACTCGGCGATATCGATCTGAACAAACTGGCAGTAGCGTTTTAACTGTGCGATTTCCTCCAGCGAACGGATTTCAAACCCCTGGAACAGAAACGGCGTTTCCAGCCACGGACGATCCAGTTCGGAGACATACATCCCGAGCTCGAGGTCATGGACGCTGATCTTTTTCTTCATAAGAAGTTGCCAAACAGCACTAAGTTCATGATTATTCTTGCAAAATCTGCGCCAATATTAGGAAGTTTCCGCATGTGGCGGGCCGGTTACACATGAATCTAATAAAATCATGTGCTTACCTAGGAAATTTGTCTCATTTAACTGGCCGCGGTGCGGGATTCATCGGATTTGTGGGCATGTAACCCTGACCGAACACGTCACAAGGAAGGCCGAATCGTTGCTCGGCACACTTTCCTCAGGTCACGCCATCGCCGGCCAATATCAGGTTCATTGCGCTGGGATTTTCGATCATATTTACCCAGGGCTGATCAGCATGCACGAAGGATAGACAGCTCGAACCAGCATCAACGATTGACGAGGTTTTTCCTAGTAGGCGATCCAGACCTGCAGACGCTGGCCAATCAGGCCCGCACCTTCGGTGCCCGAGGCATTACAAAGTACTTTTTTCACGCGGTGACTTTCGCAGCACGGGGTACACTTTAATCCACCCCAACCCTGCGCTTCGGCAATAATTACAATTCGCTGCTGCTGCTCAATCAGCGGCGCCAACGCTATGGGAAATCACTTGATATCCATCACGTACAGCCCATCGTCGGAGCTGATCATCATCGATTTTACAGGCCGCTGATCCGGCGCACCCGCAACAGAACAAGCTATCTGTGCAACCATCGATGCCGGCCGGACTGGCCGGAGATTTAACGACAAACGATCATTTTATCGTCCCAGGCCCGTCAGCAGGCGGATCTTGGCAAAGACTGGTCCAGTGTGCAAGCGGCATTGGAAGCGGGAACAGGCCTATGAACACGGCTATTCCTGTGTCGGCTACCGGACAATATAGGGTTCGACTGCGAGTACCGTGTCGCCCATGCTCATTTAAGAGCTGCGGGGCTGCCAGCCGCACCAGTCGCTGTTTGAAGTCGCAAATTGCAGCTTCAGCACCCGCCAATCCTCCTCTGTGGGCTGGAGCATGAAGTCTGCGGGAAAACCGTCCGGGCTACGCTTCGTTTAGCCATCGAAGCATTCGGTACAGACCCCAGCCAGATCGGCGCCGCGCATCCCGGTCAACGGCGCAACGGTCCGTAACTCCGACCTAAACCGGCACCGCGAACGCAGGTTGACGTCGGCGCATCCTATGAACACACTTGGCGCGAGTTACCGCCACAACGGCTTCCAATCGCCACCGGCCCGGTCTTCATGATAGGAACTCGAACTCGCGGAGGAATTTGAGAATGAATTTCATAGAGTTGATGTCGGGGGCATACAAGCCGCTCACGCATAAGACACGCACGATTATGGTGATGAACAGCAAGGGTGGCAGCGGCAAGACTACGCTTGCCACAAACCTTGCCAGCTACTACGCCTCCCGGGCGAAACTTGTATTGCTGGCCGATTTTGACCCACAGAGTTCGAGCCTGGCATGGCTCGCGGCACGTCCCGAAGAGAACCCGCCGATTCGCGGACTAGCCGCTTGGCGGGACATGCTCTGGGTACCCCAGGAAATCGACACCGTCGTGATGGACGTTGCGGCTGGCGTGCGTGACCGTCGTCTGGCACGGCTGTTGCGGCGGGCACAAACCATCATCATCCCGGTCCTGCCGTCGGCCTTGGATATACGCGCTGCCACGGATTTCATCGGCGAACTGCTCAGCATCCACTCGAAATCCCGGCTGGCACCCAAGATCGCGGTTGTGGCAAACCGCGTACGGGAGAATACCCGTGCCTTCGAGACGCTCGGGGAGTTCCTGGAAGGACTCGACCTGCCGTTCCTCACAAGTCTGCGGGACAGCCAGAATTACATCTCGGCGGCAGAACGCGGCGTGGGGATTTTCGAAATGAGGCCGGCTTCCGTAGCAACCGACCTTGAGCAGTGGGACCCCCTGCTCAAGTGGCTGCGAAGCAAACGCAGCAAGGCAGTACCGTCCTGAGCCCGCCGTACCTCGATAATCAGCATGCCGTTGGTTTGCGCAGCTGGCGTGAGCCACTCCATCGCAAGGACCGTGCAAAACAAGCCCCAAGGAACCATCGACACGTAACCGCGCGGTGAAATTCCGCTACCGTCTCATGACCCGGCGAATCTCAGGAATCGCTGGATTCCCCCGGCGCGCGGCGCGCCGTTTCTCCGGCCACCCCAATAGCAGAGGTGACTTGCTCCATGCTCGGGGCAACCGACGGAATCAGCTCGGCGACTGGCGGCCCGGCGGCCACCTCCGGGCCATTTTTGAGGTGTGGTTGCGGATGTCGTCCCGTAATCGCATCGAGCAACGATGGTTTAGGTGCACCTTCCTCCAATCCGAGCGCCTCGGTATACACCGAACGGCCACGCAACAGACTTCCGATGACTGATGCGACCACGCAGGCAGGCATGGCCGCGAGCACCACGTTGTAGTTGCGCGTGGTCTCGAACACCATGATGGCCGACATTGCCGGCGCATGGGTGGTGGCCGCGAGCAGACCGCCCATTCCCACCAGCACCCACAGTGCCTGCGAATGGGTGGCCGAAGAGATCAGCATCGTATGATAAACAAGCAGACCCAGGGCACCGCCCAGCGACAGGGTGGGTGTAAGCACACCACCCGGAATGCCGGCAGCGCTCGCCACCGTGACAGCAATGAGGCGCAGCACAAACACTGCCGCTACCGTCGAAAGCGCCCAGTGGTGAACCAGGAAGGACTGAACCACGCTGTAGCCGTTGCCCCACACTTCCGGGCGCAATATCGAGAGCAGGCCAATGATCAAACCGGCCAATCCCATGCGCAGCGGCACAAAGTTGATTGCTTTCTGATAGCGGCGGCGTGCGTTGTCAAGCAGCCAGAGAAATGCCGGGCCCAGGAGGCCGCAAAAAAGCCCCAGCAACGTGGCATCGATAAGGTCGGGAAATCCGACAGCAGAAATGGGATGTGAAAGATACAATGGGCCAGTCGCAAACAGCGCCTGGGTAGTGAGCTCACCCATCACCGCGGCAACCAGTATCGCGGTGATTTCGCGCAGCGCCAGTCCGCCTAGAATGATTTCCGATACGAACATCGTCCCCGCGATAGGCGCGTGGTATGCCCCAGCGAAACCGGCGGCGGCACCGCAAGCGACGATCAGTCGGCGATGATCCGCATCGCTGCGGGTGAAACGTCCGAATATCGATGATACCAGCGCCGCGAACTGGATCATTGTACCTTCGCGCCCTATGGTGATACCGCCGCTCACGCCGGCAAGCGATGACAGCGTGCGCGTAATGTTCGGTGCAAACGGCAGAACACCGTCGCCGACCCGCACTGCCTCCATGTATTCCGGTCCGCGCGGTTGCTTGATCCAGCGATGCCCGCCCCACATGATCAATCCGCCGACAGTGGCGCACGCGAACGGGACCGACACTCGCAACCACAGCGGCAGGTCCTGAGCCGCGGCTACCAGATGTTCGTGAGTGCTGTACAGATGGATGATGGCGTACATCGCCTTGCGGAAGCCCTCGACCGCGATCGAGCCCATCACTCCCACCAGTGCCGCAACCAATATCATCGGCACCATGGGATCCAGGTTTCGCCAGAATGCCTGCAGGCGGATTTGCACTGCTGTTAACACGTGCACTGATCTCCTTGGTGAGCTTGAGTCCGACAGGACATACAGGTATAGCCACCCTTATGCCCTGTACACACGCTTGCCGGTACGGAAGGCGATCGACCCTGGAGCACAACAGGACGCCGACAGAACCCGTAACGGTTTACACATAAACATCTTATTGTACTTCGATTCATGCGTCGTGGGCTTCCAGCCGTACGGCGACCGGACGAAGCGTTTGTGGCGACTACCTGTATCGCATGCACCACGATCACTGGACCGGCAATGCGGGGTGCCGTTTGCCCGGCTCTTGTTGGAATTCGCGAAACGTTCCCGGAACTGCGGCATCCACTGCCAGCCAGCAGCGTTCGACAATTGCACACGCTGACGATGGCTCGGTGGACATGCTGTTGATTGCAATGGCAGTACATCAGTGGGGCTGGAAAGATTGATCCTGCAGGCCGGTCATCAATTTTCGTCCGGATACTGTCTGAACTCCAACGCGTCTGTTCGGGACTGCATTGGCCGGCAATCCTGCTGCAGCCTCCGCAGCCGGTGGAACACAGAACGTTGCGCTCAGGCGCCACGATTCCGCAATTCGGATTGAATTTGTATTTCGGCTCGAGCGCCTGGTTGCTGCAACCTGAATCTTGAAAGCGGTCACCCAGCACGGGACCAACCCCAGAATTGGGTGAAATAAACCCCTAGCCGAAATCCCCCTCGAAAAGGAATGCCGAAAATTCCCCAAGGGTTCAATGACACCGATAATATATTATTGCGAGTGGAAGCCACCGTAGAACAATCCGCGCCATGGGCGCGAGTACAAACCGTTAACGATGCAGCCTGCCGGCAGCCACACCCTGCGATGCACCGCAAGACCTGACTGACATCCAGGACCTCAGCCACCAAACCAGCCCATGTGTCTGCCGGTTATGGGACATATTCGCGAACCGGGAAAATCAGTGTACTTGTACCGGTTTTCTAGGTAGCAGAGTTTAACACACGTGCATCCGAGGGCGTAAGCACCGTCGCTTAAAACGAATATAACCTGACACGAGATCTACGGCATGAAAGTTCGCGCCTGCAATTGTTGGCACGTTGCGTGCCGGCCAGACGCCCGCATGGCCCCGCGTCCGGGCGGTGCACAGTGCCTTCGGGACTTCGGTCAATCAATCTGGCCCATGCGCCCGTCGACACATTGGCGTACCGAGCAACAGCCAGTGGATCGCCACCCTCACGACCAAGCCAGTCTTGGGTAATGCCGGCGGCTACTTTCGGAACAGCCAGAAAAGAATGCTTAGCACCAAGCTCACGATGATCGACGTCGTGATCGGGAAATAGACGCTGAAGTTGCGACGTCTGATAATAATGTCGCCAGGCAGATGACCAAATCCGATACGCGACAGCCATGGCCATACCAGGCCGACGACCACCAGGAGGATACCGATGATAATGAACACCCGCGAGACCGTCACTGTCAGGAAACCGTACCCAGCCTGAGATCCGGGCTCGACCGGTCCTGTGCCGGTTGCTGCCCGAGAAATGCGAGGATCTCTTCGCGCCGCCGCAGTGTGTCGGCGTAACCGAGATCAATGAGCTCGCGGCAATAGGGCTTCTCAAACAGCAGGTAACTGATAAGTTCCCCTCCGCCCCGGTCGAATGCACCCAGCCCACGCAGCATAAATCGCACCGACTTGGGGAAATTATGCTTGTGACGTTCGGCGATTTCGCGCGGGTCACGGCTCGGCGAAATCAGCAGCGCATCTATGGTTCGCAGGTGCGCGGTGCGATCCTGTTTGGTCAGATGTTCGGCTGGAATAAGGCGGAGGGTTTCATTGATGCGCCGCAGGCGTTCGAGATCCGCTTCCAGCGTATCGAGAAAGATGCTGCTGAGCACATGACCGCCGATCTGCGCCAGCGATGGATATTCAATTAGATCGGCTTGCCGGGGCACCTGGCTGCCACTCTCCGGGCGAACACCGATCACCAGGATGCGGTCGGCGCCAAGATGTATCGCCGGGCTCATGGGCGCGATTTGTCGCATCGAGCCATCACCGAAGTATTCGCGCTGGAGCTTTACTGCCTCGAAAACAAACGGAATCGCCGATGACGCCATCAGGTGGTCGATCGTGATTTGGGTCGCCACCCCGACGCGCGTCGCTCGTTTCCACGACATTTGTGTTGATGCTGCCTGGAAAAAACTAACCGCCTGACCGGAGGTGTAACCGGATGCCGCAATGCTGAGCGCGTGCAGATAGCCAGCATCGATCGACTGCTGAATGCGATCGCAGGAGAGATAGCGCCGCAGAAGGCGGTGCAAAGGGTTGCGGTCCAGTAGTGCAGCTGGATTGCTCCTGCCCAACCCGACGAGAAACAATGCGGCCATCCAGCGTATCCAGTTCACGAACAACCCACGTGCATCGGCCCGGAACACCTGATCGACGCGAAAACCGCCCCATACCTTCTCCATGCGACGCGCCGCCTGCTGAAAATTGCGCGCATGGATCGCGAGCGCGGCGGAATTGATCGCGCCAGCAGATGCCCCGCAAATGATCGCGAAGGGGTTGGGCGTCCCCGGTGGCAGCATCTCAGCGATAGCCTTGAGCACACCCACCTGGTAGGCCGCACGCGCTCCGCCCCCCGACATGATCAGTCCGATCTTAGGTCTGCCTGACGCGTCGTCCATTACCACTTCCCGTGGCCAGTATCATGAATTACATGTCACATTAAATAAGTATTAGCAAATATGGTGCCAAAGGTTAAGCCTGGCGCCCATCATTCCTTTACCGAACGAGGTGCCGGTCATCGCTGGACATTGGATGGCACCGCTTTACCGGGCTAACTTGCCTCGACTCAGAACCACGGGCAGTGTGGCCGATAGCTCCGGCGGACTGCAATCTGACCGGTTGGCCGGTTTCCCCTGGGAACGGCATCATACCGGTGAACGAGACGCCGTCGGCCCGTGTTTGTTGGGGTTCAGCGCGGCCTGCCGCTGACCTCCGGACAATGCATGCACTGTCAGTACCTGGGATTTGGGCACGTTTTGCAGCAATTTGCGAAACTGTATACTGCATTATGATTCGCGCGGTAATAGCATCTCCCTGCACTGCGGAATATGGCACGATCAACGATGATGAACTGGTGACCTGGACCATGACAGAACTGGCACATGTAGTGTTTTACGTGCGGCGCCTTTCGCCATCACTTTCCTTTTATACTGAGATCGTCGGCCTTACCCAGGTCGGAAATTTATTCGGTGGCCGTGCTGCAATGCTGACTGGGGGCCGAACCCATCACGAGTTGCTGCTGATCGAAGTGGGGGATGCCCCGGCGCCTGTTCCTGGCCGACGCATTGGTCTTTACCACGTGGGCTGGAAGGTTGGAGAAAATCTCGACGACCTGCGCCGGGTCTACGAGCATGTCAAAGCCAAAGGTTACCCTGTCGAAGGCATGTCAGACCATACGGTCAGTCAGAGTTTGTACCTGTTTGATCCGGACGGAAATGAGGTCGAACTTTTTGTAGATGATCCGGACATCGATTGGCGAAAATCCGATGCTTGGATGGATAATCCCGTAAGACCCCTCAAACTGTGATCCCGGGCTACGGGCACCTGGACCGCCGGTTCGGAAGTTGGCTGATCAGCCGATACGCTATCGCAACGGCAATTCTGTTAGACTGGCGCAAATCGTGGAGGACAAATTCATGCCGGTATCAATCACCGAGGAGAAGGTTTATCAGGCCCTTAGGGGCGTTGTCGACCCGGAACTGCGGCACGATATCGTCGAGCTCGGCTTTGTTCACGACATCGAAATCATCGGCGACTACGTTCATCTAGACATACAACTCACCACTCCCCACTGCCCGTACGCGGAGCAGATCGTGCGCAGCATCCGCGAGGCAGTGGGCGCAATCGAGGGTGTCGCGAAAGTGGACGTGGAACGCACCTGCATGAAGGAAGAGTAACCCTGTTCATGCCCCTCCGCGCGGGCGCCACCCTTGATAGGGTTGTTCAACGCCTGCCGTAGCGCTCGTCCATATAGCAGCTCCGATGTGGAAGCCAGTCCGGTATCTTGTAGTACGCTGTCATGATCTGCTTCAACACCATGTCGCGATAGCTCTGGTAGTTGAAGTCGTGGCCGAACACCACGTAGAAAGGGGTGTTAGCGACCACCAGCTTCTCGATCCTGATCGACTTGAAATACGGTGCGTAGTCAGCAACCGACGGTGTGCTCTTGGTCATGATCAGGATGTTCTGTCCAGCGTACTTGTGGAAGTCGGTGAGGATGTCGTCTTGCCGTCCATGGTAGGAACCGCCACCGAACACAACGATATGTTGCCTGTGCAGGTAGGACATAATCGAGGACGTGGTGTAGCGATCGGTCGCAAACACGTACTTGCCCGCATACGGCTTTATGTCCTTCCACAGGACGTTGTTTCTCTCGGTGAAGACGATGGAATCGTAGTGCTTCGTGAACATCCAGTCCTTGAGTGGCATGACCAGACCCACAGTCACGAGCACAAGGTGAAGTGCCGTGAAGTAGGCCATGAATTTCGTGGCCGTCACTAGCTCCCTGGTGGTGAGATAGATCGCCATGGACAGGAATACAAAGCCGTAAAACGACAACGGCCAATGCAGGCCGATGTCCTTGGTGGTCGATAGCACCGTGAAAAACGCAAACGGTATTACTGCGGAATACACGAAGATCTTGAGTTCGCTGTCACGCACACGCTCTGCCAGTTCACGCCGGTGCCGTACAACGTAGTAGAGCAGCGGTGGAGTGACAAGATATACCACGATACCTACCCACATCAGGAACTTGTCCAAGGACAGCTGCATTCCGTGATTGCGGGTCATAATATTGAACAAGATGTTGTCCCAGCAATGCGTGTAGTTCCAGTACAGGTTGATCAGCCCGAATGGAAGCGAGGCCAAGAACAACAGCGCGAATCCGCGTGTCTTGTCACGATTGCGGTCAGAAAACAGGTAATAGGCGAGATAAGCGCCTATCAGCAGCACCGCGAAGTACTTTGAAAGGAACGCCAACCCGAGACAGACCCCAGACCAGAAGTAAAACTTCATGGAGTTGTCTTTAAGCGCCTTGAACAGCAGGGCGCCGGACAGGAACGAGAATATGATCAGCGGTGCGTCAGTGGTAATGAGTACGCCCAGGACAGCTATGGGCGATACCATGTAGAGCACCGCAACCAGGTAGGCGCGCGCCTGATCATAGCACCGGAGCAGCAGATAGATTCCGACGCCGATGATCGTCGACATAGCCACTGCCGGCGAACGCATCAGCAGCGCCGAGTTCCCGAACTTCAGCAGGCCATACAGAATCCAACCAATCAGGGGCGGATGATCGTAATAGCCATAACTGAGGTGCTGGCCCCACTCTATGTAGTAAGCTTCATCTGCCGTTATCGGGACCGTCGCGGCAAGGACAATCTTGATCGCCAGGGTTGAAAACAGCGTGATATAAAAAAGTCTGCGGTTGAATGTGACGCGGTCGTCAGCTGCGGTGCTCACTCGATATCCCCGTGCAATTAGCCAGTTTATTGTGAATAATGGGTCGCGCAATGTGCCGGCTAGGGCAACACGCCCCCGAGCTTTTTCCTTAGTGAATCGTTTACCTGTGCCGGATTGGCCTTGCCCTGGGTGGCCTTCATGACCTGGCCGACAAAGAAGCCGAAAAGTTTTTCCTGGCCGCAGCGGTATTGCTCCAACTGCTTGGGGTTTTTCGCCAGAACATCATCTATGATCCGCTCGATGGCGGACTCATCGGTTATTTGCCTAAGGCCCTTTTTCTCGATAACGGCGTCTGCATCACCTTCGCGATCCCACATCGCCTCGAAGATCTCCTTGGCGATTTTTCCGGATATCGTGTTGTCCGCAATCCTACGCACCAGCCCAGCCAGCATATCAGCAGTCACCGGCGCCGCCGCGATCTCAAGATTATCACGGTTGAGGTAGCCGCTGAATTCCCCGATGATCCAATTTGCAGTCAATTTGGCATGGTCGGGAGCGGCACGCACAGCTGCCTCATAGTAGTCCGCCATCTCGCGCGAACTGGTAAGCACCTCGGCGTCGTAGGCCGTGAGTGCATATTCCTGAATAAAACGCTCGCGTTTGGCGTTCGGCAGCTCCGGCATGCTCATCGCCGTTTCTTCGATGAATCCGGCCGCCAACTGAAGCGGTAACAAATCGGGGTCCGGGAAATAGCGGTAATCATGGGCCTCTTCCTTGCTGCGCATCGATCGTGTCTCGTTCCTGACGGAATCGTACAACCGTGTCTCCTGCACCACCTTGCCGCCGCCCTCGATCAGTTCGATCTGCCGTGCAACCTCATATTCAATCGCTTTTTCCACAAAGCGGAAGGAATTGATGTTCTTGAGCTCAGCGCGTGTACCAAACGCGTGCTGACCTCTTGGCCGCACGGAAACATTCGCGTCGCATCGGAACGATCCTTCCTGCATGTTGCCATCACAGATCCCAAGATAGCGCACCAGCACGTGCAGCTTCTTGAGATAGGCCACTGCTTCCCTTGCCGAACGCATATCCGGTTCGGAAACGATTTCGAGCAGCGGTGTGCCAGCGCGGTTGAGATCGATGCCAGTGAGCCCATGGAACTCCTCGTGCAGCGATTTGCCTGCATCTTCCTCAAGGTGGGCACGCGTAATTCCGATCTTCTTCGGCACCCCGTCTACGTCAATCATGAGCTTGCCGAGTTGCACGATCGGCAGCTCATATTGCGAAATCTGGTATCCCTTTGGCAGGTCAGGATAGAAATAGTTCTTGCGCGCAAACACCGAGCGCCGATTAATTGTGGCGCCTACTGCGATACCAAGCTTTACAGCCATGCGCGCCGCCTCCCGGTTCATGACCGGCAGCACCCCCGGCAGCGCAATATCAATCCCGCAGGCCTGCGTATTCGGCTCCGCTCCGAACCGGGTACTTGATCCCGAAAACAGCTTGCTCTTCGTTAGCAGCTGTACATGAACCTCAAGGCCGACAACCGTTTCCCATTCCATCAACAAGCCTTTTGCGTGAATTTTTAGGCAACATGGTGCCCACCATGACAACTCCCCATTGCGCTCACACCGATTGCCGCGACAGTTCGGCGCCCACCGCGTCTTCGCATGAAGATCGCTCCTTTGTTTTCTATGGAGACACTGGCGAGAACGCTTCGGCCGCCAACCTGCCGAGCTCCGGCAAACGACCCTGTCTTCCGCCAGTATAAATGCAGGGTCCGGCCAGCACACCTCTCATTTTCATTGACCGGCGCGGTTTCCCCGCAACCCCGTTTCCCATCGTCCCTCGCCGGTGGTAAGCACGAAGCAGGGATGTCTCGCCGACAATACAGAGACGTCCGTCGGACTGTGGCTGGATCCAGCGCGCGCGTCACCTCTTGCAGCTGGCGAACACGACTGCCCTGCCGTTTCTGATTCCCGTGACTCCCCGTCCGCAGTGCCCGCCAACGCGCTCAGAAGCCCCTCGGTGCGCGCAGATGCCACTCCGTCGCCTGCTGATACTTGTGCGCAACGTTGAGCAGCCTGGCTTCATCGAAATACCTGCCTATGATCTGCAACCCGATCGGGCGACCGTTGCCGTCGAACCCGGCCGGGATCGACATTCCGGGCAGCCCCGCAAGGTTCACCGAGATAGTGTAAATATCGCTCAGATACATGGCGACGGGATCGTCCGTCTTGGAGCCAAACTCAAACGCGGTACTCGGGGAGGTTGGCCCCATGATCACATCACAATGCTCGAAGACCCGGTCAAAATCGCCGGTGATGAGTCGCCGCAGTTTCTGCGCCTTGAGGTAGTAGGCGTCATAGTAACCAGCGGACAAGGCGTAGGTTCCAATCATGATGCGGCGCTTGACCTCGGTACCGAAACCCTGGGCGCGGGTCTTGGAGTACATTTCCCATAGATCGGCGTATTCGGGAGCGCGGTAGCCATAGCGGACGCCGTCATAGCGCGCCAGGTTGCTGGATGCCTCGGCCGGAGCGAGTACATAATAACAGGGGATGGCGAGTCTGCTGTTTGGGAGACTCACGTCCACGACCCGCGCACCGAGCTTACAGTACTGCTCGATCGCGGCCTCAATCACACGACCGACCTCGGCACTCAGACCCTCCCCGAAATACTCGCGCGGCAGCCCTATGCGCAAACCTGAAATCGATTCATCAAGGGTGCGGGTGAAGTCAGGAACCGGGCGATCGACAGAAGTGGAATCGCGCGGATCGAATCCGGCCATGACATTGAGCAATAGCGCCACATCTTCAGCGCTTCTGGCCATCGGGCCACCCTGATCGAGGGATGACGCAAAGGCGATCATGCCGTAACGCGATACCCGCCCATAACTGGGCTTCAGCCCGGTAATTCCGGTCAGCGCCGCCGGCTGACGGATGGAACCACCGGTGTCGGTGCCGGTCGCGGCCGGAGCAAGACGAGCTGCCACCGCCGCAGCCGAGCCGCCGGAGCTGCCGCCGGGAACACAGTGCGTGTCCCAGGGATTACGCACCGGCCCGAAAAAGGAAGTTTCATTGCTCGACCCCATGGCAAACTCGTCCATATTTGTCTTGCCCAACAGTACACAGCCGGCAGCGTTGAATCTTTGAATGACGTTCGCATCATAGGGCGCCACGAAATTTGCCAGCATTCTGGACCCGCAGGTCGTGGGTAGACCTTCCGTGCAGAAAATGTCCTTCTGGGCAATCGGTATTCCAGTCAACGGCCCGCCCTGGCCGGTTCTCAGCCGCGCGTCGGCCGCTTGCGCCTGCTCCAGGGCCCGTATCCTATCGACGGTAATGAAGGCGTTGAGCTCGCGATGCGATTCGATCCGGTCGAGATATGCCAGAGTGAGCTCGTGGGATGAAATATCCTTATTATTCAGTGAATTAGATAGATCTGCGACAGACTTCTCATGCATGGGCATAACCGTGATCAGTGACCGAAAACAGCGAGACAGGGGAAGCCGCAGGTCATTCAATCACCTTTGGCACGAGGTATAGGCCGGCCTGCACCGACGGCGCGTTAACCTGAAATAGCTCACGCTGGTCGAATTCTGTCACCTCGTCGGCGCGAAACCCCAACCCTGCCTCGAGCGGATGAGACATGGGAGCGATACCCTCGGTATCGACTGCGTTCATCTGCTCGATCAAGCCGAGTATCCGGGATAGGGTTTCCGCGTAAGCAGTCAGTTCTTGCTCGTCAACCTCCAGACGTGCAAGATGGGCAATGCGTTCTACGTCTGCTCGATCCAGTGACATTCGATCCCCCCAGCGTCCGGATGCGCCTCAAACAGTCATTCAACTTAACATATTAAGGTCCGCTGTTGAACCCGCTCTCGACGGTTGATAGAGTAGGACGATTTTATACGCTTTTCCCAAATTACGACTAATTGACAAGGTAAAACCTCATCCATGTTTCGCACTTTGCGCGGTTTTTTTTCGAGCGATCTAGCCATAGATCTCGGCACGGCAAACACGCTGATCTATGTGCGTGGCAAGGGAATTGTCCTGAATGAACCGTCGGTCGTGGCGATCCGGCAGGAGTTCGGAGCACGCAACAGCCGCAGCGTACTCGCGGTTGGGGCCGAAGCCAAACGCATGCTGGGACGCACTCCGGGCAGTATTCAGGCGATTCGCCCAATGAAGGACGGGGTTATTGCCGACTTCACTGTAACCGGCGAGATGCTCAAGCACTTCATCCGTAAGGTGCATGAAAAACGCCTGTTTCAGCCAAGCCCACGCATCGTGATCTGCGTACCCTGCGGCTCTACCCAGGTCGAGCGGCGCGCAATCCGTGAATCCGCGATCGGCGCGGGTGCGCGTGAGGTGTACCTGATTGAAGAACCCATGGCCGCAGCCATCGGGGCCGACCTGCCGATCGCCGACCCGACCGGATCCATGGTCCTGGATATTGGCGGAGGCACAAGCGAGGTTGGCGTCATTTCACTCGGCGGCATCGTGTATTCCCATTCGCTGCGCATCGCCGGCGACAAGATGGACGAAGCAATCATCAATTACGTACGACGCAAGTACGGCCTGCTGATCGGCGAAGCAACCGCCGAAAAGGTGAAAAAGGAGATTGGTACCGCCTGGGACGACAGCGAAGTGCGGCAGATGGAGATCAAGGGCCGCCACATCGCCGACGGCGTTCCGCGCAGCATGGTCATAAACAGCAAGGAGGTTCACGTCGCGCTGCAGGAGTCGCTCACTGGCATAGTCAGCGCGATCAAGGCGGCGCTGGAGCAGACGCCGCCAGAACTCGCGGCCGATATCGCCGACAAGGGCCTGGTCGTCACCGGTGGCGGCGCGCTGTTGCGCGACATAGACCGCATGTTGCGCGAGTCGACAGGTTTGCCTATTGTTATTACGGAAGACCCCCTGACTTGCGTAGTGCGTGGATGCGGGCGGGCACTTGAGGAAACCGAAACCTTGAGCGAGGTTTTTGTCCACGAATAATTAACCCTGGATGTATTGATGCTGAGCTCACCCGGCTGGTCTTTGCGTACGCCTTCGGTCCTGACCCGTTTCGTCATATTCACCATATTGTCTTTGGCACTTATGGTGCTTGACCACCAAGGTCGGCGCCTGGCAAAAATTCGCGCGGGTCTGAGCGTCGTGTTCTACCCAATTGAAATTGCTGCAACGCTTCCGGCGCGGGTGGGCGAATCGTTTCTGAACTTCGTGGGCGGCGACAGCGCATTACAGGAAAAATACAGCAAACTTGCTGCCGAGCAGCCGCTGCTCGAGGCAAAGCTTCAGCGCTACGAGGCACTTGAGGCTCAAAACACCCACCTGCGGAAACTGCTCGGATCCGCGGCGCTGGTCGCAGATCGCGCCGTAGTTGCGAAAATACTCCAGGTTAGTGAGGAACCGTTCACGCGCAAGATCGTTATTGCCAAGGGCAGCAGCGATGGGGTGCATGAAGGGCAGCCAGTCATAGACAACCACGGCATCATGGGACAGGTCACCGAAGTAGACCCGGGGCAGAGCCGCGTCACGTTGATCACCGACCCCGGCCACGCCATTCCCGTGGAGGACGTTCGCAATGGTTTGCGCACCATTGTCTTTGGCACTGGTGATGAAGACCGCGTCGCGGTGCGTTACCTCACGGCACCGACTGACATCAAGGTAGGGGATTTGCTCGTCAGCTCCGGAATCGGCGGGACGTTTCCCTTCGGCTACCCAGTGGCACGCGTTACCCGCATCGTCAACAACCCGAACGAACCCTTCCTGGATATCCACGCCCGCCCTGTCGCGCATCTCGAGTACAACAAGGAAGTCTTGCTGATCTGGCCGGTCAAGACCGCTCCCGGCAAGACGTTGCCGCCCAATCCGGCGTCTCCAATCGGAGCCCCGCCGATGAACGGCGCAATCCGCAAAGCGCCGTCGCCCGCGGGCGGCACACCTCGGGGATCACCGATGGCCGCACAGCCACACCCGGCCAGCGTAGGGGGCTTATCGGATATCGGCCATGCGCATTGAACATTTCTGTTTATCAGCTGCCTTAGGTTGCAGCATGGACCACTGCACCGGCTGCGAGGATCCCGATGAGTCTTGACCAGAGCAACCGCAGCCGCCTGGTAATTGCCTTCACTTTTCTGGTAGCTCTGGTCCTTGCGATTCTGCCCGTGCCAGGATGGGCCCAGCCGTTTCGTCCCGACTGGGTTTCCCTGGTACTCATATACTGGTGCATGGCAACCCCACAGCGAGTTGGGGTAGGCATTGGTTGGACGGTTGGCCTGATACTGGATGTTCTGTACGGCTCGCTGCTCGGGGAACAGGCGCTAGCCAAGACACTGGTTGCATTCCTCACCCTCAAGCTGCATTTGCGCATGCGCATGTTTCCGCGCTGGCAGCAGGCAGTAACTGTGCTTGTGCTGGTCGCTGTTAATCATCTGGTCGTACTCTGGATCAGGGACCTGGTCACGCACACCCCAGTACGGTGGTCATACTGGACATCGAGCGTCGTCAGCATGCTTATCTGGCCTTGGCTATTTGTTATTCTCAGGGACGTGCGACGCCGGGCACGCGTAAGCTGAACTTATGTCTGGCACCCCCATCAAGGACTACCTGCGCGAGTCGCGCCTGTTCAATGCGCGTATATCGGCCGTGGTGGCCATCGTCACCGTCGTGGCGCTCGTACTGATCGGACGCCTTGCTTACCTGCAAATCATCGACCATCGCCATTACGCCACGTTATCCAATGAGAACAGCATAAATCCGGTGCCAATTGCGCCAGTGCGGGGGCTCATCTTCGACCGCAACGGGGTCGTACTCGCCGAGAACTATCCTGTCATGACCCTGGAGATCGTGCCGGACCAGGTGAAGAACATGAAGATCCTGCTGTCGGAGTTAGGCAAGATCGTAACGCTCAACGATCGCGATCTGAAAAACTTCTACAGGCAGCTGCGCGAAAAGCCGCGTTTCGACAGTCTGGTTCTGCGTAACAATTTAACGGAAGAGGAGGCCGACCGCTTCGCCGTGCAACGCTATAGGCTCACTGGCGCCGAACTGCATGCGCGTCTGGAGCGCTACTATCCGCAGGGAGGACTTGCTGTTGCGGCCCTGGGCTATGTCGGCAGAATCAGCGAAAGCGATACAAAGATCATCAATGATGCCGATTACCGCGGCATCGAGTACATCGGCAAACTCGGCATCGAGGCGAGCTACGAGAACGTGCTGCGTGGTCAGAGCGGAATCAAGAAGGTCGAGGTCAATGCCGAGGGGCGCGCAATCCGCACCCTGGACCGCATACCACCGGTAGCCGGAGAGAACCTGGATCTCAACCTGGATGCGCGTCTTCAGTCAGCAGCCGAGCAGGCGCTCGGCGACCACCGAGGAGCAGTGGTCGCAATTGACCCGAGGACCGGGGGAGTGCTGGCGTTCGTCAGTACCCCGAGCTATGACCCGAACCAGTTCGTGGATGGCATCAGCACGAGCGCTTACGGGGCGTTGACAGGCAACCCGGACAGCCCCCTTCTCAACCGCGCGCTCGACGGCCGATATGCACCGGGCTCGACCATCAAACCATTTCTCGGCCTGGGGGCGCTGGAAGACGGCCTGAATCCGAACAAGACCTACTACTGCCCCGGCTGGTATACCCTGCCGGGGAGTACACATCGATTCCATTGCTGGCGTTGGCGCGAGGGTGGTCATGGTGTGGTCGACTTGCACGACGCGATCGTTGCCTCCTGCGATGTGTATTTCTATAACCTCGCAGTGCATCTGGGGATCAGCCGCATAGACAGCATTCTCAATGAGTTCGGATTCGGCGCAAAAACCGGCATTGACGTTCCGGGGGAATTCACAGGGCTGGTTCCGTCGCCGGCCTGGAAGGCCGCTCACGGGTTACCGTGGTATCCGGGCGAAACGGTCATCATGGGCGTCGGTCAGGGAGCGATCCTGGTCACCCCGCTCGAACTGGCCAACGCCACGGCCATACTGGCCGATAATGGCGCGGGCTTCCGGCCACGCATGGTGCGTGCAATCGAGAATCCGACGACCAGGGCTCTGACCTACCTCAAACCGGTCCCTGGTCGCACGGTGGTGCTGCACAATACGAGCGATCTACAAGAGATGATTCACGACCTGACCGACGTGGTCAATACGCCCAAGGGCACCGGATACCTCATGGGCCGGAATGCGCCGTACAAGATCGCTGGCAAAAGTGGCACCGCCCAGGTAAAGGACATGTCGGCAAACGCGAGCTACAACGCCAAGCAGATCGCCAAAAATCTGCGGGACAATGCGGTGTTCATCGCGTTCGCCCCGGTGGGCAACCCGCGCATCGCCGTTGCTGTCATCGTGGAGCACGGCGGCTTTGGTGGCGAGGTGGCGGGTCCGGTTGCACGCAAGGTCCTGGACGCCTATCTGCTGCCCGATCTCCCGTCCTCGGCAAACACAAGCAAATCCCCAACAAAGGCTCCGCACCATGCGGGTTGAGGTGAGGCAACGCGCCTGGCCCAGGCCACCTATCGCGGATGCCGGGCTTCCCGCTATAACATTTCTGTTCTAATCTTTGACCCATGAATAACTGGCAACGCTGGCATATTGACAGACCCCTTTTTCTCGCGCTTACGCTGTTGTCGGTAGTCGGCATGTTTGTGCTCTACAGCGCCAGCGCTGAAAACACCATGCTGATGGTGCGCCACACGCTGCGCCTGGTACTTGGTTTCGCCGTGCTGGTTGGCGTGGCCCAGATTCGTCCGGAAACGCTGCGGCGCTGGTCACCATACATTTTCGTGTTCGGACTGGTGCTGCTCGTCGCCGTCCTTGCCATCGGCTCTGTTACACAGGGGGCGCGACGCTGGCTCAATCTGGGGATCTTCCGCTTTCAGCCATCCGAAATCATGAAACTCGGCATGCCCATGATGCTTGCGTGGTTTTTCGCGCGCGATTCGCTGCCGCCCAAGACGCGGTTCATGGCGTTGGGCGGAGCAGTCGCGCTGTTACCCATCCTGCTGATCGCCAAGCAGCCCGACCTCGGCACGGCCGCGCTCATACTGGGCTCCGTCCTCACAGTCCTGTTTCTCGCGGGTATAAGCTGGCGCAGCATATTGACAGTCCTGGTGTTGGCAAGCATGGCAACCCCGCTGTTGTGGGCACACTTGCATCATTATCAAAGGCAGCGCATCGCCACCCTTTTGGATCCGGCCTCCGACCCGCTGGGTGCCGGTTACCATACGATTCAGTCGATGATCGCTGTCGGCTCGGGAGGTTTTTTCGGCAAGGGATGGCTCAATAGCAGCCAGGCCCATCTAGATTTCCTTCCTGAAAGCTCGACCGACTTCATCTTTGCTGTCTTCGCCGAGGAATTCGGTTTTCTCGGCATTGTCATACTGTTCTGCCTCTATCTGTTCATCATCGGACGCAGTCTGCTGATCGCCTTCTACGCCCAAGACACATTCACGCGGCTGCTTGCCGGCGGACTGGCGCTGACTTTTTTCATGTACTTCTTTGTCAACATCGGCATGGTCAGTGGCATATTGCCCGTTGTTGGAGTTCCCTTGCCCCTGGTCAGTTACGGTGGCAGCGCGACGGTTACACTGATGGCTGCTTTCGGGATGCTCATGAGCATCCATACGCATCGAAAGATCACCGCACAGTGATACGTCTTGCCACCGCCGAGCAAGAATTGTCCAGCCGCGATAGGAGCCGGGGAGGCAGGTTCCGGCCGCCGCTTGCAGCCGATTCCGGCAGAAACTGGCCAGGCCGGGTAACCCCGCGGACCTTTGCCGCACCAGTAGCGGCGCACCGGAACATCAAGCGTTGGCTCCTTGGGCGTGCGCCACTGTTGCTCCTACTGCTGCTGGAGGCTGCCTGCAGCACGCTCCCCCGCAAAGGTGGCTACTATCAAAATGACGGCCCCGGACGCATGCCGCTGACGGAAGTCACGAGCATTCCGAACGCCGTTCCAAAAGCGGAGCCACTGAGTCCCATTGGCAATCAGCCCTACACGGTTTTCAACAAAACGTATTATCCAATGAAAGATGCGGCAGGTTACCACGCGCGTGGCGTCGCCTCCTGGTATGGCCGGCAATTCCGCGGGAGATTCACGTCCGACGGCGAGCGCTACAACATGTACGCGATGACGGCGGCACACAAGACCCTACCCTTGCCGAGCTACGCGCGGGTGTTGGACCTTTCCAACGGGCGCTCAGTCATCGTGCGCATCAATGATCGCGGGCCGTTCCTGGAGAACAGGCTGATCGACCTGTCGTACGCCGCAGCAGCCAAGCTCGGCATGCTCGGCACCGGGACTGCCCCTGTCGAGGTGGACGGGCTCGCGCCGTGGGAGGCTCCTCCGGCACGGGTCGCCAGGAAAGAGGCCGGCACATCTGCTCGAGTGCCGGTCGGGAAGACCACCGCCCTCAAATCTCCACAACTTTATCTTCAGGTCGGGGCCTTCGCCAAGAGGAGCGACGCGGAAATGCTGCGCATGCGGCTCGAGCATGCGGACTTCACGCAGGTCTGTGTGCAGCGCTCACACTCGACCCCGGCAACGCGGTTCCGCGTGCGAATCGGTCCACTACCGAGCGTCGCGGATAGTGATAGACTCGCACAGCGCGTCGCCGCCTACGGAATCCACAACGCTTATGTCGTGGTGGAGTGAACTACATGTCCGCGTCCTGGGCGTGCGCAACGCACGCTCCCACTACCACTTCTGTAAGCATTGGCGCTGACATATGAGACAGATCATCCTTACGGTCGCAGCGTTGCTGACCTGCGTTTCGACGGCTTGGGCGACGCCCTGGAACATCGACTCCCCGTCCGTGGCTGCAAAAGCTTGGTATCTGGTCGATTATGACAGCGGGGAAGTATTGGCCGCGCACAACTCCAGCGAGGAACTACCGCCCGCCAGTCTCACGAAGCTCATGGTTGCCTATCTGGCCTTTAAAGATCTGCGCTCCGGACTGCTCACGCCCAACGATGAGGTCCCCGTCAGCGTCAAGGCATGGCGCACGCCAGGATCACGCATGTTCATACGCGCGGACACGCAAGTAAGCGTGGATGAGTTGATCAAGGGCCTGCTTGTCGATTCCGGAAATGACGCCGCGATCGCGCTCGCCCAGCGCATCGGGGGTAGTGAGACGCGATTCGTGGCACTAATGAACTCCCAGGCGGCCGCACTCGGAATGGATAATACCCATTATTCGGATGCGACCGGACTCCCACATGCGGACCATTATTCGACAGCACGTGATCTGAGCATGATCGCGCGCGCCATCATTCGCAGCTTTCCCAATTATTACGCCCGTTGGGATTCACGAAAGAAGTTCAGCTACGGCGGAATCACACAGTACAACCGGAATACCCTTCTGTGGAAAGAACCGGGGGTCGATGGCATGAAGACCGGCTATACGCGCGCTGCCGGTTACTGCCTCGTGGCGTCCGCAGAGCGCGATGGCATGCGCTTGATAGCCGTGGTTCTCGGTGCCGACAGCCCCCGCGCCCGCATCGAGGCCGGCAAGAAACTGCTCGATTTCGGCTTCGGCAACTTCGAAACGCGGCTTCTGTACAAATCCGGCAATCACGCACTGAACGTACGTGTTTGGATGGGTAGAAACGACACACTTCCGGCCGGAATGCGGCACAACCTATACCTCACCATTCCACGCGGCACTTTCGACAAGGTCCATACCCGGATCAAAGCGGCAGCCCAGATTGCGCCGGTCCGAGTGGGTCAGAAAGTGGGCACGATGACCCTGGACTTTGGGCATGTGGCCTTGGACCAATTTCCCCTCATTGCCTTGCAGTCTGTCTCCCGGGGAAACCTGTTCGAGCGCACAAGCGACAGGCTGCGCATGTGGCTGCATTGATTTTGACTGAACGCCCCGGCTGCATACCGGGGTATAATACCGTGGTACCGTACCGGACAGGTCGGCCGACTCGAGATTACCAAAGGCAATGGCTACGGTCCGGATGAAGCGAACATGGCCCTACCAAAACATGTCTACCTGAACGGTGAGTTTCTGCCCCCCGAGTCCGCACGGATTTCGGTGTTCGACCGCGGGTTCGTGTTCGGCGATGGCGTCTACGAGGTCATCCCGGTATACGGCGGCCGCCCGTTTCGTCTGTCCCACCATCTGCTGCGCCTGGAAGCAAGCCTCGCTGCCATCCGGCTCCCGAATCCGATGGCACCGGACGAGTGGGCGGAGATTTTCCACGCGCTTGCGGAGGAATACGGTCCTGTCGATCAGTCGATTTATCTTGAAGTGACCCGCGGTGTTGCGCCGCGCGATCATGCCTTCCCTTCCGGTACCGCTGCTACGGTCTTCGCCTATGCGCAGCCGTTGACGTATCCGCCTCCCGAACAGATTCAGGCCGGCGTACACGCGATCACAGTGCCGGACATACGCTGGTCGCGCTGCGATATCAAGGCGATCGCTCTGCTGGCAAATGTTCTGATGCGCCAGACGGCGGTCGAGAACGGGTGCGCAGAGGCAATACTCATTCGTGATGACCGCGTGACAGAAGGCGCAGCCAGCAACATTTTCATCGTATCGGGAGGCGTCCTCTCCACTCCACCCAAGGGGCCGTTTATTCTGCCGGGTATCACGCGTGATTTGGTCATCGAACTGGCACACCGCAATAATATCGCCTGCGCCGAAAAAGAGATCCACAGACCTGAGCTGTTTGCCGCTGATGAGGTATGGATGACCAGCTCCACCAAAGAAATCCTGCCTATTGTGCGCATTGATAACCACGATGTCGGTGGCGGCCAGCCAGGGCCGGTGTACACACACCTGCAGGCACTCTACCAGGACTACAAACGCGCCTTCCGAAAACAGGAGGTCGATTGAATACGCTGAACCACGACAATGGCCATGGCGACCGCGCCGACGAGGTATCCGCCGGGCCGCTGGCGTTTCCCTGCCGCATAGACATCAAGGCAATGGGTCGCCAGAACATTCGGTTCGAGGCGCTGGTGCAGGGTATTGTCTCGCGCCATGTTGATGCGCAGGATTTGCACGCTGTCAGGACGCGGCCCAGCAGGGGAAACAAGTACGTCGCACTCACGCTGACAATCACTGCGCATAGTCGCGCTCAACTTGATGCGATCTATCGGGAACTGTCCTCCTGCGAGGACGTCCTGGTCGCACTATAGCGATGCATCAGGATTCGCGCAGCGCAGGCTTGGAGGGCATTTCGGAGTACGCAGGAGCTGGTGGCCCGCGGGTCCGCAGGCTCGGGCTTGCCGATTACCGTGAAACCTGGCTCGCCATGCGCTCGTTCACCGACCGGCGCGAGGCCACTGACGCTGACGAAATCTGGCTTTTGCAACACCCTCCGGTATACACCCTGGGACTCAATGCAAAGCATAGGGAACCCGCCGAAGCCCACGGCATTGCGGTGGTACGAACCGATCGCGGCGGGGACATCACCTATCACGGACCCGGACAACTGGTGGCCTATGTCCTTGTGGACCTGCGGCGCCGCGGCCTCGGCCCCAGGGGACTCGTCCATATCCTTGAACAGGCTACAATAGAACTTCTCGGTCGCTATGGCATCACAGGATGCCGTCGCGCCGGTGCACCCGGCGTTTATGTTGGCCAGCGCAAGATTGCGCAACTTGGTCTGCGTATTCGCCGCGGCGCCAGTTATCACGGTCTATCCGTCAACGTCGCCATGGACCTTGGCCCGTTCAGCCGCATCGATCCCTGCGGCTATCCAGGCCTGAGGGTCACACAGCTGGCCGACTTCGTTGCTGCCCCGGACCTCGACAAGGTCGAGGCGGTACTGCTTGACGCGCTATACAGCAATCTGGGTTACAATGAAGCCAAGTGTCGCGCGGTGGAGCGTTCATAATGGGTCATGATAATCAAAGCGCCGACGAAACGGATAGTTTCGGACCTAAGCCAAACCCCCTCAAAGGCGCATCCAAGACCGCGCGCATTCCGATAAAGATCGCGCCAACCACCGAACGCCTGCCGAAGCCACGCTGGCTACGCGCTGGTTCGCCAAATACCCCTGAGGTGGCACGTCTTAAGTCGATCCTGCGTGCCAATCGATTGCATACAGTCTGTGAAGAGGCTGCGTGCCCGAACATCGGTGAATGCTTCGGCCACGGCACCGCCACGTTCATGATTATGGGCGATATCTGCACCCGCCGCTGCCCGTTCTGCGATGTCGCGCACGGCCGCCCCCGGGCCCTTGATCCGCAGGAACCGCTGAATCTTGCTGTTACGGTCGGCCGTATGGGCCTGAGGTTCGTGGTGGTCACCTCAGTTGACCGGGATGATCTGCGCGACGGTGGGGCCGGGCATTTCGTTGCCTGCATCCGCGCGCTGCGTGCGCACAATCATGGAATCGGCGTTGAAATCCTGGTGCCGGACTTTCGCGGGCGCATGGACAAGGCGCTGGATTTGCTGGGTGAAGCACCACCGGATGTGTTCAACCACAATCTTGAGACTGCCCCGCGCCTCTACAAATCAGCACGGCCCGGCGCCGACTACAGCCATTCGCTTGAACTGCTGCGCAGGTTCAAGGAGCGCCATCCGGCGGTTCCCACCAAGTCCGGACTAATGGTCGGTCTGGGTGAGACGAATCAGGAAATCGAGAACACGATGCGCGACCTGCGCGACCACGGTTGCGAGATGCTTACCATCGGCCAGTACCTGCAACCAAGCCGCGATCATCATCTGCCGGTACGGCGCTATGTAACGCCTGAAGAATTTGAACATTTTACGGTCTTAGGCTCAGAAATGGGATTCCGCAATGTGGCCAGCGGACCGCTGGTGCGTTCTTCGTACCATGCCGAACAACAGGCACGCAGGTCATGATCGACACACTCTGGACCACGGTGATCGCTCTGCTGCTTGTTCCTCCGGGAGTGATAATCCTGGTCGGCGTCCTCGGCCTCCTGCTGCATGTGAAGCGGCCATGGGCCGGCGCGGCGGTTATCGGCATCGGCATTGCCGCCCTCATTGCGCTGTCCCTTCCCCTGACCGGTCATGAGCTCATGACCGGGCTCGAGGTCTATGCACCGCCGTTGAGCCCTTCCCTCAAAAAGCCGGGCAAGAACATCCACGCGATCGTTGTGCTCGGCTCCGGGCGGTATGCCAATGCCCCGGAGTACGGCGGCGACACGGTCGGATCGACTGATCTTGTCCGGTTGCGCTACGCGGCCTGGCTACAGCACCGGACAGGCTTGCCGATACTGGTCAGCGGGGGGTCGCCGTTCGGAGAAGCCGCCCCGGAAGCCGACCTCATGAGGAAGAGCCTTGTGCAGGATTTCGGCGCACACGTAAAATGGGTTGAGGGAAAATCCCGAACCACCTGGGAAAACGCCCGCTACAGCCGCACGCTACTCGTGGCGGCAGGAATCCGGCATGTGTATCTTGTCACCAACGCCTGGCACATGCGGCGGGCAGCGTGGGCATTCGAGACCAACGGGATCGAGGTCACTCCTGCTCCGACGGGCTTCGCTACGCTCGGCGCGAAGTACTCCGGTTTGCTGGGCTATATACCATCGGCCATGGGCCTTGAGCTGAGCGCCACAGCGCTTCGGGAGCGACTCGGTTTTCTGTGGTACAACATAACGCACAGTTAGCCGTCGTCCTGACCGGTGCCCACAATAATGGTTGTAAAGTGGTGCCTGCGCTTTGCCTTGACACAGAGCAAGGCATCGGAAATCTGGTAGCTCCTCATCAAGGATAGTTCACGTTGCTGCAACGCGATTGCGCGATGATGCCCCAGGCGCGATTCGCAAACTTGTGCTGTAACCCCATTGGGATCATAAGCGGCCTGATCCCAACTCACAACTGCAGTGGTTTCACCAGAACACTAGCGCGGCAACTGATCCCGCAGTACCGGGTCATGGTAGCAAACCGTCGGCCACGGTCATGTGGTCTGCACGCAAGGCCCGAGACGGCCTGCTACACGAATCTGGGTAATCATCCGGCCCGGCCACCGGCGCAGACGGCAATCAGCGACTAGACACTTCACGCCACGGTGAGGAGACAGCGGATGCTCCATTGGGAGAGTCTGCCTCGCCGAATGCAGTCGCAATGTCCATTACTTCGCTTATGCGCTTCAACATCGCATCCACACATGCTGGATCGAAATGCTTGGATCGTTCGCGCCGCAGAAAATCAAATGCGTCTCCAGGCGCCCATGCATTCTTGTACGGACGCCTGTTCACGAGCGCGTCGAAAACGTCAGCGACTGCAACAATCCGCCCAACCAGCGGAATCACTTCTCCCTGCAGACCCTGCGGGTAACCAAAGCCGTCGTATTTTTCGTGATGGGAATAGGCGATATCTGCCCCCATCTTAAGCAGAGCGGAATCGCTACCCTTCAGGACATCGTAACCGATGGTCGCGTGGGTCTTCATGATTTCCCATTCAGCCGTGTCGAGCGGTCCGGGCTTGAGCAATATGCGATCCGGAATACCTACCTTGCCGATGTCATGCATGGGTGCGGCAAGAAGCAGCATGTCGCAGAACTCCCGGCTCTCCCCAATCTCCCGCGCAATCAGTTCGGACAGGAAGGCCATGCGGCGCATGTGGCCTCCGGTCTCCTCGTCGCGCGCCTCACTGAAGCGCACCAGCCGGTCTATGATGATTTCCTGTTCACGCAGCGCGATTCCGCGTACCGCCTCGGTCACTTCGCCGCCAAGCTTGTGGGCCTGCTGACGCTGGTCACGAAGGCTGTGGCGGAGTGCCAGCAGATTGCGGCAACGCGCCACCATCTCGGAAGGGTTGATCGGCTTGCTCAGAAACTCGGTAGCACCACTGATGAGCGCTGCTGGCCGCACGTCCTCGGGGGACATGCCAGTGATCATCACTATGGGAATTCCGTTGAAGCGTGGGTTCTGCCGCACCCGAACCATGAACTCGATTCCGCTCATTTCCGGCATCTTATAGTCGATGAGGCACAGGTCCGGCTCATGTTCGGCACACCAGGCCAGCGCCTCGCGCGGCGAGACAAAACTGATTATCGAGGCACCGCGAAGCTTGCGCTGGAGTGTTTCCTCCATGAGCGCGATGTTATCAGCTTCATCGTCCAGCAACAGGATTGACTGCGGCATCGACATCACAATTTTCCGTTCGAGGATCACCGGATTTCTTTCAAGATCCGTGCCACCACGATCATCCTGGGCCAACTCTGGTCGAGCCATTCGGTGATCGTCGGCGCCGGTGATCTTACTACCGATCGTATGAGACTCTAAGATCATGTTTTTCCTATAAAATAGTGGTCTGCATCATTCATGGCCGTTTTCGAAAACATGACAACCGAAACGCGCCTGCAATCTGCAGCCACGGACAGGCATCACTCAGGTGACGAAAATTGCGTCTTTTGTCGAATGCGGCGAAGCGGCTTCGACCGGGGTGGTGGTGTTCTACCACCATTGGCGACTCCGCTTCCGGGCAGCGTCGAGGCAGAATCCGCGGAAAGTGGTGCGGCCGACACGAGGTGACTGCAAATGATTTATCAGGTGTGGATTCCGGGCTCTTCCCAGTCTTCAGGCGGCCATAAAATCCGAGGTCCTCAGTTTCGGGTCGCAGCGGCTTTCGGCGGGGACCGGGAAACAACGTAAGCTTGGCAGCAACCAAGGCTGCTTCCTGCGGCAGGTGATGCCAAACGTGCAGCCCCGGTGCGCGATCTTGCAAACACGTCCATTGAGGCACGGAATAGTCTTGCTCGGGGATGAACCACTTCCCGTCTGCCCTTACCCTACTTCGGAGAACCGGACGACGTACTGACCGGGGGGATTGCGCAGCCCACGCAGAATATTGTGTTGAATCCGGCAAGTGACATGACCGACATTTCCATGGCTTCCGCGCTGTCACCGCTCACAGCGGGCCTGGTTCAACCACATTGACACGATGCGCAATCAGCCACCCGGGGACTTGAAAAACAATACTGCCAGAGGCGGCAGTGTCAGCGACACGGAGTGGTGCCGTCCATGCGCTTCAACCGGAGCAGACTGTACGCCCCCGCGGTTTCCAGCCCCGCTTCCGCCATAACACTCGGCATCGCTGTTCAGCAATTCCCGCCAGAAGCCAGGATCAGGCACACCGATGCGGTAATCTGATCGCACCATTGGGGTGAAATTGCATACGACAAGTACGGTATCAGACTGGTTGCGGCCGCGGCGTACGAAACTCACGACGCTTTTTTCCCAGTCGTGGAAGTCCATCCACTCAAACCCTTCCGCCTGAAAGTCCAGCTGGTACAATGCCGGTTCGGCACGATAGACACGATTGAGGTCTTGGACCCAAAGCTGGATCCCGCGGTGCGCCTGCTCGCCCAGCAAATGCCAGTCCAGGCTTTGCTCGTGATTCCATTCCTTCCATTGACCGATTTCCCCGCCCATGAACATCAGTTTCTTGCCAGGATGCGCGTAAAGGTACCCGAACAACAGCCGCAGATTCGCGTATTTCTGCCAATTATCGCCGGGCATTTTTCCCAGGAGCGATCCTTTGCCATGTACGACTTCGTCGTGTGACAGGGGAAGAATGAAATTTTCGAAAAACGCATACCACAAGCTGAATGTAAGCTGGTTGTGGTGATACTTACGGTAAACCGTATCCCTGGAAAAGTACTCCAGCGTATCGTGCATCCAGCCCATATTCCATTTCAGCCCGAAACCCAGGCCGCCCAGGTCGGTTGGCCGGGACACCATGGGCCAAGCCGTCGACTCCTCGGCAGTCATCTGGATGTCCGGGTATTCACGGTAGGCGGTATGATTCAGGGCACGCAGGAAATGCATCGCATCGAAATTCTCGTTGCCACCATAAAAGTTCGGTACCCATTCTCCAGGTTGACGCGCGTAGTCGAGATATAGCATTGATGCGACTGCATCGACCCGCAGGCCGTCTACGTGATAGCGGTCGAGCCAGAACAGAGCACTGCTTGCGAGGAATGATCGCACCTCGTTGCGCCCGTAGTTAAATATGTAGCTTTTCCACTCGGGATGAAATCCCTGGCGTGGGTCAGCATGCTCGAACAAGTTGGTTCCATCAAAATACGCCAGCGCGAACTCGTCGCTGGGAAAGTGTGATGGCACCCAGTCCAGCAGCACGCCTATTCCGGCCTGGTGCAGCGCATCGACAAGGTGCATGAAATCCTGCGGGTCCCCATAGCGCGCTGTCGGTGCAAAGTACCCAGTCGTCTGGTAACCCCATGAACCGTAGAACGGATGCTCACAAACCGGCAGAAGCTCGACGTGAGTGAAGCCCATGGCACGAACGTACTCGACAAGGTGAATGGCAAGTTCGCGGAAACTCAATGAACGGTTGCCGTCTTCAGGCACCCGGCGCCAAGAGCCGAGATGAACTTCGTAAATTGCCATGGGAGCATCGAGGGCGTTGGACTTGTGCCTGCTCGCCAGCCACTGCGCATCGCCCCACTGGTAATCGAGATCCCACACGATGGACGCCGTGCGCGGTGGAAGCTCAAAACGAAAGGCGAAAGGATCCGCCTTGTCGACCGCATAGTCGTGATATCGGGACTTGATGTGATATTTGTAGACGGCGCCCGCCGGAACGCCGGCGATGAATCCTTCCCAGATTCCCGATTCGTCCTGCCTTGCGAGCAACGGGTGCTCCGACCTGCGCCAGGCGTTGAAATCGCCTACCACCGACACCGATACCGCATTTGGCGCCCAAACACCAAAATAGGTGCCTTCTACACCGTCCGCAACCAAGTGGTGCGACCCAAGCTTTTCGTACAACCGGAAGTGACTTCCCTGTTTGAACAGGAAGATATCGTAATCAGAAAGCAGGCTGAACTTGCGGACACCGCTGGGCGTGGTGAGGGCCTCGGATCGTGCGCCAATCATCGACTTCCTCCATCGCTTGGACCGCCGCCGAACATCTTGCCCGGACAGCACCAGGTTCATGTCTGCGCAGAACCTGGATCGAAAAAGCGGACTTTAACGCCCCCCGGGGAGGAATCACGGATGAGGCATATCAGAGGCGATTGTCCGCGTGGAAGACACCCTCTCGTGCCCGATTGGTCGTGAAAGGCTGTCTCCCACAACTATCGTGGGTGTGTTTAGAAACTAATATGGTGGGCCCGGCAGGACTCGAACCTGCGACCAAGGGATTCACTTTTCCCAGCCGTTTCCAGCTGGAGCGGACTATCTCATCACCCGTGACAACAATACCACCACGTGCCGTCAGGGTGCGGGACGCTCGAGCCTGTCATTAAGGACACTCAAGTCCTCAGGTAGTCTCTGCACCTTCCGGAGGTGTACCCCCGGCTTGGCTCAGGATTGCCGGCAACCGAATTGCTACGGTTTCCCTGAATTCATCCCGTTCATCTCACACCTTCTCGATGTGAGCGCACCATTGTGATGAGTCCCCTGCTCTAACCAACTGAGCTACAGGCCCAGGGTCATGATTCTAACAGCTTGCGCAAAATGGTTGTACGGCTTTGTGGAGCGTACTCGGATGGGCACAGGCGAAAGTCGGTTTCAACCTATGCTGCAAAGGCACTCGACGCTGACTTTGGGTCCCGGGATGAATTTTTGGTATCAACCCGAGACGATTGATGCGGATCGGCAATACACAACGACCCGGCTTGCGAACGACTCCAAGCCGAAATCTGGGTTCATTGGGCGTTTATTGATTCAACTCCCTTGCGCGGCCAGAAGCCTGCCCACATTTGGACCGGTCTGAGTGCCTTCCGGACGGAATTCCTGATTAGGCCTACGATGCCGTTGGAATGCTGCAGCTGAAAGCTGCCGACAAGCGCGTGTTTGCATTACCGAACACTCACCGCCCCGGTAATATCTGAGGCGCAGACACCAGTCGCAGGAGACTGCGACTTTTAAGTCCGCATGTCTGGAGATCGCCGCGAGATTTTCCCTTGCCCGCGTCTGGCGGGCAAGGGCGCCTTCAGTCGAGGAAGCTGCGCAGGTGGTCCGAGCGGCTCGGATGGCGCAGCTTACGTAGCGCCTTGGCCTCGATCTGGCGTATGCGTTCGCGTGTCACATCGAACTGCTTGCCAACTTCCTCCAGCGTGTGATCGGTATTCATGTCAATACCGAAGCGCATGCGCAACACCTTGGCTTCGCGCGGAGTCAATGTATTCAGAATTTCGCTCGTCGCCTGCTTCAGGCCCGCCAACGTTGCCGCATCGGTCGGCGCCGTGATACTGGTGTCTTCGACAAAATCTCCAAGGTGGGAATCCTCATCGTCGCCGATCGGGGTTTCCATGGAAATAGGCTCTTTCGCGATCTTGAGTACCTTGCGGATCTTGTCCTCCGGCATTTCCATGCGTACCGCCAGTTCCTCAGGGGTCGGCTCTCGGCCCATCTCCTGCAACATCTGGCGCTAGATGCGATTAAGCTTGTTAATCGTCTCGATCATGTGCACAGGTATGCGGATCGTACGCGCCTGGTCGGCGATCGAGCGGGTGATGGCCTGCCGAATCCACCACGTCGCGTAGGTTGAGAATTTGTAGCCTCGACGGTACTCGAACTTATCGACGGCCTTCATCAAGCCGATATTGCCCTCCTGGATCAAATCCAGGAATTGCAGACCGCGGTTCGTGTATTTCTTGGCAATCGATATTACGAGACGCAAGTTGGCTTCGACCATTTCCTTCTTGGCGCGTCGCGCCTTGGCCTCGCCGATCGACATGCGGCGGTTCACTTCCTTGAGTTCGCCGATCGGCATGCCAACGCGATCCTGCAGCTGTGCAAGACGGTTCTGGGCTACGGTAATCGTCGCCAAATTGCGTTCTATCGCATCGACGTTACATTCACCCGACTTTATGATCTTCTTGATCCAGCGCGGGTTTGCCTCGTGGCCAGGAAAAGTTTTTAAGAACGTCTTGCGTGGCAGGCGGGCCTTGCTGACACAGATGTCCATGATGATCTTTTCCTGCTCCCGCGCCTGATCCACTAGCGAGCGCACCTGCTCCACCAGACGATTGATCTGCTTGGAGACAAACTTGATCTGCAGAAACTCATCCGCGAGCTTCCGCTGGGTTTTGGACGCTTCCGGGCTACTAAATCCCTTCTTCTCGAGAACCTTGGACAGGTTGGCGTGCAACTTGCGAATGCGCGTAAACCGAGCGAGCGCCTCCTCACGGTCCGGACCACCTTCCTCATCGGCAGCTGCTCCGCCACCTTCCTCATCGTTCTCTTCGTCGGCGTCGTCAGTCGCGGCTGCACGGCTCTCGTCACTCAAAAGCTCCGGCGGCGGTTCGTCGACCGCATTGGGGTCCACAAAATCCACTACCAAATCGGTGAGGCGCATCTGCTCGGCCTCGACCATATCCATCATGCGCAGGACATCGGTAATTGTGGCGGGACAAGTGGCAATGGCTTCGGTGCTCTGGCGTATGCCGTCTTCGATGCGTTTGGCAAGCTCGATCTCGCCTTCACGCGTGAGCAACTCCACCGTCCCCATCTCGCGCATGTACATGCGCACGGGGTCAGTGGTACGACCAAACTCATTCTCCACCGCAGAAACCAGCACTTGCTCGGCCTCTTCGGTGACCTCTTCGTCCTCGGGAGCAACAGCTTCCGTCTTGAGCAGCAGTGTGTCAGGGTCCGGCGCCTGATCGTAGACCTCGATCCCCATGTCATTGATCATGTTGATCACTGCCTCGATCTGGTCTGTGTCATGCACACCCTCGGGCAGATGGTCGTTGATGTCGCGATACGTCAGGAACCCCTGCTCTTTCCCTTGAATGATGAGTTTCCTGAGCTGCAGGCGTTGAGTTTCTTGATCCATTCTGGTGGAATCCGGTTCAGAAGATATTGACAAATAACGTTTCATTTTAAACTAAAATGATACTTATCCCCAAGTATTTCAAGACCTCGGGGTCAACTTTTCGCGCTCAAGATCCTGTTTTTCGCGCAAAAGACGTACCAATTCTGCCTTTTCGGCGGTATTGAGACCTGCGGCACGTTCCTTGCCGGAGAGTCGCTCGATCTGCTGGCGATTAGCCTCGCGGCGTAATTGGCGCAACAGGTCCAAAAATTCCGCCTCAACGTCCTGCTGATGCATCGGATGTTCCCGAGCTGCCAGCCGACCGATATGAAGTATGTACTTACTATCACGAAAATGTTCGATAATACTACCTGTATTCAGATCGGCTTGCCCATTCAGCAACCGCATCAGCTCAACCAGCAGGGGAATTCCCTTCCCATCCAAAGCCAGGAAAGGCTGAGGATCCCCGACCAGCTGCCCCAGTCGAGGGTGCTGCAACAGCAGCGCCAGCGCAGTCTGCACGAGAGACGGAACTCCGGCATCCTGCGATGCCCGCCGCGCCGCTGCGACCTTCCGCGTGGGGGGTAGGGGCTTTTCCAACAGGCTAGACAGCTTCTGCGGTGCCAAAAGGCTGATTTCCGCAAGCCTGGCCGCCATCAGCTCCCGCAATGCGCCCTGGGGAACATTAGACAGAAGTGGGCGCGCAAGTTCCACAAGCCGTGCACGCCCGTCCAGACGTCCCAGGTCGATGTCCGCGGCCAGCGTCTGGAATAGATAATCCGGTAAGGAAACCGCTGTCTGTAAGCGCGCAGCAAATGCCTCGAGTCCCTCCTTACGGATCAGGGTATCGGGGTCTTCGCTTTCGGGGAGAAATAAAAAACTGACCTGACGGCCCTCATGCAGCGTCGGCAGGGTGTTTCCCAGGGCACGCCATGCGGCGTCGCGTCCGGCACGGTCGCCGTCGAAGCAGAAAACCACCTCTGGGGTGTAACGAAACAGTCGCTCAAGATGATCCCGCGTGGTGGCGGTGCCCAGAGTGGCAACGGCATAATCCAGGCCAAATTGGGCCAATGCGACGACATCCATGTATCCTTCGACGACGAGCGCGCGGTTTTCGCGTCGCAGCGCTTCACGCGCACGAAATAACCCATAAAGCTCGCGCCCCTTGTGAAACAAGGCGGTTTCAGGCGAGTTCAGGTATTTCGGTTCACCCTGGCCAAGCACCCGACCACCGAAACCAATGAGGCGCCCGCGGTAATCATGGATCGGGAACATGATCCGACCGCGGAAGCGATCATAGTATCCGCCGTTATCCTTCTTGACGACCAGGCCTGCGTCCACCAGAGCCTGCTGGCTTACAGGATCACTGCCCAGTGTACGCGCAAGATTGTCCCAGCCCTCTGGTGCAAAACCCAGCCCAAATTCTGCGGCGATTTCGCCGCTCAAACCCCGCCCCTTGAGATATGCTACCGCCTCCTGCGCTTGCGGATGCTCACGCAGCTGCCGGCGGTAGTAGCGATCCGCACGCACCAACAGATCGGTCGTCGTGGCAAGATCATCGACCCGCGCTGGAGCCGCCAACGCCCCTCTCGACTCCCGCGGCACAAGCAGACCCGCGCGCCCGGCCAGCTCTTCCACCGCCTCCGGGAAGCTCATATGTTCATATTCCATCAGAAAGCCGATAACACTGCCGTGTACACCGCAGCCGAAGCAATGGTAAAACTGCTTGTCCTGACTGACGGTAAACGAGGGGGTTTTCTCTTCATGAAACGGGCAGCAGGCTTTGTAATCCTTGCCCGCCCGGCGTAGGGGGACACGCGAATCGATGACGTCCACGA
This sequence comes from Pseudomonadota bacterium, assembly GCA_027364845.1. Taxonomy (GTDB): domain Bacteria; phylum Pseudomonadota; class Gammaproteobacteria; order Acidiferrobacterales; family UBA6901; genus JAJYCY01. The sequence continues at coordinate 10,593 of DAHXOO010000013.1, read as the reverse complement.
TATCGATCCGCGTCAGCAACTCGTCGACGAATTTCTCCGGGATCCTGCCCGTCATGTCTTTACTCTGTCGGGCCAAGGATGCGGACCCTGCCCGTTTTGCCGGAGATACGGGTTAGCTAGCCCTTGGCAGCAAGTATCAGCTTGATCTTGTTGCTCACTTTGCCCATGTCGGCGCGCCCTTGCAAACTCGGCCTTAGGCTCGCCACAACCTTTCCCATGTCCTTCACACCGGCGGCGCCCATCTTGCTGATGGCGTTCGCGATCAACTCGTCGATCTGCGCCTCGCTCAGCGGCTCCGGCAGGTAGGACTGCAGGATGGCGATGTCCCGGCTTTCCTTGTCAACCAGATCCTGGCGGCCACCCAGCCGGAACTGCTCCACAGAATCTTGCCCCTGGCGGATAAGTTTTTCAATCACAGTCATTACCTGGGCGTCATCCAAAGTAATGCGCTCATCGATTTCACGCCGCTGGACCGCAGCCAGCAACATGCGGATGGTTTCGAGGCGCGCCTGCTCCTTGCTGCGCATGGCGCCTTTCATGTCTTCTTTGATCTTCTCTTTAAGATTCACTCTGCATTTCCGATATCCGGCCGCTGCCCCGAGCCCGGAGCGTTTCAGTACAGACGCGTCGTGCGCGCCGTGATCCGGGACAGTTTCTTCAGTTCTCGCTTGCGCGCCGCTGCGGCTTTGCGCTTACGAACCGTCGTCGGCTTCTCATAGAACTCGCGACGGCGAATTTCGGCGAAAACACCGGCCTTTTCGCAAGAGCGCCGGAAACGGCGCAGGGCAACCTCAAAGGGTTCGTGTTCTTTTACCCGGACTGTTGGCATTAATGTCTTTCCTCAGCAATCGGTTGAAGCCGAAACTTGGCTAAACGGCGAACCGCGAATGATATATAATAAACTAGTTGTTGTCATCCGCCTGACTTGGCTCCCATGCGTGTACTTGGCATCGAAACCTCTTGTGACGATACCGGGGTCGCTGTTTACGACTCGGAACTGGGGCTGCTGGGTCACCGGCTATTCTCCCAAAGTAGCCTCCATGCTGAATATGGCGGGGTTGTGCCGGAGCTGGCCTCCCGTGACCACATACGCAAAGTCCTCCCGCTGATGCGTGAAGTCCTGGCCACTTGTGCCATAAATCCACAAGAAATACATGGAATAGCCTATACCGCCGGTCCAGGCCTGGCGGGTGCCCTGCTGGTCGGCGCTGTCATCGGCCAGAGTCTGGCGTGGGCCTGGCAGGTGCCGGCCATAGGGATACATCACATGGAGGGCCACCTGCTCGCGCCCATGCTTGAACCCGACCCACCTGCCTTTCCTTTCCTGGCATTACTGGTTTCCGGCGGCCACACACTGATTGCCGATATTCAGGCACATGGCCGCTACCGGGTCCTCGGGGATTCGGCCGACGACGCTGTAGGCGAGGCATTCGACAAGACCGCGAAGCTGCTCGGGCTTGGTTATCCCGGAGGACCCGCGATTGCACGCGCAGCGGCACATGGCGCGCCGGGTCGTTTCCGCTTTCCCCGCCCGATGACCGACCGACCCGGCCTGAACTTCAGCTTCAGTGGACTCAAGACAGCGGCGGTACTTGCAGTACGCGAACAGGCCCTCGATTCGCAGGTGATCGCGGACATCGCTCTGGCGTTCCAGGACGCCGCCGTGGATACGCTGGTCATCAAGTGTGGACGTGCCCTGGCTGCGACAGGCCACAGACGGCTCATCGTCGCCGGGGGAGTCGGCGCCAACCAGCTGCTTCGTGAGCGGCTGGCGGACTTGGCTACATCCCTGCGAGTACAGGTTTATTTTCCGCGCCCCGACTTCTGCACTGACAATGGGGCGATGATCGCCCTTGCCGGTTACATGCGTCTGGCTGCAGGTCTGTGCGATGGGCCTGACTTCAGCGTACATCCGCGCTGGTCCATGGACGACCTGCCACCGGCAGTCTGAACGTCTGCACCGAACGGCAGGCTCCGCTCCAATTCCGTTGCGCGATCCTGGTCGCGCGGAAAGCGTTAGTTACAGCAGGCACGCATGCTGTGCTGGAAACGGGGCCGTTCAAGGCCGCGACGCTACCGAGGCTGCGGGTCGCGCCGGACGATGGCTGTCAAAAGTGAATCCTGCTCTCTGTACCGTCAATAAGCTTGCGGATGTTGGAACGGTGGCGCCAAAGCAGCAACGCCACGATGATACAGGTCGCGATAAGAATCGATCGCGCGGGCACCCACCACCACACGTACACCGGCGCCAATACCGCCGCTGTGATCGCGGACAGGGAGGAATAGCGAAAAAGCAAGGAGACACCAATCCAGCTGGCGATCAGCAGGAGGCCGACCCAGATATTGATCGCCGAAATCACACCGAGTGCGGTCGCCACCCCTTTGCCACCGCGAAAACCGTGATAAACCGGATACAGGTGTCCCAGAAAGGCCGTCAGCATAACAAGCGCAAGGGTTGTCTGGCCGGCACCAAGCACGCGCGCCATAACGACCGGGAGGATGCCCTTGAACACATCCCCGAGGAGCGTGATCACCGCAGCCGTTTTGCCGCCGTAACGCAGGACATTAGTCGCACCGGGATTTCGCGATCCCACGTTGCGGGGATCCTGCAAACCCATAAGTCTTGCCACAACGATAGCGGACGATATCGACCCGATGAGGTAGGCTGCGACGGGCAGGAGGTAGCCGATCATGGCGCGCTATTGGACGGCCTAAAGCGGCTGCCGTCAAGACATCATGCCCAGATTTCGCTATATTCCGCTCATGCCAACGGAAGCGCCCATGGATCACATTTATCTACACGACCTCAAGGTTGACTGCGTTATAGGCATTTGGGAATGGGAGCGTCGCACAACCCAGATCATAACGATTGATCTCGACATGGCGGTAGACGTACGGCGAGCGGCGGCGACCGACCGTATAGAGGACACGCTCAACTACAAAGCCGTAGCCAAACGCGTGATTGCGTTCGTCGGCGACTCGCAATTTCAGCTGGTGGAGACTCTGACGGAGAAGATTGCCGAACTTGTCCTAGGCGAGTTCCTGGTACCGTGGGTGCGTGTGGCAGTCAACAAGCGAGGCGCGATCAGGGGCGCCACTGATGTCGGCGTGATCGTGGAGCGTGGACGCAAAGATTAGTCACGGCCCGTTACTGCGCAGTGCACGGTGCCATCAAATGCCGCAAGTCTTCATCAGCATTGGCAGCAACATTGACCGCGCACACCACATCCGCGCGGCGGTCAGCGAGCTGCGCGAGCGCTTTGGCCGGCTCATACTGTCAACCGTGTACGAATCAGCGGCCATAGGCTTCCGTGGAGACAACTTCTACAATCTGGTCGCGGGGTTCGAAACGGATGCTCCCGTTCTCACGCTTTACGACCTGCTGTCCGAGCTTGAGCGGCGCCATGGTCGGTTGCGCGGCACTGACCGCTTTGCCCCCCCGTACACTGGACCTAGATCTGCTGCTGTATGGCAAACTGGTGCGGCAAGACAACCATGTGCAGATCCCGCGCCCCGAGATCACGAAATATGCGTTCACACTAAAACCGCTGTCGGAAATCGCCCCTGAGTTGCACCATCCCGTGACAGGCATCAGCTTTGGCGATATGTGGTCGCGCTTTGCCGCCAAGGATCAGGGCATCTGGCCGGCGGCGATCGATCTTGCCTAGTGTGCCCGACACCCCTGCGGGCGTGTTTGCCGGCGCATAGACCGCAGATTCAGACAACGGCGAACAGCGCCTGCCCGACTCAGGCAACGACAGAACGGCCACCATCCACGGCGATTACCTGACCCGATACGTAGCCGGCATCTCGTACGAGAAACAGCACCGCGCGCGCAATATCGGCGGGATCGCCGGAACGTCTCTGCGGCACCCGTGACAGGATGCGCTGCTTGGTGATTTCGTCGAGTTCATTTTCCGGCCACAGGATCGTGCCCGGAGCTACCGCATTGACACGGACCTCCGGCCCAAGTTCGCGAGCGAGCGACTTCGTAAGCATGATCAGTCCGGCTTTGGCGATGCTGTAAATGGGATAGTTCTTCAGCGGTCGATCGCCGTGGATATCCGCGATGTTCACGATGCAGCCACCGCTTTTCTTCAGATGCGGAACGGCCGCCTGCGACAGGAAAAAAGGAGCCCGCAGATTCGAACCAATCAGGTCGTCCCAGTGCTTGTCGGTCGCATCTCCGACCGGGGTAGGATAAAAACTCGATGCGTTATTTACCAACACGTCAAGCCGCTTATAATCTTCGACCGTCTTGGACACCAGGTTTCGCAAATTTGCCCCGTTCAGCAGATCTCCCTGAACAAGCATGACGGAATCGGGTCGGCGGGCGAGCAGCTCCACCTGCAACGCATGGGCATCGAGCTTGGACGAGCGATAGTGCACCACCAGATTCATGCCCTGGGCATGCAGCGTACGGCAGATTTCCGCGCCAATGCGCCGCGTGCCGCCGGTAACCAGGGCCACTTTTCCGGCCAGGGGTTGAGGTTCCATGATATTCTCTGTGTAGTTAGGAAATCAGTATTCTGGTCAAAAGCGCCATCGGCTCAAGCCGCCTTTACGGACGCCAGTCTGATGAACGAGCCTTGCAACAATAACGCCTATAACGCCTGCCGCCAACACAACAGCCACATGCCGGCCCCGCGAGATCACCGGGCGACGACGTGATACCGGCAACACGTCTTCCATCTCCGGGAACGGCCGAACTCCATCACAGTGAGGCACTGGTGCAGCGCATTCGCGAGGAAATGCATGCCGCCGGGGGAAGCATCGATTTCATGCGCTTTATGGAACTGGCGCTCTATGCTCCAGGGCTGGGCTATTACAGTTCCGGCGGACGCAAATTCGGGGCCGAAGGCGACTTTGTGACCGCGCCGGAGCTTGGATCACTGTTCGCGCGCTGCCTTGCGCATCAGTGTCGACAGGTGTTCCGGCAACTGGGTAAGAGCGTCATTTTGGAGGTTGGCGCCGGCACTGGCGCGCTGGCGGCCGATCTTCTGGCGTCGCTGGCGGACGATGGGCAGCTTCCGGAACGCTATTTCATCCTGGAGCTGAGCGCCGAACTGCGCGCCCGCCAAGCGGAACATCTGGCAAGAAAGATTCCGGAGCTTGCGCGGCGCGTAACGTGGCTGGATCGGTTGCCGGAGGAGGGCCTGCGCGGCATCGTGATCGCAAACGAGGTCCTCGACGCAATTCCGACGCTGCGATTCCGCTGGCTCCCGGACGGGGCGAGGTTGTTGCATGTCGCGTGGGAGAGCGGCAACTTCGTCTGGCGTGAGGTGCCCGCACCTACGGCCTTCGTTGAGCTGTTGCGCGCGCGCATGGATCCATCATCCCTGCCTGCAGCCTACACTTCTGAGATCAACCTGCAGGCCGAAGCGTGGGTGCGCAGCATCGCACAGTCCCTGGCAGCCGGCGTCATTCTGATCATTGACTATGGTTTTCCGCGCACCGAGTTCTACCACGTGGACCGAAGCGCGGGTACCTTGATGTGCCATTATCGTCACCATGTACATGAGGACCCATTCATTCTGGTCGGACTGCAGGACATTACGGCACACGTCGAATTCACGGCCATTGCCGAGGCCGGGCACGATTCCGGCCTGGCGGTGCTGGGCTATACCTCACAAGCCGCGTTTTTGCTCGCCACCGGAATTGCCGAGGCTGTACAGGAATCACCACCGCTGGAAGTGAAGACACATTTTCGGCTTGCGCAGGAAATCAAGAAACTTACCCTTCCGCACGAAATGGGAGAACTGTTCAAGGTCATGGCACTGGGTCGAGGCCTGCCGGATCCGTTGCTGGGTTTTGCGTTGCAAGACAGACGCGCGCGGCTCTAGATCGAGCGGCGGCTGCCCTCCGGATCAAGATTCCGCGATTGCGCGACGCAGTTGCGCCTGCGATGTGGTCCCTACCCAGATTCTTTCGACTCGTCCGTCTCGCACCAGCACCGTCGTGGGCGTGCCCATCACTGCAAAGCCTCGCGCCAATTCGGGCGCTTCGGCCACATCGACTTGGAACACGCTGGGATGGTCATTCGCAAGTTGCTGGATCTGCGGCGTCATGGACCGACACATGCCACATGATTTGCTGAAAAAATAAATCAACACACGACCGCTGGCTGGCAGTGTAAGGTCGGCAACCCGCGGTACCGGCTTGCCGCGCATATGGCGTGCGCGAATGAATGGCAACACCTGGAGGCACAGAAATGCAGCGCCGGCCGTGATCAGCAGATAACCTCTAATATCCATACTGTTGCTCGCGCCCACAGCCGCAAACCAGGGGCACACCGTTTCCGGCTTCGGGAATTGACAGCGACCGCGTGCGCCTGCGGCGAGGCGGCCTTCGTAGCCGCCCTGGACAGGGATTTTCAGCCGCAAAACCGCCACGGCGTTGAAAGTCAGACGAGCAGTTGAGCAACACCGTCTTCAGAGCCCTTTCGAACCAGCCGGGTACAAACAAATGAAGACCGCAGAGGCTGGTCATTGCGAAATCCGCTCTATCACCGCGAGGCGCTCCCGGCGAATCCACTCCCACGCAGCCGACCCCGTCACGCCAGCCCTAACCACGCCGGAGCCGTCTATCGCACGCGCCGCAGCAAACGCACGCCGCACCCGGCCTGCTTGCGGGTAGGCCTTGTCCTCGAATCCGCACCGGCCGCGTGCATCAGCCTCGCATGCAAGCAAAAATTGGTCGACACGTTCCGGCCGGCGGAATGCATCGATCGCCTCCAGCATATCCAGCAGCGTGGCAGGCGTAAGTTCCGCGGCATGGTGGCATCGTCCGTGGTATTGGGCAACCAGTATGGCAAGATCCCGATAGTCATTGGGTACGCGCAGACGTCGGCAGAACCGCCGAATGATTTCCACACCTGCCTGCTCGTGACCGATATGGTTGGGCCATTGTTGCGGCGGCGTGCAGCTTTTTCCGGCATCGTGCATCACGGCGGCAAAACGCACTCGCGTATCCGCCGACAGCAATGCGGCCTGATCCAGTACCTTCAGCGTGTGTATTCCCGTATCCACCTCGGGATGATGCTGTTCCGGTTGTGGAACACCGAAAAGCGCCGCAATCTCCGGGAAAAGCCGGGCAAGGGCGCCACAACCGAGCAGCACCTGGAAGAACACCGAAGGTCGCGGCTCCGCCAGTGCACGCTCCAGCTCCGTCCACACCCGCTCAGCAACAAGCGCATCCACTTCACCATTTTCGACCATGCGCCGCATGAGCGTATTGGTCGAGTGGGCAACATGAAACCCCCACTTGGCATAGCGGGCTGCGAATCGGGCTACACGCAATATCCGTACCGGATCTTCGGCAAACGCCGGCGATACGTGGCGCAACAACCCTTTGCGCAGGTCTTCGGCACCGCCGAATGGATCAATCAGGGCGCCATCTTCGGTCTGCGCCATGGCGTTGATGGTAAGGTCGCGGCGCCGGAGGTCATCCTCGAGAGTCACGTCCGGCGCAGCATGAACGGTGAACCCCCGGTACCCGATCCCGGTCTTACGTTCAGTACGTGCCAACGCATATTGCTCTTTCGTTTCAGGGTGGAGGAACACCGGGAAATCCGCCCCGACCGGCTTGAAGCCACGCGCGATCATTTCCTCCGGGGTGGCGCCAACTACCACATAATCCCGGTCCGTCGCTTCGATACCCAGGAGCCGGTCGCGAACGGCACCTCCTACCAGATATACACGCATGGACTTATAGTACTTTGGACAGATATTTCCAACAAACATGAACCCACGCAGACTTTATGCATCGCTGGCTGTCGCCGCATCTCTGGCGGCATCCGGCTGTTCCACCATTGCTTACTACGCCCAGGCCATCAATGGCCAATATGGGCTGCTCGAAAGACAGCAGCCCATAAAAACGGTCCTTAAGGATCCGGCGACGCCGGCGCTGCTAAAGACGCAGTTGGAAGATGTCGTACGTATCCGCGACTTTGCAGTCCACGAGCTTGATCTCCCTGACAATGGGAGCTACCGGGACTATGTGGATCTGAAGCGGCCGTATGTTGTGTGGAACGTCTTTGCCACACCGCCGCTGTCACTGCGCCCGCACAAGTGGTGCTTTCCAGTCGCCGGATGCGTAGCATACCGCGGCTACTTCGCGCGGGCGGCGGCGGCGCAATACGCCAGGCGGCTCGATGGCCGAGGCTATGACGTCTATGTCGCCGGTGTCACTGCGTACTCCACGCTCGGATGGTTTCGTGATCCAATTTTGAACACCATTCTGCGCGGTTCGGAAACCGGCATTGCCCATCTCATATTTCACGAGCTTGCACATCAGAAGCTCTACGTTTCCGGCGATACGGCATTCGATGAATCCTTTGCCGTCACCGTTGCGCGTGAAGGGATGCGAAGATGGTTGCTCGCCAACGGCAATGGCACGCAGATGCGACGCTATCTGGAACAGCGCCGCCGGCGCGCACAGGTAGTAGCACTGTTGCTCAGATATCGCGCACGCTTGGAAATGCTGTACGCGTCTGCCGAGTCACGGCCCCGAAAATTGCAGGACAAACAGCGCATATTTTCCGACCTGCGTGCGGCCTATGCCAAGCTCGAAGGGAAATGGAGCACAAACAGCAGACATGATTCGGGTCTATTCAGAAACATCAACAATGCCTACTTCGTGCCGATAGGCTTATACGACTGCTATGTAGGCGCCTTCGAGACATTGCTCAGGTCCGTCGACGGCAAGCTGCCCGCGTTTTACGCTGCGGCACGGCGAATCGGACAGCTGCCTGCCAAACAGCGACATCTCGCTCTGGCGGCTTTGACACCTCACACCCGCCTGGATTGCGCCGAACATCGCGATTGATGGCATCCATCCAACATGTCCTGTTCCCAATTGCTGCAAAACCGGCAGCAACAGTTAGAGTCAGAAAGGGGTCGCGTTTTCTATTGGCGTGCATGATCGCGGCAGTGGGCGGCCCGGACGCGACGAAGAAAGGAAACATGAGGTTGCGGCTACCGGCAGGGCGGCGGTAACAATGCTCTAGCCTTGGCGGTCGAAGGCCGGTGACCGAAAAGCAGATGCAGCGCTTAGGCACGGCGCCTTCGTTGTCGATCGATCTGTTGCCCCAACAAAAGCCCGCCATTCTCTGACACTGCAGTCTTCGGCGCGTTTGCCCTGGCACGAGGGGCTGGTCATGCTTAGCTGATGACTTTAATCCTGCCTCCCGAGATTGCGGCGATCGGATAAGGGTTTACTAGCCCTAGCTCTTGGTTCTTCCAATGTTTCCGATAACACCCGGGCGTTCAGCCATGGGGCTAACCGTCAACTTGTCCCCCTTCAGAATCTTTCCGTTCAGCTTGGCAATCGCAGTTCGGGCACGCTCATCGTCCGGAACGTAAACATAGGCGTATCCCTTTTCGGTCCGACTGTCGCCCGCTGGCTTCAAGCTCGCAAAAAGCACTTCTCCGAGCCCGCTGAACACGTGCTGCAAGTCCGCCGGCACGACACCTGGCGAGATATTGCTGACATATAGGTTCATTCTGATCTCCTTGCATCGAGCGTTACCGCTGTGTCGACACACGCTGCGACCAAGTGCGGCGCAGCCGGGTATTCCATGCCGGCGGTGGGTCACCGTTTGAGTATCGGTCAGCCTCACGGGGCTGTATAGCAACGCAGAACGCCTTCCGTCCGCGCCGATCGACCGGCCGTCGCCACAAGCTCGTACTTAATACAGCGTGTTCGGAATTTCCGGAGATTGTACGGCTGCGATTGTGGTGGTGGCGGTGGCGCTTCAGACCCAGCCGCGCGACCGGTATCTCGAGTAGCGCAGACTGCGGGAAGCTCCGAGGTAAAGCGGCGCTATGTCCTCGAGGCGCGAAGGAGTAATGCCGAAAATATGAGGGAAATCACCGTCGCATACGCTAGCCGTCTGCAGGGACCGGTAGTTGTCGAGAGAGAACGGCTTGCCCGGTGCAAACTCCAGGATTTCTGCCTGTATCCGCGACAGACTGTCACCGAGCGCGATGATCCGGCACCGCGCGCCCACAAGCTGCGCGAGATATTCAACGATCTGACGCAATGAATAGACACCGGGTCCACAAAGATTGTAGCTCTGCCCATAGGCACGGTGATCATCCAACGTGGTCTCAAAGGCGCCGACCACATCCTCCACATATACCGGCTGCAAGCGTGCATCGGGACAGGCAAGCGGGAACACAAACGGTACCGCATGCAGCAAGCGTACAAAGCGATTGGTAAAGCTGTCGTCATGGCCAAAAATCACCGACGGTCGGAACACCGTGACGCGCAGACTGGTACTCTTGGATTCCATGACCAGCGCCTCACCCTTGGCCTTGCTGCGCAGATAGTGGCTCGGCGCATCGGACGATGCCGCCAGAGCGCTCATGTGCAGCAATCGCAGCACCCCACTGTCGCGGCAGGCCTCGAGAATCCTATGCGGCAGTTCGACATGGACGCGCTCGAACCCGCGGCCATTGCGGCCGCGTTCGTTCAGAATACCCACTAGGTTGATCACTGCATCCTGGCCGTGGAATTCCCGCCGCAGCAGCGCCGGATTATATACATCGCCTTCAATCAGTCGCACCGTCGGCAGCACAAGCAGGTCTTTGT
>DAHXOO010000139.1 GCA_027364845.1 Pseudomonadota bacterium | reverse complement strand
TCAAGGCTGGCCTCGCGGTTGTTGGCGGATGGTGTGTGGTAACAACATCCTACCAATCTCGGTGGCCAGCCTTCCACATCACTTTCAGTCTCTTAGCTACACGTGCTAATAACGCTGCGCCTTAAGTCAGTGCCATTCTCGCTAGGCCAACGTTGCCTAGATGACTGAAACGGGTCTTGTTACGTTCCTTGGCGCTCTTGGCGTCCTTGGCGGTTCAAAATCATTAGAGGCAAGACAATGAGCAAACAATCAAAGCCCGTACTGCGCGTCGGCGTCGGCGGCCCCGTGGGTTCCGGCAAGACCGCGCTGGTCGATGCGCTCTGCAAACGCATGCGCGATACCTATCAGATCGCCGTGGTCACCAATGACATCTACACCAAGGAAGATGCGCAGTTCCTGATGCGCAGCGCCGCCCTGCCCGTCGAACGCATCATCGGCGTGGAGACCGGCGGCTGCCCGCACACGGCGATACGCGAAGACGCCTCCATGAACCTGGCGGCGGTCGATCAGCTCTGCGCGCGCTTCACCGATCTCGATATGGTGCTGGTCGAAAGCGGCGGCGACAATCTCTCCGCCACCTTCAGCCCCGAATTGTCCGACCTCACGCTCTATGTCATCGATGTCGCCGCCGGCGACAAGATCCCGCGCAAAGGCGGGCCGGGCATCACGCGCTCCGATCTGCTGATCATCAACAAGATCGACCTTGCACCCTATGTCGGCGCTTCGCTGGAGGTGATGGACCGCGATGCCAGGAAAATGCGCGGCGAGCGGCCTTTCGTGTTCACTAATCTGAAGACCGGTCAGGGGCTCGATGAGGTGGTGGCATTTATTATCAAACAGGGCCTGCTCGACCGGCGGGAGGGCGCGTCCCGCGACACCGCGCAGGGCCGGTAGCCACCGGCCCTGCGAAGGTGTCCGGCTATTTCTTCTCCATCATCTGCATCATCATGTGATGCTCCTGCATCATCTGCCGCATCATCGAGTTCATCATCCTCTGATGATCGGCCATCCATTGCTCATGCTCCTGCACGGTCATGTTGTGACGCGGCTGCATCCCTTCCAGCGTTTTCATATTCTGCTCCATCATCTTCATTTGTTCCTGCATGAGCTGATCACGTTCCTTGCCCTGCGCTTTCTCGGCCTGATCGAGTTTCTGCTGGGCCGCGCGGATGTTCTGTCGTATCGCCTGAAGATTTTCATTCTGGCTGGCGAAGATCTGTCCGGTGCCGGCGAGCAACGCCGTACCCACGATCGCGGCCTGTGTCATTGAGCGGAAGTGTTTCATGGATTCGTCCTCCTGAGACAGTGATTGGTGGTCATCACCACAACCGATGATCGCTCGCTAAGTATAGACAACCGTTGGTCCGCTCCATTAACAGGCAATGTGCCATACGCCGTGCACTGAAGCTGTGCGCGGTGTCGCGCGCACAACACCCTGTTGCGAACGTAACACACTGTCATAACTTGAGAATCGCACTGTGGCACGGCATGTGCTCTTGGTCATGTCAGGAGGGAGACAGCCTCGGATTAATTGACTGCGAGGCGCGTAATACTCCGGTTTTTAACACACATACACACATCTGAAAATTTGAGGAGATAGCCAAATGAGAGTTAAATATTTTCCGTTACGCACCCTGAGCCTGGCTGTGGCGCTGATCATTCCGATGGTCACCGCGCAGGCGGGTACCACCGGCAACATCGGGGTGTTTTCCAGATACATCCTGCGCGGTGTGACCACGACCCCGGGTACAGCTACTCAGCACGCGACATCTTCCGAGAGCGACAGCGCCGTACTGCAAGGCGGTTTCGACTATGCCGCGGACAACGGAATCTATGCGGGTTATTGGGGCTCCACGCTGGGATATGGCGTGGGCGGCGCCAGCGGCGTTGAAAACGATCTGTACGCGGGTTGGGGCGGCAAGAGCGGGGATCTTAGTTACAGCCTCGGGTTTATTCAGTACTACTACATGAATGTCGGCTCCGGTGCCGATCTGATCGAGCTCAACCCGACCATTGGTTATGGCCCGGTGACCTTTGGCGCGAAAACTCTCTTGAAGAGCGGTGTGTGGGGTAATAAGGGCGATACGTACTGGACGGCCAACTATACCGCCGCGCTCCCGAGCAATTTCACGTTCGGCGCCTTGTTGGGCTATTACACCTACGACAAGAGCTCCAACACCGAGATGTGCGGCACGCTCACTGCCAGTCAGTGCACCACGGAATCGAGCGCCTTCCGCCATGTCGATCTGAGCCTGACGCATCCGGTCGGCAAGACCGGCGCCGACATGAGCGTGACCTACACCCTGGCCGGGAAGGACCGCCAAGGGCTCGACATGAAGGACACCATCTGGTTCGGCCTCAAGTACGGCTTCGATATCTAGCAGCAAACCGCAACACAAGGGGCGGCCGGCGCACTGCCGGCCGGCCGCTCCCTCTATCTAATTCATAAGAAGTCCATGCGCGAGGGCGCGTCTCAGCCCCACTCTTCGGCACAGAGCGTCGATCAGAGCGGCGCTACCTTAGCATTTTTCCAGCGGCACCCACGCCAGATGCATGCCGATCATCATCACGAAGCCGACGGCGCTCAGTCCGTACATCAGCGCGTGCGAGCTGACCAGATAGTAGGCGGCGATCATGACCACGCTGCCCGGCGTCGCCGCCAGCAGCCAGGGCTTGAAACGCACCTTCACGGGTTCGCCGCAGGACGAACACATGATTTGCGAACCGGGGCCC
>DAHXOO010000138.1 GCA_027364845.1 Pseudomonadota bacterium | reverse complement strand
CCGCGCGCTGCTGATCGTGGACATGCCGTTCATGAGCTACCAGATCAGTCCGGCGCAGGCACTGGAGAATGCCGGTCGCCTGCTGAAGGACGGTGGAGCGCAGGTGGTCAAGCTCGAAGGGGGCGCAGCGATGGCTGACACCGTGCGTTTTCTGGTGGAGCGTGGGATTCCAGTTTGCGGCCACCTCGGACTTACGCCACAGTCGGTGCACCAGCTCGGTGGTTACCATGTCCAGGGCAAGGACGGTACCGCCGCCCACCGTATCCGCGACGATGCGCGATTGCTTCAGGAGGCCGGGGCGAGCCTGCTTGTACTCGAAGCGGTGCCGGCGGATCTGGGCCAAGCCGTCAGTTCCGCACTCGAGATACCAGTCATCGGCATCGGTGCCGGCGCCAACTGCGACGGTCAGGTGCTGGTGCTGCAGGATATGCTCGGCCTGTATCCGCGTCCAAGTCCGAAATTCTCGAAGAATTTCATGCCGGGAAACGAAAGCATCGAGGCGGCGGTGCGCGCCTTCGTCGAGGCGGTGCGCGCCGGGACGTTTCCTGGGCCTGAACACTCCTTCAGCTGAAGCCATGGAAGTCTCCGTAACCACAGCTGACATGAGACGTCAGATATCGCACCTGCGTATGCACCGCAGGCGTATTGCTTTTGTGCCGACGATGGGCAATCTGCACGCCGGACACCTGTATCTGATGGAGCGTGCGCGTGATCACGCCGATGTCGTGGTCGCCAGCATCTATGTTAACCCGCTGCAGTTCGGGGCCGGCGAGGATTTTGCGACCTATCCACGTACGCTTGAGACGGATCTCGCGCAGCTGCGTTCCGCTGGCGTCGATTTGCTGTTTCTGCCGCCAGATTTGGAGGTTATCCACGCGGGCAGGCGGCCCAGACATTTGTAGAAGTTCCGGGGCTGAGCAACATCTTGTGCGGGGCGTCCCGGCCGGGGCACTTCCGCGGTGTGACCACCGTGGTCAATCGCCTGTTCAATCTTGTCACGCCGAACGTCGCACTTTTTGGCAAGAAGGACTATCAGCAGTGGCTGTTGATACGTTTGATGGTCAGTGATCTGGGGATGCCCGTGGAGATCGTGGGTGTCGAGACGGTGCGCGCCACGGACGGCCTCGCGCTGAGCTCGCGCAATGGCTACCTGAGTGAGGCAGAGCGCCGCGCCGCGCCGCGTCTGTTTGCAACGATAGGCGCGCTGAAGGATCAAATAGAGCGAGAAGGGGCGATTCCGGCAGAAGCGGAGATGCGTGCGGCCGACACGCTGACCAAGCATGGATTCCGCCTGGACTACCTCAGTATACGCCGGCGTACGGACCTTGCACTCCCTGGCCCGCAGGACGGAGATCTCGTCATACTGGTTGCGGCGTGGCTGGGGCACGCGCGGTTGCTGGACAATGTCGAGCTGATGCTGCCCGGATATGGCTGAGACCCCGGGATTTGAAAGCGTTCCGGGGCCGGGCTACTGCCGCTTGATGAGACCGGCGGGCCCCATGTCTCCAAGGCGCAAGTCGCGGTTTGGGCGAGCCAGTACCGCCGGAATTTGAACGAGCCGGTCTAAAATCGGATAATGGAACGTCGGTTGGCGATTAAGCCTAACCTGGGTACTGATTGCTAGGAACGATCCCATGCGCAGAACACTGCTGCGAGCCAAGCTGCACCGGGTCCATGTGACCCATTCGGAGCTCGATTACGAAGGATCGGTAGCCGTTGATGGGCGTCTGTTGGATGCAGCTGACATCCACGAGTACGAGCGCATCGAGGTCTACAACGTGCGCAACGGCGAACGTTTCAGCACCTACGCGATTCGCGCCCAGGACGGATCCGGGATCATTTCGGTGAACGGCGCCGCTGCTCACAAGGCTAGGCCAGCGGATATCCTGATCCTGTGCGCCTATGGCAGCATCGACGAAAAGGAACTGGCGACGTTCAAGCCGCGTCTCGTCTACGTGGACGAGCACAACCATATCACCCACACGCGTAACGCGATACCGGTGCAGGTGGCCTGAGTCCCGGGCTGGCCAGGCTTGCATCGGGACTCCGGGCCTTCCCTGCCCATTGCTGGCGACCCAGTCCCGTTGGCCCGGCTCGGAGGGAATATCGTGAGTGCGCGTAACGCCTATGCCATCGTTGTTTGCCACCCCCACCGAACAGCATTATCACGCAATGGCCGTGCGCTCGCCCGGTTGCGCGTCATGCACTCTGCGATAAAGGTCCAGAGCGCATCCCAGATCGGTTCGTTGCCGGTCACGAGTTCCGGGACGCTAGCACCCTGCCGAGATTCACGCGCAGATCGGCGAAGAATTTCCTGTAGGCATCCAGTGATGACCCCCGTATGGCGGATTTCATGCCGAAGGCACCCGCCCGTACATTTTGGCACCTTGCCTGAATCCTGAATCCTGAATCCTGAATCCTGAATCCTGAATCCTGACTCGGTGTAGGTCTTATTGAACAGAACGGCCTTGCGCTGCTTATAGGCAATTACGTGTACTGTAACGGTTGCATGGAAATCCCGGAATGCATAGTTCGGCACGGTCATGTACAGCGTGACTCGACGCCGGCCCTGATCCGGTGTCCGGTAATCAGTTGAGAACTGGTAGGAACTGTAAATCTGGGGTAGTTCGACATCGGCGACTTGCTTCAGCATCTTGCCCGGCTGCGCTTCCCAACTGTTGCCGATTCCCGCTGTGAGCGACCGTATCCTGACCGTGTTGCTCAAGGTCTCGGG
>DAHXOO010000137.1 GCA_027364845.1 Pseudomonadota bacterium | reverse complement strand
CCCAACCACTTGCGTCGCTGCGCTCCGAGGGTGTCCGGCATGACCGGATGGAGTGTCCGCCATGGCCGGAATGCGCAATTTACAACTCAACAGTTTACCATCAGCGTCTGCCGATAACCTGCTGACTAAATGATGTACGCCCAACCGTTGCTTCTTAGGACAAAGCGGACGCTGGTCAATGCAGCTTCTCAGCCAGAAGTGGATGGCAAATTCACCCCTCCCGCCCAGAATTTCGGCGGCTTTCAATGGGCGCTGTCGTGCAGCGCCGCATTGACAAGCCAGCGCCTGATCACTCGTCCATCGGCCTGAGAGACTCCGGCCAGCAGTTCTTCTTCCACTGCTTTGACCCTTCTACGGCACTTGGCCAGCAACCGCCGGCCGCCCTTGGTGACTTCGATGTGCTGAATGCGCCCATGCACCGCGTGGGGACGGCGCGAGACGGCACCGATGCGCTCCAGGTTCGCCACGATAACGCTCATCGTTTGCGGTGTCAGTAAAGACAGGCGCGCCAGATCCGCACCAGATGCGCCAGGATAGGCCGTAAGCATGGTTAACGCCTAGAACTGCGGCAGCGTGATGCCCAGCTCCGCCAGTGCACGCTCCATGCGCAGGCGATGGGCGGCATTCGCCTGTCGTAGTAGATAGCCAATGTGGCCTTGTTCACCCCGCTTGCCCTCGCCGACGACAGGCACGGTGGATTTGTGTGGGTTCTTTTCCATGTTATAAGAACTCGAATATAATATCAAAGTTCATATATTACAGTCTCTACCGAGAAAGGACCATTATGACACTCCCAGACCACCGCCCCCGCATGGGTAGGAATGGCTTCGACCGTATTGCGCCCGCCGTGATTGCGGCGCTGCGGGCCCTCGGCCAAGCCGTGGACGACTCGGGCCTCGACAAGTCGCTGACCGAGCTGATAAAACTGCGTGCCTCGCAGCTCAATCGCTGTGCATTCTGCATCCAGTACCACCTCAATGTCGCGCGCCGGCTCGGGGTATCCGCCGTCAAGCTCGATCTGGTTTCTGCATGGAACGAGGCGGGCGTGTTCTCTGCACGGGAGCGTGCCGCGTTGGCATGGACGGAAGCGCTGACGTTCATGGCCGCGCAGAGTGTCTCCGGCGCGGCTTACGTCGAAATGCAGGCGCAGTTCGCCGAGACGGAAATCGCCTTCCTGACCGCTGCGGTGGGCGCAATCAACGCCTGGAACCGGATCGCCGGCACCCTGCAATTCGATCCGCCGATACAATCTGAGCATTCCGCGCGAGATGTCGCACGATGAGCGCTTTGCAATACGTCGACGACGAGGATGGCACCCGTCACTGCTACGCGATCATGGCGCAATTACGACCACATCTGGCCTCCGAGAACGAGTTCGTCGCCCGCTGGCGCCGCCAGGTGGCTGACGGCTATCGCTTGCTGGCCCTATTCGATGGTCCGCGAGTGATCGCCTTGGCAGGTTTTCGGGTACAGGAGAACCTGGTGTACGGTCGCCATCTCTACGTAGACGATCTGGTGACCGATGAGACCGTGCGGGGTTGCGGTCATGGTGGGCGGCTGATGTCACGACTCAAGCAGGAGGCGCTTGATCTGGGCTGTCGCAAGCTGATTTTGGATACACCGCTGTCCAACTCGCTGGGGCACCGCTTCTATTTCCGCAATGGACTGCTGGCTACTTCTTTGCGCTTCAACATCGCGACTACACAGTAGGGTGTCTATGATGGCGTTGTAGCACATCATTGCCGGCCCCGAGGCGAGTTGTCGTATCGCTGCCGGGCGGGTCTGACCTCGGTTCGAAGAATGTTCGCGCAGTTCTCCAGCGCAGGGTGGTGCGGTCGCGTTCAGTCCGGTCCATCCATTCGCCGCGGTCCATGGCGCTTTCGATCTGCCTGGCCCACTCCATGGCTGCACTCTTAGCGTCGAAGGTGCGGAACTTCGATCGCTTACCGACCCGGATGATCTGCGCCTGCCAGATGGGTTTTCCTTTCGGACCTGGACGCTTGCGGAAAGTCACCATGAACCGGCCCCCAGTTGACGGATCTCAAGTGAATCGGTTAAACGAGTTACTTGGAGGTCGATATGGAACGTAAAATTCGTCGTCAATACACAGTTGATTACAAGCATCAGGCGGTGTCGCTGGCTGAAAGTCTCGGTGCAGCAGGAGCCGCACGCAAGCTCGGCATTTCGGCCAAGACCCTGGATAATTGGATCCGCGCAGCCCGTGATGGTGAACCGGCGGCGTTATGGGCGCCGGCGAGTGGTGCATGCTCTGCGTGCCCGCGGGCATTGTATCAATCCCAAGCGGGTGCGGCGGCTGATGCACGAGGAAGGCCTGCAGGGAGTGTGTAAAGGGCGTTTCGTGCCACGCACGACCGACAGCGGGCATACGCGCTCGATCGCCGGGAACGTCCTCGACCGGCGATTTGACGTCGATTCGGGCGTCCCGGAGTGGGTGAGTGACCTCACCTACGTGCCGACCCGCGAGGGCTGGCTGTACCTGGTGGTCGTCATCGCCATCCAGACGCGCCAGGTGCTTGGCTACAGCCTGGCAGAGCGCATGCCCGATGAACTCGTGCTCAACGCCCTGCGTAATGCCTGCCACGCTCAAGGCTGAAGAAATCACCACCCCGTACGAAACGAAGGAGGAAGCACATCGACGCATCGCCAGCTATATCCATGTATTTTACAACCCCGTTCGCCTGTATTCCTCGCTCGGCTACTTGTCGCCGAATGAG
>DAHXOO010000136.1 GCA_027364845.1 Pseudomonadota bacterium | reverse complement strand
GGGGTCACTGGATGACGATCCCGCTCAGCAGGATGAAGAATCCATCCAGGACGATCAGTTGCGGCTGATTTTCACCTGCTGCCATCCGGCACTGTCGCCCGAGGCGCGTGCGGCCATGACACTACGCGAGGTTTGCGGCCTGACCACGGAAGAAATCGCCCGCGCCTACTTCATTACACCGGCGTCGCTGGCCCAGAGGATTGTCCGGGCGAAATCGAAGATCAAGGAAGCGAAGATTCCGTATAAGGTCCCGGAGTTGCGCGAGCTCCCGGAGCGCTTGCACACCGCGCTGCAGGTCGTTTATCTGGTGTTCAATGAAGGCTACTCGGCATCATCGGGCGATTCGGTAACGCGTGTTGATTTATCGGACGAGGCCATACGGTTGGGGCGCCTGTTATTCGATTTGCTTCCGACCGCGGAGGTGCAGGGGCTCCTGGCGCTCATGTTGTTGCACGAATCCCGGCGCATCGCCCGCACAGATCCACAATGGGGATTGTCCCATGTGCAAATCCTCACATTGCCCTTGGCGGCTTAGGGACTATTTCGAATACGCCTAATGCAACCAAGCCTTTAGGCCAGTTGCAGCTGTTCGCTGCGGAACTCTCCAACCAAGTTTGAGGTAGCGTGAATCATGATCAAGTTTCCTTAACTGACCCAAAACATCCTCTTCCGCATTATCGCTTCCCTAACACCTGCCGCAGCGTGGCCAACGGCAGGAAAAGCTTGTGCGGATCATCAGGCAGCGCGAGAAATCCGAAGCGGCGGTAGTAGTGACTCGCCGCCTCGTCCTTGGCGTCCACGAAAAGACCAATGATTCCTGCGCTGTCGGCTACCTGCAACGCCCGGCGCATGGCATGGATTATCATCAGCGCACCCAACCCTTGACGCTGTCGGGATTGGGCCACGGCCAAGCGCGCAAGTTTCACACCATGGGCTTTGGCGGGGTACTGCTTGGCGTAGCGCGGCGGTAGGGTATCGGTGACGATTTCCGCGAGGCTCATCGTCACATAGCCCAGGATTTCCGCGGGTGCCTCGTCATCGACCAATATCTCAGTCCGCGACAGGCCTTTGTCGATGTGCTGCCGGGCGGTGTGTCTCAGGTAGTTGTTGAGATCAGGGTTGCCGCAGTCGAAACCTTCCCGGTGGTGCCGGCGGCTTAAGGACTCAATCCGGAGCATTCAGGGCCGAGCGCCGGTAGGCTGCGACCGCTTTCCTCAAACGAGCATTGGGCTTGGGCGGGTTTTCCAGAGCCTTGAAGAACACCTCGGCGTCGCGACGGCTCAGGCGAACAACCCGCTCCCGCTCCAGCACCGCGTGCGCCTCCTTAAGCGCCGCCTGCACCACGAACTGGTTCAGCGTCGCACCCGAGAGGGCGGCGGCCTCCTCGAGCGTCTTGCGCACCGGCTTCGGCATGCGCGAACTGATACGTTCTTTGGTTGTGTCCAACATGGCTTCACCTTTATGGAAGGTACTGTTTAGCAGTCTAGCATAGTGGTGCCATTTTGGCACCACATAACCTCTTCCGGTATGAAATGGTTTGCGTTGTGTCCCGGGTGCCGGGTGCTGGACCACCCCCGGAGAACAGGCGTTTGTGAATCAGGGCAATTACCTCGGATACTACCAGAAGGCTTGCGCCGACGGGGATGCCTACGCCTGTTTTGCGGAGCATATTGCTGCGAATGATACAGAAATGGGGCATGTCGTGACTTTAAGGCTCATCCTCGGGCTGGCGCGCGAGGCGGTCAAGAAGCACGAATGCCTCAATATCCCCGTAACTCTGCAGCACATTCGCCTGGATCTTGCCCGAGACTACGCCGCTTATCTCCACCCCCTTCAGAGACACAGGCCCGTTGGCCGCATGCTGCGGACATCGCTTATACAACTCGGGAAGGCGCGCCTTAATCTCATCCCTATCTACCCCCAATTCTTCGGCTAGCTGCCCCATGCTCCGCGGCGGCGTCTCGCTCATATGATAAACTTCCGCAAGACGCCGCTCCAGGAGGACCCGGTCATGCTTGCGCCGTCACGGACGCGATCCCCACGGCGGTATGCGGCCTGTAACCCGGTCCGTCGCGAGTACCTCTTCCGGCGTGATAGACAACACAATCAACCTGTTAATCCCTATCCCCGATATCCGTGCCATCGTAGCCAATAGTCCAGGCTTGGCAGCGTTTTTCCACTAAGCCATATCGAGCACATCGAGTTCTGTGCGCCAAGCCTCTTCGCGAGCCTCGCCATGTATCCGTCACCAAGCGCCTGGAGATTGCCACGCACTGTTGCAACGTTCGGATCTCGTTCGTGTAACGAAGCCGACTCTATCAAGCCGCCGAGCTGCGAAGAGACCCACACCTCCCACTCGCTGGAACCAATAGCCTATTTTTGTGCAGGATTGCCGAGCCATGCTCCGCAAAAAACACAATGACCGATCACGGAGGTATTTGAGATGGCGCCCACGTTCTGCTTATCACAGGAAGGGCACGCGCCAGAAAGATATATGCGATGAATGGGACAGGCCGTCACATGAGAAATGACCAAAGCATGAACTCGTACACTTGACCCCGGCGCCGCATATCATCCAAACATTGCGGACACCAGGCGCGGCTATATCTCAGTAGGCGGCTATAAGAAAATATCTCGTTGAGATGGACGAGGCTGCGGCGAAGCTCGATGGGCGGATGCCGGGTTGATCTCGATAACATCTCTCAGCCCGTAGCGCTTGAGGCGGCCCGGAATTTGCATATACGTCAGTACGCAGCCTGCGAGGGCTCTGGAGTGGGCAAATGCGATCCTCCGGGCTTCGCCAAGCAGCTGCCGCCATCAATCGTCAAACACATGGTTTACGCATAAAATCAACGTTATAGGGGAATGGCACTAGGTTAAGCCAAGGCGCCGGACGGAAGTGCTGATAAGACATTGAAATGAAGAGAAGAAGGTTGGTTC
>DAHXOO010000135.1 GCA_027364845.1 Pseudomonadota bacterium | reverse complement strand
CCGCGGATATAATCCTCTCGTCGCCATCCAATTGGCTCTTTCCGGTCAGCTGGATGCGGAAATGGGTGAGTAGTTACGAGATATCTTTAAAAAGAGGATGCAAGAACTAAGCGCTGCTTGCGCTAGGTTGCGTTTTGAACCATAAGTCTTCAGTAGCCGGTTTTGAACCATAAAGCTTCAGTTACTGAAGACTTATGGTCCCAATGACAGGAATCGACGTCCCTAACACCCATAAAGTGGCGTCCCCAACCGGATTCGAACCGGTGTTACCGCCGTGAAAGGGCGATGTCCTAGGCCTCTAGACGATGGGGACAACGGTATAGATCACGGTGGCCCGCTGGGCCACGAAGTGCCGGTACTCTACGTGCCTACACCAGCAAAATCAAGGGTAACAGGTAAAAACCTCTAATCTAATAGCCCCCGGCTGAATAGTACCCACCCCGGAAAAAAAGGGGGGTAGAAACTCGACCAGCAGGCGAGTCGTCCGCACCCCACTGATGCCGTTATCATATAAGCCACTTAGCGGCCAGGACCAATATAATGATGTGCGGGCATGCGCCAGAAGCGCCAAACTGCTAGATACCATACCAGCTTCGCATCACGTCTCCTGCTCTCGCCGATCATGATCCGTTGGGAAACGTACAACGACGCGTAGGCCCCCATCGGGGCGATCCTCAAACAACACCTCACCGTCATGCATGCGGGCAATGTTCCACACGATCGCGATGCCCAACCCGGTTCCCGAAACGCCCTGGCTGATACCCGCGAATGGCCGGCCGAGCTGTGGATGAAGTGATTCTGGAATGCCAGGGCCTCGATCTTCAACAATCAATTCGATCATCCCACTGGCTAGGCGGGTCCTGACGGCGATCTCTCCCGGCGCGTAGCGGCGCGCATTCTCGATAAGGTTGTCGAGCAAGCGGCGCATACCAAGCGGTTGGATCAGAATCTCTGGCAGTGGCGCACAATCGCCAATCACACACAGCGCGAGAGCCGGCTTGGAAAACTGCTGAACTGCCTCGTTCACGATATCGTTGAGCTGACAAAGTACCCAGTCTTCACCCTGTCCACGCCGTGAAAACGCGATGAATTGGTCCAGAATTGCATCGAGCGCCTGAATATCGCTAATTAGCTCCTCGCGTGAATCCCGTGCCGAATCCGGCAGAAATTCGCATCCCAGACGCAGCCGCGTCAGCGGCGTGCGCAAGTCGTGCGAGATGCCGACCAGAACCAGATCCCGCTCGTCCAACAACACACGCAGATCGGCCAGCATCCGGTTGTAATGCTGAACCAAGCGCCGGATCTCGCGCGGCCCCGCCAGTGGCGCCGCCATAGGCAAGCCGTGCGGTCCGCGCTCCTCCATCGCAGCGACCAGACACGATAACGGACGGTTAATCTGGCGCAGCGCCAACAGCGCCCCGATAAATGCGAGCAGCGCAACGGTGATAAATTTCCAGTACAGGAACAGTAATTTAACAGAGCGCCACGGATATGCTGGTAGGGACAGGCTGAATGGGTGCTTCCCCCGCCATTCGAGCCACAGGCGGTCGTTCCTGGCGAGGCGCAATGAAGCATGCGGTCCGAGGCGCGCCTGCAGCGTTCTCTCAGCCTGCGCCAGATCGCTCCCCGCCGACGGCGGCGTACCCAAAACCGCCCCCGAGACCAGACGGAGCGTATTTGCGCGCGGGTCCGACGGCGTGGGTGCGCGGCCGTGTATTTCGCGCACCAGCTGGATCTGCCCGGCAAATAGCTCCCCCATTCTTTGAGCTCGCGCAGTCGCCAGCGTATTCCGGACAAACAAGTACAACGCTACCTGATTGGCAACGATAACCAGCGCAATCACGATCACGAGCCGGCCGAACAAAGAGTCTGGGAAGCGCATTGCCACTGTTCAAGAAGGATCCGGGATAAACACGTATCCAACACCCCATACCCGCTGGATGTATCGTGGATGTCGTGGATCGGATTCGATATTGCGCCTAAGCCGGTGCACATAAACATCGATACTCCGAAGCGAGGCCTTGTCGCGGCCACCAAGTGCCGCCACAGCCAGATGTTCGCGTGACAGAGGCCGACGAGGATGCGTAACAAAACAACTGAGCAACGCATACTCACGGTCCCCCAGAGGGAGAACAGCGTCACCACGCATGAGCCGCCGCGCGACCGGATCGAACACGAGATCCCCCAACTGGACCTTGGATTGGCTCGGATCCGCTGCAAACTGTGCAGGGGCTGGCTGCCTGCGAACCACGGCACGAATGCGGGCGACCAATTCAGCTGGCTCGAACGGCTTTGCCAAATAATCGTCGGCGCCGCTTTCAAGCCCTGCAATCTTATCGGTCAGATCGCCTTTCGCGGTCAGCATGATGATCGGAACTGGGCTGCCTTCAGCTCGCAGTGCGCGGCAAATCGCGAGCCCATCGCGCCCAGGAAGCATGAGATCCAGCACGATGCAATCAAAACGCTCCCGCAACAGAAGGCGCTGCATGTGGTCACCATCAGCAGCATCGCTGACTTCCATTTCCTGATCGCGCAAATACCGCCTCAGCATGCTACGCAAACGAGCATCATCTTCGACCACGAGGACTTTGATCGACGCCATGCCGAGTGCGTCACCGATTCATGCCGACGGCGGGTTCTCGCACCCGCCGTCGGGTACCGGTCACGAACCATATCACGCTGTCTGCATGGCGGGGGTTTGCCACAACCTGGCCGGGCGGTATACCCATAATGAAAGGCCCCGCATGCTTCGCGGCAAGGGCTAAATGGTTCATAATCGTATCCTAGCGGTGTGTACAATGGCTGTCGACTGCGCTCATGCTAGACGCATCACAAGTAACACCGAGAGCGGCCATTTATGACAAATGGTAACAAACCCTCTGATATCGAAGACTGCGGCCTGTGCCCATTGAACAGACTCCAACCATTCCCGTAACGATTCGTCACACTTTCCGAGTTCCGGTCGCGACGTCTC
>DAHXOO010000134.1 GCA_027364845.1 Pseudomonadota bacterium | reverse complement strand
AAATATTCCGCCGCATTTCGGACATTTCTCGCCCGCGAGGGCGTGCACGGGATTCGGCTGCCGCCGCGATCACCCAACTTGAATGCATTCGCTGAACGGTTCGTCAGATCCGTAAAGTGCGCGTTCCGGGCCATGACGGACAGGGTTCCGGACTGATGGCGGACAGCGTTCCGGAGTGATGCCGGACAGCGTTCCGGCGGCATGGCGGACACTTTCGCTGATGGAGCGGAATGCTGTCCGGCATGCCGGATTGGTGTCCGGCATGGGGCACCCCGGGACTGACCGCCCGGCATCGGTCGAATCGACGTAAGCCTCTGTAAACCGTCATCCTTCGCCCTTTTTTGACGAAAAAGGAGCGAACCGGTGGCGCAACCGAGGCTTGCAATGCAAAAGATCAAAGACGTGCTGAGGATGCACCTGCTGGGCGGTGTCGGCAGTTGCCGGCAGATGGCGCGAGCGGTGGGGTGCGGGAAATCGGCGGTGGCAGACTGTTTACGCCGCGCGAGGCTGGCAAACCTCACCGACTGGGCGAGCGTTGCCGACCTCGATGAAGTCGAGTTGTCACGGCGCCTGTATCCGGTGGCGCTCGCCACGGCGTCTCGGCCGTCGGCCCGGCCGCTACCGGACTGGGTCAAGGTCCGCGAGGAACTTGCGCGGCCTGACCACCAGATGACGCTCGCCTTGCTGTGGGAGGAGTACAAGGGCGAGCACCCGGACGGCTACCAGTACTCGCAGTTTGCCGAGCTGTATCGACGCTTCGAGAAGCGCCTGTCGGTGGTGCTGCGACAGCCACACCGCGCCGGCGAGAAGTGCTTCGTGGACTTCTGCGACGGCCTGCCGCTGTTCGATGAACACACCGGCGAGCGCGTCAGCACGGAGCTGTTCGTCGGCGCCCTGGGCGCGAGCTCCTACACCTTCGCGTGGGCGACGCTCTCGCAGGATCTGCCGACCTGGCTCGACTGCCACGTACGGATGTACGAGTACTTCTCCGGCGTCAGTGCGATCACCGTGCCCGACAATCTCCGCTCGGCGATCAAATCGCCGGATCGCTACGAGGCCGAGATCAACCCGGCGTATCGCGAGCTCGCCGAGCATTACGGCACCTGCATTATCCCAGCACGGGTCAGAAAACCGCGCGACAAGGGAAAAGTCGAGGCCGCGGTACTCGTGGCACAGCGCTGGATTTTAGCGGTGCTGCGGCATCGTCGATTTTACCACCTCGAGGATCTGAACCGCGCGATCGCCGAGCTGCTGACCCGGCTCAACGACCGGGTGATGCGCCATGTCAAGCAATCACGCCGGCAGCTCTACGAGCGACTCGACCGTCCAGCGCTCAAAGCCCTGCCGGCCCACGCCTACGAGTACGCCGAGTGGAAACAGGTGGGCGTAAACATCGACTATCACGTGAACTTCGACGATCACTTCTACAGCGTCCCGTACACACTGGTCGGGGAGTCCGTCTGGTGCCGCGCGACCGGGCGCACGATCGAACTGATCCACCAGGGAAAGCGCATCACTTCCCACGTGCGCAGCTTCGTCAAGTACGACTACAGCACGCATCCTGAGCACCGGCCCGCCTCCCACCGGGCGCACCTGGAGTGGACGCCCTCACGGCTCATCGACTGGGGCCGCAGCATCGGGATACACACCGCGGCGGTGATCGAGCACGTGATCCGCAGCAAGCCGCATCCGGAGCAAGGGTACCGCTCGGCGCTCGGGATCCTGCGCCTCTCGCGCTCCACCGGCGCCGCGCGGCTCGAACTCGCCTGCGCCCGAGCGCTCGACATCCGCTCCCCGCATTACCGCACCATCAAGACCATGCTCAAGCAGCGCATGGAAGGCGTGGCGGCCGGTGACGCCGCCGCCGAATCGAGCGCCGCCTTGGGCGCCTCGAACGTGCGCGGACCGGGCTATTACCACTGAGCATCACCGATCGTGAACATCGTCACCACCGCAGGAGAGCCCACGCCCAGGAAAAAACCAGTAGATCCGAAATCTCAATCTCTAACCAGTAAATCCAATATCAGGAGCCTCGACATGTTGTATGAACAAACCCACCAAAAGCTGATCGCCATGAAACTCTTCGGCCTGGCCGCCGCGCTGAAGGACCGAATCGAGCGGCGTGACCATCAAGACCTCAGCAAGACCGAGTTCCTCGGCCTGCTCATCGATGACGAGTGGCTGTATCGAGAAAATCGCAAACTCACCGCGCGCCTCAAGGTCGCGAAGTTCAAACTGCGCGCCGCCACGGTCGAGAGCATCGACTACTCGACACCGCGCGGACTGCGCAAGGACCAGATCCTGGAGCTGACACAAAATCGCTGGCTCCGTGCCCACGAATCCTTGCTCATCACCGGTCCGTCCGGCTCCGGCAAGAGCTTCGTTGCTCAAGCCTTCGGGCAACACGCCTGTCGCTCCGGGTTCCCCGTGCAGTATCTGCGCATGCCCGCCTTGCTGGCGCTGTTCGTGCAAGCCCGAGCGCAAGGTACCTACGATCGTCTGATCAAGCGGCTCTCGAAAATCGCACTGCTCATCATCGACGACCTCGGCCTGGCGACCCTGACAGAACCACAGAAGCAAGATCTCCTCGAAGCGATCGAGGAACGCTACGGCACAGGCGCCACGATCGTCACATCGCAATTGCCGGTGGCCGACTGGCACGAGTACCTCGGCGGTGGCCGGATCGCGGACGCAATCTTGGACAGGATCATCCATAACGCCCATCGCATCGAGCTCGCCTCCAGAGACTCGATGCGAAAAAGCCATCCCGACTTGCCCCATGCCGGACAGTCTGATATCTAAACCGTGAGCTTACGTCGCTTCGCTCCGACTGTCCGGCATGGCCCGGATCAGCTGTCCGCCTTGGCCGGAATGCGCATAAAGAGCGAGTGCCTATCGAAGCTGATTCCAATCGGTGTGCCGATGCTCCGCCGCGCGGTGCACGAGTACATGGAGCATTATCATCGCGAGCGCAACCATCAAGGTCTCGGCAATCAATTGATCATGCCGTTCCCGCTTTCACCGTCAAAGTCCGAGCGCATTGATCGCCGCATGCGCTTAGGCGGAATGCTCAACTTCTACCAACGAGCGGCGGCGTGATCGCGTCGGAGTTTTTGAACAGAACGGGCTACGGCTGCGGAACCTGTCCGGCC
>DAHXOO010000133.1:2957-3199 GCA_027364845.1 Pseudomonadota bacterium | reverse complement strand
GTCATACACTATGCGGAACTGTTCCACGGCACGCTGGACGGAACCAGCGTGCATCCACGCGAGGTGCTCAAACAGGCCCTGGCGCATAACGCGGCCGCATTGATCCTGGCACACAACCACCCTTCCGGCGTCGCCGAACCCAGCCGCGCCGATGAACACCTGACACATCGACTGCGCGATGCCCTGGCACTGGTCGACATCCGGGTTCTGGACCATATCGTGATCGGCGATGGCGTCAATGT
>DAHXOO010000133.1:0-2947 GCA_027364845.1 Pseudomonadota bacterium | reverse complement strand
CGTTCGCTGCGCGGGGGCTGCTGTGAGTATGGGAGGCGACGAAGCAAGAGAATGGCGACGCGTTAATTTCCCTCACCCTGGTTGCTCTCCCAAGGGGAGACGGAACTTGACTCTAGCTGTAGCACTTCGCCATGAAATCCATTAAGTCACTGTTATTGTGTACAATGACTCCGTTAGATCGAGCCGCCGCCGGGGCGGCTCACATCAAGGTGCTTGCCACCCGCCGGTCAACCTGATATAAAACGCGGCTCCATTTACATACACAGACCGTCTCACGACGATCGCGACCAGGAATTTCGTCATGTCCAGAGTTTGTCAGATCACCGGCAAGCGTCCCGTCACCGGGAACAACGTTTCGCATGCCAACAACAGAACCCGCCGGCGCTTTCTGCCGAACCTGCACACACACCGCTTCTGGGTCGAGGGCGAGCGCCGTTTTGTGCGGCTGCGGCTGTCCACCAAGGGCATGCGTATGATCGACAAGTTCGGCATCGAAGCCGTCCTGGCCGACCTGCGCGCCCGCGGCGTCAAGGTTTAAGGGGAAACACTCATGCGTGACAAGATCAAGCTCGTGTCCAGCGCCGGTACCGGCCACTTCTACACCACCACCAAGAACAAGCGCATCATGCCGGATAAATTCGAGATCAAGAAGTTCGATCCCGTAGTCCGTCAGCATGTGATGTACAAAGAGGCGAAGATCAAGTAATCGATCGAGGCCGACCAGAAAAAACCCGCCAATGGCGGGGTTTTTCTGGTCGTTACCGGCGGAAATCACTCAGACAGGATGTGACTGCAAGGTATAGCCGCGCAATGCCTGCGCGAAATCCTGCAGAGCCTTAATGCCGGTCGCCTCGGCCTGCGCGCACCAATCCTGCAAGGATTGCAGCAGATGCTCGTGGCTGGCGGCGGAACGGGCCCACACGGCCTGTAGGTGTTGACGCTGCAGGATGACAGTCTTCAACACTTGGCTGCGGCTCAGAACGCTGTCAAGCTTGAGCTGGGCCTTGTCATCCAGCAGCGTGGCTTCGCGTACCATCAGACCACGGGTCTTTTTCAGCAGCGCGCTGAACGAAGCGTCGGCGCGATGAATTTCCTCTTTCAGCACCGGCAGCAGTACCTCCTTGGCGTAACGCGCGGTGACGTGCAGGCGATTGATGATCACGGCCCGCACGGTGTCCATGTCGATAGCCTGCTTTTCCGCATCGATGACCGGGGTAGGCGCGACCTTTTTGACGCGGGCCAAGCCCACGATTTCAAACAGGCGGATGTACATCCAGCCGATGTCGAACTCCCAGGGCTTGCTGGACAGCTTGGCGGAGCTCGGGAAGGCATGATGATTATTGTGCAGCTCCTCCCCACCGATCAGGATGCCCCAGGGCGAGATGTTGGTGGCCGCGTCGGCGCACTCGTAGTTGCGATATCCCCGCCAGTGGCCGATGCCATTGATGACGCCAGCGGCGAAGAACGGAATCCAGATCATCTGCACCGCCCAGATGGTGATGCCTGCCACGCCGAACAGCAGCAGGTCGAGCAGGAACATCAGCAGAATACCCTTGCCTTCATGCCGGTAGATATGGCGCTCCATCCAATCGTCCGGCGCGCCGCGGCCATAGTGCTCGCTGATCTCTTTATTCTTTGACGCAAACTTATATAGTTCCGCGCCCTGCCACAGCACCTTGCGGATGCCGAGCACCTGAGGGCTATGCGGATCGTCGGGTGTTTCGCACTTGGCGTGATGCTTACGGTGCACGGCGATCCACTCACGGGTCACCATGCCGGTGCTGAGCCAGAGCCAGAAGCGGAACACGTGACTGACGGCCGGGTGCAACTCCAGCGCACGGTGGGCCTGGTGGCGATGCAGATAGATGGTGACGCTGGCGATGGTCAGATGAGTGAAGATCAGGGCTGCGCCAACATAACCCCATAGAGAAAAGTGCAGAATACCGTCGTACATTAAGATACCTCGTGTGCTACCGGACGCATGCGTACCACGATGCAGCTCGGATTGATAACTCACTATAGTGGATACCCCCGCCAGAGTCCACTGCGGGGGCAGTGTTATTCAAGCACAAAGCAAGCCACATTTCGGTGTTTCGTATAGAATACAGTCTCATGAGCACACCTGCCTGCCCGCAGCCCACCATTATTTCAGCACCGCGCCGATTGAATGGCGGCCATCGCACCGAGCGATACTACGCACTCGATCCAGGCCGACTGTCGAGAACCTATTGAACGCAGCCTCCGACATGCGCAGCATCTTTATCGGCCGCCAACCAATCTACGATCGCGCGCTGCAAGTGTATGCCTATGAACTCCTGTATCGCAGCGGTGAGGAAAATTCGGCCGGCATGCCGGATGGCGACGTCGCCACTTCACAGGTCATCCTCAATGCATTCACCGAGATCGGCATCGAAAACCTGGTCGGCGAACACCTTGCCTTCATCAATCTGACCCGCGGCTTCATTCTCGGCGACAATCCGCTGCCGCTGAGTCAGGGCAAGGTGGTGCTCGAGGTGCTCGAAGACATCGTGATTGATGAGGTACTGATTAACGCCGTGCGCAAACTCTCCAGCAAAGGCTATCTGATCGCGCTTGACGATTTCATTTTTCACGAAAGTCTGCGGCCATTGATCGATATCGCCGACATCATCAAGATCGACGTACGCGCGCTGACCCGCGCAACGGTCAGCGCGCACGTCACGGAATTGCGCCGCTCCAAGGCAAGGTTGCTCGCGGAAAAAATCGAAACTCAGGATGAATACGAGTACTACAAGAACCTGGGCTTCGATTATTTCCAGGGCTATTTCTTCAGCCGTCCCAAGGTCATCACACGCCACACCATTCCGTCCAATCGACTGTCCATTCTGCGCCTGCTGGGGCGACTGCACGATCCCGACGTCACCATCAAAGAGCTGCATGAACTTATCAGCCAGGACGTATCATTGAG
>DAHXOO010000132.1 GCA_027364845.1 Pseudomonadota bacterium | reverse complement strand
TAATGCCAATTTGGCGAAATGTGGATCGCCATCCCATTTTCGCAAATGATTTATCCTAAGTCCGACAGGCTCCTAGGGATTTCCTCGTTGCGCCAAGCTGGATAGCGCACCGCGCGTCGGTAATTCGTATGCCTTATCGCCATATCCTTTTGGCTCATCTGTTCGAGCAAGACCACCGCACGAATCCGATCAGGCACTTTGCCTTATTCGAATGTCGTCGAGCAGGCTCCGCCCTCGCCGTAATGTCCGCCTCCGCCTGATTCAGCGCCATCTCGATGAACGCGTTGACCCTCATCTTTCCGACCCGCTCGCGCCGTAGCACCGAAAGCAGGGACGTCTTCTCCCCTTCGACCTGCCCTACCTTGGGCCTCCTAGATAATACCCAGCAGCGACAAGGCTCCGCTAACGGGCCGATCCGCTTACCCCGCGGCCAATGCAGCGCTCAGGCAATTGGGTGCGATTCAGTTTCAAGACCGAGAGCTTCGCGGACCACCCACTGCAGGGTCTTCGTCACGGCGCCAACGGCATAACACTTGTCAGCCAGCGACCGCACCGGCCACAAGCCGATGATGCTGTTGGTGAGAAAGATCTCGTCCATCTTTTCCAGTTCCGAAGCCGTGATCCACCGTTCTTCGCAGCGCATCCCCAAGTGCCGCGCCGCAGCCATGACCTCAGCGCGCATGACGCCAGCGACGCCGGAGCGTGACAGCTCTGGCGTGATGAGCACACCTGCAGTCACGGCAAACACGTTGCTCATGGTGCCCTCCACCACGTATCCGTCGGGATCGCGCATGAGGCCCTCGGCAAATTCCCCGCCCCATTCCGCGCGTGCCAGCACCTGCTCCAGGCGATTGAGATGCTTGATACCGGCCAGAGCCAGGTTGATCGACACCGGCGTGCGGCACCAGCGCACCGCCACACCGAGGCGAGCGTTGTATGCTGGGTAGTCCGGCCATGGCCAGGCGCTCACCACTCTCGTGGGCAATGGCGCATCAGGCGGCGCATAGCCCCGCCCGGAACATCCGCGGGTCAATATGATCTTGATCACTGCCCGCTCGCGGCCATGGCACAGGCTGTCGACTTCGGCACGCAGTACCCTGTCTTCGGGCATGTCCAGGCCGAGATGCAGGCAACCACCGCGCAAACGCTCCATATGCCGTTCCCACAGCAGCGGCCGGCCGGCGTGCACTGCCAAGGTCTCGAACAGTCCATCCCCGTACTGCACCGCCCGGTCCAGCACCGAGATCCGATCGGCAGCCAACCCATTGACCAGCGTACCTGCACCCGGTCCGGGCATCGGCGCGTTGCGGGTGGTCTCGGTCATCGGATTGTGCCTGCCTCAAACGCGGCCAACAGGCCGCTGGCCTTGGCACGCGTTTCATGCAGCTCGCGCTGCGGCTGCGAGTCCGCGACGATGCCGCCGCCAGCACGCAGGCGGATGTGCCGGCCCCACTGCACGAGGGTACGGATGAGAATGTTGAGATCCATGCTGCCGTCGCGGTTCAGGTAGCCAATGGAGCCGGTATAGGGGCCACGCGCCGTCTGCTCCATTTCGGCGATAATCTCCTGGGTCCGCACCTTCGGGCAACCAGTGATGGTGCCACCGGGAAACAGCGCGCGGATCACGTCCACCGGGGTCACGTCCGGACGCAGTCTTCCCTGGACGCTCGAAACCAGATGGTGCACGTGGCGGTAGGACTCAACCTGCATCCGCTCGTCCACGCGAATCGTGCCCGGTCGGCAGACCCGCCCGAGATCATTGCGCTCCAGATCGATCAGCATCACGTGTTCGGCCCGTTCCTTCGGATCCCGTTGCAGGGCATGCGCCACAACCTCATCTTCGCGCGGGTCAGCGCCGCGCGGGTAGGTTCCAGCGATGGGGCGCGTGAAAATACAGTCACCGCGCACGCACACCAACCGCTCCGGCGAGGAACTCAGGACTGTCTGCCCGGCTCCCAGGCTTGCCAAACCTGCAAACGGAGCAGGGTTCGCCAGCCGCAACCTGAGATAAAGGTCCACCGGCTCCGGCTCCTCGCGCAGTTCCACCTCCCACCCGCGGGACAGGTTGACCTGAAACACATCGCCTGCGGCGATATAGTCGAGCACGCGCCCGATGCGGTCAAGATAAAGTGCTGGATCTTCTTCCCGCACCGCGAGTACCTCGATCGGCGCCCCGATCGCAACCGGACAATCGCGCACGTCTTCGAACATCGCCGCCAGTCGGTCCGTGGCATGTCCGGATTCGGCCACGAGATAGGCCCTGCGGGCGGTGCGATCGCGCACGAGCGCGGCATCGAAGCGCATGGCGAACGCAACCGGCAAACCGGCGTCGACTGGAAGCGAAGCCAGCGCAGGCTCAATGTTGCGCGTCAATTCGTATCCAAGATAGAGGAACCATCCTCCGCGGAACGGGATCGTCGAGCAAACCTGCTGCGGCGCGACTGACTCGGCGCGCCATAGCTGCTCGAGATTCGCGAGAAATTCGCCGCCGACCGGACAACCATCGTGGTAAACGCGCTGGTCGGCGGTCAGCGACAGCGTACTTCCGGGGAAAGCAAACAGGATGTCGTAGCGCGCCTGCGGCGTGCCGTCCGCCGCGCTTTCGAGCAAGTGCGGGTAGCGCTCAGGGCGAAAACGGTGAAGCTGCGCAAGATCGGGGAAATGTTCCAGCACCTGGATCAGGAATGATCCACCGCCGAGCGTGGCGTCGGCAGCCGACAGACTCACTTCAGCCGTCGCATCACCACCGTGCCGTTGGTGCCGCCGAACCCGAAGGAGTTGGAAAGCGCAACGTCGATCTGCATGTCACGGGCAGTGTTAGGCACATAGTCCAGATCACATCCCGGTTCAGACGTGAACAGATTCATCGTCGGCGGCACGACACCGTGGTAGATCGCCAGCGCCGTGTAGACCGCTTCCACGCCCCCTGCAGCGCCGAGCAGATGGCCGGTCATGGACTTGGTGGAACTCATCGCCAAACGGTAGGCGTGATCACCGAAGGCATTCTTGACCGCGTTGGTTTCCGCACGGTCGCCGAGCGGTGTGGAGGTACCGTGAGCGTTGATGTACTGCACCTCGTCGGGATTGACGCCGGCATTGCGCAGAGCGTTGCGCATGCAGCGCGCGGCGCCGTCGCCGCTTTCCTGTGGGCTGGTCATATGATATGCATCACCGCTCATGCCGAAACCACACAGCTCCGCATAGATGCGTGCGCCGCGCCTGCGTGCGAATTCCAGCTCTTCCAGTACGACGATGCCAGCGCCCTCGCCTAGCAC
>DAHXOO010000131.1 GCA_027364845.1 Pseudomonadota bacterium | reverse complement strand
GTTGTAGCAGGCCCGCGGAATGAACGGCTTAAACGAAACAATAAACATCGAAATATTAGAAGTTTATCGTCGAGCTTTGATCAATTCCATGCCGCTATCGATCAATCGCACCGATCCGGGCGCGCTTTCGCACTCATTTAACCTTTGGTTAGCATAGTGTCTCGGTGAGGCTCGGTGAGGTTCGGAAGCGTGTAGCCGGGGGAAAAGCAATGCGTTTGGTCATCGCGGCGATCGTTATCTGCACCTGTTCAACTTCAACCCCGCTTCTAGCCGAGCAACTGATCCTGCGTTGTGACAGCCCCAAGCAGGCGCTTTCGTTTTCAGTATTGATCGACCCGGCCCAGAAGCTTGTCCTGGACATGGGTTTTGCAAGCAAGGTGGAAACCGAGCGATTTTCCGACACGGTCATCTCGGCAACCAATAAGGAAGCCGCCTCGAACCAAAGCCTGATCATCGACCGGGTTACCGGGCAATTCCAGCTCACCTGGGCGTCCTCCGGCGAAGGCAATACCGGGGGACAATATGGCGGCACATGCGCACCTGGCCGGCGTTTGTTTTAATGCTTCCGCTGATTTGAGGGTTCGAAGCTACCTAGCTACTTCCCGGCGCAAAATTCGACGCCGTTGGCATTTGGCGAGAATCATCCGGTAGGTGGAAAACTGCAAGGCCGAACGGAATTGAATTTGACTTTGGTCGTCGTATTTGATTCATTCTTATGAATGAGTCGTGAGCGGACCCTACGAGCGCGCCAGAAATTGATCGGCAAATTGCCGATCACCGGCGAGTTGCTGCGTGGCTCGCTGTTGGAGCGCACAGTCCGGCACACCAAAGACTGTCCGAAATGCGCGCGCGGTGAAGGCCACCAGGTTTTCGTGCTGACGGTGACTTATCCTGGCGGGCGCACCCGTCAGTTCAGCGTGCGCCGCGAGCGGGTTACCGAAGTTCGGCGCTGGCTGAGCAATTATCAGGAACTGAAGGGGGCGATTGAGGCCGTTTGCGAACTCAATCATGATCTGCTGCGCCCGGAACGGGCTGCGTCAAGACCGCGGAGGAAGTCGCATGATTGAGATGCGGCGGACCCAGCTCGGTTTCGGCGACGGGCTGATCGCGGAAGAAGTCGGCGATCTTCGCGAAAGCTGGATGATACACGCCGACGCGGTGCTGGCGGACGAGGACATCGTTGCGGCCGTGTACGAGGCCTTGGCGAAACGACATCCCAAGAGCCGTTGCCGCGGACGTCGCGGCGCACCGGCCGAGATGGTGCTGCGGCTGTTGGTCCTCAAGCACATCCGGAATTGGAGTTATGCGGTGTTGGAACGCGAGGTGCGGGCCAATCTGGTGTACCGGGACTTTACCCGCGTCGGCGGTGGCAAGATGCCGGATGCCAAAACGATGGGCCGCTGGGGCGTGGCGCTCGGGCCGGCGGTGCTCAAGCAGGTTCACGAGCGGATGGTGAAAATTGCGTTAGAAAAAGGCGTGACGAGGGGACAACGGATGCGCGTGGACACGACGGTGGTGGAAACCGACGTTCACCATCCGACCGACAGCACCTTGCTGGGAGACGGGGTTCGGGTGCTGACCCGCATGATGAAGAAGATCACAAAGATCGCGGGCGCGGTCGGAACCAAGCTGCGCGACCGCAGCCGGAGCGTAAAGTTCCGACTGCTGGAGATCGGTCGGGTGGCGCGCGCCAAGGGTTCGATCGATCAGGACAAGTTGAAGCGGCGCTATGGCCAGTTGTTGGATGCAACAAGCCGGGTGGTGGGACAGGCGAAGCGCTTTTCCGCGGAGATATCCCAAGGCGTGAAGCGGGCGAGGAGCGTTCTGGAACAATTGGCACTGGAGGGCTTGCGGCAAGAACTCGATCTGATGGCATTGCGGGTCCGGCAGGTGATGAAACAGACCAGGGCACGTATCTTCCGCGGCAACACGCGCAGTCAGGGCAAGCTCCTCAGCCTGTTCGAGCCATCGACCGAAGTCATTCGCAAGGGCAAGGCCGGCAAGCCCAACGAGTTCGGCAAGATGGTGAAATTGCAGGAGGCGGAGAACCAGATCATCACCGGTTACGAGGTCTACGCGCGACGACCTTATGATTCGGACCTGTTGGTCGCGGCCATCGAGACACATCAAGCCTTGCTGGGACGCGCGCCGCGTTTGGTAGCGGCAGACGCTGCATTCTATTCCGCCAAGAATGAAGCCGCCGCAAAGGCGAAGGGTGTCAAGCGCGTTTGCATCCCCAATCGCTCGAGCAAAAGCCCTGAACGCAAGCGCGAGCAGAGAAAGCGCTGGTTCCGCGACGGCCAGAAATGGCGCACCGGATGCGAGGGACGCATCAGCGTCGTCAAACGGCGCCACGGCCTCGATCGCTGCCGATACAAGGGCTCCGTCGGAATGGACCGCTGGGTGGGTCTCGGCGTCATCGCCGATAACGTCGTCAACATCAGTCGCGCTATGGAAAAGCAGGCGACTCCTTAAGTCATCCCGACCGCCGCCACCCTCGGTAGGCCCCGCCGGTCATCCGGCGGCGTTGGTGTTGTCAGCATCAACTGATCACAATGCCGCAAATCCCAATTTTGCGCCGGGAAGTAACTAGTTTCTGTCGCGAAACGCCCGGATTGAATGGTGGCGGTTCAAGTTATTTCGATGGATTCGGCGCAAAATGCCGGTAGAGGCCGGCATTGGCAATCCTCGGACGGGTAATTTTTGAGCTTGGGCTCGGTATTTCTTGGCAGACTTTCAGCTCGAGACACGCCGAGCCGCGGCCGCTCTGATTTGCCGGGAGGCGGACTGCGTGTTGGTCAAGCAGCTCTTCGTCTGCGGGGCGACCGGGTCGCCAGTAGTGCCGCGATTCTCATGAGGTTGTTGGCGAGCATAGCGGCGCCGACTTCGGGCACGTAAACCGCGAACCGTCGGCCATTGTACAGAACGTGGCTCTGATGCTGCTCGCCGGACAAACAGACCGGGCAGTTCTCGTGCATGCACCGACTGCGTCGCAAGCTCAGCGAGCCAACAAACGCCGGCCACAACCCTGCCGCCTCGCTCTGCATCCAGCGAATGACATCGGCAGCCGACTCAGAATTCCTGCGAATCATCGCATATGTGTGTCACACCACACATGTGAGAGGCAAGCAAAATCCAAATAAAAAAGCGCTGGAAACCCCGATTCCACAGCACTATCTTGCCTTTCGCGGTCGACAGGTCAAAGCCCCGTGATGAACAGGCTTTTCTTTTGGTGCTTTGGTGGAACGCCCCAACAGCCGCGCACCGCAACGAACGACCAC
>DAHXOO010000130.1 GCA_027364845.1 Pseudomonadota bacterium | reverse complement strand
ATGGCGCGCGTCACGGGCCGCGTCATCCATCATCCGTGTCCCTCGTGGCACATAGGATCAATGTCCAGAAAGGCCAGTGTCGATGCGTCGTGTGGAGCGGGTGGCGTGTAACGCGGTGAGCAGTCCATCGCGCAACACATCCTCCACGGACTGTGTCTGCTGCTGCTCGATGTCCTGGCGCGTAATGACGGTGACCGCAGAGAGAGTCTCGTCGGCAGTCTGCGCGGTTCGGGTCGCGGTTACGATGACGGGTGCGACGGTGTCGTCGGTCGCATATACAAAAGTTGAGACGAGCAGTGGCAATACCACCGACGGCATGGAGCGTTTCTGCATTGATTATTCTCCGCGCGCACCCGCACATTGACTGGTGACAATCAGGCAGACGGAGGAACAGACGGACAGGACTCAAGCGTCCAAGTGCCGCAGCATCGCCCTCCGCGATACCCATGGTAATGACGTCAGGCCGGTCTCCGGACTCACGAGCGGGGGATATCCCCGAATCTGCGCCTTCCCATGCGATCGCACAGTGGCGTGTTGCAGACCCTTGACTCGTATACCGTTGCGGGGGGCAGCGCCGGAATTGTCCTATATGCATACAGGACGTACCGGCTTCCCATTTCATCCCTCAGGTGGAGATCTTCGGGAGCCTAACGTTATCGTTTAACTACGGTAGCACTCTAGCGGCGAGCGGCAAGCGCTGTCAAGAGCATTGTCCAATAGAGGATGAGTCTGAACGGTTACCTGCAGACGATCTACCCGAATATTTATGCCTGCGGCGATGTTGCCGGACCATACCAATTTACCCATGCCGCCGCACACAATGCTTGGTACGCTGCCGTGAATGCCCTGTTCGGACGCTTCAGAAAATTCAAGGCGGACTATTCGGTGATGCCTTGGGCAACATTCACTGATCCCGAGGTGGCGAGGGTCGGATTGAACGAGACCGAGGCAAGGGAGAAGGCTATTCCATACGAGCTCAGTGTCTTCCAGCTTGAAGGCTTGGATCGCGCTATCGTCGATGGCGAGGCTCGCGGCCTAGTCAAAGTATTGACCGTTCCCGGCAAGGACCGGATACTCGGGGTGACTATTGTGGGCGAAAGCGCAGGCGAGGTGATCGCCGAATTCGTGATAGCCATGCGACAAGACATCGGCCTCAGCAAGATTCTCGGCACCATCCACATCTATCCGACGCTGGCAGAGGCCAACAAGTACGCAGCTGGTGTCTGGAAGAAGGCGCATGTGCCCAAAGGCTTGCTCAAGTGGGTAGAACGCTATAACACCTGGATGAGGCGGTGAGTGCGGGCGTGGTAGGAATGGCGAAATCAG
The DNA here is from genome assembly GCA_027364845.1 of Pseudomonadota bacterium. Lineage (GTDB taxonomy): Bacteria > Pseudomonadota > Gammaproteobacteria > Acidiferrobacterales > UBA6901 > JAJYCY01. Next base: position 2,028 of record DAHXOO010000130.1, on the reverse strand, counting down.
GCGCGCATCCCACTCATATTGCTGCGGCAGATCAGCCATTGAGGATGAACTGCCATAAAACCCAACTCACCCCACAGGAGAAAGTGTGTGCACTATCGCACCTACCAAGCGCACTTCCTGTGTGCGGACAGCGCCGGTTCGCATTAGAAAAGCGGCAGCTTGACAAGATCCTTGATGCGATCGACATCCCACAGGGTTGAAAGTTCGTGCCAACGGAATCCACATTTGGCCAGCCGTGCGCGCGTCGCTGCTAGCACCCCCGCCGTTCCCCAGGCGATGCCTTCGAACAGGCGCGCATCGCAGCGCCTGAGCCCGATGAGGACGTAACCGCCGTCCTCGGCCGGCCCCAGTACCGCATCCTCTCCCTGCGCCAAGCGCTCGACTGCCTCGCGAAGATAGTTGCCAGTCAGAGCTGGGCAATCGGTGCCAATCAAAATAGCGCAATGGGCTTGCGTGAGCACCGTGCACAAAGCGTTCCCCATGCGTTCGCCGAGATCGGTGCCGCACTGGATCCTGCGCGGCACCGGCAACTCGCGAAAAAATGGGTGCTGATCGTCGGGGCTGCACCAGAGCTCGACTGGTGCAATGTTGGCCGCAAGCGCCATCACCACCGTATGCCGTGTGAGCCGCGCATGCAGCGCGGCCGCACCTTGCGCACCCAACGCCGGGATCAGGCGCGTTTTCACCTCACCCGGCACGGGTGCCTTCGCGAATACCAGGAGACGCGCCTCCGGATAGCCCATCGACCCGCGAGCGGCGACCTCGCCTGTGCCCGTCACGAGCAATACCAGGTCGCAAGCCGCTGCGGGTCAAAACCGCAGTAATAGGCCAACCGTAACCACCACATCAGCGCGATGGTCCGGAGAGTACCGTTCTGTTCCCAGCGGCGACTGGAGACAATGAGCTTGGTGCGCACGCATGCCGGCCGGCCGTGACACTTGAGCTGGCGGCTCAAGGCAATGTCCTCCATCAGTGGCAGTTCAGGGAAACCGCCCACGGTTTCGAACAGCGCCCGCCGAACAAAGATACCCTGATCGCCGGTGGCGATGCCAGTGAGGCACGAGCGTAGGTTCATCAGCGTCTCGACGATGCGCAACATCCGCGCACAGCCCGAAAGGCGTACGTTGAAGCGGCCCCAGTCGCACCCCGGCTTTGCGAGGGCAGCGAGGAGTGTGCGGTCGGCATCGGCCGCGGGCACGGTATCCGCGTGCAAGAACCATAACACGTCGCCACGAGCCGCGGCGGCGCCGGCGTTCATCTGCGACGCACGTCCCGCAGCCGAGGCAATCACCCGGTCAGCGAGCGGCGCGGCCAGTGATGGCGTGCCATCGACACTACCGCCGTCGACCACGACAATCTCGTGCCCACGTAGACGCAGGCCCGTGAGAGCAGACAGTACCGTGAGGATATCGGTTGCCTCGTTCATGGTCGGCACCACCACAGAGATGCGCGATGCCATGTCAGCCGCCGCTTCCATCATCACAACTCGCATACCATCCGCATTTGGTTGCCACTGCCGGTTGGCACGTACCGTGTGAGGCGGAAACGCCGGCGGCGCGGCGCGCACGATCACTGATTCGAATCATATACAATCCCATAACCAAGCCGCTCCCGATCAAACGACATCCGTTTACCTTCGGTCGCACAGCAGGGGCACATGAAATAATCAATATCACCTTCATTACCCGAACCCCATTAGGCCGATATCTGTGTTACGTGAAATCGCTGGCGTTACAGGACACATGCCTCGCGACGACTTTTTCTTATTCCTATCCGATGCGTCGAACGTTAGAACTCTACGCCGAGCGTGTCGATCTTAAGTCGATCAATCACTCTCGCCTCGGTGAACAGCATGTGCAGATCCCGTGGTGCAGTCAGTCGATCGGAAAGTGGAAGCTATGCCAGCAACCGGTGACGTTCCCTCAGCAGAAAGTACTCGCCGGCTTCCATCCATTCAGTGGCGAGTTCGAACCCCGCGTCCAAATGGTTCATGGCGCCTGTCAGTTTTTTGCTCATCAGGAGCTGGCC
>DAHXOO010000012.1:60113-60381 GCA_027364845.1 Pseudomonadota bacterium | reverse complement strand
GTCCGGGAAGGATGCCGGTCTAGAGCTCGATCTCGATGCGATCATCGGGCACGAACGCGAGCGCCGCCGGGTGGCGGCGCGCCAGGGCGTCTTCGGCCAGATCAAGGTGGTCGGCGACGACGGTGGCAGCGGGTGCTGCGGTGCGGGCGATCACGCATGACTGGCGGCAGGCCGCGCTGGCGGGTGATCGATTTCGGGCCGCGCACGGCCGCCGAATATGTCGCTACTAATCGCGCCATCCTCGAGGCGCGCCAGCAGGGGCGGGCAC
>DAHXOO010000012.1:0-60103 GCA_027364845.1 Pseudomonadota bacterium | reverse complement strand
AAACACGCTTTCGTTTCTGAGTTTTAGCGAACCGGCGGCGCTCGTGGGCTTCCATCAAAGCGTCGATCAGGAGCTGCGGCGTGACTACTGCCAGGCCCACGGCATCACCATCCAGCGCCGCATCAGCGGCGGCGGCGCCCTGTACGTGGACAGCACCGTGGTCGGCTGGGAGCTGTACCTGGACCGCCGGACTGCCGGTTCGAACGACATGCTGGACATCGCGCGCCGCATCTGCGAGACGGCGGCGCGCGGCATCGGTGCCCTTGGAGTCGAAGCGCGCTTTCGTCCGCGCAACGACATCGAGGTCGGCGGACGCAAGATCGCCGGTACCGGCGGCACCTACGACGGCGATGTTTTCCTCTATCACGGCTCCCTGCTGGTCGATTTCGATGTCGAGCGCATGTTGCGGGTGCTCAAGATTCCGGCCGAGAAGCTCCAGGACAAGGCCATCGCCTCGGCGCGCGAGCGCGTGGCCAACCTCAAGGAGCTCCTGGGCGAGGCGCCGCCGATGGAACGGGTGCTGGCGGTGATGGTGCAGGCATTTTCCGAGGAATTCGGAGTTGACTTTGAACGTGCCGAAGCCTTGAACGCGGCTGAGGATGAGAAGTTCCACGCTGCCCTGGCCGAAGTCGAGACTTCCGAGTGGGTGGAGCAGATCAGCCGGCCGGCGGCGGAGGCACCCACCCTCGATGGCATGCACCGTTCGACCGGCGGTCTGTTGCGGGTGTCGCTCGCGGTGGATCTGGCCAAGGATCGCATCAAGCAGGCATGGTTTACCGGCGATTTCTTCGTCAATCCGCGGCGCATGGTCGTGGATCTTGAGGCAGCGTTGCGCGATTCGTCGTTGCCGGACTATCGCGCGACGGTGAACCGGTTTTTCGACAGCTACCCGGCGGAGATGCTGCTGTTGCGGCGCGAGGATTTCATCGCCGCCATGGAGCACGCGCTGCAGACGCTCGCCGGTGTCGGGGATGCGGCCTCGGGCTGAGTCATGGGAGAACCCAAAGCGATCGGATATGGAACTGCTGGCGGTCGGCGCACGCTGGACGTGCTGGTCGTCGGGCTTGGTCCGGGTGGCGGTGCGGCGGCCTATCGGGCGGCAGTGGCCGGCGCCAGCGTGCTTGCCATCGAGCGCAAGAAGTGCATCGGCGAACCGGTTCAGTGCGCGGAATTCATCCCCGCCCCGCTGGGCCGCTGGGCACAGGATGAGGGTGTGCTACGACAGCATATCGAGGGAATGAAAAGTTTTCTGCCGTCCGGCGCGTCCGAGCAGTCGCCGTTTCCGGGACTCATGGTTGATCGCGCCCGCTTCGATCGGGCGCTGGCGCGGCGTGCGCAGGAGGCCGGAGCCGAGGTCATGACGTGCACGCGCCTGACCGGGCTGGATGTTTGCACACGCACGGCCGTGATCGGGCTTGCCGACGGCGCGAGCGCAACCGTGGAGTACCGCGCGCTTATCGCGGCCGACGGACCGCATTCGGCGGTCGCCCGCCTGGCCGGCCTGCCGGAGCTGCCGGTAGTCCATACGCGACAGTACACGGTCAAGCTGCTGCAACCGCACGCGGATACGGACATCTGGCTGTCGGACGAATTTCCCGGCGGCTACGGCTGGCTTTTTCCGAAGGGGCCAGTGGCGAATCTCGGCATGGGGGCCGACCGGCACTTCGAGCACGATCTCAAAGCCCCGCTCGACCGGCTGCACGCGCGGCTCGTGGCCCAGGGTCTGGTGGGTAGCGAGATCCTGTCCCGCACCGGCGGGGCGATACCGGTGGGCGGGATGCGCGCGAGCCTGGTGCTGGAATCGGTCCTGTTCGTGGGTGATGCGGCCGGCCTGACTCACCCCATCACCGGCGCCGGCATCGCAGCGGCCGTCGAATCGGGTGAGTGCGCCGGGCGCGCGGCGGCGCGCTTTGCGCGTGCGGACGAGGCGGCCGCTTTGGCCGGCTACGATGAGGACATGCGCGATCAGTACGGAGTCGCGCTGGAGCGCGCGGCGGCGCGGCGTCGGGATCTGGAACGCCACTGGCGCACACCGAACGCCAACGATGACCGGACAATGCGTCGCGGTTGGATTGCGTTTCCGGAGTATTTTTCGGTTTAGCCGTCGGCACGGGCGCAAGCCCAGGGCGGACGAAGATGCCGGACATGTGCCGGCGGTTGCATGACAGCGGAATCAGAGAGGAGATCACCATGGGTGCCCAGCAAGAGGAAGTCGCGCCGGTCACGTTTTACCGGCCGGATTACCACGTCAAGACGCCGCACATGCGCTCGCCAGAGTACGTACAGATGTCTACCGCGGCGGCCATCACGCTCGGACTCATTGCCGGGGCCATGCATCGCACCGGTTGCACCCACTGTCTGAACCTGCTGGTCACCTATCCGGAAGGTTGCCGTGCCAACTGTGCCTACTGCGGTCTGGCGCGCCATCGGGAGGAGGCGCGGGACTACGCCGACCGTAATTTCATCCGCGTGGACTGGCCGGCGGTGCGCTACGATGAGGTCATCGAACGCGTCAAGTCCGGCGCCGACGCGAACCAGTTCGAGCGCATGTGCATCTCCATGATTACCCATCCCAGCTCGGATGCCGACACGCGCGTGCTGCTGAAGCGCTGGACGTCCGAGATTCCCGGCATCCCGGTGTCCATCCTGTCGAATCCGACGACGATGGAAAAGGACGATCTCATCGAATTGCGGGACCTCGGGGCCGACATCTTCACGGTGGCACTCGATGCGGTTACCCCGCAGATCTTCGAGCGCACGCGTGGCAAGGGCGTCGACAGCCCGCACAAATGGGACCAGTACTGGCGGGCGATCGAGTGGGCGGCGGAGGTTTTCGGGCCGGAGAAGTTCGGCGCGCACCTGATCTGCGGCATGGGTGAGACCGAGCAGGAGATCCTCGAAGTTGCCCAGCGCATCACGGACCTCGGCGGCCACAACCACATGTTCGCCTTCTTTCCGGAACGCGGCTCGCTCATGGAGGACTGGCCGCCGGCTCCGCGGGACCAGTGGCGCCGCGTCCAGCTCGCCCGCTTCATCATCGACTACGCCGGTGGCCATGTCTCGCACATGCGCTTCGACGGCGAAGGGCGGGTGATCGACTTCGGGCTGCCGGAAGCGGAACTTGCCACGCTTATCGATTCCGGAAAGCCGTTTCAGACCTCTGGCTGTCCCGGCAGGAGCGACGAGGAGGTTTCAGCCTGCAACCGCCCCTACGGCGATTCCAGCCCTACTGACATCCGCTCCTTCCCGTTTGCGCTGAATCGGAATGATGTGCGCATCGTCAGGCGCCAGATGGAAGGCGAGGACATCGGTACGCTGTAGCGGGTTACTGATCAGCGCATGACATAGAGCGTATTATAAGGAGCCGTGCGTGGCGGTAGAGGTAATGCAGAATAGATCGCAGTGATCTTTACCTGCGGTCGGTTGCGATAAGGCGCACCGCCTCAACTGCCGTTATGATCCGAATGCCCTGGTGCTCCTTGAGATCCAGCAACTGCCGATCCCCCGAGACAATGATCTCAGCCTTCGCGCCAAGCGCACACGCAAGTATGGCATCGTCGGAAGGGTCATTGATGGTGACCGGATGGATAATTACGGGAACGACAATGGTGGCCAACGCTGCGTAGCCGTCGAAGTCTTCGACCACGTTCAGCCCGTAGGATTCAAGTTGCTAGGCGAACTTCTCTCGCGTGAGCACGCCGCGCTGTTTGCCCAGCGCGGATAGCGCTGGTACAAAGCGTAACTAATCTGGAATGTGCGGCGGTAATCAGCTTGCCGGGCGTGCCGTGCCACGGGAGGCCCGAGATCGCTGCGTTGGTATCGAGTACCAGTCGTACGGTGAATTTCTGTGCGATAAGCGTCGATTCCGGCTTGAATCTCTTCGGGTGTCACGGGGAAGAGGGTTGGCCGCCAATATGTCACGCGTTGCGGCCAGCTTCTCAACGCGTTTGGTACGCAGTGCTTCGCGTAACATCCGCTCCAGCTTTTCCGGTGCGAGTAGCCCGGCGGCCTGCGCCTCAGCGGCGAGCGGATCGGGTAACTTCAGTTTTACTTGCAGTGTAGTCACGGATTTTCCTCCTTAGCTCCATCGCCATAAACATCACCGCTGGTTGTGATACAGTTTTCTCTTGAAGAGCGCTCATCGTTTGATCCTCCGGTTGTGTTTGCCTGACGCGCCAGGGTCAGCATGATTCAGCGGGGGCGCTCTTCATAGTCTCTAATCACGCCGCCCTTAGGGACTGAAATAACGGGGGTCCCGAACACGACGGAAATTTCCCCATGAGCGCAGCGATGGGGCCTGAGTGGGGCCTGAGTGTTGAGCCCCATATTTGGTACGTTGTAGTATCGTTCGTATTTTCAACAATACGGCCAGGGCGTCGCCGTTAGATGCCGAGGGTTACAGCGATTCGGGCAGTTTTTGCGCGCCGTGGAAGATGGCGATGATGTCGAGGCGATCACGCCCGGTCCGATAAACCAAGCGATAGGGGAAGACGATGAGTTCGCGCAGTTGCTGGTCCTCATATTCCGGCACGATGCGTCCTGACTGGGGATGTTGAATCAGCTGTTCGGAGCGGCGTGTCAGTTTATCGACCACGCGTTTGGCGTAAAGCGGTGCATCGCGGGCGATGTATTGGTAGATGCCGTCGAGATGGGCCTGGGCCTCCTCGGTCCAGACAACCTTCATTCCGGCAAGCCGTATTTCGCGCGCACGTCTTTGACGTCCTTCACGCGGTTTGCCTCACTATCAGCCAACCCACGCTCGATGGCTTGGTGTTCATAGAGCTCGCGCATCATGTCGTCGTAGGTGGCGTCATCCGGAAGCCGGTCAATCAGTTGATGAGCAACCTGTTTACGATCGGTGGAGGGCATGGAGAAAGTCTCGCCGTGTGAACCTGTTTATAAGCATATCACGGGTCTTTGGCCGCGTCCGCGTGTGCCCGGCGAATTACCAATTACGCCGCCTCCGGTGACCGAAATAACCGGGGTCCGAACACGATGGAAATCTACCCCGGAATGCGGTAATGGCGATACGTCATCGCCGCCAGGAGAACATGGAGTCTCCGGAATGCAACTTTTCCGGGTCGTCGAGCCGAAGGTGGAATCTCTAAGGGATCGATGTCAAAAAACGCAATCTAGTCGATCCCTCGAGCCGGGATATCGATACTAGGATAACGGCCGACCGCGCCATGTGTCAGGACCGAATGATAATTGTCTGTACGGCATTCGCCGGTGTGCGAAAACCTATCTGTATGTGATTGAATCTATGTGTACGTAAGTGAACGTGTGTCCTAGGTGCGAAATATTGGTTAACGTATTGAACGAGAAGACAAAACCCGCCTTTCGACTAACCAATTCGTAATCACTAGGTCATCGGTTCGACTCCGGGCACCGGCACCATTAATCAAGGACTTAGGTCACTTTTTCAAAAGCCATCGGCAAATAAAAAAAGGCCAAGTGGAGAATATTTTTTGGTATCCGGAATCCAGCTCCCAGATCTTTGGGCTTGAATGGTTGTAGCCCATAGGCTACAATTCTTCTGTGATCGAAATCCGCAAGTTCCGTCGCTCGGATGGATTGATCCCATTCGATCGATGGATAACAAAATTACGGGACGAGCGCGCCAAGACGCGGATTCTGATTCAACTCGATCGTTTGCGACTCGGACTGGAGGGGGATTGGAAGCCAGTTGGAGAAGGCGTGTTTGAGATGCGGATTTTTGTAGGCAAGGGCTACCGGGTGTATTTCGCTCGCGAAGGCAAGACGGTTGTGATCCTGCTTTGTGGTGGTGATAAATCCACGCAGAGGCGGGATATCGATTTGGCCAAGTCGTATTGGCAAGAATATCGGAGGTAGCTATGAAAAGCGTTGGATTCAAGACTTCGGATTATCTGAGGACTAAGAAGGATGTCGTCGCTTACCTAAACGCCGCGTTGGAAGATGGCGAGCCTGCGGTGCTGCTCGAAGCGCTGCGCAACGTCGCGCAGATCAGGGGTGGCATGGGCGCACTCGCAAAAGCCGCGGGGGTGAACCGTGAAAGTCTTTATCGCACCCTTTCGCGCCGTGGCAATCCCAAAATCGAAACAGTCATGGAATTGATTCGCGCGCTAGGTCTTAAGTTCACCGTCGAACTGCGCAAAGCGGTGTGAATACCGACTACGGAAGATAAGAGAAGCAAAACGAATCCGTATATTAGCTGGAAAATATCACCTGGCAGACGTAACTCAAGCTATTGATATCGTAAGTCCCGAATTCTGCCCGTATTTTATTTGCAAAATTATAAATAACTCTTACTTGATGGATCCAGTGCGCGGCAAACTTGAATCGATATGCCTTAAAAGAATTCTCAAGTGTCGGCGGAGATGAACGAAGCCCGCTTTCCCACGTGCCAAGTCAGGAAAATCCGCATCGAACGGACGGCAAGGGGAGAGCGTGAAGTAATGCATTGGTCATTGGAGAGGACGGCGAGCTGTCGGCGCTGCAGGTTGGCCGGCTGCACGGGCTTGCCGTATCCCCGTGCGCCGATATGAGAGCATGACGACGTGCAGCCCGAGCCCGCGATGGGGCAGGAGGTGTGCCGGCCCGCGACAAGCATTGGTGAGATCTGCCTGGCGCTGCCGGTGATCATGGTCTGGCGCCAACCCACCCGGTATTTATCTCCCTGCCTGATATTTGTCTTCTCTCCTATCCAGAGGAAATGGGAGCGTGCGATTCAGGAAAATCGCTTAACACCCGCACGTTTCATGGCATCCCTCAAATCCTTATCCAGCGTCGCAAGGGGTAAGCCGGCCCGTAACGCCAGCTCAAGATAGGAAGCGTCATAGGACGAGAGCCGGTACCGCCGGGCCAGATGTAGCGTCTCGGACAATGCCTGCGAGAAGGTGGCCGTATCGGCAATGACGTCTACCTCATCTAACAATTCGAGGAATGCCCGGCTGCGTGCCTCGGTGACCAATTCCTTGGCCTCCGCCCGCGCAAGGACATTCGCCACTTCAAGCCCCCACGTTACCGGAACCAGCGCGCTTGCTTCCATCATTGCCTCGAGCACGTTTTGGGCATAGGCCAGTTCGTGCGGCTGGCCGTCCCCGAAGAACCAGCGCATGGTCACCGAGTTGTCGAGCACGAAATTCACGCACGTCCTTCCTCGAGGAGTTCCTTGATGTTCACTCCCTGCACCGGATCCGTCCGCATGAAGGTCTTGATCCGATCCACTGCAGTCACCTTGTCTTTGAATTTGGCGCGCGCGCTGGGCACGAGATCCGCGACCGCCTCGCCGCGGATGGTGATCGTGAAGCTCTTGCCTGCCCTTACTTGCCGGAGCAACTCGGGGAGTTTGGTCTTCGCTTCGTAAGAGCCGATTTCTGTTTTCACGAGTATCTCCAAAGCCATCACTATTAGACCAGTATATAGACTGGTCTAATCGGAATCAAGCGTGTCTGTGTGCCCGGATAATGAAGATCCACGGCAGTTTTGTTGCCGGCATCGACTGGCACACAGACTGTCCAGTAAGAGGGCAGGAATTCCAGCGCTCGGGTCGGATGGCCGGCCCGTAGTGCAACCGTGTCATGCGCGCCACCATGACACCCAGGGTGACGGGCAACGGCATCCTCCGGCTCCAAGTGCACCTTGTGGGTTCCATCTGGAAAGGCGCGCGGTTATACCGCTGTCGGCGAAGAGAACCTTGGCCCGTGGCGCCTCGAACGAGTAGGCCCTGCCGAGGCGATTCATGACCGGGATCAGGTTGTTGAGATTCTCGGTGTCCGCATTGGCCAGGGAGTATCCATTTGCTTTGCGAAAAAGTTGTATCCTGATGGCCGTACGCCAGTTTTATCGCCTGCCTACGACTTTGTCGCCACGCTTCCCTATATCCCCGGTGATCAGCTCGCCCTGACGTTCGGCGGGAGCCGTAGCCTGAGCGAAGTCACCGCCGAGCAGGTGCGGCGGCGCTTCGCCGACACGGTGTGTCTGCCGGTCAGTCCGGTCTGGCGGATCGTCACCGAGACCATGGAGCAGACAGTTTCTGCCTGGAAGACATTGGAACAGAAGGACCTGTTGACTGCGGACATCCGAAACGTAATCGACCATCAAATCCACACGGTAGTCACGAACACGGGAAAAGGCAGATGACCAACCAGAGATCAGCGAGGTATTGAGATTGCGACATGGAAGCCTGGAAGAGACAGCTGATCCGTGATCTGTTCCTTTATTCTGCTGCATCGTCGACTTGAGTGCGCTTAAGAAAACCGCCAAGCGGTTCCGGGAATGCCAGGATGACCACGGCGCTGTGGGATCCGCGTTTGTACCTCTGCCGCATCATTGATCGTGGCCACGAGTCCGGTAGGATCAAGAACAGTTCCATGTCGACCTAGAGCGGGGCGAACACTGGAAAGCCATCCACGACCTGAGCCATACTCTCAATGGTCTAGGATGGGTCGGAATTGGATGTGCATTAGCGACCCATGCTTCACCGGGTCTTGACCGACCTGTCCGCCCCTTGAATAGGTTCAAGGAGACAGCTATGCACGGCATTTCAGGAACACAACCAGCTGCTCGTGCGCTAATGCCCCGTCCAACGCCCGTTTCGCTCGGTAAATCGAGTAGTCACTTCAGTCAGGCTGACTGGCGAGCATTGGCCGGGTACGGCGGAGCCGTGTCACTGCTGCATGGGATCGGCTGGGGTTTGTATTTTTATTACGCCAGCGGTTACCCCGCCCTGATCGGCCTGGGTCTGGCCGCTTATCTGTTCGGTCTGCGGCATGCCTTTGATGCCGATCACATCGCCGCCGTGGACGATACCGTTCGCTATCTGCTGCAGAAGGGGAAACGGCCGCTGGGCGTAGGGTTTTATTTCTCGCTGGGACATTCCAGTGTCGTGTTTATTCTGGCGGTTTTTACCGCGTTGGTCGCCAACAAGGTGCGGCAGTATCTGCCTGGCCTGGAAGGGTTCGGCAACATTGCCGGGACGCTCATCTCCGGGGTGTTTCTGTGGATGATCGGTATCCTGAATTTGATCATTCTTCTGGACATGATGAAGCTGTGGAAAAGCAGTCTCCGAAGCCAGCACAGCCATGAACATATCGAGCAGCTCCTGTCGCGCCGTGGATTGCTCAACCGGCTTTTCGGTCATCGCCTGACCAGGCTGCTCAAGTACAGCTGGCAGATGTATCCCATCGGATTTTTATTCGGACTTGGTTTTGATACGGCTTCGGAAATCGCCCTGCTCGCGTTGACCGGCGGGGCGGCTGCAAGCAATCTCCCTCTGGGAGCGGTTCTTTCATTGCCGATCCTGTTCACAGCAGGGATGTCGATGCTGGACACAGCCGATGGCGTACTGATGACGCGGGCTTATGGGTGGGCCTTCCTGAACCCGGTTCGGAAAATATTCTATAACCTGACGACAACGACATTGTCGGTGATGGTCGCCGTAGCGATCGGAACGATAGAATTGGTCCAAGTGCTCATTATCGAGCTTAAATGGAAGGGGCCGGTGGTGAATGCTATCTCCAGTCTGTCGTTTGAACGGATGGGTTATCTGATCGTGGCGCTGTTTTTGTTGGCCTGGGCGGTCTCCTATGGCATGTGGAAGCGGGGTCGATTCGAGCAGCGCTATGTGCCAATCAGCGAACACAGCCACGAGCATACCCATCCTGGTGGGCAACGGCATTCGCATCGGCACTTTCATTGAATCCGGGACCGTGCAGTGAGGCCCGTCAAAATGGTCTAGATCGTTGCCGGAACCGGTCGAGCGCGACAATTCAATGCGGTATTTTGTGCCGTTCTCTACAGGTCCAGCGAAAGGCTGGAGCATCCAGCCTGCTGAACCCACAGGCATTCATTGCGCTTTGATTTTGAGCACGATAAGAAAAATAGTTCTTTTATAGGCCAGACGCTGTTCCAGAATTAGCCGAAAAACAGCGGGTCGCCCTCTGCAGTCCGTGCGAGCGGCGTCGCAGTGGTTGAAAGTGCCGTATCCAGTGGAGTGCTTTAGATCAGGTTGAGGCTCAGAATCGGTAGCGCTGCGTAAAAGCTGCGCGATCGGTCGAGCCTTTTCTGACCATGGCGACCCGTACGTAGACGGATACAGACACAGATACACTCCATCGTAGACGCGCCAGTTTAGAATAAGTCCTTGCTTGCCGTGCCGCAGCGGATGTGCTGTACTATTTATGGTGGTTTTCACCCAGTGGGATGACCGGTGTGGAAGCCACGACTTGTAGTTTGAGCAATGCCTTGTTTGGGCGGCGATCTTTCCAAATTTGACCGGATGAGTGCGTGGGCGAATGGCTTGCGTTATGCCTGTGGATGTCCAAGCACCTTTGGGGTATTCGTTGTGGTTCTGGAGTTTGCATACTGGATGAGAGTCAAGGTCCGCATACAACTAGTTGTTGGAGGAGACCACCCGTATGGCAACGTTAGAGTCTTGGAACGAAAGCAGCGACGATGCAAAGCCTAAGAAGCTGGGCTGGAAGGAGCTTTATCTCAAAGAGGACTGGTGGGCTGTCTGGATCGGTTTGGGTCTCATGGTCCTGGCCATTGTTCTGTTTGTTAACGGCAGTACCATTCTCAAATCCCTGGCCATCAATCCCGGCGGTCTCAAATGGAGCTCCTGGGGGCAACTGCGGGATCACTTTACGCAGAATGCCCATCTGTATCTCCTGCAGTTCATTGCCTGGCTCGTCATCTTCGGGGCCAGCGCCCGGGTAATGGGCATCAAACTATCCGAGTTCATTCCCAGCTTCGTGTTTTTATATCTCCTGTCGATCGCCATGTTCACGATCTCGGGATGGGCCAACGCGGCGGAATTCAATATGGAACCGCCCCTGGTTGCGCTGATCGTTGGGCTGGTGCTGGCCAACTTGTTCAGGCTCCCGAAACGGCTGGACAGCGCACTCCGCGTCGAATACTTCATCAAGCTTGGTATTGTCCTTCTGGGTGCGACGTTCCCCATCACCCTGGTGCTGACTGCCGGTCCCGTGGCCATCGCACAGGCTACGGTCATTTCGCTGGCCACCTGCCTGACGATTTATTTCCTTGCGACCCGTGTATTCGGGCTTGATCGGCGGCTCGCCGCCGTGATCGGTGTGGGGGGTTCGGTGTGCGGGGTGTCCGCGTCCATGGCGATCGCCGCCTCGGTAGGTGCCAAGAAGGAACATCTTTACACCTCGGTGACGCTGGTCGTGGGTTGGGCGCTGGTGATGATCCTGATCCTGCCGATCATTTCGCATGCCCTCAGTCTCAAACCGGGAGTGGCCGGGGCGTGGATCGGGACTTCGGAGTTTGCCGACGCCGCCGGGTTTGCCGCGGCCAGCGCCTACGGTAAGATGGCCGGCAACGAGGATGTGGCGATCAAGGCCTTTACCCTGATGAAGGTGATTGGCCGTGACCTGTGGATCGGCATCTGGTCGTTTGCCTGGGCGTTGATAGCGACCATGGTCTGGGAGAGCAAGGACAAGGGCGCCAAGCCGGATGCCAGAGAGATCTGGTGGCGGTTTCCGAAGTTCGTCATCGGCTTTTTCGTCGCGTCTATTTTGATGACGATGGTGACCAACAGCTACTCGACCGCGGACTTCAACAACATCGTCAAGCCCGGGCTCATCCTGCCGTTGGTATCCCTGCGGACCTGGGCGTTCATCTTCTGTTTCCTCAGTATCGGCCTGACGACGCGCTTTCGCGATCTTGCGCCGGTCGGATGGAAGACGTTTTCCGCGTTCAGCCTTGGCGTCCTAATGAACGTAGTGCTCGGGTATATCCTTTCGGTATACGTGTTCGGCAATTACTGGGCGAACCTGTAAGGACGCTGCATCCGCCGGGCGATGCCCGGCGGATGTCTGTGCTTCGTTCGGGAGGTTGCATGACGCAGCAAACCTGCTGGGAATGCCGCTATTTTACGGTTGATGCGGGGGAGTTGGAGCGCCTGGTTCCTGGCCTCCGGATCCTGAGCTCCGCCTATTCAGCGGTGCGGGCGGACAATGGCATCTGCGGTCGGCGCGACATCGTTCAGCGCCCGATCCCGGCGTGTGCGGACTTCGATCCGGTCACACCGCCCCCTTCGCGCTGAACCGGTGCGATGTGCGTATTGTCCACCGCCGGATAGATGCTGAGGATGTCCCACGCAGTATCCGGCGCCGGGTAAAATGTCGCCTATTCGCTGCGGATTGCGGTTGCCGGTTTCTCTATCTACGGCGCCTTGTCGAGGAGTCCCGGTTCACGTCTTTCTATCAGTCAGTAGCGTTCTCTGTAAATATCCATAGCGTGGCATTTGTTCGCCCAGTGATATATGTCCGCCAGTTCCCCATGGCTGCCGATAGTTAGAAGTCATTTCGGGTGTTTTCCCGTCATCGTGATCGCCTCGGCAATGATGCTGGGCGGAAGGATGAGTTTGAGTGGATCGTCCAACAGGCGCAACGCACCGAACCGCTCGTACCATCGCACCCCTTGCTCGTCCTTTGCGTTGATAGCAAGCGCCACACCACCTACTTCCGCGGCCACCGCCAAGGCGCGCCCGCCGGCGGCAAGCAGCAAGTCGCCCCCTAGACCCTGGCCCTCCATTAGGCGATCAACCTAGATTCGGCAGTTGAAGTCACTGCTGCATGGGCAAGCGCATGATTCATAACTATTTGTGCCACAATGCGTTTTCACCGATTTGGTGAACTGCGGAGCAGTTGAAATTCCAAAGAAATCCACTGCATATGGCTCGTTTCTGACGCCAACTGCCGAATCTAGGATCAACGGCCAAGCGACCTGGCCTGAAAACCGGCACCTCGTAGCGGCCGAGCTTTTTTGTCAGCTTTGCCGGCACGCGGTCAAACTCGATGGCTCCGGGGCTGATTGAATATAAACCCAGTACCCGTGCACGCCGCAGTCGACGCGACTGCGATTGTGCCATCGACCGAGTGGCCCCTCGCGCCACTCCACCGAACGCTACCTTCTCTGAGAGCGGCGGCGCGCCGCCGCCAAAAGCGCAGGGGTTGGCTTCGGCGGATTCTCCAGAAGTTTCAGTATTCGGGCGGAATCACGTGCGCTCAGCACGATGCGTTCGGCGTGTTCCACTATCTCGCGCGCAGCCGGAAGTACGTTGCGCATAATGAAACTCGTGACGTCCAGCCGCTCGTACGCGGCGGCCGCAGCCAAAAGTCGCTTTTCCTCTTTGGTGACGCGTAATTCGATCCTGTCTGCGCGCGCCGCATCGCTCGTCGCCATGGCCACCTCCGACTCGCCGTATTACGTGCGGGTTATATCTGTACGCAAGGAAGCTTGTCAATGGAAAGGCTTCGGGTGCTTCTCCAGAGATGCCGGTTTCCGCAGACGAGGATATGCCGCCCGGGAATCTTGTTAGAGTCCACGTAGATTGTAAGGAACGCAATAGAGAGCGTGGCCATGGATAGGTGGCCGGCCGCTGCAGCTGTCGTCAGACAAGCGGTGTTCATGCCAGCCTGATTTGTCCTTCTTGCCGCCGGGTAAAAATGTCGCCTATTCGCCGCGGATTACGGTTGCCGGTTTCTCTATCTACGGCGCCTTGCGGAGGAGTCCCGGTTCATGTCTTTACTTTCAGTCGATCGCTTTCTCTGTAAATATCCATAGCGTGGTTTACGTTCGCCCGGTGCTATTTGGCCGTGTAGCTCCTCAACCACCCCAGCTCTATGGGTTCCAGCCAGACGTAACCCCTTTCACCAGGTCTTGCAGGTTGACGAGCTTCACAGGTATTTCCCCATAACGCCGGACGTAACTGCAATCTACGTTTTGGGCTACTACGTAGTTCTCGCCCTTCAGGTACCTCCTGCGAAAGGCCTTGATGGCAGCTCCGTCAAAATCATCCGCTGACCATTTTCATTCAATAGCGATGGGCGGGTGATTTCTCGGTGCCAGAACAAAATCGACCTCATGCGCCTTCTTGTCGCGCCAATATTGGATATCGCGCGACTGCAGGTGAGCCTGTAGCTCATTCAGCACAAAATGCTCGCATAACAATCCCATGTCCTCGCGCCGCAGTTCGTTCCAGCCGCGGTAGTAGCAGACAAATCCTGTATCAAATCCATAGACTTTCGGAGTCGAGGTAATTTCAGTGGTGGCATGCGAGCTAAACGGGTGCAGTACATGCGCGACATAGGTCGTTTCCAGCACGGCCAGGTAATTGGAGATGGCGGTGCGGCTGACCTCGCACGGACGCGCATAACGGGTGGCCTCGAAGAGGCCGCCGCTGGCGGCCAGGAGCAGCTCGACGAACCTTTGGAAAGAATGCCGGCGCTCCAGCCGGAAAAGTTCCTGGATATCTTTGGCCCAGTAGGCATCCATCCATTCCTGGAAATCCCGCTCCGGAACACTTTTTGCCAGAAAAAACGGCGGCAACCCACCATGCAGAAACCGGTGCGCCAGAGCGGGTTTGCCGAACGCCTCCAGATCGGAATGCACCATCGGCGTCAGCCATAATTCTGCTTTGCGTCCAGCGAGCGTGTCGCGGAACTTCGCCGAGGTGCCCAACGTGGAGGAACCGGTGGCAATGACGCGGATGTCCTGATAATGATCAGGCGGCAATCTTGAGAAGCCGGGATGGATTGTCGAGCCGGTGGATCTCATCGAGTACCACGCGTTTCCCGCGGAGTCCATCCAGGAAGGACTCGGGGTCGTCCATCTGCCTGCGCGTACGAGGAAGCTCGCAATCGAAATACTCCACTTCCGTGAGACTCTGGCAGAGGGTGGTCTTGCCTGCTCGCCGTACGCCCGACAGCCAAAGCACAGCCCGGCTTTTCCAGGCATTTTCGATCCGGTCGTGCCAGAATGGGCGGTTCTTCATGCAAGTATACTTGCAAATAGTGCTACTAAACGAAACCCGGTTGGCGGAACAAAATGGCCTGTGCGCGCTGATTCGTGTCCCTTACCTCGCTGACTTTCCGTTGATTCTAGGCCTGGAATCTGCGTGGAAGAGCTGCTGTGCCCACCGCCGCCGGGGCCTGGAAGATGGGCCGCACTGCCGCGCAGACTCTGGGCCTCATAGAGATCTAAACGCAAACTTCTGGGCAGTCGCATTCGTGCCCGCTTGGCGCCTGAGCATGCGAGTCGTGATGAGCTTCTTGCTTGTCTGATCCATCTGCTGGCCGCGGCCGGATGGTGCTGCGAATAGACAAGGTAGCTCGGCAGATACTTATCCCCCGGGTAGGCCTCGATGATTTCATCACGTTTGCAATGCGAAGGATCGGGGTTCGATCCACGCTGCTCCACCATCCCCAACACGGCCTTGGAGGGTGCCCCGCTTCAGTGGGGCATTTTCTCTCGACAAAACTCCCTGCCATCCATGTTCGCCGGATGATCTGCCCCCCGCCTCGCCGGCCGGTTCGTCCACACGGACGACTATATTGTCAGTTTGTACTTCTTGATGAGATCGTACATGGTGGGGCGGCTGATGCCGAGCAGATCGGCCGCCTGGGTGACCTTGCCGGCGGCATGGCCGAGGGCGCGCACAATGGTCTGGCGCTCGATCTGTTCGCGTACTTCCCGCAGATTGAACGTCGCAGCTTCCCCGTTCGGAACGTCGAGCTCCAGATCCTTGGCGTCGATGTGGGATCCCTCCGCCATGATTGTGGCGCGCTTCACACGGTTCTTGAGCTCCCGCACGTTCCCGGGCCAGCCGTAACTCTCTATCGCTGCAAGTGCCTCGCGGGAGAAGCCACGGAACGACCGCCCCTGTTCGCGGGCGAAATGATCCAGGAAAGAGCGCGCCAGCAGCAGGGCGTCGCCGGTGCGCTGGCGCAAAGAGGGAATCTGTACGCTGATTTCGCTGATGCGGTAGAACAGGTCTTCGCGGAAGGTACCTGCCTGGATTTTGGAAGCGAGATCCTGGTGGGTGGCGCATACGACCCGTACGTCGACCGAAATTTCCTCGCGCCCGCCGATACGCTCGAAGGTGCGCTCCTGCAGGAAGCGCAACAGCTTGGCCTGCAGCGCCATCGGCAGGTCGCCGATCTCATCGAGAAACAGGGTGCCGCCGTCGGCGTATTCGATTTTGCCGCGTGTCTGCTTGGCAGCGCCGGTAAAGGAGCCTTTTTCATAGCCGAAAAGCTCGCTTTCAAGCAGATTTTCCGGGATTGCCGCGCAGTTGATGGCGACGAAACGGTTCGTGGCTCGCGGACTGCGGCTGTGGGTGGACTGGGCGCACAGTTCCTTGCCGGTTCCACTCTCTCCCAGAAGGAGAATCGTGGCGTCTGACGGGGCTACTTTCTCGATCGTCTGGCACACCTTGAGCATTTCCGCGCTGCACGTGATCACGCCTTCGATCGAGGAATCCTTTTGCTGCTGAAGGAGTCGCCGGTTTTCGGTCTCCAGCTCGTGCATGCGGTAGGCGCGGTTGACGAGAAACCCAAGCAGTTCGGCGTTGATCGGTTTGTTGAAGAAATCATAGGCGCCCATGCCGACTGCGCGTACCGCATTCTCGCGATCATCGTTCCCGGTGACGACGATGATCTTGGTGCGGGGTGCGACTTCGAGGATCTGTTCCAGCGTGGCGAAGCCCTCGCTGCTGCCGTTGGGGTCGGGGGGCAGTCCGAGGTCTAGAGTCACTACCGGCGGTTGGTGCCGCCGGACTTGTTCCAGGGCGTGACTGCGGTCGCCCATGGTGAGCACTTCGTAGCCGTCAAAACACCAGCGCAGCTGCCTCTGCAGGCCAGGATCGTCTTCGACCACGAGGAGTTTGCGTGCCGATTCCGCCATCCCCCGGATACTAATTGCTAGCTGTCCGGTATGCAATCGGGAGGCCGTGGTTGTCAGCCAGAGGCAGGTGCAGGCGGAAGATCGTGCCGTGACCCAGGCGGCTGAATACATCGATGTCGCCGCCGAGCGAGCGGATAAACTCGCGGGTTTCGTAGGCGCCGATGCCCATTCCGGCACTGCCCTTGGTGGTCTCGAAGGGCCGGAACAGTCGATCCCGCATGAAAACCTCGTCCATGCCGCAGCCGGTATCTTCTATCTCGACGACGGCATGGCGGCGGTCTGCGCGCATGCGCACCGCCACGCGCCCATCGCCAGGTGTCGCCTCGCGCGCGTTCTGGATGACGTGGCCGATCACTGCAGCCAACCGGTCACGGTTAGCCGCGACGGCGATCCCGCGCTCCGAGCACTCGAGGGTCGTCTCTGGACTGTGCACACCGTGAGCGCTGACCACTTCCGTCAGCAGCTGCGCCAGGTCGACTGTGTCTGCGTGGTCCTCCGTGGTGTGATCTTTGCGCAGATTCGCCAGCAGGCGGTTCATCTTCGTGATTGAACTTTCGACAGTATGGATGGCGTCTTCCATGAACTGCGGGTTGTGCCTGTGTTTCGTCGCATTGGAAACCACCAGCGACAGCTGCGCAATCAGGTTCTTGATATCGTGGACGACGAAGGCCGACAGGCGATTGAAAGCCTCGAACTGACGCGTTTCTGCCAGGGCGCGCGAAGCTTCCAATTGTGCCAGATGGCTTGCTGCCTGGCGGCCGGCGGTCTTGAGCAGATCGCAGTCCTCCCAGTTGAATTCGCGGCGCACCGGCATGAGCGGGGAGCGTGCCAGCAGCACGAATCCGAGCAGGCTTTCGTGCAGAATCAGCGGCACCACCAGCCACGCCGTGGGCACGCCGTGCAGCCAGTCCGGAAGCGCAGGCGCATCGATGCCGCGAAAGCGCTGGACCGTCTTGTCGTGCTCGTCCAGATTGATGACCCATTCACGATGTTCAAGGAAACGCACCAGCAGTCCGTCGGCTGGTTCGCTCGCAGGCACCGGATCGCCCATGTTCCAGCGCGCCACGGGTTCGAAGCGTCCGTTGTCGCGACGCATCCACAGGATTCCCCCGGGGCTTTCGACGATCTGCGCGATGGCTTTCACGGCGCGTTCATGCAGCTGGGTGGCGGCTTCCCCCGAGGACAGGGTGCGGATGAAACGTAGCCACTCGTCGCGGTAGTCATACTTGTAACCGAAGAAATGCTTGCTGATGAAAACCCGCAGGCTGGCGCGCAGTTGCCCGGAGAACAGGAGGATGGCAAGCACCAGCCCCGCGCCGAACAGGAAAATCGTCTGGAAGACCAGTCCCCAGCTGCCGCCGTCAACCCCTACGTAATAGCCGCCAGCGCCCATCGCCAGCAGATAAATCCCGGCGCCGAACAGCGCGGTGGTGTGGAACACGATGCGTCGGGAAACGAAGACATCGATTGCGTCACGGTTCGGCGACCATTGCACGTTGCGCGCGAGCGCGATGCCGATCACCGGCACCACCATGGCGTGGATGAAGCCACGCGCATCCCACAGGGTGGCACTGACGCGCTGAAACAGCAGTGCGTCGGAATAGAGGTAGAAGTCATAGGCGTACATGCTGCCCACGCCAACGCAAAGGTATTTCAGGGCGCGGTGCAGCTCGCGCGGCGTGTTGCGGTACAGCTGCTCCACAACCACGAGGCCGGCGACGGTCATGAGCAGGTGTCCGGCCAGGACATCGTTGCCGGCGATGAATCTGAGCGCCGAGCCGCCCGTGATCCGGTACAGGTCAAGAAGCATAAGCGCGACGGTAAAGGCCGCTGCGACGCCGAAGACCATCGTGAAACGGCGGGACGTGGCGGCATTGTCCGGATATACGGCTCTCAGCATGGCCAGCAGGAAAGTGAGCCAGGCGAGGTCGCGCAGCAGTTCGAGCATCTGCGCGACGATCAGCAGGCCGCCGAAGTCCGCCTGATAGGCCACGGTGGCGGCCCAGGCAACGCTCGTGAGCGACGCGACGGCGAGCAGGGTCTTGCGAATTTGTCGATGCCGGCCGGTGAGCAACAGCAGGCTCAGGCCCAGGAAGGCCACAGTGGTCGTCGAATAGCTGATCACTTCCGCATTGATCATTGGAGTTTACGTACTCCCGTATCGCGTTGTCACCGCGGCCAGTACGGGCGCGGTGAAGACGCTTCAATCAATTAAGGCTGTTGCCTGCGCTCAAAGCCGGAAAGCCGCTTCCCGGGGGTCAGCCGTTTCGCGAACCCGATTCAGTGAACGACTCCGGTTTGCCGGAAGCAGTGTACAGTCCGGGGCGGCGACGCACGGCCACTCCATCCTGTTCTCGCACCTGCCTGCGATCAGGCCGGTGCCCACGTGGGGTATGCTGGATTCCTCTCCGTGTAAATCCGGTGCCCAACCGTCCTGCCGGTGTTCTTGTGCAGTGGCAGTGGTATCGACCCAAGCCGTGCTTGCGCGGCGTGATCAAGAATCGCCGGCACCGCTCCCGCGAGGGACGGTAAGTCGCTGTTCCCGGACCCCCTTGCCACGTACGATCTCTTCGTACCGCGCTTCCGCCATCCGTGTCTTAGAATGCCTGTTTTCCGCCCCGCCTGCGCTGGTAACGTGTTTGCGCGACGGGAGGTGAATAGCGAAAGACCGGCGCGTACCGGCATCTACAGGTAATTCTAGCACGGGAATATTACATCACGATTGAACGTCTCGGTCATCCGGCGGCAGGTCCAGATGTCGGGAGAATGGAGCCGCCCATGACTATAACTCAATTATTATATTAATGTATTCTAAAAAGACGATTCCACGGTCGAGTTCATACCGAGTAGCCAGCGACTGAGGCTGCAAGCCAGCGTTTTAGCGGCTGGCGGGCCCGCTGCGGCTCGACTGAGGACTTCCCATGCGGGGGGAATAAGGGGCAGTTTCCCAACCTTCTTCAGGGCCCCACCCGGTGCAAATCCCCCCTGGACCGTCTAGCGAACGTTAGACGGTCCAGAAGCTTCTGATCATCCTTGGCTGAGCCGAGAAGGCATCGCGGAAACAGCACCCAGAATCGGGAATTCCCCCCAACGCCTTGCCGTTCCCGCTCTTCTGGGGCGGCTTGTGTCGCGCTGCAGAGCCACTCAGTGAAGTGAATCCAGCATCTTGCGTGCTTCGCCGGCCTGGGCGAAGTCGCGCGCCGCCGCCGCCTTGGCCAGGTGAATCTTGGCATTCGCAACATCGCCTTTCTGGCGGTACGCCACGCCGAGGTGATACTGGAAAATGGGAACCTGCGGCGCTGCGTTGACAGCCTTGGTGAGCAGCGCGATCGCCTTGTCGGTTTCGCCGGATTTCAGATCGACCCAGCCAGCCGTGTCCTGGAATGCCGGCACCGGGGACGATGCCAGGCGCGCGCTAAGCTTCTGCGCCTCTTTGAGCCGGGCATCACCCCCCTGGATGACGAGCAGCGCTGCCAGATTGTTTGTTGCCACCGCGTTGGCCGGGTTGGCTTTGACGGCCGTGCGGTAGGTGGCGATCGCGTCGTGATAGTCCTGCTTCGACTCGTAGTAACCCGCCAGCGCCAGCAACAGCTGCTGGTCTCCAGGGATCGCCTTCAGGCCCTGCTGGTAAAGTGCCAGTGCGCCGGCACCATCACCGCGCTGCAGATCGAACCGGGCGAGGTTGACGTAGGGCGCATCCCATTTTGGGGCGATGGCGATGGTGCGATTCAATTCCTTCGCGGCGTCGGGATACTGTTTGATGCGCATGTACACTTCGCCCAGCAGTTCGTGCGCCGGCGCGTCGTCTGGGGAAGTCTTGATCAGTTTCTGAAGCCGTGCCACTGCCTTCTTGGGCGCACCCTCCATTACGTAGGCGTTGATGAGCGCGGTCAGCGGTTGCGGTGCCTGCGGCGCGCGTGCGAGGGCAAGTTCGAACTGGGACTCCGCCTGGGCGTACTGCTTCTGCGATCCGTAAAGTTGTCCCAGCCGGTAGGGGCCAGTAGGATCCTTGGGGTAGGCGGCGCTGAGCTGTTCGAGCGCCTTCACGGCACCGGTGGAGTCGTGTCGGGTGAGCATCACATCGGCTTTGGCCTGCAGTGCACCTGGGTCGTTGGGTGCGATGACGAGTGCCTGGTCGATCAGCTTGAGTGCGGCCCCGCTGTCGTGTTCCTGCATGAGATACTGGGCCAGACGCAGACGCGCGTTGGCGTCGTTCGGGTTGTCACTCACGGCGCGCTGCAGTTCCTCCTTTGCGAGGTCCGGCGCGTGGTTCATCAGGTTGGCCTGGGCTAGAAGCGCGAGCACCTTGGCGGAGGTGGGCTGATCCTTGAGGATGGAGCGGAACGCCGACATTGCGGTCAGGGCGTGACCCTGCTGCAGGGCTATCGTTCCCTGGAGCAGCAGCGCGTCGTTGTCCTGCGGATTTTCCTTCAGGACGTTCTTGATCAGCTTCATGCCTTCGTCCGTCCTGCCCTCTTGCACCAGCAGGGCGGCCAACTGGTCTCGGGCTTTCAGCACGGACGGCTTCGTGTCGTCGCGCGAGATGATTTCGCGGTAGGTCGCCTCAGCCTTGGCAGGCTCGTTGGTGCGCGCGTACAGCGTAGCAAGGGCAAAGCGTGGCGCGTCGGAGTCGGGGTAGGACTGGATGGTTTTCTGCAGTTCCGCCTCGGCCTGCGCCACACTCTTCTTGACAGCGAGGAATTCAGCCAGCGTTACGTGCCGGCGCACATCCTTCGGGTTCGCCTGAACCGCGTCGCGCAGTACCTGTTCAGCCAGGTCGACCTGGTTGATCTGAACCAAGAATGACGCGAACATGATGCGCGGCTGCAGCTTGGTGGGTTCGATCGCAATGATCTCGCGAAACAGTTGTTCCGCTTTGGCGTAGTCGCTGGAGTTTTTCGCGTAAAGCCTGATCAGACTGATCCGCAGCGGAACGTTCTTGGGATTCTTGGAGATCGCATCCTGCAGCACCGCAATCCCTTTGGCAGTATCTCCCTGGTTGTCATAGATCACGGCCAGCAGCGAAGCTGCCTGGTAATTGGACGGATCCACTGCGAGCACGCCGCTTGCTTCCTTGATCGCGCCCTGGGCATTTCCCTGCCTCGCCATCACCGCCGCCTTGAGAAGCTGCCCGCCGGCGTCGGTGGGATGCTTGTTGAGGATGGCATCCGCCGTCTGGCTGGCTTTGGCGAGATTGCCGGACAGGAGGTAGAAGGTTCCGAGCCTGGCCTGTGCTGCCGGGTAGTCAGGTTTCAATTCTATCGCCTTGGCGTAGTAGCCGAACGCCGGCTGGTAGTTGCCTTGCTTTTCCTCGCTCCTGGCGAGAAGGTAGCAGGCCTCAGCGTTCTTCGGGTCGATCTGCAGCACATTCCTGAGCTCGATCTCGGCCTTCGGATAATCCTGCCTTGCCATATAGGCCTTGCCGCGCTTCAGGTATGCGGCTTCGCGTCCAGCCGCCCCACCGCAGGCGGCAAGCACGATGGCTGCAAATATTAATACCAGGATCCCCGAGAGACTCTTACGCACGGACATGTTGCTCCTCCAAACCCACTGCTGAATTTCGAACATTGAATGCGTCCAGCGACGGCATGTGACTGCCATCCTGGCCGCGGCGCGGTACAGTAAAACACAAAACCGCCGAGCTCGGTAGACCGAGCGAGCGCAGCGCGCTGCTTGCGGCGAGGGTCCCGGCGTTCGTAGCCGGTCCGCTTTATGCCAGACCCAGACCGCGTGCGCCGAGGATGACCAGCGTTGCGAGCGACGAGAGATTGAGCAGGTTCCACCGGCTCTTCATGCGCGCGGCGATAAACTCGCAGCCGTAGAATACAATCACGAGCTTGATGGCCATCGCCCCGATATACGCCCGGTGCGTGCTGTCGCCCGTCAGCAGGCCCACCGACAGGACAATCAGGATCACGAGGTAGTCCATCGGTGTGGTGCGGAATTCGACGGCTGCGCTGTAGCGAACGGCCAGCCCGATAGCAGTGGCAAGCACGACGAAATACCCGATCTCCGCTGCATCGAGCAGCGGTGCCCGGCCCGTGAGGTACTTGCTTTCCAGATAGATGACGAAGGCTGCTGTCACATAGCTGACGGCGCGCAGCACGATCGAATCTGTCGCGCTGGAAAAAACCAGATGCAGAAGCAGCAGCATGGCAAGGACCGAAGCACCGATTCCGAAGTCCCTGGGCACTTCCCTGGCGAGTAGGCTGACGGCAACGAAAAGCAGCGGGATCAACAGTGTGATTAGGCGTACCGGAGTCGCGTAGAATAGTGGGTGGTTGCGGACCGCGCGAATGGCTGTGGTCAGCCGCGACGGAGCGCGCGATGCGTGTACTTTGAGCCCCAGATGCGTCATTACGAACAGAAACAGGAACAGCAGGCCGCAGATGCCGAGATAGACGGCGAAGATTGCACTGTCGGCATCGTAACGCATAAGCAACGCCAGCACGATGAAAGCCGTCTGAATCGCGTAGATGATCACGACCGCCTCGTAGTGGTCGAAGCCACGCGCGAGCAGGCGGTGGTGCACGTGGTGCTTGGTCGCCACGAACGGGCTGATGCCGAGATAGAGCCTCTGTACGATGACCGCCAGCAGGTCGGCGATGGGCAGGCCCAGGATCAGCAGCGGCAGCGCAGGGCTGAGTGCGGGGTTGACCTTCTGCAGCAGGAATACCGCCAGAAAGCCCAGCGTGAAGCCGAGGAACTGGCTGCCGGCGTCCCCCATGAAGACCCTAGCGGGATGGGTGTTGTAGCGCATGAAGCCGAGCACGCCGCCGAGTGTGGCCAGAGCAATGGCCACCGCCGAATAGCCCGAGGTCTGGAGCGCGAGATAGGCGATGGCTCCCAGGCTCAGAATCGACAGACCGCCGGCCAGACCATCCAGGCCGTCCGAAACGTTGAGCGCGTTAATCATGCCGACCAGCGCGAAAACGGTAAATGGTTGCGCGAGATACAAAGGTAGCCGGTGCAGGTCCATGAACGGCAGGGAAAGAACGTAGACGTGGCCGTAGTAGACAACGATGACGGCGGCGAGAAACTGGCCAGTGAACTTCACCGCGGCGCCGAGCGTGCGCGCATCGTCCCACATGCCGAAGCCAAGCAGAATCAGTGAGGCGACAAGATACGCGCGCAGCGCCGGCCCTGTAGATACCCAAATCAGGACCGGAATCAGCGCGCCGATAGCGATGCCGACCCCACCGGCGCGCGGGATCGGCGCCGAATGGACTTTGCGTGCATCGGGATGGTCGACCATACCCAGTCTCGGGGCAAGCCGGATCATGAGTGGAATGAGGGCCACGCTCACGATCATCGCCAGGAAGAAGACGAGAAGATAGTTCAATGCCCGATACTCGCGGGTCGACTTGCGTGGACGGCGCAGCCCTGGCCGTCATCGTCGGCCGTTACGCGCGTGCCAATACGGTCCGTCATGTTCATGAACCCTTCAGACACTGTATAGTCGATAGGGTGCAGGTTCCGGATACCACCGGTCCGGCTGCGCTCCCCCCGTGTCTATCCGTGACGGTTTGATGCAGGCTAATCGGGAACAAAGGCACCGAGATGCGGGCTCACGGCCCGCGCGAACGATGCCAGTCGCGCATCGCCCTCCCGGATAGTCTCGTCAGTCGGAATGGTAGTAACCAGCCGCACCAGCGCCCCGTCGGAGCGGTTGCGCGTCAGGGCATCCCAGAACAGAAACCATTTGACGAGATATTCGTTCGTGAGCAGACGTCCCTGTTCCTGGAACCAGTAATACACCAGCTGCTCGGTACCGCCCATTTGGATCAGGACGCGATTGACGCGCAGTGGTTGTCCGGCGATCTCCACGCCTTTGACGTTGCGCTGCGACAGGCTTTTGATCACCCACCCTCCGCCGGGAATGCAGGAGCGCGGGGAATGCGCCGAGTCGCCCGCATGCTGCGAGGCGTAATAGGCAACATAGAAATTCACCGTATCGTGGCCCGCCTTGGTGTAGTCGGCCATGATGTAGTCGGTGAACTTGAGCGCGTTGATGAAGACCGGCTGCAGCGGCTGCAGCGTTCCGTGCCATGCCCCGAAGTTCATCGGAAAATCAGCGAATTCCGTGCGCTGCGGCGTGTATTCCACCCGTTGTGGCAGTGTACCGTGCAGGATCGCGACCAGCGCCAGGAGGCTTGCGGTCGCAATCATCGGCGCCGTAACGGCGCGCCTGCGGACAGTGGCATCGGCCGGCGTAGGGGCCGGAAACTCTAGGCCGAAGACCTCGCGCAGGGGCCGCGGGGTTTTGCCGATGTGGGCCAGGATCCACATCTCGGCCACGATGATGCCGATGCACGCCATGAACACTACCCATCCCTCGAAGGCATGCAGGAATCCCTGCGCCATCGATATCCCCCAGTAGTTCACGAGCACGCCGATCATGCCGACCCGGAAGCTGTTCATGAGTACCGTGATGGGCATGCTCGAAAGGAATATGATCACGCGCTTCCAAAATGGCCCCTTGAAGAAATATGCGGCGATGTAGCTGAGCGTCATCAGCGGAAAAAGGTAGCGCAGCCCGCTGCAGGCCCGTGCCACCTGCAGCTTGAACACGCCCAAGTCGATGACATTGCCCTGCAGGAACACCGGAATGTTGAACAGGCGTATGACCCACACGCCGAGCTGGGAGGAAATCAGCTGCAGCTGTTGCGTCAGATTGAAAAAAAGAAAGTTGGGCAGCGGGATCATGAAGACAAGAATTGTCAGGGGCATCCAGACGATCTTGAATGCCCTCCAGCCCATGGTGGTCAGCACGACGCCAACGGTGACAACTAGGAAGGAATACTGGATAACGTTCAGAAGCGTACTCAATTCCCCGGCGAGAAACAGCAGCACACCTATCGTCACCACGACGATGCCCCACCAGGAACCATCGAACGGAGCGCGTTCCAGTCGGCCTTTTTTCTGCCAGATCAGGAACAGAGTGATAAAGGGAATGAGGTAGCCGTAGCTGTATGCCGGCTGGTGCCACCATTTTACCATCACGGTAAGGCCATTGGAGAATATGAAGCCGACTAGTGCAGCTATTCCCAGCAAGAAGATCCACACGCTGACGGGTTCTTTCCATACTTCTAGAGTCTCGGTGCTTGAAGTTTTCATCAAAATTTTCCGCGTTTGGCTTGCTTGCGAGTCTTCTGTAACGTTGGGATCCGCAGGCCTAACAGGGTGTTGATAAATGCCGCTTAACGTCATTTTCCGCGCCTGTCGGTACACACCTGGTCGCGAGATGGGTAAGGTGTTCGACGCAGGGGTATCGGTTCATGGATAAATTGGTCTCGTTGGACATGTTGCGCAAGGACTCATCCCGCCGCGGTCTGCAATCGGGCCCTACGCAGCAAATTGTAGGCGGCGCCGACCAGGTAGGCAGCAAGCTGGGTCTTGGTCTGTCCGATGAAGCGCGTCTTCCGGAATCCACCCACGGTCTTCATCCAGCCGAAGATTTCCTCGATGCGCTTCCTTTTCCTCTGGCTCACGGCATAGCCCGGATGGCGCGTGGTCCGTGCATCGAGCCCCGGCGTGGCACGGTTCTCGATCCGGGCGATATGCGGTGCAATGCGGCGTTGCCGCAGCAGCCCGACGAACGCTTTATTGTGATAACCCTTGTCGGCGCCGAGCGTGCGCAGGCCCTGTCGTGCCCGGCGCCGACGGTCCAGCAGGGGTGTCACCGCACGGGGTTCGGAAAGTGTGGCATCGGTGATCGCGATGTCGACGAGCAGGCCGGAGCGGTTTTCCATGAGGGCGTGCGCCCCGTAGGAGAGTTTCGCCGGCTGGCCGTTGCCCTTCCTCATCAGTTTCGCCTCCGGATCGGTCGTGGATTCGTGTGTCGCGTTGGTCCGCTTCTCGCCGCGGAAATCGGCCATGCCGGTGCCGTCTCCGCCCGAACGCGGTGGCGGCCCGTCCTTGCGCCTGAAGCTCTTGAACGACGCCCATGCCTCGATCAGGGTGCCGTCGACCGTGAAGTGCTCGTCCGACAGGAGCCGCTTCGCACGCGCCTGCTCGACAATACCGGCAAAGAAGGTCCGGGCGATGTCGTGCGCGATCAGGCGCGAGCGGTTCAAGGAGAACGTCGAGTGGTCAAAGGCGCGGGCTTCGAGATCCCTATCCAGGAACCAGCGAAACAACATGTTGTAGCCGAGCTGTTCACAGAACAGGCGCTCGGAACGCACCGAGTAGAGTGCAATCAGAAGGCTCGCCTTCAGCAGCCGCTCCGGCGCGATCGACGGCCGGCCATCGTCGGCGTACATGGCCGCAAACGCCGGACTTATCGAGGCCAACACCGCATCGGCCCGTGCCTTGATGGCCCGCAGCGGATGCTCGGCAGGAATCCGCTCCTCAATCGAGAAATAGCTGAACAGACTACTCTGGGGATCCACGTGACCGCGCATTCTTGTTCTCCCGTTAATCGCGTTGTCACTATGACCGCACGGAAACGAAGTTGTTCGGGGCTTTATCAACACACTGCTAGCTTACGCTTGCAGTCACTCCCACCGCGGCGGGAGTGACTGCGCTTTCCCTCCGGCCCCGAGCCGCAATCGCAACGGTGTCGCGATCCCGTCCGAGGTTCTTTGTTATCTGTTGTGTGCGTCCTCCGCACCAGACTTGATGCAGCCATGATACCGAGCTTGTGATCCGGTATCCACCCGTCCGCTGTGGTCTGGGGCTATCCAGAGTGCGTTCCCAACGCAGAGTGGACCGATCCTGGGCGTTTCCGCGTGGACCGCACTCCAGCATGCTCAACAAGTGGCCATGACGCGCTTGTACGGAGGCAGGTCCCATCAGCGTGTTTTTTTCTCTCAACCATGAGTCAGCTGTCTCATGAATTCCTTAGTGACCTGCCACCATGGCGCCTGATTGTTCCATTTCGCAGGTCGATCACGTTTGAGGTCCCAGCCGCCCCAGATTACAACGCCATCTGCATGAGCTTTGACGGTCTCAAGCTCGAGTTTCCAGTAGTCGGCGGGCAGGTATTGCCCCCCGAGCTGGGGGTTCGAATCATGGTACTGCGGCCACAGAAACGGATAGACCGGCTTGCCGTATTTTTTTGCCGCGCGGATCTGCCGGATGGCGAACCTGACCCATGCCTGGGGATCGGGATAGTATGTGTAGAGCGAAGGAAATACCACGTCTACGGTCGCCGCAATCGGTTGTAGCCTCGCATTGTCTGCCTGCCACGCGCGGTATGGTTGGCTCGCCCCAGGTGCAATGGCACGCCAATAATCCACAACTGGCAGCACACCGTAATATCCATGCTGTACGTCGGGGGTGGCCTGCTGAAACCACTTCATCAGTAGTGCGTATTTTTCTACACTACTGGCCACAGTGGCGTCGTCGCCTGCTACCTCCCAATTTTCAATGTCAATGCACACCAGTTTGCTTGCCGCCGCTGCCTCGCGCGCCAATTGCTTTGCGCGGCGCTCATGAGGTAGCTGGTTCAGATGCGACTTGTGTTCCCAAAAATTTCCCCCATAGATAATTGTTATGGGCTTAAGTCCATAGGTTGACAGATTCGGTTTGTCTTTGTACAAAGTTCCATCGAAAACATGGAAACGCTGACTGCCAGAGTTATTGGCGGTGGTAGCCGGGCGAGTAGAATTTGCACTGGTTGTCATTGATAAAAAAACATCGCCCCTGGCCCACGCAGTGACGCAATACCCGAAGACCAGCCAGATTGCCAAAGCCAAACTGGCGGTGGATGAACCGTCCGTGCCTCTTGTCCAGACAACTTTCATTATCG
The DNA here is from genome assembly GCA_027364845.1 of Pseudomonadota bacterium. GTDB lineage: Bacteria > Pseudomonadota > Gammaproteobacteria > Acidiferrobacterales > UBA6901 > JAJYCY01. Next base: position 31,653 of record DAHXOO010000012.1, on the reverse strand, counting down.
GTTGTTTCCTCATTACGGTGTTTCCACTGGACCAGCGCTGCGTGGCCACTCGAAGTCCTATCCGAAGTCACCTGGACGATATTACCGATGCCACGGTGCAGTGTCCTGTGTTGGATACCCTAGCTTATGCGTGCTGCCGTCACAAGCCCGTCTATCTGTGTCCGCTATCTACGGATCTGAAACACACGCTGTGCGGTCCGCGGGGTAGCTAAACGGCGCCATTATTTCCGTTCTGGAGTGTATTGTGCTGTGGGTGGCTATGCAGAACGTCCTTCGAGCAAGACCACCAAAGAGCAACTTTAGTCCACCAACATGAGCGATGGTTTATTCGCTGAATGTCTCCCGGTCCGGGATCGAGCGCACCCGGGTACCTCGTCGCATCACGGCTTGTCAGCGAGGATGCTTGGTCATGCGCTTGCGATAACGGGCGATCCACATGCCGAATGGGACCACTATTCATCAGCCGCGGATTTACAGATGGGAAGAGGACTCACGGTGGTGCCTGCAGTGCCTCTACGATCTGTCTGACGGCTGTTTCAGGAGAAAAAAGGCGATTCGCCAGCTGCTTGCAGCGGGAACGTACGTCTTCGTCTCCGGTCAGGCCATCGACCAGGATTTCCGCCTGTCGTTGCAATTCAGAAGCCGATGAACTGGTGCACGCTCTTCCCACCCGCTCTTCCTCGATTAAGCGTACCAGGTCATTTCCAGGGTTGACATTGGCGAGCACCGGCAGGCCGCTTTGCATGTAGGAGAGAAACTTTCCGGGAATATTGTGAGTCTTGTGGCGCGGATCGAGCGCGACCAATCCGACATGACATTGGGCATACAGACCTGGGATCTCGGACGGATCGACTTCATCGAAAAAGAGGGCATTATCGAGCCTGCGTGCCACGGCGTCGGCGCGCAGGCGTTGGGCATCGCTGCCACGCCCGACGAAGAGGAAGCCGATGTCTGTTCGCTGCCTGAGGTTTTCTGCCAGATCGAGCAGCACGCCCATGCCCTGGGCAACCCCCATGTTGCCGGCATAGACTAGAATCTTCCGTCCGGCGAGGGGCGTGGACCGGATGCTGATGGTGCAGCCAGAATTCGGGGCTTCCGCAAGCCAGTTCTGGAGTACTTCGACGCGCCGCTTGTCTCGGTCCCAGGAGTGGAAATAGGCTTGGTTCGACTGCGACTGCACTCCGATGACGTTCGCCACTGAGTATTGATAGCGTTCGATGGTCTTGAAAAAAAGATAAGGTAGCCCCCGACCCATAAGTCCCATGTTCACGGCCCATTCCGGGAAAATATCTCGGATGATGAGGTAGCTGCGGCAGGAACTGGTGTTTTGCAGCGCCCTGGCAATGGGACCGAGAAAGATGGTAGGGGAGTACCAGACCACCCCATCCCAGCGCTCCGTGGCCAAGGCAGTGCTCCGCAGATTGCGGAGCATCGAGAATTGCATCAGAAACTCGCCGATCGTGCGGCGCACATAGCTGATGTCCTTGGTCTTCGGTGACCTCAGTCGGACGATCCGCACGCCGTTCCAGGTCTCGATGCGCCAGGGTTCCTCGAGTCCGGGTGCCGGTATCAGGACCGTTGTCTGGTGTCCCTGGCGGACGAACTCCGCCGACAGGTCCCGCAGCTGAACCGCGCCCGAGGTACGCATCGGCGGAAAAGCGTCGGCAATGAGAGCAATGCGCATGCGTTTGGCCGCAGTTCAGTACTTCTTCCAGACTACGCGATTCACATAGTCGGTGTAGCTGTGGATAATGCGCACCACCTTGTCCGAGACATTCGGCATGCTGTAATCGGTGACCTGGCGAAGCAGACGCTTCTCGCCGTGCGGCTGGGTTTCAAGGATCGCCAGGGCCTGCATCGTGCGATCCAGCTCGAGGCCGACCATCATCACCGACCCTTCCTCCATGCCCTCTGGACGCTCGTGTGCCTCGCGGATATTGATCGCCGGGAAATTGAGGATTGAGGACTCCTCGGTGATCGTCCCGCTGTCTGAGAGGACCGCCCGCGCTGTCATCTGCAGCCTGTTGTAATCCTTGAAACCGAGGGGTTTCAGCAGGTGCACATTCTCATGAAACTTCGTGCCTGTGGTATCGACCCGCTTCTGGGTGCGCGGATGCGTCGAAACGATTACCGGCAGGCAGTACGCTTCAGCGATCGCGTTGAGCAGCCTTATCAGCTTGCCGAAGTTCCGGTCGGATTCGATGTTCTCTTCGCGGTGCGCGCTGACCACAAAGAACCCATTTTCCTCGAGTCCCAAATTGCCCAGAACGTTCGAGCTCTCGATTCCCTTACGGTAATGGGACAGCACCTCGTTCATCGGGCTGCCGGTCTTGATGACCATGTCTGGAGGCAGTCCCTCGCGCAGCAGGTATTCCCGCGCGATGGAACTGTAGGTCAAATTGATGTCGGCGATATGGTCCACGATGCGGCGGTTGATCTCCTCCGGAACGCGTTGGTCGAAGCAGCGGTTTCCCGCCTCCATGTGGAATACTGGGATCATCCGACGCCTAGCAGGCAGCACCGCCATGCAACTGTTGGTATCACCCAGTACCAGCATGGCATCTGGCTTTTCCTCGGCCAGAACCACATCGGCCGCGATGATCACCTTGCCGATCGTCTCGGCGCCGGTCGATCCGGCGGCATTCAGGAAATGATCGGGCCTGCGAATATCGAGATCCTTGAAGAATATCTCGCTCAGTTCGTAGTCGTAGTTCTGTCCGGTGTGCACCAGTACGTGTTCGGTATGTTCATCGAGCCTGGCGATCACGCGCGACAGGCGGATGATTTCCGGGCGTGTCCCGACAACCGTCATGACCTTCATCTTTTTCATGTCAGACCTTGCTGGAGACCGTATCCGGATGGGCGCGGTCGAAGATTTCATTGGCCCACAGCATCACAATCATCTCTTCGGCACCCATGTTGGTGATGTCGTGAGTCCAACCAGGCACTGTTTCGACTACCCGGGGTTGTTCGCCCGAGGTGAAAAGCTCGTAGGTTTCGTTTGTTACCATGTGGCGGAACTTGAAGCGCGCTGAGCCCTTGATGACCAGGAACTTCTCGGTCTTGCTGTGGTGGTAGTGCCCGCCGCGGGTTACGCCCGGCAGCGCGGTAAAGAAGGAAAACTGGCCGCAGTCGGGCGTCTTGAGCATTTCCACGAACACACCGCGTGCGTCGCGGTGGCAGGGCAGGTCATAGGCGAACTTGGTTGTCGGAAGGTAGCTCACATAGGTTGCATATAGCGCACGCGTGAGTCCGGCACCTACCCGTTCGGATACGAGGCTGGCGCGGCAGTTCCTGAACGCTTCGATCTGGGCCGCCAGCTCCCCCAGGGTGATGGAATATTCCGGATTGACCGTGCCCCGGCGCAATCCCGGAGCCGTCGATTCGATCTCCCGCAAGATGGTGGAGACGACATCATCCACGTAAACCAAACGCAGCATGGCCGAAGGATCGTTGATACGGATCGGTAGATCGTTGGCGATGTTGTGACTAAACGTGGCCACCACCGAGTTATAGTTCGGTTTGCACCATTTGCCGAACACGTTGGGTAGACGGAAGATCACCACCGGATTGGTGTGCTCGGCGGCCAGCTGTTCCACCGCCAGCTCCGCAGAGCGCTTGCTCTCGCCGTAGGGATTGGCGAGGTCCGCCTGGATCGAAGAGGCCAGGATCAGAGGAATCTTCCGTCGGCTGGCGGCAACCGCAGCGCAAAGCGTGCGGGTCAGGCCGGCGTTCACCTCCGCGAATGCCGCCACATCCTTGGGGCGGTTTTCCCCCGCCAGATGAACGATGACGCCGGCCTCCCGGACGAGGGTCTGCAGGGATTCCTCGGAATCGCCGCGAGCGAATTGCAGGGCCTCGAACCCGGCCAGTTCTCCCAGTCGGACGACCAGGTTCTTCCCGATGAACCCGCGCGAGCCCGTGACCAGTACGCGCATGTCAATCCTCCGGGTGGGCAGGCTCTCCGTGAGCGATGGCCTGCATGAAGGGCAGCTTCATCAGCAGATCCTTCATCGCCGCGACGTCCAAGCGCGTAGTGTTGTGTGAGTTATAGTCGACCGCCGCCGAAATCCGCGATTCGCCTTGTTCGACGAACTTTCCGTAATTGAGGTCGCGCAGATCGGGTGGCACCCGGAAATACGCCCCCAGGTCCTGTGCCGCGGCCATCTCTTCGCGGCTCAACAGCACTTCGTACAGCTTTTCGCCGTGGCGCGTGCCAATGATGCGAATCTCGTGCCGGGGTGCCTCAATCAATCCGGTCATGGCCTGTGCCAGCGTTTCAATGGTGGCGGCAGGCGCTTTCTGGACAAAAATGTCTCCCGGGCTTCCGTTATTGAACGCGTACAGGACGAGATCGACGGCATCGTCCAGGGTCATCATGAAGCGCGTCATGTTGGGGTCGGTAATCGTGATGGGCTGACTGGCCCGTACCTGTTCCACGAACAGCGGGATTACCGAACCTCGCGAGGCCATCACGTTGCCGTAGCGGGTCGCGCAGATCACCGTCGAATTGCTGTTACGGGACTTAGCGACGGCCACTTTTTCCATCATTGCCTTCGAAATTCCCATGGCATTGATCGGGTAGACCGCTTTGTCGGTGCTCAGGCAGATCACTCTCTTGACGCCGCAGGAGATCGCCGACTCGAGGACGTTCTCGGTGCCCAACACGTTGGTCTTCACCGCCTCCAGCGGATGGAACTCGCACGACGGGACCTGTTTCAGGGCCGCGGCATGGAAAATGAAGTCGACGCCCCGGACGGCACCGAGAATGGACTGATAGTCGCGCACATCCCCGATATAGAACTTCAGTTTGGAGTTGTGGTAACGCTTGCGCATGTCGTCCTGTTTTTTCTCGTCCCGGCTCAGGATGCGGATTTCACGTAGGTCGGAATCCAGGAAACGGCGCAGCACTGCGTTGCCGAAGGAGCCGGTTCCGCCAGTGATTAACAGGGTTTTTTCGGTGAACATGAGAACTCGCAGAATCAACGATTGTAATGGGAGATTCTGGTTCCGCTGGGTCCTGCGGCCGCAATCGTCCACATACCGATTGTGGCTCCGCGTTTGTGGGAAACGCGGCCCGGTCTTGTCTGCAGCAGACCAATCAATGCCATAAAAGTTCGGTCCAGATTTCCCAAGGGAGTGTTTGAATGAATTTTATGCAGTTATCGGCAGACGCTAATATGGCCGCGTTTCCATTTTGGACTACGGTCATTGATTCGGCTCGTTTCCCTTCGTGGGTCTATAAGCCACTTGTCAAGATCTTACGCCTTAAAGTATTCAAAATCACCGATTTTCTCAGCAGCTCTGTGCTTGGACTTAGACCTTGTGCGGCGCGAGGCGCCGGTTCAGGTTCAGTCACACAGTGAGACAGGAACGGTTTGGGCAGAGGTTCTGGCTATCCCCCACTCTTGGACTCTGGTATCTACCGGGCCGAGTCTGTTGTCGTCCCCTACAGAGATCTACCGGACCGGGCCAGACGCCGGTTCTCAGGCAACCTGTCTGCATACTTCTGGCTGCAGCTTAGCGCGAAGAGGATTGCACGGTGAATTTGCCCTACCGGAAATAGTTATAGAAAGCAGAGAATTAAGGTAGCAGGCTGGACAACGCCCGGGATTCCCGGTATAAATCACCGGATGGAATCGGCGAAACTCACCAGCGAAGCCCTATCGGAGCTTCAAGTCCGCCCAGTGGAGCGCCACGAGGAAGGGCGTTATCAAGCGCAGATGGCGCAACATCACTATCTGGGCGCGCTGCCGAAGATCGGTGAAACAGTATGGTACGTCGCGACCTGGCGGGAAGAGTGGGTAGCGCAGCTGAGCCTATCGGCCGCCGCCCTGAAATGCGGCGTGCGTGATCGCTGGATCGGCTGGGACTTTCGCTCCCAGTATGGCCGGCTCAAGCTGATCGCCAACAACAGCCGTTTCCTGATCCTGCCCGACTGGCACCGGCCGAATATCGGCTCGCGGGTCCTGTCGCTGACCGAACGCCGGGTCGTGGCCGATTGGCCGGCACGCTTTGGTCATCCGTTACTGCTGCTGGAGACTTTTGTCGATCCGAGGCGCTTTCATGGCGGCGTGTATCGCGCCGCCAACTGGATGGAACTGGGCCTGACCCAGGGGTATCGACGTACCCAAAAAGGCTACAGCGCTATCGCCTCCGCCCCCAAGCGGGTCTTTGTTCGCCCCTTGTGCCGCGATCCCAGGCGCCACCTGACCCACCCTGACCGGAATCACCTTCAACTCACAGGAGCCCCCCAGATCATGCTGAATGCCGAGCAAATGCGCTCGCTGCCACAGTGCTTCCTGTCCATTGCCGATCCACGCCGTGCGCAGGGGCGACGCCATCGCCTGCCCGTGGTGCTGGGCATCGCGACGGGCGCTATCCTGTGCGGCATGCGCGGCTATAAGGTCATCTCTGATTGGGCCGATGCCCTGGGACAGCAGGCCCGGATGCGCTTCGGCTGCCGGCGTGAGCACGGACGCTATGTCGTCCCCAGTGAATTTGTCATTCGCGATTGCCTGGTTCGCATCAAGCCGGGCGCGCTGGATGGGGCGCTCACGACCTGGAATCAGGCCTGGGGGACGCAGGACAGCGCCCTGGCGATCGATGGCAAGACCATGAAGAATGCCGTCGACGAAGCGGGACATCAGGCACACATCCTGAGCGTGGTCGGACATGAATCCAGAATCTGTCACGCCCAAAAAAAGTAGGCAGCTTGCCCGGTGCGGGGTGCGATGAACTCAAGCGCACCAACGAAATCGGCATGGCGATCCCTTTGCTTGACGGCTGTAACATCGCGGGCAAGGACATCACGGCCGACGCCCTGCTGACCCAGCGCGCGCTGGCGACCTATCTGGTCGAGCGGCGGGCGCACTATCATTTCACGGTCAAGGGCAACCAACCCACGCTGGAACGCGATATCGCGTTGCTGTTCGAGACACGAGACGCCGCCGACTTCGTCGAGATCGAATCCGCCGATCACGGTCGCATCGAGACGCGGCGGATTTGGTGCCGGACGGCGCTCAATGCCTACCTCGACTTCCCCTGCGTCGGTCAGGTGTTTCTGATCGAGCGCGAATCCATCCATAAAAAGACCGGTGAGTACTCGCGTGAGACCGCTCTGGGGATCACGAGTCGCACTCCGCAACAGGCCTCACCGCAACGGGTGCTGGCCATCAACCGCGGGCACTGGAGCATCGAGAGCGTTCATTACATCATCGACTGGAACTACGATGAGGATCGCAGTCGAATCCGCACCGGATTCGGCCCGGAAAACATCACCCGCCTGCGCCGCTTCGCGGTCGGTATCCTCAAGTCCTTCCAGAAACCCACTCAATCCATCGCCGGGATGATGCGCAAACTCTGCTTCCGTACCCGTATGGTCTTCGACTACTTGCGGATGACGAAAAACTCGGTAACCGGGGCATCCGGGCTTTGAGAACAAATTTACCGTGAAGAGGATTGCCACTGGTCTCGACGAGATTCATGATTTGTGTTATAAGCGATGATTGATTTCTGCGCGATGGTTGGCCATGTAAATCGCGACAAGACCAGCTGTCGCGCCGCTTGGCCTGCGCGATGCCTCCAGTTTTCATCGGTCGCCATGCGTAGCAAAGCGGCGCTGATTGCGGCAGCATCGAGATCTACGACCTCGCCGGCTTCGAGCTCGGCGACTTCTGGAAAGTTACAGTTCCTGGAAATGACCACCGGCAGGCCGCAACCCATTGCCTCGGTGATTGTCATGCTGAAACCCTCATCTCGGCTCGGTAGGCAGATACATAAGGCGTCAACCATCGCCGCATATTTCTTGAAACCGTATAGCGGACCGACCATGTGTACGCGCCCCGTGAGGCCGAACTGCGCGATGCGTTCCTCGAACATCTGGCCTGCGCCCCCGTCCGGTCCCACGACAACCAGATCCGCAGACGGCGTCTGGCGGGCGAACCTGTTGAATGCGTCAGCTAAGTAATCAAGACCTTTCTTATAATGCAGCCGGCCAAGAAACAAGATGTAAGGCCGATCCTTCAATTGAGGGTACAATCCACGAAACGTAGATTTCTCCGGGAGGTTATCGATTTCTTCCGGAAATACCCCATTAGGGATTATCTCGACTGGCGGTTGCAGCTGTAGCGGGGCCGACTCGCGTACCTCGTCGGCGTTGAGTGCATGGATGAAAAAAGCCTCATTCAAGATTTTTCGCCATCCGAGGGCTAGCGCGACCTGCTTTTTCCAGCGTTTCTGTCCCAGGGACCACCGCGAAAGCGCCCCATGCGGTGCGATGACATATTTGACGCCGGCCCGCTTCGCGGTTTTCGCGGCCACTACCAACAGGGGCCGCCACATGTTGTGCAGATGTACCGCATCTGCCTCGGGTACGCGCCGGGTGAGATACCTGCCGGCAGCGGTTGCCAGGAGTTGATCGACAGGGCCACCTCGTTTGATCAGCGTGAAGGTGACCTGGTCGAGATGCGGAATGCCTTCGAGCGAGACGTTAACTTGGTTGTTACTGCCATGTGATTCCAGGGAGACGATTTCAACGTCGTGTCCCAGCTGTGCCTGTGCGGCCCCTAACCGGGCTACGACCATGGGTGGCCCGCCTTGCGCCGGGTCCAGTGAGTCCACGACGTGGATAATTTTCATGCGCTGGGAACATCCAGTTTGTGTGTTATGGGTTATGGCCGTGCGCGCCCGCGATCCAGAACGCACTATCGAGAATGCACCGGAGGCAGCAACGAGTTGCGACCCAGCGGTTACACAATGCTTGGGGCACCGGAATGTCGTGCCATAGGCGCAAAACCGCTTTGTTAGTCAACCGGTCTCCCGAAAAGTGCCCGGGTGTTTGCTTCCGTTTGTAGTGGGGCGAGTAGGATCTGGAAAGACCAGCCAGAACGCCCCGCATGAGGCGTCGATCATAAAGGCTGCAAGTTGCGGCATGGCCGGAGCCAAATTGCATCATTTTCGACTGGCCAGGACTTCTTTGACGGCGGTCGAGATGATTTCCACCTGTCGATGCGGGTTGTAATAGTTGCGGATCATGCTGCGGCATTGCTCTGCCATGCCCACCTTCGCCGGCGTTGGGAAAATCGCCCGGTCGATCTTGTCGGCCAGATCCTCCACATCTTCGTATTTATAGTAAAAGCCCGTTACCCCCTCTTTGACCGCCTCCCATTCCGGGAAATGGAATTCGGCGCGATCATGGATCAATACCGGGGTGCCATAGATCATTGCGTGCATGACTGACAGTCCAGCGCCCGAAGGAACTACTGACAGATCGCTGCTGCTAAGCGCCAGTCCGAGGTAATCCTCATCATAACGTTCGCCGAGGAAATGCACCAGTTGGGTAATCCCGTAATTATTCGCCAGACGCGCCAGCCGGTCCTTCTCGCTTCCCTCGCCGATCAGAGCGACATGCACGCGCTTGGCCCGGTCGGCTAGGGTGGCGACAGCCTGGATCAGCAAATCCAATCGCTTTACGGGTTGAAGACGCCCAGTGAAGACGACTACGCCTTCGTGCGAGCCGATCCCCAGTGTTCGCCTCCAAGCTTCGCAGTCATCAGAGGAAATCTGGGCGATGACTTCCTCCTGTAGGTCATAATCCAGAGAGTTATAGACTACGTGCAGAGTCTCTGCGTCGAAGCCCTTTGCGGTCAGCACTTTCCTGGCGTAATTGCCATACAGAAACTGCCCTGCAGCGAGGCGGTAGAGTGTCCTTCGAATCCACCATTTCGGGCCGGACTCCTCTTTGAGTAGTCCGTGCCCCCACATGATCACCGGAATTTCCTGGATGCGGCCCATGATTCCCGCAGCCCATGCTGTTAGGGAATACGGTGATCCCATGACGATGACCACATCCGGGCGCTCCCGCCACAAGATGGCCAGCGATTGGGGCTGCCAGGAAAGTGTCGGTAGACCCGGGATGCGGATCAGCTTGGTGTCACACTGGACATGGCGGATCTTGCGCTCTACGGACCCGTCATAGGTCTTCAAATAGGGCGTATCCGATTTTGTGTCGGCAGCAACGGTGAACTGGATCTCCGGGTGCTGAGACAGAAGCTCGAATAGCCGGGTCCGGTAATGTGCGATTTGATTCTGCTGAATGATCACTCGGATCAAAGGTATGGACTCATGTCCGCCATTCACGGACGCCTCCTTTTACTGGCCTTGGTGTGGCCCATGACCGGCGATCAATGATCTTTCGTGCCTGCCGCGGCCGCAAGATCGCCAGCATAAAGATCAATGAGGTCGGGTTCCCAACATCTAAAAGATACCGCTCGAAAATGGCCAGCATCAGATAACCAATGGCGAGACCAGTTAGGACGCTCAGCAGCGGTAGCAAGTGCGGATCACGCGCGTCTCTTCGCAATGACGTGATACCGGAGAAAACCAGATAGGCGACAGCGATAGTACCTGGCAGTCCGATCTCGGCCAGAAGATTCAAATATCCGTTATGAGCCGATATCCGCACGATGTGGCCAAGGGCGCGAAAGCCAATGCCCAGGATAGGGTTTTCAAGAAATAGGCTCCAGACGATGCGCCAGATGATAAATCGCCCGGTGAAGCCTGTCCCGAGCCCGCGGTATTTGCTATGAATGGCGAAATAAGAAACAAATGTGTTTTCTAGGACTCCGAAAAAAAAGACCGCAGCCGTCAGGACGAGCGCAACCACGCCGAATAAAATGGTCTTTTTCCTGTTGTGTGCAGACTTTAGTCGCATCACAAAAATGATAAAGAGTCCGCTGAGCGCCGCCACCGTAGAGGCACGAGAATCCGTCAGGATGAGTACGACTGCGACCGGAATCATTATGACATAGCGTGGTATCAACCGCCGTATAGCGGTTGCGGATAAAATTACTGACATCGCGATCATCCCAACTGTATTTGGGTTAAGAATTCCCTTTCCGTTTCCCAGCCTCACGCCAGGTTCGTAGTAGTGAAAGGCAAACGCAACAAGCGGGATCGTTGTCAGCAATGCGTATAACTTAAGTCCAAGTTCATAATTTTCTGGTTCCAGATTAGAGTTAAATTGTAGAGCCAGAAAAAATGCGAGCAGCGTCATGCAAAAATATGCCATCGATTCCCACATGACCGGACTAACATAGACAGACAACCCACCAAACACCGTGAAGACGGACATAGCGAGCAACATGCCGGTTGGCAACGATCTCGGTAAAAACCGGCAGGGGCTGAGTGCGAAATATATGAAAGGCCATAACACGGCCCCTGCAAGAGCGAAAAGAGGGCCATAACCCTGAGAATACGCCCGAGCGAGCAGGCCGATCGTGAAAACTCCGGCGAGCCAAAGTCCGAGCACGACGCCCACGCCCCGAGATGATGGATTACGGTTCCGCATTCTGGACCTTAGATTCAGCGTTAGGAGTTATTGCCGCAATAACATCAACAGAAGGCGGCTCAGTACAAATCCACACGACAATGTGCCGTAACACGTATGCGTCGATCCTTTTGGAAAGGAAAGCATGATTTACGTGTGCTGTGTATGAGTTTAGTCTGCGCTAAACCATGATCTCGTCGGATCCCGCTTTTATTTCGCTATGCCCCACGGATCTTGTGATGACTCTGACGTGTGTATCGATGTTAACACGCATTCAAGTGTGTGGGCGAGGTCAGTTCCATAACGCTCGAGTCCGAGGCGCTGGCGGCCTGCGAGTGCAGCTTCATGATGTGAAAGAAGAAGCTCTGGTTGAGTGCAATAGCGATGCAAGGTTTGGGCAATCGCGTTTGAATCCCGAATCGGCACAATGTACCCGTCAATGCCGTCTCGAATGACGGAGCCAGTGTTTGGGGTTGCGATAGCCGGTATGCCGCTAGCGAGCGCTTCATAAATGACTGTAGCTGAACCTTCGCATATGGAGGGGAGCACAAAAACGTCTGCCCAGTCAATGAGTTCTTTCATTTTTGTGCGCGGCACCGGTCCAAGAAACCTGGCGACGTGCCGATAGCGCGCGAGTACCTGTGGCGCAAGAGCAATGTAGCCAGCCAACCGTGCCTCCACTGCCTTCGGGCCGAGCGACTCCAGTGCCTCAAGAAGGTATGGTGCTCCCTTGCGTAGTCCGACTTCACCGGCAAATAGAACCCGTAGCGGCCCATCCTTGTCTTTCAGCTTTTTGTGCGATGCATCGAACTGTTTCAGATTGATGCCATAGGGTATGACGACGCACTTTTTGGCATCTAACCCCAATTTCATTAACCCATCTTTCACGAATTGCGATCCGCCAATTACAATATCCGCGAGCTGCCATTCAGATTGCTCCCGTTCTCTTAGAGGGTCCCGGTCCGCATCCAATTTTAGCCCCGGTTGCCATCCCGGCCATCGTTTGACCTCCTCTACTAAGAGCTGCCTCTGTATCTCCGCTGGCACTATGGTTTGCTCTAGCACTGTTGCGATTCCGCCAGCGGATTTCGCGAACCTGAAAAGTTCGAGAGCCGCACCATTGAAGCCGAAGATCACGCGGGCGCCATTTATGCCGTGCCGCAGGATGCATTGGTTAAAGTGCCTGTTTTCTTCTGCAAATAGAGTGCGGAGCATTCCTGTATCTTTTGCTCGCTTGCGCCGCCACCAAGTGCGAAAACCGAGAGTTTCGAACGAAACCACTCTAGACGCATCAATTTCCGCTGTTCGTCCCAGCCAGCGGTTGATGGCGCGGCTTTTCAAGCGGGCTGGAATTGCACGCAAACATTTTTCGAGCCATGGCTTGTTTCCGATGTAATTGTCTGTATAGAAGCGCCCTAGCATGCCGCGTTTATCGAGCAATAAGGGGACGGCATAGTGCATACGGGCACCGAGCATCGCAACGTGCACATGGTCCTTACGCTGACGGTTCATACACCGACCTTTGACGTGATTATTGTCCAGATCTTCTGTTCATGGCGCGCAAAAGCATAGCCCGTCCGGTCATTGCAGCCTCGACAAACGTGGCACGATTTAGCCCCCACCAGTCGCACGCGTGCATGGATAAGCGGGAACGCAGATGCGCGGCCAGATACAGCGATGACAGGGTGTACGCGAGAAACAAACCCACGGGAATCCCAGGTAGACCGATCAGTTTTCTGAGAGGGTATGAGGTCGCGAGAAAGGTGATCAAGGCAATCGCTTCAGAAATGCTGCTAGCTCGAGATTCCCCCAAGCCGCTCAGGCTCGATACGATGATCTGACACATCGAAATTGGAATATAAGCAAATAGAAGAACCATCGTAAGCGGAACTGCCGGCCTAAATGCTACTCCGAACAGGAGCGGAATGAGCCAGTGTGCCAATACCGCGAGTGCTAACGATACAACTACAAGTAGTAACATGGCATGGCGCAGATACTTTCCAAGATACTGACGTTGCGCTTGCGTGTCAGCCAGCCGACCGATATTAGGGAACATGATCGTGCAGAAGCTGCCGGCGATGGCATTAAGACTTGATGATGCCACGGTAAAGGCAACCATATAAAGCCCGATAGACCTATTGTCCCACAGCAACATCAAAACGATTCTGTCAGCATGGCTAGAGATTAAAATTAATACAACAGTGATATGAAATCGCCAACCGGTCTGTAACAGGCGCCGCGCTTCGTGCGACGAAAAAGCGCCTGCCAATTTTTTGCTGTCTGCAACAATTCGAATGAGCGACACAGCTACCGTCGACAGAACGCTAGCTATTACCACTGTGTTCACCGTTACCTTATGGCATATCCACAGCACAATCAAAGTAATGAGATAGATCACAGGAACGGAGAGATTCACAAGATTGAATCGCCCAAACTTTAAATTCCCTTGATCGACCGCGCGCAATACATGGGTGGTGAAACCAAACGGGAGAAGGAGTAATAGGTATGTGCGTGCGAGTGGCAGCCATTGCTCACGCTGGCTGTCGAGCAGGTAGGGCAGGACAAAGAATCCGGTAATCATGGTGATGCCAGCTAGCGCGAGCGACAGCCAGAAGGCACTTGATATTATAGTTTTCTGATTGGCGCCCGGTTGGCTGAGACGATAAGTGGTCGCTTGATTCAGCCCCAAAGGGCCCAGCCCAAGCAGGATCTGTGGCCAAAACCGTACCGCGGCCACCAAGCCACGACCCTCGGGCAAGAGCAGGCGTGCGGATATAATGCCTGTGGCAACCCCGGCAAGAAGAATTATGCTGTTCGTCAGCAATGTCCCTAACCAGATAGTTGTCGAGCGGTGTGCCATTGTGTTTTCTGAATGAGAAGTGGTGCGCGTTGTGATTTCAGATACCGTTGGTGTGTTTCAGGAATTCACGCCGACCACCATGCATTCTGCGATGTCGGATGCGGGGTTAGCAGTTTGTTGAAAAACGCTTCGTCACCCCGGTGAAGGCCGGGGTCCAGTAAAATAGAATAAGTGAAATCAGTAATAGTTTGTATTCCGGCTTGCGCCGGAATGACGGATTCTGATGTTTTCCGGGCTTTTTTAACAAACTGTTAGTTTGATTTCTTGAGTTGTCTTTTCAACATACGACCGATACCAAACACATAGCGCAATACATACTTAGCAAATAGGTAATCGATCCATGACGTCGAGGAAGCATGTCGGTTGATGAACAGTACATCTGTATTGGTGCGTGACCACTCGATACAGTAGAATCCGAGCGACTGCAATCTGAGCTTGGTCCGCTTAACGTCGTTCTGAATGCCTAATTCCGGTATAAAGTCGTGGAACTCGACTGTGATCTGCCGGATTCGGCTTAATACGTCGTTCGATGTGGAATCGAATAACGCTATTTCGGCCCCCTCGATGTCTATTTTGAGCAAATCAATTTTTTCCAAACCCAAGCGACGCATCAGGCTGCAAAGTGTTATGCCCTCAACTGTCTGAGTTTGACACTCGGTGCGTGTGGAGCCGGGATAGATGGAGTTCGCTTCAGGGTTGTCAGAAATGTATATTTCGACCGGACCGTCGTGTGCCGTGATGGCGTAATTATATAGCGATACCCGCGGTGACGGTGGTATTGCTTGGTACAGTACCGGTACTGCCTCGACTGCGTGACAGACGCAGCCAAATCGATCTGTGATCCATGCCGAAAACTCGCCCTTGTGTGCGCCTAAGTCGAGAGCAATCGATTTTTCAATCAGATCGTCAGCGAATAAGTGATGGCCCCTAACCGAAATGACGTTGAACAATTACGCCCCCTTGGGTGTTGATGCGTACGCTTCGATAACAAAAACGGTCAGGTGGCTGATTCCACGGAAATGCCCCGCCGCAGCAAGAGGTGCTAATTGTCAATGAGGCGGCTGGACTCATAGATATTATAAGCGATCGTGGTAAGTTTGTGTTTGGCGGTTTTTTTGAAAACAGAATAATTATGTAACAACAATTCGTTATCGGATTTCGTCTCAGACTACCCTGTGGCTCTATTATCGCCGATAATTTATGACGAACCTACAAGCGACTGATTGCAGAGCGACGGAAATGCAGCAGACGTCTTTGAAGACGAATACCTTTCAACTATCCTCTCATTTTGAGGTTATCCAGTCACGTAGATCCAGTGTTGGCAGACCAGAAGTGATCACCAATTACTTACCGCAACCCCTGTGAATGGCGAAAGACGGGTAATCTCCACGTTATTTTGGCACGTGGACTGGAAAAATACATCCCTCTAGCCATAACTCCGCGGTAAGCAACCTATAGACATGGTTACTGGTTCGTGCAAAACCTCTGGTATAGCAATCAATCAGCCGCCCGACCTTCTTGCGGTCGCAGTACTGAAGAATGTGGGAATCCGGATTCAGCAGAATCTTGCGCAGCTCAGCAGCATTGTTTGGCGAAAGCCACTGATCGATAGGAGTGGCGTATCCAATCTTGTCCTTTCGGGATGCGATGGAAGTCTGACCCGAAGTTCGCAAGTACTCTCGAAGTATACGCTTTGTTTCGCCGTTACTTACTTTCCAGGAAGATGGCAGGCAGAAGCCGAATTCGACGAGCCGGTAATCCATAAATGGCAAGCGCGATTCGATAGAGTGGGCCATACTTATGGCATCGCCATAATGGAGCAGCCCGGGCAGAATATGCTTGGAGAAATCGGCCAGGAGTCGCCGGTCTACGGTGCTTCGCCGCTGATCAACTGCAGGTTCGTCCTGATCGGCTTTAGCGCGTCGGACAAAATCTTTACGCAAGGTCCCGAGAGCGCCGAGAAACTGCCTATTGACGGAATTTAGTGCGGGAACTGAGGTTCTTCCTAGCCAGGACAGAAACTGCATCGTTCCGAATTTGGTTTGATAGGCGCGAAGATTGTGCAGGACCTGTGCGATCGTTACGTTGCCGGTCCCGAAAAACAGGTTACGCATGTCGTTCAGAAATGCGAGTGCGGCGTACTGGGTGTAGCCACCGAGAAGTTCGTCCGCTCCTTGGCCTTCCAGCAAAACCGGCACTTTTTTTTGTCGTGCTGCCTCCATGATTTTCCACAGGGGAAATACGGCAGGGGAGTAGGTGGGGCTGTCCATGTGCCAAGCCACCCGGCGCAATATTGGGAGCCAATCGCTCTCCGCGTCAACTTCTAGGAGGCGCACACGCGGATATTGTTTCAACGCGATTTGAGCCCACTTAATCTCGTCGAACGTGCTTCCGTGTGACGCGGCTCTGTATACCGAAGTAAACGCCAATAATTCACCATCGAAATTATTCAGATTATGCACCGATGCGTGAAGCACTGCCGTAGAGTCGAGCCCACCCGATAGGGTGATACCGACCGGAACATCGCTGCGCAGGCGCAGGCGGACCGAATCCTCGAACAATGTCTGAAAAGACTGTGCGAGCCCTGGGGAGTCCGGCAATTGGTCCGCATCTGTCGGAAAATCCCAATACCTTTTTATTACCGGGTATGAGTATCCCGGCCGGAAGACACCAGAGTGGGCGGGTTCGAGTATCTTGATGCCATCGTAGAAGCTATGTTCACCATCGCACAGCATGCCTTCGGCCAGAAATCGGTAAAGTGCGCTTTCATCCACCTTCCTTAGTTCGGGATATAGGGCGATCAAAGCCTTGGGCTCGGATGCCACCGAGAACCGTCCGCGGGCGAGAGTATAGTAAAATGGTTTCACTCCGAACCTGTCTCTGGAGAAAAAGGCTTCGCCAAGCCGAGGATCCCAGATGAGAAATGACCACATCCCGTTGAAGCGACGTACGCATTCCTTCCCCCATGCAATATAGGCAACTAACAGAACTTCCGTATCGGAATGGCTCTGGAAAGGGTGGCCCAGCGCGACGAGTTCATCTCGCAATTCGAGATAGTTGTAGATCTCGCCGTTGAAAATGACGGCAACCCCAGTTTGGTTATGTACCATTGGCTGGTGACCGGAAGGGCCGATGTCGATGATTGACAGCCGGCGATGCCCCAGCCAGGCATTATCCGCGCGCCAAACCCCGTGATCATCGGGTCCACGGTGTTTCAATAGGTGCAAGGCGGATTTGGCAACCAGCTCTGCAATGGGTAAGGGTCCGCCGATAATTCCAAGAATTCCACACATTAGTTATTCTGAGCCTTCTCCGATTCATGTGGGTGATTGTAAGCAATCTTAGGGCATGCCGCTATGGATCCGGCGAGGAATAGCATCGTGGCGACCAAGGCGCTCGCGCACAAGCTCGCGGCGGCCTGTTATCACGTGCTGAAACCCAGCAGCCCTTCGATGTGACGCGCTACGATATGTGCGTCGGCCCTCGTACATGGTCGCACCCAGCTTGCCAAGCACACACTCGATGACGGTAAGAAGGTGAAGATTGCAGCCAACCATCCGGACTTTGAATGAGGCTTTTGCCTCTGTCCCTGATGGAATCCGCTGACCGGGGTCTAATCACTAAGAAGTGCTTGAAGCACGCCGAGGGCCACAGACTGGCCCGGTCACGGTCTGACCTGTCTTGCCATCACGTTGTGATTGCCTGAAGCAATCGGCGGAGATCCTCCTTCGACAGAACTCGGTCATTCAGTCAGCCGGGCCGATCATGCGGCGGCTGATACCGGCACGAAGTCCGGCTGGTAGTCTCTGCCATGCGCCAGGATCGCCCAGACGATGCGGGCATTCTTGTTGGCCAAGGCCACTGCCGCTATGTTCGGGTGACGCCGGGCCAACAGGCCCTGGAGCCAGGGGTTGGGCTTTGCTGCGTGCGGGGCAGCACGCGCACCACGGATCGGGCTGCATACGCGACGGAACTTCCAAGCCGCCCTCGCGCACTCGGTCTCGGCACACTCTTTGTGCTTTCGCATCCACTCTAGCACGCCCTCGGCTGCCCTGCGGCGTCGCACGAGGCAACGGCGCTCCGCCCGCAATGCTTAACGCCGCGCGAGGCACGGAGGGCCGGCGCACAATCGTACCTGTGTCTTGGCCATCTCACGCGTAGTGAAACGTTCACCGTGAATGGCTTCGGCCTTGAGGTTGTAGTTCCAGGACTCCATCGCCGCGTTGTCGTAGCTGTCGCCTTTCTTACCTCATGCTGCACAGCAGTGGGTAGTCCCGCAGCAGGCGCAGATGCTCGGCGGCGCGTAGTTTGACTGCGGCCCAGGAGCGACAAGTGTTTCGCTGGGTCAATGGCCGTGATCTGTGGCAATACGGGTTGGATTTTGGCTTGGGGCGCGCGCGATCGTGGCCCTGTTGATCGAGCAGAAGTTTGGGATTGATCTGGGCGTCACGTCGGTCGGTTCACTGTTGGCAAAGCTGCAGCTGACGCCGCAGAAACCTCTGCAGCGTGCGTATCAGCGAGATCCCGAGGCGATTGCCTTGTGGCAGGATCAGACGTATCCCGCGCTGGCCCGCCAGGCTAAACGCGACGGCGCGCAGATCCTATTTTGGGATGGGTCTGGCTTTCGCGCTGACACCGTGCAGGGCAAGACCTGGGGCTTGCGTGGCCAGACACCCATCGTTTATCGACCCGGGCAACGCCCATCCATCTCGGCCGCCTCTGCAGTGGGTCCGCGCGGGGAGTTTTGGTTCTGCACCTATGTCGGTGGATTGAATGGTGAACTGTTTGTCGCGTTGCTGGGCCAATTAATGCATCGGCGCAAAAAACCGGTGCGGCTGATTCTCGATAACCTGCCCGCACACAAAACTCGTCTTGTTCGTGACTACGTGGAATCGACCGAAGGTAAGCTGAGCCTGCATTGCTTACCGGGTTACGCGCCCGAATTGAATCCGGATGAATGGGTCTGGAGTCACCTCAAGCGCACCGGCACGGCACGACGGCCGCTGCAGCAAGGCGAAAAACTCGCCGGATGGATTGACCCATAGCTCGCCCGACGTTCGCGACGATCCAAAGCTTGTCCGGTCTTTTTTCCAAGCTCCTTCCGTCGCCTATATTCGTGACTGCTGAGTAACCTGAGGTAGACGAATGAAAACAAAGAAAGTAGCAAGCAAGGCCCGGAACCAATATTGCTATAGCTGTGAGCGCTGGGGGTAGGCGTTGTCAACGCGATGACCACCGGATGGTCGAAGTTCGTGAAGCCGCGTGTCTGCAAGTGCCTTAGTTATGCATGTGCTCGCCGTTGCGTGTGTTGTCCGGGGATTCCCGATTCCCTTCACGCGGCAATGAAAAAGGTGTAGCCAGAGGTTCTCCGATGAATATGCCCTGACCCGGCATGGCCACGCCCTTCCAATAGGCTTCGATCAACGACTCGCCTTTTAGATAATAACGTATCACGACACCGGGGCTCGGGAACTTATCCGGCAGATTGCAGGGTTCGACCACGGTCCCGTAGCTTGCTGTAGCGCCGGCCTCGAGCCATTTCAGGCTGCTCATCTGGCTGCTGTGTATGAGCACGCCGCCGAGGGAGGTGAGGTGGTCGGCGATCGCGCCCGGCAGGAAATGGTTGCTCAGCAACGCCCGCACCCGAACGATGCCAGTGAAATAAAATAGTACGTCCTTTTTCCCGACGATGTAATTCGCCCTGACGATCCGCAGTTTCAGCTTTTTGCCCAGTTCGCTCACGATGGCCGGATACATTGAGGCACGCACATTGCGTGCCCGGTCGGAAGTGCTCAGGAGATAACCCGTCCCGCGCGGAAAGGTGCCATCCGAAGTCACGCCCCGGTCGATCAGGCGTTTGACGTCTTGGAAGTCCCGGCCGGCGAGCGCCATGGTGGGCCGGATCCCGAAGTTGGTGTAGGGAGCGTGGCTTGGTGAATCGAAGTAGGGGTCGTACTGGGTCGGCTGACAACCGCTTGCGCAATACGCCTGGTGGAAACCGGCGGCGAATGCCGTAGTGATGGACATGCAACCCACCCGGTAGGGCGCAGTCCAGGTGAGCGCGTAGGCCTGGACATTGTTCGGTGTGAGGGCATCGACCCGGGCATCGATCGCGCGGAATTCCGATGGCGCCATCGACACCGAGCCCGGTCTGAAGCGGACATGGATCATGTTCGCATCCGGTATGTGGCGCAGGGCCTGGTAGTACTCGCCGATTCGTACGCTCAACGGGTCGTCATTATTGACGATTACCGCCAGATCGCGCGGCCCGAGGTGCGCTTCCGCCGTAGCAGAAGTGGCCGTAGCGGCAGGCGCTGTAGGGATGGTAAGTCCCTGTAAAATAATCATAAAACAGCCGATCGCAAGAGATTTTAGCAACATCAATTGTGTTGACTTTAGCGTGCTGGAATGCATAGTATAGATAGCGGACCCAATAAATATAATTAATCTGTTGGTCCTCACTTTGCCACCTCTGTTTATGAGTATGAGTTGGCTTTGTGGTTCAACGAGTTTGCCCGGGTGGCATCATATGCCGACCCACTGATGAACGACTAATGACACCGGGTATACCGGGCGCGTTCGAAGCAGGGCTGCTCGTGCCGGAACTTTGGAAAGGCCAAGTGCGCGTGAGCGCAGGCCAGACCAAACACCCCTCGCGAAGGGGTGCGTGCAGGGATGGACACGAGCCACCATCAACACTCACGAAGAAGGAGAGGAACAAGATGTCAACTACCGCAGAGAAGGTCTCGCAGCTCGACACCAAGCAGCTCGAGAAATTTATCGATTTGCGTCTGGATGAAATGCTGCCCAAGAAGCTGGCAGACATCGAAGCCAACAAGACGCCGAGCATGGCACTGATCGCGACCAAGGGCACGCTGGACTGGGCCTACCCCCCGTTCATCCTGGCGTCCACCGGCGCGGCGCTGGGCTGGGACGTCAAGGTGTTCTTCACGTTCTACGGCCTGCTACTCCTGAAGAAGGAGATCGGGGCCGAGGTGAGCCCCTTGGGCAACCCGGCCATGCCGATGAAAATGCCGTTTGGTCCCAAATGGTTCCAGAGCTTTGTCTGGCCGATGCCGAATCTGATCATGGCAGGCATTCCCGGATTCGAGAAGGTGGCAACCAGCCTCATGAAGAAAACCTTCAAGAACAAGGGTGTTGCCTCGGTCAAGGAGCTGCGCGATCTATGCATCGAGGCCGGCGTCGAAATGATCGCCTGCCAGATGACCGTGGACGTCTTCGGCTTCAACAAGGACGAGTTCATCCCCGAAGTGAAGGATTACGTCGGTGCCGCATCGTTCCTGCCGATCGCGTCGAAGGCGGACGTCACTCTGTTTATTTAGACTTTGAACGGGTTGTCGTACACCACCCGTTGCGCACCAATTACAGTGCGTAGCGGGTGGTGGGTGGTTTCTTTGCGGCAGGTCTTCACGATGCCGTATCGGAAAGGGCATAGCGGAGGAGGTATGCCTTCGTGTTGATTCCAATGGGTTGCTTTAGTCCGGATCAAGCTCGTTTGTCGTTGCATTTCCCGGCCCTCTGTGCCCATTGTCCTCTGCACGTGATACGCCCTGCCGTCGTATCACGTGAACCGAGATCCAAAAAGATCATCGTGCGGCTTCGTGCTTGTGCCAGGCCCAGGCAGTTTCCACGATGGTGGCGAGACTTTCGTAGCGTGGCCGCCAACCCAGTTCGCGCCGTATCCTGGCGGAATCAGCGATCAGCACAGCGGGATCTCCGGCGCGTCGCGCGGAGGTAGTCGCCGGAATCGAGTGTCCCGTCACCCGCCGCGCGACGTCGATCACCTCGCGGACTGAATATCCTTTGCTGTTGCCGAGGTTGTACACGGCGTTGTCGCCACCGGCCATTAGTGACTGCAATGCGAGCAGATGTGCCTGCGCGAGATCACTTACATGGACGTAGTCCCGCACACAGGTGCCGTCCGGTGTGGGATAATCGGTACCGAAGATCCTGATATTCGCACGCTCGCCGGTCGCCACCTGGAGCACCAAGGGGATGAGATGGGATTCCGGCTGGTGGCGCTCGCCGATCGTACCTGAGGCATCGGCGCCCGCGGCGTTGAAATAGCGCAGCGAAACGTAGCGTAGCCCATGGGCCGTGGCGCAGTCTTTGAGCAGGTGTTCAACTGTGAGCTTGGTTTCGCCATACGGGTTGGTGGGGCGGCACGGATGATCCTCCCCGATCGGGGTCCGGTCGGGTTCCCCGTATACCGCGGCGGTTGAGGAGAAGATGAAGCGCTTGACGCTGTGCCGGATCATCGAGTCCACGAGTTCGACCGTGTGTGCGAGGTTGTTGCGGTAATAGCGCAGTGGCTGCTCCACTGACTCGCCGACCAGGGAGTAGGCGGCAAAGTGCATCACTGCATCAATGCGATGCTGCGAAAAGATCGAGTCCAGCAGCGCGGCATTGCCCAGATCCCCTTCGATGAATTCACCGCCCGGCAGCAATTCACGGTGCCCTCGCGATAGGTTGTCCAGGACGACCACGCCGCAACCATCCAGCAGCTCCTTGACCATGTGGGAACCGATATAGCCGGCACCACCGACGACCAGCACGTTTGCGCTCATTTCCGGACCTCGAAATACTTTTCGCTAGTTAAATGGATGGTGGTCTTGCACTGTGAGATTCCTCTGGCAGCTGTCATGCATTTCCGTGCGACCCCTGGTTCGGTCAGGTGTCGGAATGCCGGCGCCCGCTCTTGGAATCCGACCAGGCTCAGGGTTGAGCCACACCATTTGATCCCGTGACCCAACGAGCCTTGCGCTTAGCCACTATTTATAATAGACACTTCGCACCGGTTTTCTTGCTGTGTACACTCTCCCAGGAACATGCAGCCGGCAAATCGGCAAGCGGGACCTCCATCATCATTGTGGCCTCTGCCGTCCGGTGCCCATGGTTATGACCATGTCACCTCTGTATAGTGTCGTCCGGCTGCCTTATCTGCCGGATGTCCGATTCCGTGTGATCGGGCGGTGTTTACGCTTTATCGGACGACAGGATGGGTAGAGGTGCTGGTCGTGGGCGCCTCTGGTTCTGCGGAATCCTGCCCATCGGCCTGTTGGCTCGTGCGGAAGAGGCCGCCCTTGCGCTTCTCGCGCGCCACCTCTTCGACCAGCTCTGCCGTTATCCGCTTGGCCTGCTCGGCATAGCCGAATACGAGCGTGGTGTCGCACAGCAGGTTGATTAGCCGGGGGACGCCACCACTGTTGCGGAACACGGCCTCGCTAGCGGTATTGTCGAACAGCTCCGGATTACCCCCTGCCACCGTGAGGCGGTGGCGGATGTAGTCGCGGGTCTCTTGTGCATTCAGCGGTTCCAGGTGGTAATCCACCGAAATGCGCTGGGCAAACTGCTCGAGGTCAGGTCGCCGCAACAGGTCGCGCAGACCGGCTTGGCCGACCAGGAAGACCTGCAGCACCTGGTCCTTGTCGGCGTTCACGTTGGACAGCATGCGCAGTTCCTCGAGCGTTTCAGAAGCCATGTTCTGCGCCTCGTCGATAATGAGCACGGTGCGGCGGTTGCGGGCATATTCTTTGATGAGGAAGTCGACGAAAGTCTGGTACAGGCCCACCTTGTCCTTGCCGGCGTACTCCAGGTTGAAGGCCATGAGCACCCATTGCAGCAATTCGCCGAAGGAACGGTGGGTATTCGAAATCAGCCCCACAGTCACATCGCGATCAATTTGGTTCAGTAGTTGGCGGATGAGTGTGGTTTTGCCGGTGCCAATCTCGCCGGTGATGACGCTAAAGCCGGCCTGGTTCATCAGGCTGTATTCCAGCAGCACCAGCGCCATGCGGTGCTTGGGGCTTGGATAAAGAAAGCTCGGGTCAGGCAGGAGGGAAAACGGCTTCTCCCGCAGTCCGTAGAAGTTCTCGTACATGTTTTTTAAGGTACCTCTGGATTGATTGGCTCGTGCTGCGGTTTTCGGTTTCCGGTTTCCGGTTTCCGCTTGGAGCCTGGTCATCAATACACCCCTGAGTCACAGCCAGGTCGATGAATTCCGGTGAGGTCCCAGGGTGATCAGGAGCGTATCGACTCTCTCTTTCGGGCCGAGTGCGTTTGCCGCGGCGCCATCCTCAATCCGGTGCCGATGGACTATATGGCAGGCGCCCGACCGTTCCGCGTAATTTTTGCAGTATCTCCCTACGGTTGCAGACCACCATAATGATTGACGGGTTGGGCTCAGTACGGACTGTTCGCCACCCGGAGCAATACCGTGAACGCAGCTCGTTCATGCATCGCGGGTTGCCCGTTATCAGCTGCGCGCCTTACCCGACAGGCGGCCGCTCCATGCTTGCAGTTTGGCTCCGACTCTGCCGAGGAGGCGGTTGTCGCGCAGCCGGTCGAATGCACGCTCGGGCCAGGGAGGCGATTGCCGGTCACTGGGCTTCATTGTATGCGACTTGTTCAACACCGTGCCAATGAGGTTTGTGTTCTGCAGCAGCAACTTGGTGGCACGTTCGATCTCCTGCGCCGGTGTCCTGCCTTCTTCGATCACGAGTAGTGCCGCGTCGACGTACGGCGAGAATGCCAGGGTGTCAGCGGTCGACAGCAGCGGAGGCAGGTCGAACAGCACGATGCGCGAGCTATATCGGGTTTTCAGTTCATCTACCAGCCGCGCCATCTTGGGCGAATTAAGCATCTCCGAGGAATTTTCCAGCGGCTTGCCGCCGGGGAGGATGACAAAGCGCCCTATCCCAGAGGGATGAATGAGCAGTTCCGCGAGAGGTACGTCGTCCAGCAGATAGTCGCTAAGGCCCCGTTCCGGATGAATGCCGAAATAGGTATGCACGCCAGGATTGCGTAGGTCGGCATCGACCAGCAGCACCGTGTAGTCGACTTCCCTGGCCAGGCTGATGGCCAGGTTGATCGCGGTGAGGGTTTTGCCCTCACCGATTTCGGGACTTGTCACTGCCAACGCATTCCACTGTTTCTCGCGCAGCCGCTGCAGCACCTGGGTGCGCAGGATCCCATACGCATCGGTGAACCCCCCCGACTCGACCGCGGTAATGACGCGCATTTCGCGTAGGAACTTCAGCGGCACTTCCTCGGTGCGGGTATGGGTATACATGATCTGGCTGACGGCGGCGACCGGACCCGCAGTCCCCCCCGACGTTCCTGCTGTACCGCCTGCCTTGAGCCGCTCTTCGCGCGCCTTTTCCAACGCCTGTTTGATGCGTTCCATACTCAATCGACCCCGGATTGCATAGTAATTGGAGAACGTCGCGCAGCGCGCATGTCCGCGGCTGCGGTCCAGTCAGCTGCATTCATCGACTTTTTCCACTTTCTCTGATCCATTGCTCATGTATGTAGTAGCCGGCGCACACGCAGCGCGTGTCTCGGCTCCCTAGAACCCTGAAATGAAGCGCGCTCCCTTGAACCACAACACATCCCACGGGACCCACAGGAACTGCACGAGCAGTACGGCCACGATCAGACCGGCCAAGACCGACGTCATCGCGAGTTTCTTGTGTCTCTGGTGGCGTGCGAGGTCTGCGCTGTTCTCGATATAGGGGATCACGGACAGTGGTGCTTCGCCCACGATGGCAGAGAGACTACGGGCGCCGTGGACTGACTTGTCCATGTTTTCTAATACGGCTACGTAGCCCAGGCCGCCACCCAGCGAAAAAATGAATCCCATGATAACGATGGCCAGGCGGTTAGGACTGGCCGGTTTCTGCGGAAGATCGGGTGGATCGATCAGTGAGAGGCGTTCGCCCTCCTGGTCCTTTTCCATCTGCTGACCGATCCGGGCGTCCATTTGCTTGCTTTTGAGCTTGAGATACTGGCGCTGCGAATTCTCGTAGTCACGCTGCAGGTCGCGGTACTTGTGCTGTACCCCTGGTGTTTCGGCGAGGTATCTCTGGTAATCGGCAATCTTGGCCTGCAGCTGGTCACGTTGCTTGATAGTGGCCGCAATATTACTCTTGACGCCCTCAAGCTGGGAATTGAGTGTGATGTACGCGGGGTTTTGTGGCTTCTCGGCGGGCGCGTCGGGTGCGGATGCGTCCTTCTTCATCCGCGCCTCCAGGGCCGCTAGTTCGGTCTTGAGTTTCACCACATCCGGGTAGTCGTCGGAGTACTTGGCCCGCTCTGCCGTGAGCTTTGCCTTAAGGAGTGCTGCTTCTTTGGCCTGTGCCTGCATGTCCGAGACGCCGCCGATCTGCTTTTTCAGCCCAGCGATTTCGCTTTTGAGCCGCACGACATCGGGGTAGTCGGGATAATATTCAGCACGCTTGGTGGCATACTCGGTTTCGAGTGTTTCGAGCCGGCTCTGGGGATCAAGGATAGGGCGTCCATCGGAACCGATCACCGGAGCATTCGGATCAATCTGGGCGAGTTGGCCATCGAGGTACGTCTTGCGGTCTTGCAGCGAACGCAGCTCATCGCGCGCCTCCATGAGTCGAGACTCGTTCTGGTCCATTAGTTGCAGGTTCAGCTGTTGCAGGTCCGGCAGGCTGTTGAGGTGCTTTTCCTTGAAGGTTGCGATCTTGGTCTCGAGATGGGTGATGTGGTTCTGCAGCTTCTGCGCCTCGCTGGTGAGGAACTTATAGGTATTTGTCGCCTGCTGGGTGCGGGTCTTGATGTTCTCGTTCAGATACAGGGTCGTCAGTTCGTTATCAACTTTCTGCGCGACGATAGGCGTCTGACCATCGTACGACAGCTTGAAGGCGATGGTCGCGGGATGTGGCTGCCCGGTGACCGGATCGATTACCTTTGCGGTTATGGCCTTGAGCCTGATATCGTGCCGCATGCGCTTGACGAGCTCTTCGGTCGTGTCGCTGCGACGCTTGTTCAGATAGAGGCCATACTTGCTGATGAGATCAAGGAGGTTGGAGCGGGTCATCACGCGCTGGCTGATGGTCTGGATGCGCTGCCAGGCGTAGGCGGTAATCGTGGAGCGGATCAGATTTTTCGGAATCTCCTGTTCCTCGATCAGGATCGTGGCGGAGGAACGGTAGACCGGTGGGATCAGGAATGCCGTTAGTACGGTAATGATGCACATCGCGCCGATGACTACCAATATCCCTTTGCGTCGCCGGCGCAGGGCATCCAGGTAATCCGCGAGGTCTTTGCTCAGTTCAATCGCTTCTTCGTTCATACCAATTGACTCATTCATCATTGCAGGCGTCGCCGTTGCTGGATGCCGTCACGCCGGGGTTGGGTGGCCTTCTGCGCGGCTCTTAACATTTTTCCTCTTCGCAAGGTGGGGATGCCGAGCCGCACACACAACCTCTGCGCAAATCCACCCTTGTGTGGCTCAAGCCTGGCCAACAGGCGTTACGACATCGTTTCCTACGTCCGTCGGGTAACGCCCGGGGACACGGCCGGCCGCTGTCTCAGTTGTACATCCAGCGCCAGCCTGTGCCAGACACCACTATTTTTCTCGCAACCCCCCAGATCCCGCGAGCAAGGATGTCACACACGCCGATATCGATGGCGGGCGCCTGTGTTTGTTACTGCTGGGTTTAAAAATAGGACACCGATCGCCTCCTCGCCATCCTCCCGCGTCAAGACCGGGTCCCGTCGCGTGCTCGGGGGATTATTGTGCTTTTAGTAAAAGCAGCCCCTCTCCGTCCGGTTCTGTCGATGGGCGATTTTGGGTCTCTACCGAGCTGACCCATTCTATCAGGCCTTCCTGCTTTTCTCGAATAGTGCCTTTAGCAGCAGTATCTATGCTTATAAACCATTGATCTCTATCTAGAAATAGAAAATCCGTTCCATGCATAGGCTAAATTCACATAGACCGCATTGTCGTAAGCCTTGTCGGTGCTGCCCGGAAATTTCAGACCTATATACCGATAGCCGCCCTGGATCGTGAATTGTCGGGTCCATTGCCAGGTCAGGTTGGCCGACGCCTGAACATAGTTACGGTCGGTCAATGGCGGGGCATTGCTGCCAATGGCCCGGACCCGGTAGCCGGCCACAGCCAGACTGGCGTTGAGCCGGGCGGAGAGCTTGCGGTTTACCCCAAGGGTCGCAGAATCTGTTAGCACTTGGGTGCCGATCCCACTGGGGCTGACCTGACGGCCGATCGACAGTGTGACCTGGGTCAGCTCGAATTGCTTGCTGAGCCCCGCGTTATAGAGATAGCCACTGCTTGTCTGGGAATATGTGGCGTTTGCTGTCTGGATACATGTCGCGATGCCGAAGATCTGACCGTTGACAAGAATAAATGTGGGCGGTGTGCTCGCGGTGCAGGTCTGCACGACTGTCCGCGAATCGGTGTTTCTGGTGCCCACGGCAAGGTTGGCGCTCAAAGTCTGCGAGAATGAATGGGACCATCCCAGCACGAAACTGTCCGTGGTGGACGTATTGCTCTGTTCCTGCGGGTTGGGTTGCAGGGTAAGCGAGCCGCCGACGTCTATGGCGAATGCCGGTTGCCCGAGTTGCGACAGCCCGGTCTGCGGCACCTTGAAATAGCTGCGGTCGAACTGCGCCGTCAGCTGGTCCTGGGGAGACCACTGGTAGAGGAGGGTGGCGGCCCCGTCGCGCGAGTCATAGTCGACCAGGCCCGTATTGAAAACGCTTTTTTGATAGGAAACCAGGCTGGACTGGTAACTGAGCTCCAATTGCGTGCGTTCGGTCATCTGCCAGGTCCAGGAAGGGTTGGTCGAGCGCGTGGTCCTTTGCGTCTGGGTCGATACCAGGCCGACGTCTGGGCTGAAGGTGCTACTTGCCGTCACCGACTCCTTGGCGTAACCGCCGCCCAGTTGCCAGGTGCTGCGCTGTGTCCGATATAAGGAGGCAAAGTTATAGACCTGATCATTGCCATTGAGACCACTCCCCCCCCAATATCGGTGGCCGCGTACCTCGGCACTGCCGGTGACGTCCCAGTTCTCCTGCTGCGCGGCGAGGTCGATGTGTGGTGCGAGCGTCAGCCCCGTAACGCCCTGATGGGGTCCGGACGTCAGCAGCAGATTGGTGTCGTGCTGCAGATTGAGTGACACCGAGGGCTTGACGGACCACTCGGTGGCTGCGGACCAGCCGGGTGTGAGCAGGCCAGCGCAACAAAGTGCCAGTGCAATGCTGGGTCGGGCACGGAGTGGGGATATCGCAGTCAATGGGTCAGCGCCGGGGTTCGGGGCATGGTCGCTCGGTCGGCATGGGACTTCGCAGTTGGGGTTCCCGTTTTCACCGCTCCGACCTGTCGTGGCACCGGGATCATGGACGCCGGATGCTGACGAACCGGCGGCGCGGTGAGTCTAGGGCACCACCACTACGTCGCCGGCCTGCAGAACGATGTTCTGCCCAAGATGTTCGCCATCTTCGACCTGGCCGTACTTGAACCGGGTGGCGGTCTCTGTTCCGTTTACGCGGCGCAGGATCTTGATGTTGTTGTCCGAGGCGAACGGCGTCATACCGCCGGCCAGGCTCAGCGCCTGCATCACGTCAAGATAGGAGTTGGCGACAAACGCGCCCGGTTTGTTCACGTTGCCGATCACGTAGATCACGTTACCCTGGGTCTGTTTAACGGTCACGGTCACCACCGGGTTGGGCATGTATTTGCCAAGTCGGGCGACGATTTCCTCCCTGACTTGCGGCACGGTTCTGCCAGCGGCCTGAACCTCTCCGGTTAGCGGGAACGAAAGCGTTCCGTCGGGGAGTACCAGCACGTCGGCCTCCAAGTCCTTCTCCTTCCACACGGCAATGGTCAGAATGTCGCCCGGCTGGATGAGGTAGCCCGGTTGCGGCGCTACTACCGGATGCTTGGATTCCTGTGCGGAGACTGGTGCCAGTGCGCCCAGCGCCATGAACAGCAGTACGACAAGGGAAAGGGATTTCATGACTTTCAACATGCTAGTGGTCTTTCTAAGATGAATAAAATGGAACCCCTGGATAGGCAATACCGAGACTGCCCGCCATGTTGTTATCAGAATGACTTACCTTTTCATTGGAACATGATGTGCTACGGACCGTCAAGCGCGACTCGTTTCCCGTATTTCCAGCATCATACTCACCTTTTCAGTTGGTCAACAAGAAATACAGCCGCGGCAAATGGAGAATGTCGTTCTCGAATGGGTACTTCTGCTCGCGGGTGATGATGACCGAAAAACCAGCTTGTATTTGCCGAGTCTACTGCGACCGCAAAATCCACCCGGGCAAGCGGCACAATCAGGCGCTCATCGCGCTCACCCGGCGACACTGCGCGATGTCTTCTACGCGATGTTCCGTGACGGTGCTTTCTATCATGTCGCTCCCGTGACTAACCATTTGATGAACCAGGTAGGGGCACCCCTCCGCAGGTTCACTGTTGCGCAAGCGCGACAGGTGTTTCGCTCGGTCAATGGCAAGAACCCGATGCAGTACGGGTTCGCCCTCGGGCCGTGGACGCGGAGTATCGTGCAAGTTCTTTGTTCGGAAGTTCAAAATACGGAGGTGTACAATCAGTAACGGCTGCATTCCCCTGCCGGGTTGTTTATTGCCAGAGGAATTCGAACAGCTGATCCAACGAACTGAACTTTTGATTGTCCCTTCTCAGCTTATGATGGAAATCATGCCGGGTGTGGCTGGCCAACACTCGAACTCGCGAGTGTTGGGGAATGTAGTAGGGGGGGTTGATGCAACGGTCGTGATTTTGTCCGCGTGCCGACCACCAAGAATCAGAAACGCGCGTATGGGGTTGAGGACAAACAGGGCGCCACGAGGGGGCCTTGAGGTTGCACTCCAACTATCTATATGGACTTAATTGACCATGATCGCAGACGAAGATGTCAGGCAATCATTCCAGGAAAAACTGCAGAATCCAGGCATTTTCGGAGGCTTCGGTTCACTGGAGGTATATAGAGGGATGTCGGCAAGCCAGTGGAAAGATGCGCATCCGGGGGGATGTGTCCGTCACCTTACGGTATTTGACAAGTATCACGTTATTCCGAAGTATTGTTTTGATTGTTACAAGGTTCTCGTTGAACCTCGCACCGTCATGGAGCTATTCAAGCTCTTGATGATATTTGAAAAGCTCGATCTTCCCAACGACAACAGCCGAAAATGTATGTGCGAAGCGCGAGTCGATTGTACGGGTGCATACAAGGGATTCATTTACAACCGAGGGATGAGCGAAGGAAAAGAAGTACGCAATATCGTGCGGGACGTGATTGCGTGTGACATTTCGCCCAAAGTCCGCATCACTTTGAAGCGAGGTTGCTCAGAATACGGGCGCGTCTATCCAAAATATGCCCGAATAAAACCAGGCACTCCAATGATGCAATATAACAATGACTGGCAAGTCCATGAAGACGCCTTCGACGCGAGTACTGTTTTTAACCTGAAGTTCTCCAGACATTTCCCCCTCTCATCGGCAAAAACCTGAATGAAATGAATCGGTAAGGACGCAGGAGGCAGCTTTTTATCTGTCGGAATGTAGTCATGTAGTAAAAATATAATAAGCTTGATTATTTGTGTAGTATATGTATACTGCACCCATGCATATCGATATTGTCCC
>DAHXOO010000129.1 GCA_027364845.1 Pseudomonadota bacterium | reverse complement strand
AAACGACTCTGCGTGAGTACGATGCGTTGTGCTTGGATTCAATACCTGAATTTAATGCCAAGGATATCAAGCGTATTCGTGAGCATGCTCACGTCAGCCAGCCAGTATTCGCTCGCTATCTGAACACCAGTGAGTCCACAGTTCAGAAGTGGGAGGCCGGTCAGAAGCGGCCAAGTGGAATGGCGCTTCGATTGCTGAGTGTGGTTGAGAAGCACGGGCTTGAAGTACTTGTGTGAACCGCACCTAAAAAATATCCAATGCTCAATGCAGCTGGCCAAGCGAAAATACATGCCTGTGCCAATAACTAGCCCGCATATTTCATCAGCCCCCACTCAGGCTAACCGAAGCGACGACCTGAACGATAAGGCGAACAGATGCGAGTTGAGCGGACATGGAGTAGAGCAATTTCAGAACGCAAGGTGCAACTCCCCCTACCCCCGGCGTAGACAACGTGCCCGGGAAGCACCTTGCAGGAGTCAACCGGAAGCGAAGTGACGTGCGATCTTCATGAACTCCTCGCGATGCACGAACGAACTGCTGAGGAAGAAGCGGATGCGTCGCGTATTGCGGATGATGACCGTACCGACTTTCAGCAACTTCACCCGTAGTGTCTGAGCTTGAGCACTGGCAAGCGCAGTTCCCGCCAGCCCCAAGGTTCGCATCCGCTCCAGCAGGATATAGGCCATCGATGCCAGCAACAGACGAAACTGGTTGACCACGAAGCGATGACCGGACAGGCGTGTCCCGAACAAGCCCAACTGACATTCCTTGATACGATTCTCCATCTCCCCGCGCGAGCAGTAGAGGCGGTCATACAGTTGTTGCGGGTCGCCCGCCAGCGTGGTCAGGATGAAGCGCGGATTGCTGCCCAATGCCGTGTGTTCCGCCTTGGCGATCACGCGGCGAGTATGGCACCAACTCTTGGCGGCATACTCAAAGTGGTCGAAGAGGCGCTGTTTCATTCCGGTTTCGTTGAACCCGGCTTCGGCTTGCGCCATCAAGGGGGCGGCCATCGCCTTCAGCCGCGCGTTCTGCGCCAGCCCCACCACATAATCCACCCCTTTGCGTTCACACCAGTGCAGGATGCGTCGGCGGCAGAAACCGGAGTCGCCCCGGAAGATGATGCGCACATCCGGCCACGCTGCGCGCAGTTGGCCGGTCAGCCATTTCAATATCGCCCCCGCATGTTTGGCCGCATCGAGTTTGGAAGGTCGCAGGTAGGACACCAGCAACTGGTCGCCGCAAAACACGTACAGAGGCAGGTAGCAGTAGTTGTCGTAGTAGCCGTGAAAGAAACGTTCTTCCTGGTTGCCGTGCAAGGGGATGTCGCTGGCATCGAAATCGAGAATCAGTTCTGCGGGCGGCTTGCGGTGGGAGGCGATGAACTGGCGCACGAACTCGGCTTGTATCTTCCACGTTAGCGCAGCTGTGGCGCGCTGCTCGAAGCGGCACAGCGTCGGCGCAGAGGCGGCCACATCGACTTTGCCCAGTGCGGTTTGCAGTGCCGGGTCAATGCGGCGGCGCTGGTGGTCGTTGAGATCTTCGTTGCCCTGCACGATCTCGTAGACGCGCTGCCTCAGCAGTTCCAGTGTGGTATGTTCGATCCGTTCCGGATCGCGTTCATCGGGGAGCAGCGGTGCGATGCGGGACAGCAATTCCAGTTTGCGGTCAACCTGTCCGAGCAGGAGCACTCCACCGTCGCTACTGATGTCTCCTCCATCAAAATTCAGCTCGATTTTACGACGGCCAATTTCGGGAAACAGGTCGGTTACTGCGGTACAATTTGGCATCAGCGGAACCTCGTTAATTTCTGTCTGAACACCAGTATTAACGTGCCTTGCGGCTGTTCCGCTGACCTTTCCTTATGAAATATCTGGGTTAGGGTGAGGGATAACTCGTGGAATCTTCACACTCACCCCCAACCTTTTTAAGATGCATCACCAGCGCACCATCCATCATCGCCAGATGCGTATCGAACCATTCCGGCAAACCTTCCTTCACATAAGCGCGTACCAGCGGCAAGTGACCGCGTTTCAGGCTGCGGTTGAGTTGCTGCAACTCGCCCAGCACGCGGTGGTGTTCCCCTTCGTGTTCAGGCAGTCCGCGGTATTTTGAGGCACGCATCAATACGCCTTCTGCCTTGAAATGCGCAGCGGTGTGATTGACCAGGGCCTGGAACAGTGCCGGAAATTCTGCATTTCCTGCAGCGATAAGCGCAGCAACTTGTTCGATAAATTCACGATGCGTGGAATCCATCTCTTCCATACCCAGTGTATGGCGAGTGTCACCCCATACCGCTTGATGCTTGCTCATGCGGCTGCCAGGCTGCCGTTCCAGCTCTGTGCGGCAGTGAGGAAATCCGCCACGTCTGCATTGACGATTTCGATGCCCATCTTGCCCAGGTAGCGCTTCTCCTTGTCGGTCGGGTGCGGAATGAGCGCCCAGCCTGCGGGTTTGTCCGCGCCAAAAATGACATCTGAAAATACCATGCGGTCCGTGTCGCGATTAAGTCGCATGCCGAGCAGCAGATAGCGTTTGTTCTGGCGCAGGCGTTTGACGAACGACGGAATGGCGAAACCGCCCATCAGTTCGGTGATGTAATCGACGAAATCGGCATCCGATGCGATGTAGTTCGATTCCGGCAGCGGCGTTCCGAGCGGCTTGAACAGAATGGGGAGGCTGGTATCCACCGCTTCCTGCTCGATGGCGGAATAAGCTGTGCCGTCGTATTTGAACAGCCGGAAGCGGTATTCCTTGCCGGACATGCGCGCGATGCCGACGATCAGCGTGTGCGGTGTGGAGGCATATTGTTTCTGCAATTGCGTGTCGCGGTTGGCATCGATGAGGTAGGGCAGCTTCTGCTGCGCCAGCCAGGCATGCAATGCGGAAGTGCTCCATTGCGTATCGCGATAAGTCGCATCAAGGAATTTATTGACTGCCGAGCGGCCGCGTTTCAGTTCCACATTCATCGCGGCGCGCGGAAACTCGAACATCAACTTGGGGGCCATCGGCTGGCCGTTGTTCATGGCAATGATCAGGCTGTCGCTGTCTGCGGGGATGGCTTTGCCCGTGGCCGGGTCGATCACGCCGTTCAGTGCGCCGGGGCCAAGGTAAGGGACGACGCTGCCATCGGAGAGGCTGGCGAAGATATTTTCGAACGAGGTGCTCATGGGGATGACTCCTTCTTGTGAATGACGAGTGAATCATTCGCAATAAACGGGCCAGAGTGTTCGTCCAGCATTGACGCGGGTTGCAGCCGGGCGGCGTATGGAGGGAATGCGACAAAGCGCAAAACCTTGTCGCACAAGGGTGCGGGGGTAGGGCGGTCAGAGTTCGAATACGCGGCCGCGCTGCAACACCTGCGGTTTGAAATCCCCGGCACTTTGCAGTACTTCGCGCATGGTGATTTCCTCATATCCGGCTT
>DAHXOO010000128.1 GCA_027364845.1 Pseudomonadota bacterium | reverse complement strand
CCCTCGGCGCTGCTCACGGACTGATAGCCCGCGCCTGCGGCCTGGGGACTGTTCTGCTGGGTGATCGCGGTTTCGGTGGTAGGAGCGCTCGATGTTGGGGTGCTGGAAGTGGAACTGCTAGCGCTACCTCCGCCACCACATCCGGCCACCAGCACAGCGAAGAGTACGGGAAAAGCGGCGCGAACCGCGACGGAGCCCCGACGCGGGGACTTGAGATGGAAAGTCACAGGTATTCTCCTTTGGCGATTTTGTTTATTCTTGTTTCCCTTTCGCCGCGAATGATCCCAGCCCGAATCCTGGTTTTTCATTGACCTGGATCAAGTGATGATGATTCCCCGGCCCGCGGCGCCGGCATGTCGGGTTACCCGTCGATCAGCGTCCCGGAGCGAAACCCGAACGCCGGCGCGATTCGGCCATTCGGGTCAGATGTGCCACGCTCAAGTTGATCTCCGCCCACTCCACGTGGCCGATATAGTTGCGGTGCAATCCGGCAAGCTCCGCCAGGACCTCCTGGCTCCAGCCGCGCCGGATGCGCAAGGCGCGGACACGCCGAGGGATGTCGCCGATGAGGGTGTCTGGGGGATGCGTTATCATCGCACATCGGTCACGTCCTTGTCTGGGTGCGCCTGAGCGGTCCAATGCCTCGGTTGTACCTGCGTAACCCCCCGGCAGCAGTCGCTGCGCGGGAGGTTAAGGAATTGCGCAAGCCCTGCGTTCAGTGTTTAGCGCAGCAAATCCATCACCTTGAGCAGGTGGAACCCAAGATGGCTCGTAAGCGCGATCAGCGCTGCCAGAAGATAGAACTGCATGCGGGTTTTCGTGGACAGCATGTCGATTTTGGCCGTCAGGTCCGTCCGGACGCTATCGATTTTGGCATTCATCCGCGTTTCAACACCGTCGATTTTGGCCGTCAGGTCCGTCCGGACGCCGTCGATTTTGGTATCCACGCCGTCGATCCTGACGTTGAGTTCGATGATGTCTTCGTGGGTTGCCACCCCCTGATTAAAAGCCACGACCAACCCGTCGGCCATGGCATTCGCCTGATTCTCAGGCACGCCGCCCGCCTTGAGGGTCTTCACGTAGCCTTGAGTGTCGAACAGGATTTTCATGACATGATTCATGTATTTTTTCTCCGGAAAAGTTCGCCGGAGATCCCCGTCAGGGAAAATCCCTGGCGGGTGAGTTTGAGCGCTGCTTTTGTTCCGCGCCCAGCGGGCGCGCCTGACTAATCAGGGTGTTGACTTGATCCTAATATCAGCCCACGAACGCGTCAAGGACTGGACTGCGTCCTCAGCGGTATACCCATTGCTTCGGCCCTCGAGAACCTTGGCGCTGACGCTGCAACTGCGTATCGAACCTTAGCCGGACTTCGCGGATTCGAGGGGTTGGCAACGGCTAAGTAGTTGAGTTTTCAGCGAGCACGGTCAATAGGTCTGCACTACACGGTCTGTGCAGCGGTCAGTTGGCGGGCGGTGATTTTAGGCGGTGGCTGGGCCGGCAAGGTGAGC
Organism: Pseudomonadota bacterium; assembly: GCA_027364845.1. Taxonomy (GTDB): domain Bacteria; phylum Pseudomonadota; class Gammaproteobacteria; order Acidiferrobacterales; family UBA6901; genus JAJYCY01. The sequence continues at coordinate 2,073 of DAHXOO010000128.1, read as the reverse complement.
TGCAAGCGCTCGAGCAGCAGCTTCATTTCGGGCTCAGGTTGGGTGTAGCGCGTCAGCTGCAGGTGGCGTCCATCGGTGGTCGGAACATGGACATCGACCATTTGCACGGCGGCGAATTTCTCGAGCGCGCTGCGCGCGGTCAGTCCGGGCGCCAGCGACTTCAACCGACGACCGAGCGTGACATACAGGCAATAGGCGAGGAATGCGACGAACACGTGCGCTTCGATGCGCGCTTCGTTGCGATGGAAGATCGGCCGGATCGCCAGATCACTCTTCAATGTGCGAAACGCCTCTTCGACCTGAACCAGTTGCAGATAGTAGTTCCACAGCTTGGCCGGATCGGTCTCAGTGAGATTGGTACGCAACAGATAGCGGCCTTCGCGCCGACGCACCTTGCGCAGCCTGTCACGGTTAAGTTGATAGCTGAGCGTGGCATCCTGTGCGCCGACCTGGATATCGATCAATCGCCAGCCCGCCGGGGCCTTGCTTTGGGCATTGCCCAGTTTGATGAGCAACGCATCACGGCCGAGTTTCATCATGCGCAGTTTGGCCAGTCGCGCCCACAGCCACTTCAGCTGTCGGCGCCGCATCGAGCGCTCCTTGGCAATCCGGTCGGCACTCTCGGCGAATACGTAGAGCTCGCCCTCCTCGGGTAGCAGCTTCACCTGCTCGCCCTCCTCGGGTAGCAGCTTCACCTGGACACCGGGGCGCGCAACCTGCCAGCTCTGGCCCGCCAATGCCTGCTCGAACCGATTCAAACGTCCCTTGGGCGTGCCCACCAGATACTGGACCGGCGGATCGCTCTGACGCATCTCTTCGAGCACCGCTTCGGTCGGTATGCCTCGATCCATGCACCACACACGCTGCGCCTTGCCGTATTGGCGTTCGATCTTCGCCAGAAACGTCCGCAAGGTTGTGCTGTCGGCTGTGTTGCCCGGTAGTACTTCGTAGGCCAGTGGCAAGCCCTCCGGTGTCACGATCAGCGCGATGATGATCTGCACGCAGTCCGGACGGTGATCGCGGCTGTAGCCGTAGCGCCGCTTGTCGTCCTCGTCAAACGGCGGGTCCGACTCGAAGTAGGTGCTGGTCAAGTCGTAGAGCAGCACCTCGTAGCTCACGTTGAACAGGTCTCGCCAGCGACCGACCAGATGACTGAACAAGGCTTCCTTGTGTGCCAACAGACGGTCATGACATCCGTACAGCACATGGGGATCGGCCAGCGCCGCATCAGCACCCAACAGATCCGCCAAGGCCGTACGCCCGAACCAATCGCGATGCAGCCGCCACTCGCTGCCCGGCTCGATTAGCCGATAGGCCACCAGCACAAAGAGCACCTGGTTCCACGCCGTACCCTTGCGGCTGGGCTGCAGTCGAGCACCCCAGAATTCGCCAAGCTCCAGTTCTTGCCACAGGCGCAGCGCCAGCCAACACGCTCCCCACTGCCGCGGCCGGCACAGCGATAGCTCCGACAAGCGCAGCCGGACCACCGACTCTTCGGGCAGTATCTGGTCGCAACGGTCCTCGGCAAACAGGGACAGCGAGCGCGGCTGGCTCGAGCCTTCCTCCAGAACCTCAATCGACTTGCGCCACGCCAGCTCCTGCGATGAGTTGATCTCACCCAGGTACAGCACATGACGCTGAACCACGCGATTGCCGCCGACGCGACGGTTCTCCACTACGCTAAAGTAGCGATGCTCTTTACCATCTTTCTTGCGGATTGTGGCGCGTAGGAACATAACGCCCACGAATTATCCGCACATGCGCACCCGGCGCAACAAGCAAGGTCTTCACTACAAGCGCTTTCGCTCAAACCCTCAAAACCGCCGCTGAAAAATCAAACGGTTGCTCTGCCGGATGCCCGGAAAACTCCCAAAATTGACGACCGAATCCGCGAAGTCCGGTTAGGACCAAAACCGGTCTCTGGCGCCGCGTACGAGTGCCGGCGAGCATCACCCTTGTCGGAGCTACGCATCCTTCCCTTTTATCTTCGTCGAACCCCCTTCCCTGCTGATTATAGGTTGGCCCAAGGGCCGACAGGCCTGCTCGGTTGACCGCCAGATCAGAGCCTTCGGC
>DAHXOO010000127.1 GCA_027364845.1 Pseudomonadota bacterium | reverse complement strand
GTCGTGACTTGATCGCATGAAACTGTCCTTTGCTTTGCCGCCTTCATGCAGGGGGCAGAAAACTGAATGCGGTCCACCCAGCTGCCGCCATATCTTGCGCCGACATTGTACTGCAGGCGCACAGCGTTGTTGAAACGCCTACCCGCTCCGGCATCGCCCCACTCAAGGTGCGGCTGGCAATGGGATTACGTCCGACGCTGAGGTGGACGATGGTCCCTGTATGGGTCCAGCCGGACTTACTTCAATCAAGTTCTGGACTCGCTCTCGTGCCGGTCAAGCCGAGAAGGGACTTTGGAAACGACCGAAAGGAATTTTCCAGTCGCTGTACGTGGTATGGCATCGCAATACTCGATTGTAATCGCGATATCGCCTACGCGCCCCTTCAGCGCCTCTACCAACTCGCGACCCGTTTCCTCTGTATAACCTGTTTCGCGTACAAGACGAATCACGATCAAGTCCGGGCGTTCCTGGATGATTTGAGATTCCTTGATATGTTTCAATCCTTTGAATATCGGGTCAAGCCGGCCGACATAACGCCCATCAGGTGTCACAATAAGATCATCCGTACGCCCGGCCAGGGATTCTATCACTGGAAAGTTTCGGCCGCATTTGCAGGCGTAGTTCGCCAGTATTGCGCTGTCTCCAATCCGATAACGGATCAGCGGCATTGCAAAATTTAGAAAACCTGTAAAAACCAACTGACCGACAACTCCCTTTGCGACGGGCCTACCCTGGTTGTCGAGAACCTCCAGCAGTCCATACTCCGGATTCGCGTGGTACGTGCCATGTTCGCACTGACCGATAAAGGCGATCATTTCGGCACTTCCGTATTGATCGAAAACCGGACATTGAAACGCCTTCTCGATCTCAATGCGCTGATGTGACAGCAGCGTTTCCGACGAGGTGATTATGGCTTTGGGACGGATCCCATGTTGGATGGCATTTCGATTGACGTAATGGGCAACGGTAAAGATGGCCGAGGGGTAGGAATCAATAAAGCGTGGATTCGATCTTTCAAGTTCCTGGATATAGGCTGTGATGGTGTCTTCGGCGATGTGATATGAGGAAAACAGGGTGTTGTTCAGTGCGTAATTCCGCCGCCAAAACGGCGGTCTCGTCTGGCGCGATGGAATGATGACGCGACCGCAGAAGGTCGCGCTCGGCTGGTTGACACTGACTCCAGCCCATCTCAGGAAGCGCGCAAAGAACGCGTAGTTGTGCTGAACGGCAGACCGAGTCGTCGTGATGATCAGTGGCGATCCCGTCGTCCCGCTGGTGTTGATTTTGATTCGGCCACGACGGTGAAAGGCTGTTGACAGGAATTCACGAGTCGAGTTACGCAAGTCAGCTTTGGTGATGACAGGGAAGTATTTTCTGATATTATCGATCGATACAGTTTCGGCCGTGATCCCATGCATTTGCATTAGTCGTCGATAGTGCGGGACATGGTTCTGACAGTGATTCAAAAGCTCTCGAAGGCGACACTCTTGGTATTCACGAATCGCCTCTTTTGAGAAGTATTGGGAACGTTCAAGAAAGGCAGCGTGAATAGAAAAATCATGACCGTAACGGAGTCGTTTCAGTTTCCAGCCATAAAAAGTTATCAGAAGGTTCTGAATGGTGATCGGACTGCGGTCATAAGCAAGGCGTGCCAGATCCATATTTTATGCACCAGATCTTCTGTGAAAATTCATTACCATGTCCATAAGCCCTTTCGCTACTGCCCGGATGATTAATTCTACTGTGTTAATAACGTTGACGCCGAAGCACGTTCGTGCCGCAGCAAGGACACTGTGGCAGACTTCGGGCGATCAGGCGGCCGAGACTGAAGGCCATGGTCGCGATCGAACGGGGAACGTGTCGCTGCATCGGTGCGAGCCCCGCGCGGGAGGAAGCCTCTGGGTAGGGCAGGTGTTTTGAGTCGAGCGGAGTTTTTACTGCGCAACCGCTCGCGCATCAGAAAGCCGTAGGCGGCGATGCACAGGCTACCGTGATGATGGAATCCACGCCAATTGCGTCCTTCATAGTGGTGCAAGCCGAGCTCGGATTTCAGCTCCTGATAATCCCGCTCGATGCGCCAGCGGCCCATGACGGTAGTCACCAGGCCCTTCATTGGAGTGGCCGCGGGCAGAGTGCACAACCAGTAGTGCACGGGTTTGGGCTCGCTTCTGGGCCACTCGATGAGCAGCCATTGCTCCTGGCGAGCGCGAGAATCGTGCGCGGCCCGTACACGCAGCGCACAGAAGCGCGAGCGCAATGGCGAGTTCGTCCCCTCCCGCCACGTGACCGTGCGGAAGCTGCGGGCGGGTACCCGCTGCGCCACCTCCCACACGGACAGCGGCGGATGGCGCGCGTTGACCACCCGGCGCGTTCGAGGCCGGCCGTGTCCCGGTCTCTGCGGCAGCATCCGCGCGGGCTGCGAGGATCCGGTCCAGACGGTCGTGTTCTCCCGTACGCCCACGGCGTACGTCAAACCCCACTCACTCAGCTGATCGCGCCAGTCGGCTTCGGTCCCATAGGCTGCATCGGCCAGCACCACCCCGGGCGGCAAGCCCGCAGCCAGGGCTTGTTGAATCTGTTCGAGCGCGATCGCCCCTTGGGTTCGGAATGGGATCTCGGTGGGTACGCCGGCGCGTTTGCGTCGCGCTTTGTCGCTCGCCCAGTCCTGGGGCAAATACAGTTGATAGGCGACGGGCAGGCTGCCCTGCCCGTTGGCAATCGACAAGCTCACTGCCACCTGGCAGTTATCCGTCTTACCCAGTCGCCCGCAGGTTTGCCGTCCCACGTCCACCGAGTGCGTGCCCTTCTTCGCAAATCCCGTGTCATCGATGATCCAGTGACACGGCAGATCCTTTTTCAACAGACTCGGCAGCACCTGCGCCGTCACCGCCGCGAGCAGTCTCTGGTCGCTCCAGTCCGCGTCCGCCACCAGGTGATGCATCGACTGATGCGCCGAGCGCACGTTCTGGGGCTGAACACGAGCGGCCATCGGCTCGACGCTCTTGCGGCCTCCCGGAAGCATCAGGCCACGCAAATACCACCGCGCCGGCATGCGCCGATCCGCGTGCGCCAGCGCCGCGCTGATCACTTCCCCGTACTCCTCAAACCGACGTTCCAGGCTCTTTCCCATCACGGACCTCAGTCAATTCCAATTCAGGTATGAGTCTGAACAAAGGATATCTGAACATAGATCCAAGGGGGCAGGAACCTTCATCAGGCTGCCTGTCTGGACCGACGGTTAATGGACTGGAAGAGCTTCTTTCGTGCCCGGTTAAGTTGTTCAGCCGCCTCGTTATCACTCATGGCCGCGGCGGTTTGGTCAAGTTGTTCGAAGGTCACGCCGGACTTGAGGAAGGCTTCGGCGTTTCCCAGTGATTTCAGCTTCTCATAGGGTATCATCATGTCCTTCAGCCGGTATTGCTTCCGGGTCTTGCCTTGCTTGTCGGTAATGGATTCGGCGAAGAAACAGGGCCGGTGGAAGTTGACATAGGGGTTGAGATAACCCCGGCAGAAGACGTTGACCTGGGCGGCAAAGTGCTGCGGGATATGGCTGTAGCCCAGGTGTTTGCGTACGATCGCCCCGTTCTTGGTTTCGGCCAACCCATTGTCATTGCTGTGGCGGGGCCGGGATTTGGTGAAGTCCACCCGTAGTTTTTCCAGGAGCCTCGCCACCGTGTGGTTGATGTACTCCGACCCGTTGTC
>DAHXOO010000126.1 GCA_027364845.1 Pseudomonadota bacterium | reverse complement strand
TTACAATACTAGTCAGCTACCTAACTTAATTATGGAGCGCCAATAGTCAGCTGTCAAGGAAACTCTTTCTGCAATCAAGGGAGGGATAAATGGGCGCGCACACTCTAAATATATATTGCGCAGTCCATGGTTTCGGGCGTCGACATCAGCAAGAGGTTTGCGAACCAGCTGGTTGCACAGCGCGATCTGCCCCAGCCGATCCGGCTTGGACGCCGGTGCCTCTGGCCGATCAAGGCAATCCACGCCTGGATCGATGCGGCCGCCGAGCGTGCCAACCAGTCCCTACCCTACCCTCCTCACCCATCGGTCGGTCGACCAAGGAGATCTCGGTTCTAGTTTACATGCCCGCTGCGGCGGCTCCGTTCACACCGGACAGTCACGTGTCTCTGGTGGATTGCAAATCACATCGCTACCGGCCTGACTAGGATTTCGCCATGCACAGGTTATTGATTAATTGGTGGTGGAATCGCCACCAGGTTCAAACCGCGTCTATATTGCGATTGCGGAAGCGTGCGCGTTGGTGCGGAATACTGCGGATTCATAATGTTACTGCCAATAACCTTACAAGTTTTCTCTTTCAATTTGGCGCTGCACACGCCTTCTTGATGTCATCAGTTTGATTCCCGTTTACGCAATCGAACCCGCGTCCCTCAGTCTCTCAGCGCAGGTCGTACCAGACCCCACGGCCGCTGCCGTGCTGACTCAGGGTGCGGCGTTCGACCAGTGCCCGGAAATGCTGCTTGAGTGTGTTGCGACTGGCCCCGGTCAGTTTGATGGCCTCGCCAATGGTGATGCGGCCGTGCTCGCGGGCGAACTCCACAATCTGCAGCTGCAGTTCCGGCATGGCCGCCAGCACGATTTTCTCGCGCGTGACCTTATTCTCCAGTCGCCGCACCTGCTCAGCCAGCGAGCGCAGGAAAAACATCAACCACGGTTGCCAGTTTGGCGTCTCCGTGCGGATTGTGCCTTGGGTCTGGCGCAGCGCCAGGTAGTAGGCCTCCTTGCTTTGCTCGACCACGCTTTCCAGCGAGCTGTAGGGTACATAGGCGTAGCCGGACTGCAGGAGTAGCAGCGTGGTCAGCACGCGGGATAGTCGCCCGTTACCGTCCTGAAATGGGTGAATCTCCAGAAATACGACGACGCATAGGGCGATGATCAGCAGCGGATGCAAGTGCGCCGTCTCGCGCTCCTGATTCACCCAGGTCACGAGTTCAGTCATCAGGCGGGGTGTGTCGAACGGCGTGGCCGTCTGAAACACGATGCCGATCTGCGCGCCAGTTTCGTCGAAGGCGGCGACGCTGTTCGGGTTGGTCTTGTAGTTGCCGCGATGCCAAGTGTCCTTTTCGCTGTAGCGCAACAGGATCTGGTGCAACTGCTTTATGTGGTTCTCGGTTAACGGGATATCCTGCCAGGACGAAAACACCAGGTCCATCAGTTCGGCGTAGCCGGCCACCTCCTGTTCGTCGCGGGTGGCAAAGGACTTGATTTCCAGGTTCGACAGCAGTTGCTTCACCTCCCGGTCGGACAGCTTGCTGCCCTCGATGCGTGTGGAGGACCCGATGCTCTCGATGGTGGCCACGCGCCGCAGGGCCGACAGGCGGTCTGGCGCAAGCGTACCCAAGGCGCGCCAGGCACCTTTGAACTCGTCGATCCTAGCGATGAGGCTCAGGATCTCCGGGGTAATCTGGATGGTGTCGGTTCGTAGCATGACCCAATACTACACCCATTTACACCCAATTTCGAGGCGCGCCCATTAAGACGCCCATTTACAGCCAATCTGGCGCTGTTTGGCGCATGGATGACCCCTTTGCATTACACCATTCAACAAGGGTTGTTGAATGCCAATGAAATCTGGGCCAATTAGCGGGTAAATGTCACTGAATATTGGGCCACGTTGAGCCTGTATGCGCATTCCGGTCATTCCTGCCACCCATTCCGGTCTCAATGCTGCCACAGATTCCGGGCAATACTGCCACGCAGCGACGCGGTAGTTTATTTAGATGTTATCCATCTCCAGCGGATGTTTATGTTTTCGCATGGAATCCCCTTTCAGCGCAGGCCGCTAGGCCTGGTGCACCAGCCGATCGAGTAATCAGCAGTACCGAGTAATGCGCAGGAGATTCCGGATTTGGCTGCGATGGCGCTATTCCCGATGGCTCTCCTGCACATTACTTGGCATGGTTTATAGAGAATCAAGCCAGCTCAGAACGTCCTCATCCCTCCGCCAACGCGGTTCACGTACGCCCTTTGTCGGCGGCGCAACTTGTGCCAGGGCGGTGCGTTTGGTGGCGAGATTGGCTTGGGCGTAGTGCGCCGTGGTATCAATGCTCGCGTGTCCAAGCCAGCTGCGAATGACGGCGATATCAACGCCAGCGGCCACCAAGGCAACTGCCGCGGCATGACGAAATGTATGCGGCGAGATGTCTTTCTTTGCCAAAGATGGTGTCGTTTGCGTCGCGGACCTCACGTACTGCGCCAGCTTGAATCGCACGCCGGAAGCACCGAGCGGCTGACCAAGGCGGTTGACAAACAGTGGCTCGTCATCGGGGCGTGGTTGACGACTCAAGAGTGTTCGCAAAAGCTGAATGGTCTCGGACCACAAGGGACAAATGCGCTCTTTGCGACCTTTGCCAACGAGGCGTACCGTTGCCGGTGCGGCAAATCGAATGGCGTTTGGGCACACATCGAGTGCTTCTTGAATCCGCGCGCCGGTGTTGTACAGGAACGATAACAGCGCATGGTCGCGCTGACCGGCAAGCGTGCGGCGATCAGGTTGAGTGAGGATGCCTCGACTTCGTTGGCATCGAGATAGCACAACGCAGGGCGAGCAGCGCGCTTGGCGGGGATGTGCAAGACGGCGCTGCATTGCGCGAGCGCTGACGGATCGCGCGCGGCGAGGAACGCGAAGAACGCCCGCAGGGCCGCCAGGCGACAGTTACGCGTACCAATCGAACCGCGACGAACGCGTTCACCGTCCTCAAGGAAGTCGGGCACGATTTTATCGGTCAAATCCTCAAGACAGAGCTTGGTCACCGGCCGGTGGCATTGCTCGGCGGCAAAGCGAAGGAACGGTCGCCACGTATCGCGATAGGAACGGATGGTGTGCGGTGAAAGGTTGCGCTGTTGGGTCGCCCACTCGTAAAAAAAACGCCCTTAGCAGCCGCGGCAGATCCGCTGTCCCGTTCATGATGCACCGCCTTCGAGATGCAGCACGTCGGCACCGCCCGCGGCGGGTTGCGTTCGCAGGCGTGCTGCAGTAACTCCTGGGTGACCGTGAGGTAGGTGAGTGTTGAGTGCAGGCTCTTGTGTCCGAGATAAGTCACTAGATATTGCAGTCGCGGCCCCGCGTCGATCCCTTCTCGGTACCACGCAAGCATGCGATTGACCACAAACGTGTGACGCCTATTCCGATATCGGAATAGGCGTCACACATGGGCTTCCTGGCACATCCAGTCCGGAACACCGTTGCTGTCCTGCAGCAGCTCGGCAGATGGAAGACGCTGGAGATGGTCATACGATACGCCCATCTCGGTGCCAGCCACTTAGCTAAGTTTGCCGACAATCTCCCGCGACTTCGGGTGGTTGCTGGCAAAAAATTGGCGAAGTCACCTGACCAGCACTCTGCTGATGATGCGGTAACTGCCTGAAGTTATTGGTGGGCCGTGACAGATTCGAACTGTCGACCAACTGGTTAAAAGGCCGAACAGTCACATTGAAATCTTAACCATAACAGTCACTTGCGACGCTTGCCGCCACCTTGTGACCGATGAAAAACGTTGATTTTCTGTAGCAGCAGA
>DAHXOO010000125.1 GCA_027364845.1 Pseudomonadota bacterium | reverse complement strand
TAATATAGTTTACCTGATTTCTTTCCATCTACATCCATGGCAAGGTAGTCTTGGCGCGGTGGGTCATCCTGCCGGCTGTACATTGGGTTGTCCGAGCCTGGACGTTCCAGGAAAATGGCAGGGATTTAACGTGGTGCAGGAGGAGAAGTTGATCCGGTTTTCGACGCGTTGCACCCTGTGCCCGCGCCTTGCACGTCATCTGCAGGCGGTCCGAGCTGAATATCCTGGATATTATGCACATCCGGTCCCGGCATTCGGTGACCCTGCGGCGCGCCTGCTGATCATTGGGCTTGCTCCCGGGATGCACGGTGCAAACCGCACTGGCCGGCCGTTTACCGGGGATTACGCCGGCTTGCTGCTTTACCGCACGCTCCATAAATTCGGTCTGGCCAGCAGCCCTGAGTCGGTGTCCGCTGAGGATGGACTGGCACTGCGCGATTGCCGCATCAGCAACGCCGTCAAATGCCTGCCGCCGGCTAACAAACCGACACCGGAAGAGGTGCGGACCTGCAACCCGTATCTTGAGTGTGAATTGGCGGAACTGCCGCACACGGCGGTGATGTTGGCACTGGGGACCGTTGCTCATACGGCGGTTATCCGGGCCTTGGGATTGCGGCTGAGCGCTTATCCATTTTCCCACGGGGCGCAGTATGATCTGCCCGACGGCCGCAGACTGCTCGATTCCTACCATTGCAGCCGGTACAACACGCAGACGCGGCGGCTGACGACTGGCATGTTCGAAAGCGTGGTGCAGCGGGCGGTTGAGTTGCTGGGTACCAGGTCCACCACAAGCAGCGTCGAATGTTCAGATAAACAGTGATCCCTTTCGACGCCAAATCCTACGTGAAAACCCTCTCGGCGGCGCCCGGGGTGTACCGCATGCTGGGTACGCACGGAGAGGTACTTTACGTCGGAAAGGCACGCAATCTGCGTCAGCGTGTCTCTAGCTATTTTCGGGCAAGTGGCCTGGCGGCGCGCACGCGGATAATGATGCGACAAGTGCATAACATGGAGGTTACGGTCACTCACACCGAGAGTGAGGCGCTGCTGCTCGAGAACAACCTGATCAAGTCTCTGCGGCCGCGCTACAACATTGTCTTGCGCGACGACAAGAGTTACCCCTATATCTTCCTTTCCGACCATCCTTTCCCGCGGCTAGCGTTCCATCGCGGAGCGAAACGCGAGAAGGGACGTTACTTCGGTCCATTTCCCTCCGCCTTCAGCGTGCGCGAAAGCCTGAATCTCCTGCAGAAGGTGTTCCCGGTGCGGCAGTGCGAGGACAGTTTCTTTCGCAATCGCTCACGGCCATGCCTGCAGTACCAGATCAAACGCTGTTCCGCTCCCTGCGTCGGCTATATCGACGCTGCCACCTATGCCGAGGACGTGCGTCATGCGGTACTGTTTCTTGAAGGTCAGAGCCAGGCGTTGATTGAAGAGATGGTCGGACGCATGGAGGAGGCGTCGGCACGCCGGGAATACGAAACGGCGGCACGTTATCGGGACCGGGTTGCCGCGCTGCACCGAGTCCAGGAACGCCAGTCGGTGAGTGGTGAAGGCGGAGACGCTGACGTTCTGGCGGCGGTGACGGACCAGGGCGCAGCCTGTGTCGTGGTGACCTTCATTCGCAGCGGGCGCAATCTCGGAAACAAGAACTTCCTGCTGAAGATTAGCGAAGAAACGGACGTGGCGACGATCCTGTCCGCGTTCCTGCCACAGTATTATCTCGGGAAGCCGGCTCCGACCGCCGTCTATCTGAACCATGCGGTTGCCGACCGGGACCTGCTGGAAGCCGCTTTCGCGCAGGAAGCGGGCCGCCGCATCCAACTCATCTCGAATGCGCGTGGGCTGCACCGGCGCTGGGTGCGGCTCGCCGAGCTTAATGCACGCGATGCCCTGCGACGGTTCTTGAGTGATCAGTTGAGCCTGCGTAGACGCTTCGAGGCGCTGCAGGAGGCGCTGGCGCTGGACGCATTGCCCGAGCGCATCGAATGCTTCGATATCAGTCACACGCTTGGCGAGGCGACGGTCGCCAGCTGCGTAGTATTCACGCCGGACGGGCCGCTAAAATCCGATTATCGTCGCTTTAATATCGAGAATGTCGCAGCCGGCGACGACTATGCAGCGATCGCGCAGGCGCTTACGCGCCGCTACCGGCGGGCACTGGAGCAGGAAGGGGAGGATGGCAGCCGTCTGCCGGATCTGTTGCTGATCGATGGTGGCAAGGGGCAGCTTGGCGCGGCGCAGGGCGTCATGCGCGAGCTCTCGACGGCTAGCATACGGCTGGTCGCGGTTGCGAAGGGACCGGAGCGTAAGCCTGGCCGCGAGCAGCTTTTCTTGTCCGGCCAGCGCAGCGCGACTATACTGCCTGCGCATTCGCCAGCGCTGCATCTGATCCAGCAGATCCGTGACGAGGCTCACCGTTTCGCGATCACCGGTCACCGGCAACGGCGCGGCCGGGCGCGCAACACCTCCACGCTGGAAAGCATCCCCGGCATAGGCGACAAGCGCCGGCAGGCGCTTCTTAAGAACCTCGGTGGATTGCAGGAGGTTGCGCGTGCCGGGATCGAAGACTTGGTTCGGGTGCCTGGGATCAGTCCGGGGCTGGCGCGGCGCATTTATGAAATGTTTCATGATGTCGAGCCGTGAGAGGCGTGTATCGTAGACGCGACAAAGTGTCACTGGTTCCCACGCCGGCCGGAAAGATCTGCTGAGCACTGGGATCCGGAATCGCCTTCGCGCGCCGATCAGACTGGAAAGACAATCAATGGCATCCTTTTCTTATTAGCCCAGGACATTCGCGGTGCACTGGAATACCCCGAACCTGCTGACTCTATTGCGGATTATGCTGGTCCCGGTTTTCATCCTGGCCTACTATCTGCCTTATTCTTGGGCACCGCCTCTGGCGACCGTACTTTTCGTGCTAGCGGCGCTTACTGATTGGCTGGATGGCTACCTTGCCCGGCGTCTCAATCAGACGTCCGCATTCGGCGCGTTTCTCGACCCGGTTGCAGACAAGCTGATGGTCGCCAGCGCGCTGGTACTGCTGGCATCGGACCCGCGCGTCCAGGCGCGGGTGATCGACGTTCGATTGTTCACGATCGTGGTTATCATCATCATCGGCAGGGAGATAACGGTATCCGCCCTGCGCGAATGGATGGCCGAGCTGGGCCGGCGCGCACGGGTTGCGGTGTCCGTCGTCGGCAAGCTCAAGACGATCGGGCAGATGGTGGCGATTCCCTTCATGATATATCGCAAACCCCTGTGGGGGGCACCGATATTCATCGTCGGCGAGATACTACTGTATCTGGCCGCAGCCCTTACCCTGTGGTCGATGGCGGTCTATCTTAAGGCAGCATGGCCAAGCCTAACCCGTGCTTCCGGAGGGCGTTGACCGGCGCGGATGGCTGGGCCTGGATGGGCCGGCCGGCTTGACAGGGCGGCGACCGTGTTTACAATACCCACCCTTGCCGCCGGCTCGGGATTTTCGGGAAAGCGGGCGGCGGTTGCGTTGCGGGAATAGCTCAGTGGTAGAGCACAACCTTGCCAAGGTTGGGGTCGCGAGTTCGAATCTCGTTTCCCGCTCCATATTTGCAACAGGGAGAGGGGTGCGTTCCCTGTTTTTCGAGGTGTTCCCGGCTGGGTGGCAGAGTGGTTATGCAGCGGCCTGCAAAGCCGTGGACGCCGGTTCGATTCCGACCCCAGCCTCCATTTTCTCTTCCAAGGAAGTCCAGAAACATCCAGTAGTGTCAGAAATATGGCGTAAATAAAGCGTTTTACGCCTACGCAGTGTCCGGTGTAGTGCTGAAGAATTCATTGACATCTGGGGCATATGGGGGGCATTTTAGG
>DAHXOO010000124.1 GCA_027364845.1 Pseudomonadota bacterium | reverse complement strand
CATAATGCCGAGGTCGAGGGTTCGAGTCCCTCTCTCACCACCATAATACTAGGGTTTTTTGTGTTTTTTTCTGGCGGGCGTTTTTTGTGTGCCGGTTTTTGTGCGACGTTTTAGCCGGATTTTGCCGGCCGCCACGGCCAAATGATCGGGTGCCAAGTGGGCGTACCGGAGCACCATCGAGAAGCTTCGCCAACCGCCGAGCAGCATCAGCTGCTGCAGGGTGACGCCGCTTTGTACCGCCCACGAAGCCCAGGTATGTTTCCTATGCCGAGCTCGGCATAGTCGCCACTATCCCGAGCGCCAGACTATGCCGAGTCCTATCCATATCAGCTCTATTTTCGTAGCATTTGCCTGAGCCGGACTCGGCATAGTTGAGTGTCTTCTCCTACCACTTGATTGGGGAGAAGACATGACGACCTGCAAACCCTCAGATCCAGCGGCTGTGCGGAAGGCGCACGAGGGGCCGCTTAATTGCTACATCGATCTGTTCGTCCAGCGGCTGCGCGAACAGCAGTTTTCGCCCGAGTCAGTCCGGACGCAGGTTTTGCACGTCACGGAACTGAGTCGGTGGCTGCACGCCAGGAAGCTGAGCCTCGACGCGCTCACGGCGGCGGTCATCGATATGCACTGTCGAGAGCAACGACCGGGTGTGCCTCTCCGTCGAGGGCATCGTGCGGCGCTGCGTCGATTGACCGCGGTATTGCGCGAACAAGGCGTCTGTCGAGACGTCGCACCGGTAGCGTTGAGCCCGCGCCAACGCGCCGAAGAGGACTTCGCGCGATATCTGAGCGTAGAGCGTGGGTTGGCGCCGGCGACGCTCTTGAACTACGTACCGTTCGTCAGTCAGCTACTGAAGGAGCGCTTTGGTACAGGTCCGATTCGGCTACCGCGACTACGGGCGACGGACATTATCGAATTCGTGCAACGTCACGCCCATGATTTCTGCCCCGGCCGTACAAAGCTGATGCTCACCGCGTTGCGTTCATTCCTGCGCCACATGCACCTTCGCGGCGACATCGGCGCGGAGCTGGCGGCGTGTGTGCCGTGCGTACCTCGATGGGCGCTGACGGAGGTGCCCAAGTTTCTTCCGCACGGAGCGGTCCAGCAAGTTCTCAAGCATTGCGAACGGCGCAGCGCCTGCGGCATGCGCGACTATGCCATCCTACTGTTGCTGTCGCGACTCGGCCTGCGCGCCGGCGAAGTGGTCAGCCTCACGCTCGATGATATCGATTGGCGAGCGGGCCAACTGACATTGCACTGTAAGGGTAATCGCTCGGCCCAAGTCCCCCTCATCGCAGAGGTTGGTGACGCCATGGCCAGATATATTCAACACGGGCGGCCACAGTGCACGACTCGGCGCGTCTTTATTCGCGGTCGCGCTCCGCGAGACGGATTCGCGAACTCGAGTGCGATCTGCTGCATCGTGGAGCGCGCCCTCGCCCGTGCAGGCGTGCACTCGGCACGCAAAGGCGCTCATCTGTTTCGTCATACACTCGCCACGCAAATGCTGCGCCATGGTGCTTCGCTCGGTGAGATCGGGCAGGTGCTACGGCATCGGCACCCGGACACGACCCTGATCTACGCCAAGGTGGATCTGAGCGCGCTGCGCACGCTGGCGGTCGCGTGGCCGGGGGGTGTGCGATGAAGTCCCTCAGAGCGGCCGTTGAGGATTATTTGGCATTGCGCCGGGGTTTGGGATTTAAGCTGCGCTTGGCCGGCCCGGCTTTGCTCGATTTCGCTGCCTTTCTCGCACGCGAGCACGCCCCGCATATTACCAATGAGCTCGCGGCGCGGTGGGCGATGCTACCACGCGAATGCCAGCCCGCGCTGTGGGCAGCACGCCTGCGATTTGTACGCGGCTTCGCGCGACATCGCCGCGCGACCGATCCGCGCACCGAGATCCCGCCCGCGAGTTTGCTCCCCTTCCGGCCCGGGCGCGCTCGCCCATATTTGTATAGCGACCAAGAGGTCCAGCAACTGCTGGTCGCTGCCGCAGCTCTGCCACCTCGCGCGAGTCTACGGGGCGCAACCTACCACTGTTTGTTTGGACTGTTGGCGGTGACGGGACTGCGTATCAGCGAAGCGATTTCCCTGGAGCTACAGGACGTGGATCTGGAACACGGCGTGTTGACTATCCGAGGCGCCAAGTTCGGTAAGAGTCGCCTCGTACCGCTGCATGTTTCGACGATCCGGGTGATCACACATTACGCGCGACGCCGAGATCGGTATTTGGGCACAAGTCATGCGCCGCGTTTTCTGGTGAACGATCGAGGAAAAACCTTGGAGAGTTCGAACGTGCGGCGCACTTTCTATCGTCTCTCGCGCCAGATCGGCTTGAGAGGCCCCAAGGATCGACACGGGCCGCGCTTGCACGATTTTCGCCATCGATTCGCAGTCAGGACATTGATGCGATGGTATCGATCCGGCCAGGACAGCGAACGACGACTGCCGGTCCTTTCGACCTACTTGGGACATGCCCACATCAGCGATACCTACTGGTATTTGAGTGCCCATCCGCAGTTGATGGGCTTGGCCAAGCGCCGTCTGGAGAAGCGCTGGGAGAACTGGCCATGAAGGACATCCACGACTTTCCGATACTCCTCGAACGCTTCTTTACTCAACGCCTGATGGCGCAACGACGAGCGAGCGCGCACACCATTGCATCCTACCGCGACACCTTTCGTCTGCTGCTGCGCTTTGCCCAGCGACAGCTGCGTAAAGCGCCCTCGATATTATTGCTTACCGATCTGCAAGCGCCATTGATAGGCGCGTTCCTCGACGATTTGGAAAGCACGCGCGGCATCACGGCTCGCAGTCGCAACCTGCGTTTGACCGCCATCCGTTCCTTCTTTCGCTTTGCAGCCTATGAGGAGCCCGCGCAGGCGGCGCTGATCCAGCGTGTCCTCGCGATCCCCAATAAACGTCACGAGAAGAAGCTCGTGGGTTTTCTCACCCGTCCGGAGATCGCTGCGTTGCTCGACGTCCCTGATCTCAGCAGTTGGGCCGGTCGGCGTGATCGCGCGCTGTTGTTACTCGCCGTTCAAACGGGTCTGCGCGTATCGGAGATTACTGCCTTACGCCGGGAAGACCTGGCACTGGGGACTGGCGCGCACGTGCGTTGCCAAGGCAAAGGGCGAAAGGAGCGTTGCACACCGCTGACTCGACAACTGGCGCGGATACTCGTCGCTTGGCTCGCCGAACCGACCCGGCGCGCGACCGATCTGGTTTTCACCAGTGCGCGCGGAACTCGCCTGAGCACCGACGGAGTTCAATATCTGCTGGCCAAACATCTGGCTACCGCGCGCCAACGTTGCCCGTCTCTGCAACAAAAAGTGGTGTCTCCCCACGTTCTCAGGCACACGGCAGCCATGGAGTTGCTGCAAGCAGGTGTCGATCGATCAGTCATCGCGCTGTGGTTAGGTCATGAGTCGATCGAGACCACCCAGATCTATCTCGACGCCAATCTGGCGATGAAACAGGAGGCATTGGCAAAGACAACACCGACACACAGCAAGCTTGGTCGTTATCGAGCAGACGATCGGCTCATGAGCTTCCTGACGGCCCTATAAATGCGTCACTGACTATGCCGAGTCCCACGACTCACCAACGTGGTCTATGGGCACAGAAAAAGCCGCGGTTCTCGCTAACCCGGCGGCAACTCGGCATAGTCTGGCGCTCGGGATAGTGCCTGCTATGCCGAGCTCGGCATAGGAAACATACCTTCGGTCGGCGCCTACGGGCCGCGGGCGTGAGCTTCGAGGATCGTCAGGATCTACTTGGGCACAAGAGCGGGCGCATCACGACGCACTACTCCCAGGCGGAATTGACGAGTCTGATCGCGGCGGCGGACAAGGCCTGTAT
>DAHXOO010000123.1 GCA_027364845.1 Pseudomonadota bacterium | reverse complement strand
TTCCAGGCGTTGCGCTTGAGCGCCTCGAGTACGAACAGCCTCTCGATGTTCTCCACCGATTTCTCGCGCGCGACCTTTTTTATGCGCTTGAGTTCGTCGCTGGTCCTGGGCACGTCCAGATCGAGCCGCGGCAGCATATCGATGATGTTGGCCAGGTGAGCCTGGCGCACGACCTTGTCGGTGGCGAGGATCACCGCACGGTGAATCGTATTCTCGAGCTCGCGCACGTTCCCCGGCCAGTCGTAGTGCACCAGCGCGCTCATCGCCCCTTCGGAAAACTCGACCACTTTTTTCCCCAGTTCCTCGTTGAATACCCTGAGGAAATGGAAGGCCAGCGGCGCAATGTCGTCGCGGCGTTCCCGCAGCGGCGGTATGGTGATCGGAAAAATATTGATGCGGTAGAAAAGGTCCTCACGGAATGTGCCCTCGGCCACCATCGCCTTCAGGTCCTTGTTGGTGGCAGTGACCAGCCTGAAGTTGGCGCTCTGGGTCCGCGTATCGCCGACCGCCTTGAATTCGTGCTCCTGGACCACGCGCAGCAGCTTGGCCTGGGTGGAAAGCGAGACGTTGCCGATTTCGTCGAGGAACAGGGTACCGCTGTCCGCGGCCTCGAACATGCCCTTCTTGTTGACCACTGCTCCGGTGAATGAACCCTTGACGTGGCCGAACATCTCGCTTTCGAGCAGATTTTCGCTGAGTGAGTTGCAGTCGACTGCGACGAAGGGCTTGTCCTTGCGCAGACTGTTGTAGTGGATGGCGCGTGCGACCAGTTCCTTGCCGGTTCCGCTCTCCCCGGTGAGCATCACCGTGCTGTTGGTGGGCGCGCATTTCGCAATGAGGCGGTAGACGTTCTGCATCTGCGGGCTCGCGCCGATAATGTTTTCGAAGCGGTATTTGGAACTGACTTCGCTCCTGAGTTCGAGGTTCTCCTGCATCAGTTGCCGCCGCTCCAGCGCGCGCTTCACCACCAGCTTGAGTTCGTCCGGGTCGAAGGGCTTGGGCAGGTAGTCGAAGGCGCCCAGTTTCATCGAGCGCACGGCGGTTTCGATCTGGGACAGTCCCGTGACCATGATGACGTCGATGTCAGGATGCGTCTCCTTCACCCGGCGCAGAACTTCCAGGCCGTCCATTCTGGGCATCATGATGTCGAGGATCAACGCATCGTAATGGCTCTCGTCGATTTTCCGCAGGGCCTCCATCCCGTCCTGGACCGCCTCCACTTCGTAATCGCCGTCGTCGCCCAGAATGCGCAGGCAGCTGCGAATGACGATGTCTTCGTCGTCGACCACCAGTATCCTGGCTTTCATTGCTTGCTCCTGCTGCTCTGCGCGTCACCCGCGGGGGATTCCACCGGGAGATAAATGCGGAAGGTCGAGCCCTTGCCCACCGTACTTTCCACTTCGATCGCTCCGCCGTGGGCCCTGACGATGCCGTGGCTCACCGACAACCCCAGGCCGGTGCCCTTGCCCACCTCTTTCGAAGTGAAGAACGGATCGAAAATCCGCTTTAGGTTCTTCTCCGGGATTCCGCATCCGGTATCGATGATCGAGATTTCCACCATCGGTACCGGCGCCGTGCCCGGTTCTGCGCTTCTGGGCTGCGCGCAGCGGCGGCTGCGGACCGTAATGCTGCCCTCGTGCTCGATCGCATGCTGGGCGTTGACCAGCATGTTCATGATGACCTGTTTGATCAGGTCGGCGTCGATCCAGACCTGGGGCAGTTCCGGGTCGAGATCCATCCCGATTTCGATATCGCGGAAAGACGCAGGCCGCTCGATGATGCGCGCCGTGTCTTCGATCACCCGGTTGAGGTCGGCGAATTTCTTTTCCGGTGTCTTCTCGCGCGCAAAATCGAGCAGCCGGCGGATGATCGTCGCGCAGCGTTTAGTCTCCCGGATCACCAGGTCCAGGTCTTCCGCGTCCGGGCTGCCGTCGGGCATTTTCTTGCGCAACAGCGTGGTGAAGGTGAGCACGCCAGTAAGCGGGTTGTTCAGTTCATGCGCGATTCCGGACGCAAGCAGGCCCACCGAAGCCAGTTTTTCGCTGCGCACCGTTTCCGCCTCGGCGATGCGCAGCTCCTGAGTTCGCTTCTCCACCTTCTGCTCCAGTGTGTGGCCCCATTCCCGCAGCTGCGCCTCGGAATTTCGCAGCGCCACGGTCATGGCGTTGAAAGAGGCCGCCAACTGGCCGAGTTCATCGTCGCTGCGCACCGGAATCATCTGTTCCAGATTTCCCGAGGACAGCCGCTTGGCGCCCGCCTCCAGATCGCGCAGCGGGACATAAACCAGGCGGTGCACGAAAAAGCCCACGCTGAGCGCAGCAGCGATGATGAATCCAAGGGACAGGACCGCCATGGTGACCGCGTTCGTCCGCATCTTGCGGTCGATGTCGTCCAGCGAGTAGACGATGTCGAGGACGCCGAGGACCGACTGGGCTTTGCTGTGCACATGGCAGTTGGCGGTGTAGCACGAGGGTTCGTTGCGAAACACGTCCATGCTGCCGAGCATGCGCTGGCCCGTCGGCGTGGTAAAAATCCGCGAGCGCTGGCTCTGCGCAACCGGCTGCAGTGGCACATCGCTCCTATGGCAGATGATACAGGCCTCGGCCTTGCGGTCCACTTTCAGCCCGAGCTCGGGCAGGTAGGTGGAGTGAATGATGGTGCCGTCCTTGCTCAGTATCCGGACCTTTTCGATGCTCCCCTGATTGCCCACATCACGGATAATGCTGTCCACATAAGCGGGTTGATTCGTCAGCATGGCGAAGCGGGTGCTGTTTTTGATCACGTCGGAAATCTGGGCGACGTGACTCACCGCCTCCCGCAACAGTTCGTCGCGCTGATGGCGCAGGACGAGCGTGATGAATACCAGCATCGCCAGTGTCAGCGCGATCGCGAGATAAAGGACAACTTTGAACTTGAGGGTCTTCGAACGCATTGCCGCCCTTATTCACAAGGCATCGACGTTCGCTGTCGCGCCGGGAAAATGCCCTGACTTCGACGGTTTACATGCCAAAATGCCCCCGAGAATTCCGGGAACCATGACGTTAGCAGTTCCGCAGCAGCGCGGGTTTGACCGGCATCAAACCCGGGGGCGGGAAAGGTTCGGCAAGCGCTCGAGACGAATCTCCCGAGCAGCACAGCCGCCGGCGCAGGCCAGCGCCGCGACGGAGAATTAACCGCTGGGCTGGCATCAATCCGGTCGCCCGGATAAACTGGCCCCACTCCGTCACGGCCAGCTAAGTTGGCGCGACCGCAGCAGTTTGCGCGAGCTCCGGGAACGCCGCAGTGAACGAATCCAATATACCGCCAATACAAAGGGATAAGCCGCATATGCGGATCGCAAGCTGGAACGTCAACTCGCTCAAGGTGCGCTTGCCGCAGGTTCTGGACTGGCTGGGTAAACACCGGCCGGATGCGCTGTGCCTGCAGGAACTCAAGCTGGAGGATGCCAGTTTTCCCAAGGCCGAACTCCGGGCCGCAGGCTACTCGGCCGCCTTTTCAGGTCAGAAAACCTACAACGGGGTGGCCATTCTCAGCCGCGAACCAGCCGCGCATATCGTGTGCGGCATTGACGGGTTCGACGACCCGCAGCGCAGGGTCATCAGCGCCGATGTCGGTGGCCTGCGTCTGGTCTGCGCCTATGTGCCCAACGGCCAGAGCGTGGACTCGGACAAGTACCGCTACAAGCTCGACTGGCTCGCGGCCCTGTCCGCCTGGCTTGAGCGCGAATTGGCCCGCTACCCCCAACTTGCCGTGCTGGGCGATTACAACATCGCGCCGGAGGACCGCGATGTGCATGACCCCGAGGCTTGGAAAGGCCAGGTCCTGGTGAGCCCGTGAAAGGGCGATGATTGTCGTGACGAACTCGCTCATGCGGCCGTCTCAGCGCCATCTGGACCGGCGAGGGAAAATTGCGACCGGCAGCCGAACGCGTTGCAAGACAAATTCATAGAG
>DAHXOO010000122.1 GCA_027364845.1 Pseudomonadota bacterium | reverse complement strand
CTCAATGTCCTGGGCCTGCGGGTGCCGACTTATGTCGGCGCAACCGGTCGGCAGCGTCTTTTCGATGCGTGGGCATGGATCGAGCGCACGGCCACTTCGCTTGCGGATTCCCCTGCCATCATGCTCGGGGACTTCAACGTCACGACGACCGCCCGACGGTCCCAGGGCGGGGAGCATTTTCGCCGTGTGCTCGCGTCGGGATGGCAGCGCGCCGAACCCCAGTGCCCAGCGACCTATTTCAGTCCTCGGGGCTTTAAGACAGAGATCGACCACATTCTCGCCACGCGGTATTGCCGGACCCATGGGGCCGATGTGCTGCAGGAGACATCAGATTTCCTGTATGCCGGGTCAAAAACGGCAATTTCGGATCATGTAGTCTTGCGATGTACCATAAATATTGTCTAGGTGGGCATCGGGCGCGCCGGGCGCTTCCGTGTGGCGCCTCCGATTCCGCGCAGATCGACTCGTCGGTCTCGGCACCAGGGCACCCGATGCCGTCCATGCAGCGCGGGCCGCTGTCACCGGGAAGCCTTACATTTTGATGCGGGAAACAGGGGGAACGATGGGTGAATTCTCGATAGGGCGCATGCTGATCTTTGCGGCACTCATATACTTCGTTCCCGTTCTGGTCGCATTCTTGCGGCACCACCACAACAGGCTCGCAATCCTGATGCTGAACATTTTCCTTGGGTGGACGTTTCTTGGCTGGGTCGCCGCACTGGTTTGGGCGTCAACGCGTGTAGAGACGGATGTAACGCCCCCTGCGTCGCAAGCGAAGCCACAGGACCCTACCTTCGGCAAGGTAGATCATCCGCAGAGATGAGTAGAAATCGTGGGTTTCTCGGGCTCGCTTAAAGTGACCATCACTGGGCACAAAACCCCGCAGGGTAAGCGCATTCTCCACAGATACGGCTACCCGCCGGTGCGGATCCCGTCCATGCCGGCACCCGATTCCGGAGCATACCGGGCTGCCGTTCCGGTCGATGCCGGGTTGAGAGCGTGAAGCGGGTAACCCACGTTACCGTGGTCCTTTTTCCATTTCGGAACAAGATTTCCGGAAGGAGGCCCTATTAAACGAAGCGGCGATATGAAGGAGCGAGGCTTTCCGCAATCCGTGAGCGAGCAACTCGGCTATTACGTCTACACGCTTGCAGATCCCGTAACGCGCAAGGTCTTCTACGTGGGCAAGGGTACCGGAAATCGTGTCTTCACGCATGCCCGTGCCGCGATGAAGCGTGGCAGGAAGGACGAGAAGCTCGCTACGATCCGGCGGATTCTTGGCCAGGGAAAAACCGTCAGACACGAGATCATCCGACACGGAATGACCGAAAAGGAGGCGTTCGAAGTCGAATCGGCTCTGATCGACATCCTTACGCCGGGGAGGCTTCTGAACAAGGTGGGCGGCCACGATATGGAGCAGCGCGGCAGGATGACGGATCGGGAGATCTGTGCACGTTATTGTGCAGCGCCAATCCGAATCAGGGAGCCAGCACTTCTCATTATCGTAAACCGACTGTGGGAGAGAAACATCTCACCCGAGCGTCTGTACGAGATTACGCGGGGCAACTGGGTGGTTGGCCCGCACAGGGAAAGGGCACGGTACGCCTTTTCCGTGTACAAAGGCGTAGTGCGGGAGGTCTATCGCATCGATGGCTGGAGACAAGCCAAAGCTCGACGCAAAGACCAGGCGCAACAGAATCGATGGCGATTCCGGGGAGAGATTGCGAAGGAACTGCAACACTATGTGGGCGGAAGCGTGGAGTCCTATCTAAAGCCAGGTGCTCAAAGTCCGGTGAGATACCTGAACTGCTGAATGACAGCGCGGTTAAAGTGCTTGGTGAACCGACGCGGGTACATCGCCCGCGAGGGGGTGGAGACTGTGAAAAAACGTCATGATCGGCTTCACTGGACCGTGCGCGAGAACGTCCGTGCGAACCTGCAGGTGATCGTCAAGCGCATCCTGCGCCAATACGGCTACCTCCCCGGACAAGCAGGAGCAGGCGACCCGGACCGTGCTGGAGCAGGCGGAGCTGCTGTCGCGGGAATGGGCGGTGGCATAAGTGGCTTGTGGTGGGCATCACCCCGAGCCGCCGGTTCACGCTCGTCACAACAAGAAGTTGATCATCGGTTAGGCAGGTGAACTCATGGAAAAGAAAGAACAGATCGGGCATATCGTGGATCTGTTTGCAAAGGTAATCGCGCTGATCGTCTCGTTAAGCCTCGCGCTATCGTTTCTATGGGACTGGGCTTTCTTTAAGGCGTGCGGCCTGAAATTTTCGCAGATCCCTATGTCGATCGAAGATCATGCACAGGGTGTATTGATATGGGCCATGCCCGCGACTATCACGGGCGGCGGCCTTTATTTCATTGGAGCGCTACTTACCGCACGCGTAGAGCAAGGCCTCACGGAAGAGGAGATAGTAAAGTCCAGTCCGAATCCTTCACTGGCGGCAGCGCGCAGGCGCAGACCTTGGATCTTTATATTGGCAATGTGTGTACTGATTACCGTCTCATATATGTTCTTCGGTGATTCATTCTTTGTCGGCGCATGGTCTGTCGGAATCCCGGGGACATGGATTGTTGTGGCGAATTGGTTAAATAGCCATCCTCGAATAATCCAAAGACGCTCAGCCTTCATACGAGTGTTGATTGAGTGGGTGCCGATAATCCTGTGGTATGTATTTGCAACGGGTTACTTATCTGCGCGATCTCTCCTTGAGAATTCCAATCCAAAACAAACAATCTATTTGTCCGGATCATCACAACCGGTGATTCCGGCCACGGTGTTACGGACCTTAGACCGTGGTGTATTGATCGAAGACAAGGATACTCAGCACATCGCCTTTATCCCGTGGCCTTCAATTCGGAGAATTGTTGAAAACGAGAAGCCGCATGAGGTTAAGTATCAAGGACTGGCTTGTGAATACTTCCACTTGTGCATGGGTAACAAATTATCAGGAAAACCCATCAAGGCGCCCTCTGCGGGTTCACTCAGATGACAAATGGTAAAAGCTATGTCGACCGGCAATCCAACGATTAAGGCGCACAACGACCACAACGTCTACATCCTGGGCGCCGGATTCTCGGCCGACGCCGGGCTGCCGCTGATCAAGGACTTTATGAACCGGATGCGCGATGCGGCGGCCTGGCTGGGACCGCAAGCCGGCCGGGAACGCGAGGTCGAAGCGATCGACCGTGTGCTCCAGTTCCGTCTTGAGGCGGCCGGGGCGGCCTATCGCGTGCCGCTTGATGTCGATAATGTGGAGGAGCTTTTCAGCCTCGCCTCTGCAAGCGGGGATGAAGATCTGGCGGAGAAGATGCCCATCGCGATCGCCGCGCCGCTCGATTACACGCGTAGCATCGCACTGTCGCTTGCCGCAGACCGACCCTACGATCTTGGAATCAAGGAGGCCCCCGACTGGATTGCGCCACGTAACTGGGGGCCGCCGGTTCGCCAACAGTCGACCTCCAGAAACGGAGTGGCAGACCGCTGGTTTTCCTGTCCGCGCTATGAGTTTTACCTGGGATTAATGGGTGGATACTTCAATCCCGGCAGCCCGGACCGGCGGGACACGATCATCACGTTTAACTACGACACCGTGATCGAGGAGGCGCTGGCGGGTCTCGGTCTTCCTTTTACGTACGGAGCCTCGCACCTCATCGGCTGGAAGGCGCCATCAGACGTCATGTCCGCACAGGAGGCCGGTGATCGCCTACGGGTCCTCAAGCTTCACGGCTCGATCAATTGGGTCAGCGAATTAGAAGCATATGTGCAGGAACCGAGAAATTCATGGGAACTACCGCACGCGGCCGGCAATTTCCTAGAGCGCCGAATCACCGCCTTTGCGAACTACAGTGAGCTGCGCAAAAATGGGCACGCGCCGCTTCTGGTCGCGCCCACCTGGAATAAGGTCTTTAGCGGGTACTTGGCTGCGGTCTGGACGGAGGCCGTGCAGGCCCTGAAGACGGCCA
>DAHXOO010000121.1 GCA_027364845.1 Pseudomonadota bacterium | reverse complement strand
AGGGCGAGCGTTTGGTGCGCGCCGGAAGCGCGCACCGCTCGACCGCAGGGCGGCCGCGGCGTGCCGCAGCGGATGCGTAGGCACAAAGAGTGGTGTGCCGAGCATGCTCGACAGCTCGGGGGTGAAAGTCCCCTTCACAACCTGATGGAGGTGAAGTGATAGCGAAGCGCAAGGGTGTCGCCGTGAGGCGGGATCTGAAAGAAGCGCGGAGCAAACGTACGAGCCGATGTACAAGAACCGGATGTGAGGCATCGGTGCCGGGCGAGCGGGCCACTGACCGCGAAGCCCCTATCCATCAAGGGCACTGGGTGTAGATTCGGCGGTTGCGTACGGAAGGCGGTCGAGCTTGACCGGGGATGTCTGCCGTGGGTCCGGGATGCCGGACTGGGGATCGAGCGATCGGTCCCGACCGAGCGGCAGAAGTCAGCAGCGGGCATAATAGCCGGGGTTCCGGTGAAGGCCCAAACGGTCCTCGCAAAGCGAGGGTAATGGGAGCGGCGAGTAAGCGGTGCAACTCATGGGCGACAAGCGGCAGAAGAACCAGCCCGACCTGGCCTTCGCGGAAGGAACTGTGGGTGAAGCCCGCAAGCCCTTCTCGGAAGGGACCGAATCGTCCACGGCGGAGCAGGCAGCAGAAAGCCCGGCCATTGGCGAACAGTGGATGGAGGAAGTCTGCGAGCGGGAAAACTGCAAGCAGGCATTGGCACGAATCAAGGCCAATAAAGGCAGCGCCGGTGTGGACAGCATGACTGTTCACGAATTACCGGTCTACCTGAAGCAGCACTGGCCAGCCATCCGGGAACAGCTGTTGGGTGGAACCTATAGGCCGCAACCGGTGAAGCGGGTGCAAATCCCCAAGCCAGACGGCGGGAGGCGCAACCTCGGCATCCCCACGGTTAGAGCGAACTACCCCGGTATCCAACGACTCTTTGGGATGGGCTGAGGTTCGACATCCCTTCCATCCCCTGAGAGGGCAACGTTTCCCCGTCCTTAAAACCCGGCGTGTCGGCGGGACCGAGACGCTCATCCTGCGTGAATCGACTCGCGGCAGCATCGCTGTGCGGCGTGAGTGGACTGATTGGGATGTGGCAACGACGGCTGACCCTGCCAAGCCGCCGCAGCAACTGGCAGTCGAGTCTCTCCTCGAGCTTTCGAAGCTCGTCGACGATCTCCGTCATCCGGCGCCGGCGGAGATTGACCGATGAAACATTTGCAGCTATTATCGGACCATGTATATGACTGGTCCGCTAGATCGATCAAGCAAATCATCGTCCGCGTTGCGCAAGCGCAGGGAATCGTTGCTGCGCAAACTTCCGCCGTTGGATGCGGTGCTGCGCGGCTCGTTGATCGAGCGTTACAAGCGCTGCGGCAAGCCGGGCTGCAAGTGCGCCGAGGGTCCCGGCCACGGTCCGAAGTACTACCTGTCGGTGAGCTTTCCCGGCGAGCGGCCGCAGATGGATTACGTGCCACAGGAAAACGTGGAGGCCACCCGCGCGCTGGTCGCCAACTTCCACGCGGTGCGCACGGCGCTCGAGGAGGTCTGCGCGATCAACCGCGAGCTTTTGCGGCGCCGAGAGGCGCTTTGAGGGCCGGCGGTGAGCGCAACGTCGCCACCGCCCACGACACCGATAGACGCTTTCGCCGCTGCGCGGCTCCTCGCCAACATGGTCGAGACATGGCTCGTCGCCGAGCTGCGCTCCATCCCCACCGAGGAGATAGCCGATGAGCGCAACGATCGAAGTCAAGCACCGCAGTCGTCCGGCCTACGTGTACGTGCGGCAGTCGACGCTGGCCCAAGTGCGTCACCACCAGGAGAGTACGGAGCGTCAATATGCGCTGCGCGACAAAGCATTGGCGCTGGGTTGGACGCCGTCAACGATCCGGACATTGGACCGGGATCTGGGCGTATCGGGAGCCCAGAGTGCGGGCCGGGAGGACTTCAAGACGCTGGTAGCCGATGTATCGATGGGTCAAGTGGGAGCGGTATTTGCTCTGGAGGTGTCGCGCCTGGCGCGCTCGAACCTCGACTGGCACCGCCTGCTCGAGTTGTGCGCGCTGACGCAGACCCTGGTCATCGACGCCGATGGTTGCTACGACCCGGCGGACTTCAACGACGGGTTGCTGCTGGGACTCAAGGGCACGATGGCACAAGCGGAGCTGCATTTTCTGCGCGGGCGCCTCCTCGGCGGTAAACTCAACAAGGCGCAGAAGGGGGAGCTGCGCCATCCGCTGCCCGTGGGATTTACTTACGACGATGAGAACCACGTCGTCATGGATCCCGACGCTGAGGTACAAGGGGCGATCACGCTGGCGTTCCACGTTTTTCTCGAGACCGGCAGCGCTTATGCGGTGGTGAAACGCTTTGCAACGCGCGGTCTGCGGTTCCCGAAGCGCTCGTACGGTGGCGCTTGGGGCGGCAAGCTGGTGTGGGGTACCCTTACGCACAGCCGGGTCTGTGGGCTGATCAGGAACCCGTGTTATGCGGGCACATACACGTACGGGCGATATCAGGTTCGCCGGCAGATTTCGCCACAGGGCGAGGTCAGCAAGCACACGCAACGAGTCGCGATGTCGGAGTGGCGCGTGAACCTTGCCGCACATCACGAAGGCTACCTCACATGGGAGGCGTTCCTCGCGAACCAGGATCGCTTGGCGAAGAACCGTACCAACGCCGGTGCGCCGATCTTGAATGGTCCGGCGCGCGAAGGCCTTGCGCTGCTGCAGGGGCTGATGCTGTGCGGCACGTGTGGCCGCGCGCTGACCGTGCGATATCGTGGCAACGGCGGTTTATATCCCGTGTATGTGTGCTCCGCACAGCGACGCGACGCACGTGCGACGCGCGACTGCATGAGCTTGCGTTGTGATTTGCTCGATGCCGCTATCGCGGCCAAAGCGCTGCAGGCGCTGAAGCCTGCGGACCTCGAGCTCGCGCTCGCGACGCTGAACGAACTCGAGATGCGCGATCAGTCGGTGTTTCGCCAGTGGCACATGCGCATCGAGCGTGCCGAGTACGAGGCCGCCCTCGCGGAGCGACGCTACCAGGAAGTCGACCCGTCACAGCGCTTGGTCGCATCGACACTTGAGCGTCGCTGGAACGACGCTTTGCTGAGTGTCGAAGATCTCAAAAAACAGTACGCTGACTTTGAACAGCAAAAAGCGCGGGTGGCCACGCCGGAGCAGAAGGCGAAAGTATTGGCACTCGCGCAGGATCTGCCACGCCTGTGGCACGCATCGACGACGCAAGCCCGTGATCGCAAGCGCATGCTACGCTTGCTGATCAAGGACATCACGGTCGAGAAGCAACACGGTGCGAGGCACGCGATCCTGCATATCCGTTGGCAGGGCGGTGCCTGCGGCGACGTCACCGTGGAGCTGCCGCGACCCAGGGCCGAGGCGATCCGTTACCCGGAGCCAGTCATTGCGCGCGTTCGCGACCTGGCCAAAACAATGACGGTTCCCCAGATCGTTGCCGAACTCAATCGCTGCGGTGAAAGAAGCGCGACGGGGCGCCATCATACCCTGCACACGATCTCTTGGATCCGCTGGAAATATAAGATCCCAGGGCCATCGCTCAAGCGACCGCAGGAACTGACCGTGCAGGAACTCGCGGCGCGCCTGGGAGTCCAGCCAGGCGTTGTGTACTACTGGGCCAAGCGTGGCATGATTGAAGCGCGCCGAATCAACAATGGCTCGCCGGTATGGATTACGATCGACGAAATCAAGTTACAGGAGCTACGCGATCGCGTAAGTCGTTCAAAGAAAATGCGTAAACAATCCGATGTTCAAACACTTGCTGAGCGAGGTGCAGTATGAAGGCACCGTGCCGACGGTGTTGGATCGGTTTATCCAGCAGGCGGTGATGCAGGTTCTGCAGGGCAGATGGGACCGGACGTTCTCCGAGTCGAGCTACGGGTTTCGGCCCGCCCGCTCGGCACATCAGGCGGTGGCGAAGGCGCAGCAACACATCGCCGAAGGCTACCGTTGGGTGGTGGACCTCGATCTGGAGAAATTCTTGGATGAGTCGTCACACTACACCTCGGTCTATTGTGGGTGGATCAAACAGGTCTGGAAGAGCTGTAGGTACTTGTA
>DAHXOO010000120.1 GCA_027364845.1 Pseudomonadota bacterium | reverse complement strand
ACATTGCACGCATAACGAAGCATCTGCTGCTGACCCATTGGCAGGTCAACCGGGCATTCCCCCGAAAAACCTTGCACGCTATTGAGCAAGCCATCAAAGCGAGCGAGACCGCGCATGTCGGAGAAATCCGTTTCGCGGTGGAAGGCGCGTTGCACAGCACGCCGCTCTTCAAAGGACAGTCCGCGAGAGAACGCGCGCTCGACGTATTTTCGCAACTGCGGGTGTGGGATACCGAGCACAACAACGGCTTGCTGATTTATCTGTTGCTCGCCGATCGGGCCGTGGAGATTGTTGCCGATCGCGGGATTCACGCAAAGGTGGGCCATCGGGAATGGGAAAAGATATGCCGCGAGATGGAAATTGCCTTTAAGCAGGCAAACTACGAAGGGGGCGTGGTCACCGGCATCCAGGCGGTGACGCAGCATCTGATGAAGTATTTTCCCGCTTCCGCGGCTGCTCAGGATGAATTGCCGGACAAACCGGTAGTGCTGTAGCTCAACCAACCTTGTCATGCTGTCACATTGGATGTAGCAACTTGAAGGCGCATTACCGTGTAGTTTTTATTCAACCCTATGGAAAGGAACATCACCATGCAAACTGAAATTGTAAAAGTAACGGGAATGACTTGCGGCGGCTGCATCAGCAATGTTACGCACGCGCTGAAAGCGGTCTCCGGGGTCAGTGACGTAAACGTGTCGCTCTCGGCCGGCGAGGCCACAGTGAAATTCGATGAGCGACTGACCTCGCCCGAAAAATTGAAATCGGCCGTGAAGGGCGCGGGCTATGGCGTGGATACGACCAACACAGCGGAAAAACCAAAAGGCAAGAGCGGTTGCTGCGGCTAACTCGCATCGGCAACGGCGAGGGGCGAACATCTATCAGTGACATCGCCAATCGACAGTTTAATTCACCAGAGGAGCACAACATGGAATGGCTTTCACAAAACTGGGTTTGGGTGCTGTTCTTCGCCGGGATGTTCGCGATGCATATGTTCGGCCACGGCGGACATGGCGGTCACGCGGGGCACGGCGGTGGTTGTGGCGGTGGTCATAATGACCCCAAGCCCGCAAGCAAAGACGGTGTGCAACGCACTCCGGAACAAGGGCCGGGTCATCAACATTGACCCGTTGGATATTGGCGTTTGGATAGGGGCACCGATATGCTGAATATAAAGGTCGTGACTTGGTCATTGGCGATTTGGACCGCGTTTTCGTTCGTGTTTTGTGTTGTATATGCCCTGTTGACGCCGTCGGGCGTGCACATGAATGCGTTTCTCGAGCAAGTATTGCCGGGATTCGAATGGCTCAGTTGGCGGGGCTTTCTCGTTGGGTTGATTCAGAGTTTCCTCTACGGCGCATACGCGGGTCTCGTCTATGTGCCCATTTACAATTTTCTGCATCGCAAGTGGGCAGGTCAATGAGCAAGAAAGTTCACGAAACCGAATCGGACGGCCACGCGCCTTCGATTTCGAAAGCGGCTTACAAGGACACCCTGCACAAGCTCCAGGTCGAGCTGGTCAAGTTGCAGCGGCACTTCATCAAATGCGATGACAAGATACTGATCATCCTGGAGGGCCGCGATGCGTCCGGCAAGGACGGCACGATCAAGCGCATTGTCCAGCACCTGAGTCCGCGCGAAACCCGCGTCGTCGCCCTTGGCAAGCCGTCGGACCGGGACCGGACATCGTGGTACTTCCAGCGTTATGTTCCTTTTCTGCCCGCAGCCCAGGAACTCGTGATCTTCAATCGCAGTTGGTATAACCGTGCCGGTGTCGAGCGGGTAATGGGCTTCTGCACCGAGGCTGAACATGAGGAGTTCATGGGCTCGGTTTCAAATTTCGAGAACATGCTGGTCCGCTCGGGCGTGAAACTCCTCAAATTCTATCTCGACATTAGCAAAGCCGAGCAGAAGCGACGCCTGAGGGACCGGAAAACGGACCCGCTCAAGCAATGGAAAGTCAGTCCGGTCGACGACCAGGCGATCAAGAACTGGAAAGCATACAGTCTAGCCCGCAACGAGATGCTGGCGCGCTCGCATAACCCGACGGCGCCGTGGACTCTGGTGCGTGCCAACGACAAGCACCTCGCGCGGCTCAATATCATCAAGGATCTGCTCGGCCGGCTTCACTACACCGGCAAGGACAAGCGGCTGATCAGGCCGGACCCGCAGATCGTATTCGCATACGATGTCTCAAACCTCGAAAACGGCCAGCTTGCAAAGTGATTGGAGATGTAACAAGAAATTGTGGATATGAAGACCGATAAGGAAGCGCGATGAAAACGAGCGTTATTGAAGTGCACGCCATGCTGTCGGTATTGACCGTGGACGAAGTGGAAAGGCGGATTGGCGATGTTGCGGGTGTCGAAAGCGTTACAGTCAATTACGATGCGGGAAGCGCCACAGTGCGCTACGACGAAACCCGGCAAGTAACCGCGCGGCCTATGGAACCAATAATCTTTAGGGAGGTTTATCATGACTGACATCTGGAAGGTACATGCGTTTTCGCTGGCGACGACTCTGGGTGTGGCATATATCTTATGCGCCATTTTCGACGTTCTGATTCCGCCCTTCGGACTGCTTGCTGCACTTGCGTCGGCCAGCCCGTGGCCGATCTCCGGCAGTCCCCTCGCTTACCTGACGGGATTCGTGCTGTTCACCGCCGCTGGTTTTGTGCTCGGCGCACTCTATGGAATCGCATGGAAATTCTGGAGCAAAAGACTGCGGTGAGATGACGTCATGGATCCGGATCCGGCTACTCTGAATGAAGATGAAGACGACTAAGGAGTCACGATGAAAACGGGCGTTATTGAAATGCACGACATGCTGTCGGTATTGAGCGTGGAGGAAGTGGAACGGCGGATTGGCGAGGTGCCGGGCGTCGAAAGCGTTACAGTCAATTACGCCGCAGGAAGCGCCACAGTGCGCTACGACGAAACCCGACTCGACGTCGCTGATATCAAGTCGACCGTGCGCCAACGCGGGTATGAGTCCGCCGCGCCCGCCACCGCTTCGGCGGGCGACGGTAACCAAGGCCACATAGCACCGGGCGCGCCGCCTGCAACCCCCGCAGCTGCTGCGACGAAGGCCGTCCCGGTCGCGCCTGCCACCGCGGGCGCCGCACAACCAGACAAAGGGGCGCCGAACGCGGCGCCGTCAGCACCTGTCGCCGTCACGCCGAAGCCCGCCCCGGCCACATCCGCACCCGCCGCCGTGCCCGCGGCTGCCCCAGGCAAGGGCCATGAAGGCCACGCGGCGCCGGACAACACTTAGGACGACACGCGTCTTGCGCGGTTGCTCTAACGAGGTCGGCGCAGCCTCGAAAACAAATGCGCGTGGCACCTGACCTGGCCACTTCGAAATGGTCAATAGCATCCAAGCAGGAGAGCATCATGACGATAGCGAATGTTTCACAAGGAAGCCTCCGTGGTCTGCCACAAGCGTTGAGAACTGCCCAGGAGGCGATCCATCTTCCAGAAGTCCAGGAGATGCTTCGCGTGCTATCCGAATACAAACTCGGCATCTTCATGCTGCACATGCATGACGAACAAACCGGTCAATTCCGGCCGCTTCCCGACGAAGTCACGCAGGTGGAATCCGGATTGGAAGTGTCCTTCCGTCCAGCGGAAGAAATCGCAAACCGGACGGATCGCTTTCTCCCCGTGGGATGGCTCTGGCGTGCCGGTGCATCGACACCCTCGGCAGTGTGCGAAATGGCTTGGGAAGAAAGACCGGGCGATAGCGGGCGCCACGACAAACATAAGATGATTAAGGGAAATTAGTGTGGTGCTTCATCTTCCGGCCGGCTTCACTACGTCGAAAAAGACGAGCGGCTGATCCGGCCGGACCCGCAGATCGTATTCCCATACGATGTTTCAAACCTCGAAAACGGCCAGTTCGCGGAGTGATCGGCAAAGATGTTGCCCAGCGCGGGAAATGACCGCTGCTTGGCAATGTAGGCGTTACGGGCGCGCCACTATCGCCCGATCTCAACTAAAGGAAACACAACATGGAACACAACATGAGTCATCATCTGGACCAGAGCGCCAAGGACTGCATCGCCGCCTGCAACGATTGCGCGATCGAGTGCGGCAGCTGTTTCGCGGGCATGGTCGGCAAGGAAAGCAAAAATGCCTGTCCGGCCTGCTGCATCGAGTGCGCGGCGATCTGCCGGTTGTGCGCCGATGCGATCGCCCGCAACAGTCCGTTCGCCAAGCAGACTTGCAAACTGTGCGCGGACATCTGCGACTGGTGTGCGAAACAATGCGATGCGCATGACATGGATCACGGTAAGCGCTCCGCCGTGGCGTGCCGTCGTTGCGCTGAGGCTTGCCGCAAGATGGCCGGCTAATCACCGCAAATTAAAGGAGTCAGGCTCGATAATTTTACGAATATATATCGAATCTGGCCCCC
>DAHXOO010000011.1 GCA_027364845.1 Pseudomonadota bacterium | reverse complement strand
ATCATGGAGCGCGCCGTCTCCCGCGGGCTCACTCGCCGCTCGCTCGGTCACCTGACCTATGTCGGACTCGATGAGAAGAGCTTCGGGAAGGGGCATGACTACGTCTCGGTGCTCCACGACATCGCCGGCAAACGGGTCCTCGACGTCGTCCCCGACCGCACGCGCGAGGCTGCCGATACGCTCTTGGCCACGATCCCTGAGGCGCAGCGGGAAGGCATCCGGGCAGTCACGATGGACATGTGGGAAAACTACATGGAGGCTACCCGCGCTGCCGCACCGAAGGCGGCCATCGTGCACGACAAGTTCCATTGTGCGAAGGAGCTCAACAAAGCCGTCGATCTCGTGCGCCGCAAGGAACACCGCGACCTCAGGGCTCAGGGGCAAGAGACGCTCACAAGAACGAAGTATCTCTGGCTCAAAAACCCGAAGCACTTCACCGAGCGCCAGCGTGAGCACTTCGCTGCACTGCAGGTCGACACTCTCAAGGTCGGGCACGCCTGGACCATCAAGGAGGCGTTCTCCGAATTCTGGAACTACCATTACACCGGCTCGGCCAGAAAGTTCTTCGACCGCTGGTACTTCTGGGCAACCCATTCGCGTTTGGCTCCGATCATCACTGCTGCCAAGACCCTGAAGCGCCATCTTCCCGGACTCCTGGCCTACACGAAACACCGCATCACCAATGCCGTGGCCGAAGGCACCAATGGCCGGATCCAGCTCATCAAGGCGAATGCCCGGGGCTACCGAAGCTTCCCAGTACCGCATTGCCATTCTCTTTCACTGCGGAGCCCTGGATCTCTATCCCGTGGGCTGTGCCCCCTGATCGTTCAGGTGCCTACCCACACGAATGTCGGAAGAGCCTTTAAATATATACCCGTGAATATCGCGCTGTCGAATGCCGCGCAATCATGACGAGCAGTCATGCCGTTTTCGGCGCACACGGTCGGAAGTGCTCGATGAACAGTTGATCGTCCGGAGGCAAGCTCCGCCTCTTCCTGAAGGGAACGGCATGGGAACCTTGTCACCCTGAAAAATCAGTCGTCGAATTTCGGCGACTCGGGGCAACTTGCGAAGGTGGTCGTGCCAGCCCATGCGGGGCCCCTGGATGCGCTGACATCCGAATCGACAAAGATGAGGGTTCGATTGCCGTCTCTCGGGTGACAGATACCGTTCCGACAGCATAGCGCGTCTTTCACCACTGGCCGGAAGGGTGTCCGCCATCCCCGGCATGCATAACGGTACGGCTGTCCCATCTTTCCGGCAATGAATCGACGCCGGTTCAATCCTCCTGTTGCATTTTCCCTCCGTCTGCGCGCCGTCCTCGCACTTTCTCGCCTGCCTCGTTTTGCGCAGGAACACATCACAGGAGTACGAAAGGAGTCGGACGTTGCAGGCCGACACCAGCACGTCGGCCTGCAGCTTAAGGCTTGGGAGGAATACCGTCCTTGAGATAGGCCGCCAGGTCAATGACGTTCTGGTTGCTAAGCGGGTTCACCAGCGTTGTCGAAGGCGTACCACGCACGCCGCTGAGCAGGCTCACAACAAGCTGCGTCGGAGAGAGCATTCGTGCCATAGCGAACAGGTCAGGCGCGGGAGCAGGCGATTTCGGGTCAGAAAAGGCATGGCAGGCCATGCACAGATTTTCGTACAGTGCGCGTCCGGCGCGCACGGCGAGCGGGGCAGACGGCAGAGGCAGCAGACCGCGCATGTCCACGGGGTAGCGGCGGGAGAGATGGTCGAGATCGGTCGCAAGCGTCACGAACTGCCCGTGCTTGTAC
The DNA here is from genome assembly GCA_027364845.1 of Pseudomonadota bacterium. Lineage (GTDB taxonomy): Bacteria > Pseudomonadota > Gammaproteobacteria > Acidiferrobacterales > UBA6901 > JAJYCY01. The sequence goes on along the minus strand of DAHXOO010000011.1, from coordinate 58,997 downwards.
ACGACCTGCAGCCGACGCAACCGCGCCAGCAGCCGCGGGTCATCCCGGCGCCGCTGCTCCTCGAAACAGTCACGCGCCAACAGCGGAAGCACAGCGAGCGCGCTGTCCACCTTGGCTCGCAGCCGCTCGCGCTGCGCAGGCGCGAGCCCGGCACCCAAAAGCCGGTGACTTTGGTTGGCCAGGACGGCGAGTTCCACTGCAAAACGCTGGGTTCGCTCTCCGGCGACTGCATTAGAGAAAGCGGCCGCGGCGAACAACATGATCACCGCGGCCGCACAGCCGCAACGACTCAGCAACGGCGTCAGTCGCGTACCTTCTGCACGACCGGTAGCGCGGAATTGCGCGACCACTGCGACATGGAGCCGGCGTACATCCGGGACTGTTTGTTGCCGAGCAACTCATAGCTCGTGAACCAGCCAAGTGCGGCCCAGTGACCCGTGTTGCAGAACGTAATTTGCTTGCCTTTTGTAGGTACACCAGCAACTTTATACAGGGCCCGCAGCTTCTGGGTCGAACGGAATGTGCCACCGTCGTTGCTGGTAATCCAGTTCTCGGGCAAGTTGTGGGCACCCGGAATGGTGCCATCACGCACGACCACGTTCGTACGGTTGATCCCCAGGTATTGGGCCGACGGCCGGTTATCCACCAGCGCAATGCCACTTTTAACGGCACGTTGAACGTCCTGTTCATTGGCGAGGAGCTCCGGACGCGGATGCGCATCGAAATTCGCCGGATTGGGCTTGTTGAAGCCCGCCTGGACCGGATGCTTCCCGGCCACATAGGCGGAGTAGCCACCATTCAGGATCGATACGTTGTTGTCGCCCAGGTACTTGAAGGTCCAGAACACGCGCGCCGCACCACCCATGTCGGTCGCGTTGGTGCCGGCGGAATAGATGACCACGCGTGCCTTATTGCCGATTCCCAGGCCACCAATCAGCTTCTCCAGTGCTGGCACGGCCGGTACCAGTCCAGGCGCGCCGTTAACGGCGATGCGCCAACCGCCGCTCGCATAGTTGCTGTACACTGCACACGGGATATGGCCACGCAGATATGAGGTCAGATCTCCGCCCCCGCCTATCGGGTTTCGGATGTCGAGCAGTACCACGCCTGACTTGCACGCGTGCGTCGCCACCCAGCCGGCATCCACCAACGGCGGGACCGAGGGCGAGGCATAGGCAGCCCCGGTGGCCAACAGTGCGATTCCACACAATAATGGACTTTTCATCATAACTTCTCCTTTCCTCGTTTAAAGAGTAACTACCACATCGGACGTCAACATTGCGTCCAGCACCTGATTCCACTGTTCATCGGACATCAGCGTCCGCGTCGCATCGCAACGGCAAACGCTGTGAAATGCCTCAAGCTCGGACAGCGCTCCTTCCATCGTTTCCCTGTCCGGAAACAAACCTGTATTCAGCACCGTGATATTCATGCCTCCTCCTACAGACTGATGACTGCATCGGACTTGATCATGGCCAGGGACAATGCCGCCGCACCGACGTGCGGCAACTCCTGTCCAGAGACCGTCGTCTCCGGTTGGATATCCGACAGCTCCAGCAACTCCGCATGACGCACATTTTCCGGTGTCTCCGCCACTGGTGCGGTCATAAACACCAGCCGCACCTGGTGCCCGAAGATGGTCAGGCCGGCCGCGACACGCATGGCCTCCGCGTGGTCCGCGCGCGCCAACAATAAAATGGATTTGCGCTTTTGCATTCCCAGCTCCTACAGACTGATGATCTTAACCGCTTCCGCCGCCAGAGCACTGTTGCCCGTCTGACTGCCGAGGTCCACCGGGCACCTTTCATTACCCATATAGCGTGTCCATGAATGCTCGCAGGCCACGGACTTCGACGCGCATGCCAGCAGCTCGAGCACCTCGCGGTCAGTCAAGGTTCGCACACCTTCGTTGGTGAAAAAACATGCCCAGCTAGTACCTCGCCGCCGGCAGGCCCGCATCAGCGCAGCCAACGTCGCGCCTGCGTCCGGCCGTGAGACGAGAAACATCAGATCGGTCATGCGCGTCGCCTCCCAAGGTAATAGCCGGCGATGGCGAGTACCAAACCCGCAAGCACCGGCATGATGGCTTTGCCGCTGTCGGGCGAAATCGCGCCGACCGCCGGCCTCGTTGATGCGGGTATCTGCGGTACCATGCGTCGCCGCTCGTAATAAGTTTCGGCATCGACCGGCAAAGCGGTGTGATTCGCCCAGTCCTCCCAGCCGCCTGGATAGACTCTGGCATCGAAGCCCGCGCCGGCACGCAGCAGCGTGAAATAGGCAATTGAATCGTAGGCGTTGTTTGAGTAGGCCACGGCCGAGGGCACGCCGGACAGGTCGGCGTAGTGCCGCGTCACGGCAAGCCGCAGCGCCGCCATCGGCAGCGGTTGTGCGCCGGGCAAGTGCCCGCCGCGCAAAGCACGGATGCGCCGGCCCCAATAAGCCGACAGGCTGCGCCCGTCGAGCAGGTAAGGCGGACGCGGCCCACGCAGCGCCTGCTCCAGCTCCTCGCGCAGGACGATCAGTCGTGCACGCGGCTGACCCTGGTACACAGGATTGCGGAACATCCCGCGCGGTATGCCCGGCGCCCCAGGCCGGGTAGCCAGCAGCGGAGTGAGCGGCGCCGTGAGCACCGCCACTCGGGCCTGTCCCGCGAGGTACAGCAGACCCGCCACAAAATCGCGCCGCATCGCGTCATCACCCGCGACCAGGACAGTCTCCCGGCCGGAAAGACCGGCCGCACCCAACACCCAGACAATGTCGCGGAAGCTTGCCAGCCGCCAGTGTGGTCCCAGGAACTCCCGCGGCGACAGACAGCGGGCTTCCGGCAGCGAGCGAGCGGTGCACGCTGCGAGCGGCCGAGTATCGACCACTACGGCACTGCGAACACGCGGATCGCCGGGACGGGCCAGATAGAAAAAGTCGCGCGCGCGCGGCGCCGCTACTGCGGTGCTTCCGGCCAGCAACATCGCCAGAGCAAACGCGAGCCATCGCAACATGGCGGTCAGCAGCCTCCGATATGGGTTGGCGCTGAGATAGCACTGCCAGCCGGCGCCGCCTTGGGCGGGTGCTGCAAATAGTAGCCGACCAGGTCGGTCATCGATACCGTGCCATAAGTACTGCCCAGATCGATTGCCGGAAACGTCGCCATGGGCTGCGCCGTCTGGGCGTGCGCCAGCATCTGCGGCGACACCGCGGCATACCGGAAAAGCACTGCCAGCACGGCGAACGTCACCACCAGACAGACGACGCAGTACAGCAAAATCTGTCTTGCGTTCATCGCTACCTCCGTCAGAAGACATCCTTCGTCAACGCGACGTACAGGATGTAGAACATGACCACGAACATGATGATCTGCAGCCAGGTTTGCAGGTCCAGATCCATAATTGCCTCCTGATGTTGTGGCTAGGTCAATCGACCCCGGCGGCCGCACCGGGGCCGGCGGCGCCCTTGTAATCGCGCACCAGTGTGTTCACGTTGAGCGGCTTTCCATCCACCGGGTTGATCACCGGCGGCGTAAAGTACGGGACCCAGTCGCGTGTGGCACGCAGGTACGCGGGTGGTCGCGCGAGCAGATAGACGAACGCACCCACGGTGGCGGTAATGGCCACGAGCGCGATGATCATCATCTGTATCTGACCCCTGGGCATCGTAGCCTCCTAGTTCTTGCGCACGAACACGCGCCAGTAGCGCTCCACCTTGAGCGTGCCGAGATGCGAACCGTTGAGTTCCAGCATCATGGTCGGGATCGCTTCCATCGAAGTCGGATTGTCGACCATGATCTCGATCACCGCCCCCGACGCCGCCTTGCTGAGCGCCTTTTTTGTCAAGAGCTGCGGCCGCGGGCAGGAGTCGCCCAAGACATCCACCACCTGACTCACGGTATAAAGCTCACCACCAAGCGTGATTTTGCCAGTCGCCTGCGCGCTCGGTTCCTCGGTCTTCCTACTGCCGAACAGACCCATGTTTCATACCTCCTCTTGGTAAGAGCCACTTGCGCCTGCGCTGCCGGCCATTGCAACGCCAATCGCCGGTTCCGGCATGGCCGGGCTCACTTCCGGCGCCGATCTGGCCACCTGCGGATTAAGCTGTCCGCGCGCGGTCTGCATCACCAGTTCCTTGCGCAGGATCAGGCGGTACAGGGCAAGCAGCGCAGCGAACTGGATCAGACCGAACACGATCGCCGGGATTCCAGTCTTCTGTTGCAGTGTCAGGGCGTCGGCAAAACCGAATTGCAGTCCAGCTAGGTTAGGCTGCCCAGTCATGGTCGCCGCGGCCGGAGGCCAGTATGTGAACGACCACAGCAACGAGGATACAAACAACCCTATGATCAAAAACAACAGTGCCCATAGCGCCCCGATGTTGCCCTCTCCGGTCTTGACCCAGGAAGACACTGTGCAGGCACCCGCCAGCACCATGCCGATGCCAAACAGAAACAAGCCGACGAACTGATTGAGTCCGACATCGAAGCGCATGGGGTTGCCGTTGCCGACACTGATGAAGCCGGTGAAACCGAGCGTGAGTATCATCATCGCCACCAGCAGCGCCTTGGTGTTGCGGTAGCTCTTGAACAGCATCGCGTCACGCAGCGCCGCCGTGTTGCACCAGCGCGAGCGTTGCACCAGCAAGCCCACCGTAGAGCCGAAAATGAACGCCGCGACGCATTGGCCTGTCACCGTAATCATGTGCTCACGCCTCCAGAACCCTCTTGTAGATCCAGCTGCCAACCCAGGCCCCCGCCACGATACCGCTCACAGCGAGATACCCGCCGAGGTTCATTTCGGGGGTCAGACCGAAAAACGTGCTTACGTTGCATACGAAGGAAAGTCGAATGCCTATGCCCATCAGCAGGCCGCCGATGGTGATCATTACCCACTCCGAGAGATGGCGCGGAACACGCCAATAGAATTCTTTGCTGAGTACCGCTGCCACGAATGAACCAAAACCCATGCCCAGGCTGATGTAGATCTTCCAGTAGGCCCATGTCGGCGTGAACACAAGAGTCCAGAACGGAATGCGTTCCAGGGTCTTCGCACCGAGCACGTATTTTGCGGCCAAGCCAGCGAGCATGGTCTCGCCGCCGCCCACAGTCCAGGCACCGACGATCACAAACAGGAACACGTCAAGCAACGCAATGATGGCAAGCGCGATAATCGGATCGAGGGTCTTCTTGAACAGATCCATGCAGTCTCTCTCCGGTGCAGTGGCCAACTTTGCGGGTCACGGGCTTGCCCCGCTCGCTAGGTTGCCATAGAGCAACTTTGATGCCAGTAATGGATCCGGATTAGTAGGAATATATTTTTCCCGTAAAAACAGTTTGTTATGAAAGCGCACGACAAATAAATCGACAGGCTGCTGGCCGATTTTGCAACACGACTGTAGCGTACTGATTCAACCCAGCTCCTCGAGCTTGCGCCGCAACGTCGAGCGGCTGATGTCGAGGACCCGAGCAGCCACAACCTGGTTGCCACCATGGGCCGCCAGCACGCGGCGGATGTGGCGCGTCTCGACCGCCGCAAGACTCAACCCAGTTTCGTCCTCCCTGGCCACGGGGCCCGCCGGGAGTGGTCCGAACGCGATTTCGTCGATGTCCAGGACCGGTTTGGCGCAGAGCGCGAAGCTGCGCTCGATGATGTTCTCAAGCTGACGCACGTTGCCGGGCCAGTCGTATTGAATCAGCTTCTGGCGCGCCGCTGGCGTCAGCGACAGGTCATCGCGACCGCGCCTCTTGCGCAACCGCTCCAGGAAGTACTCGACCAGCAGCGCAATGACCTCGCGCCGCTCGCGCAGCGGCGGCAGAGCGATCGGCAGCACGTTGAGCCGGAACAGGAGGTCATTCCGGAAACTGCCCTGCGCCACCATGGCGTCGAGATCGCGGTTGGTTGCAACGATCACGCGCACATCCACCTTGACCTCCGATTCGCCGCCCACTGGCCGTACTTCGCCCTCCTGCAGTACCCGCAACAGCTTGGCTTGCAGTCGCGGGCTGATGTCACCGATCTCGTCCAGAAACAGGGTGCCGCCGTGCGCCCGCTGGAACAGCCCGCGCATGTTGGCGGTGGCTCCCGTGAACGCCCCCTTGACGTGGCCGAACAGTTCCGAGTCAAGCAATTCCTCGGGCAGGGCGCAGCAGTTGACTGCAATGAACGGCCCGCGTGCGCGCCGACTGGTGGTGTGGATAGCACGGGCGACTACTTCCTTGCCGGTGCCGGTTTCACCGGTAACCAGTACTGGAATATCCTGATTGCGGATGCGCTCGACCAGATCAAGAATTTCGTACATGGCCGGGCTGCCAGCGATAACCTTGGACAGATGATCGCGGCCCGAGAGTTCCTCGCGCAGGCGCGTCACCTCATCGCGCAGGGATTTCTTTTCCAGCACCTTGTTGATGCGCAACATCAGTTCGTCAGGATTGATCGGCTTTGTCAGGTAGTCGTAGGCGCCAAGCCGCATTGCCTCGACGGCCGTCTCGATCGAGGCATAGGCAGTCATTACGATGCTTTCCGCCGGATTCGCGCTGGCGCCAAGCTGAGCGAGCAGAGACATGCCGCTGGCATCGCCCAGACGCAGATCGAGCACGACGAGATCTACCTGGTTACGCTGCAGCGCCACACCGGCGGCTTCCAGCCCGTCCGCCTCGAGCGCCACATGGCCCTCAGAGCGCAGCAGCATGCTCAGCGTCTTGCGGATTGAGGGCTCGTCATCGACGATCAGAATCGTGGCCATTGGGTTTAGGCAGCCCCCAGCTCAAAACTCACTTCGGTGCCCACGTTCACGTGACTGACGATCGAGAGCGAGGTCCCGTGTTGCATCAGAATCCGCTGCGCGATAGAAAGCCCCAAACCGGTGCCGTGCTTGCGCCCAGTCACGAATGGTCGCACAATTTTGTCAAGCAGACTGTCCGGTATACCGCAGCCATTGTCGGTGAAACTGAACTTCACTACGCGTCCTGCGGGTGTGGCCCTGACGTGCAACTCACCGCCCTCGGGCATGGCCTGCACCGAATTCAGCATCAGATTCCAGATCACCTGACGCAATTGGTCGGGGTCGTGGCGCGTCCGGCAACGGCTCGCATCGCACTGGACTTCGACCCGCACTGAGGCTGCCTGCGGATGCTGGCGGATCAGACCCGCGACCTCCTCGATCAGGGCACATACATCGTCCTCCACGAGGCGTGACTCGCGTATTCGCGCGAAGTCGAGGAAGTCGTTCAGAATGCGTTGCAGGCGCAGCGACTCGGTATTAAGGATCGCAATCGCCTGGGCACGATCGGTGACCGGGAGGTTGGAACGGTCGAGCAGCTTCACCGAGTTGATCACGGCAGACAGCGGGTTGCGGATCTCATGGGCTATGCTGGCTGACAGCTCGCCTACGCAGGCCAGACGCTCGGCGTCGGTGCGCTTCTCGTGTTCACTGCGCACCTGCTCGGAAATCCGCTGCAGCGACTCCACCATGGCGTTGAACGCCCCACCGAGTAGCCCCACCTCGTCGCGCGCATGGAGGTCAACCCGCACCCCCAAATTGCCGCCGCCGATCTTGTGCACCGCCGCCATAAGCGTATACAGGTTGCGCGTGATCAGAAGCGAAAGCACCCACGCAGCAATGCTGCCCACCACCAGAGCCAGCAGGATGAACAACAGGCCTTCGTCACGGGTGGCGGTCAGCTCGGCCTGAAGATGGCGCGTCGACATGTCGAGCAGCACTGTGCCGATGCGCTGTCCGGCCACCCGGATCTGTTCGTGCAGACGCAGCCTGTTGCGGCCTTGTGCTGTCGCACCAACCAACGGTTCGAGCAGACGATGGCCGACCTGGTGCAGGTTGGTACTCGCCAGCACGTCGCCGCGCACATCCACTATCTCCCCTTCAGTAACATCGGGCTGGCGCTTCACACGCGCGGTGACTTCCGCCAGAGAACCTAGGTCCTCGGCCAGCAATGCGTTAGTGCTGGCCACCGCCATAAGCGTAATGAGGGAGTGCGCCCGGCTGTAGAGATCGGCACGGATTGCCTCGGACTGCTTGTCCACAGCCGACCAGACGAACGTCCCCATCAGCACCGCGTGCACGAGCGCAACCGACAGCACCAGCCGAAAGCGCAGCGTGCGGAAAAAAGACAGCCTCGGGGCCCGCGGCTCGGCGGAGGCGTGCTTGTGCACGATTTCGATGACACTCATGGCTTCACACCATCATACTCATTGTTGTGCGCAACTACGAAGCCGCGTTTGAATCCAAGATGCCTGAGCACTGCACGCCCGCTGCTGGTCATCGTCAAATGGGTCAACAGGTTCCTGATCCTGCCGGCTTCACGTGCTGGCATGTCGTCGCGGACCGCGATCGGCATCTGCGGCTGAGGGGGCGTTTGTGCGATCACCCGCAGCGCCTGCTGTACACGTTGCGGCATGGAGCGCAGCGACGGCATCCAGGTACCGGCCATGTTGACCATTCCGTAATACACCGCCATCAGCGCCGAGTCCTGCGACCCGAAATATTTCACTTTCAGGTCGCGGTTCACGTGAATGCCACGCGCCTCCATGTACTGGCGCGTCATGATGGTGGCAGCGTAGGCATTGGGATCCGGGAAACCGATACGGAGACCCGGCGGCAGGGTTTCTCCGCCCAGCGCGCGGATCGGGCTGTCGCGACGCACGACCAGGATTCCGGCGAATGGCTCGCCCGCGACCTTGACGATGACGTGGTAGCCCCAGCGACGGGCACGGGTATACAAGAGCGGATTCAGGTAGATAATATCGTACTCACGGCGCCGAACGCGGCGCATGAAAGCCGCGAAATTGGGCGCGGTCACGAACTGCACCGGCCGGTGCAGCGCCTGCTGCAGGGCATCAGTCAGCGGCAGAAACATCCCCGCCAGCATGGTCGGACTCTGCAGCGGCAGCACACCGAAGCGATAGTAATGTGGCTGACGAGCGGCAGCCGCGCTGCTGATGGCGATCAGCGCGGCTGCCGCCAGCCAACGCAAAACCGACCGCGGCAGCCTGACCTTCTGATACATGCCTTGCACCCAGACGGGCCGATCCGTGCCGGACGACCCCGAAACTTGCCACTCGCAATTTATAACGCCGGTCGTCACTCGCAACAACCGGGCCGATCGCACCGCAGCCGATCATTGTTCACCTGACGCCGGGCAAGCGCTTCCGCGCTGATCGCCGACAGTGTAGCCCACGCGCACGACTCCCGGCGAGACGGGCCGCGGTGCGATTTGCACCAACGGCGCCCTACACCTGCCTGATTATCGCCGCCCGCGCGCGAAAAGGAAGTAGTTCCAGTCGTGTGAACATCATTCTCTGATGTAACAAGGGGAGTCCAGGGCGCTAGTTCAGTGCACCCCAACTGCGGACATTCGCGGAGGCAAAATCGCACAGCTCATTGGAAATTTAAAAATTAAAAGTCCCGTTTAAGCAGCGGCTCCTAGGCCATCTCCGGCCAGCCCAAGTGGTCTGTCGTCGCACACCGAGGATGGCAATGTTCGTTCGAACCGGATCCGGGCTCAAACCCGTGATGTTGATCCGTATCGACCGGGACGATCGGGCTGCGCCAAAGCGAAATCCTCCGCCCTGTGAAAAATCAGTGTCTCGCCGACTCCCACTTCCAATCCAATCGGCGGTGGCGTGCGAGATGCAGCGGCGTCCAGGAATGCGGCACACGATACACAAAGTTGAAGCGGGCGAAATGATAGCTCGGATCGAAACCGTAAAAATTCATCCGCATGCGCTCGAGCTCTTCCTCTCTATACAATTGGAGTGGCCGCTTTGTCTCATCCTGCAAACGGCATCGGTTCTTCTCCGCCAGCGCAGACGCGAACGCTGAATCGCCTGCAAGCTCGTGCGCGAGCAATTGCACGCGCTGCTGGAACTGCGCCACAGTCGCCCCGAAATGATCGTCGATGAGGCCGAGACGCTTAGCCGCACGTGCCCCCAGTGGCAGACGGTTTTCCGTTATCGTCACGGCGCGCTGCCCGCCCACGCGCTTCGGCAGCAGGTAAGTCCAGTATTCTGAGCCATAAAGGTTTCCCATGCCTTTGTAGTGTGGGTTCAGGATGACGCCGGTGCGTACGTACACACGATCCGCGGCCAACGCCAGAAACACACCGCCGGCACCGGTGTTGCCACGTACAGCGGAAATCGTGAGGTGTGTGCCGGTGGTGATGATCGCATGCGCCAGGTCGTTCATTGCGTTGATGTTTCGCCAGGACTCGTCGGCCGGGCTTTCCGCCGATTCGATGCGGTTAAGATGGATGCCGTTTGACCAGAAATCCCGTCCACCCATGAGCACGATGACGCGCGTCGGTCGCGCACAGGCATGGCGGTAGGCGTGCAGCAGTCGCGTACACTGTTCGCTGCTCATCGCACCGTTGTAGAATTCGAAATACAGATAACCGACGCACCCCTCCTCCACATAGGAAACCTCCCGATACGTCGGCAGATCTGCGGGCGCATCGAGCGGCAGCGGCGATTCCGGCAGATTTTGCGCCCTCGAACCCAGAGCGCAGACTGCCGGAAGCTTGAACGTCTTCTCCTCCGAATCGATCTTTTTCAAGTGCCCGATCCACACCGCGCCGTCGCTGGTAGCCCGGCAGATTGCGTCGTCTCGCCGTGCGATGATCTCACCCGGGCGGCCAGTCAGGGTCTGTTCTTCACAGGCATCAAACAGCAGATACCGTTGACCGAAAATCTCGTCCTCGACACCCGGCGCACCATCGGCTGACCTGATTTTCGTCAGGATCGCTGCGCTGTCGTCATTCAGCCAGTCTATGCAACGCTGCGCCTGGCGCATGAGTGGCCGCGCACGGCCGCGCACGGCCGGGTCGCAGTAGTCCAGCGGCTCGGATCCGAACGATCCGGAAGCAAAGCGGTCCACGGCTGTGAGCAGCGCGGTTACGGCAGCTTCGGTCACTTCGTTGCGATACAGGCTGCTCTTGCGCGCCGCGCGCATCGGAAAGTCCGCCGATGCCCAGATGTCGCCAGCATCGAGCTGCGCGTTCGCCTGGAGTACCGTGACGCCCCATTCGGCTTCGCCATTAATGATTGCCCAGTCGAGGGCCGACGGGCCGCGGTCGCCCCTGATGCCCGGATGCAGCACCAGGCACACATAGCGCCGCCATACCTGCTCGGGAATGGCGCGTCGCAGGTAAGGTGCGATGACTAGATCGGGTTGGTACAGGCTTGCCGCCTGTGCCGTGACCGCGTCGTTGATGTCGAACTCGACAGAAACCTCGTGGCCGCGCTCTGACAACTCGACGTACAGCCGCTGACTCAGACTGTTGAAGCTATGGCTCAGGAATAAAATACGCAGTGGTCTATCCATTGGCGTCCGTCGGCAGCACGGGTGCATCATTGCGCCGCCGGAACTTGTAATAGGCCGCACAGGCGCCTTCCGATGAAACCATGCACGACCCAATCGGATTGCGTGGGGTGCAGACAGTACCAAAAATCTTGCAATCATGCGGCTTCTTGACACCACGCAGTATGGCGCCGCATTCACATGCCTTGTTTTCGGCAACCGGACGCGGCTGGACCGCAAAACGCGTCTCGGCATCGAACTGCGCATACTGCTTTTTGATCCGCAGCCCGCTATACGGGACCACGCCGAGCCCACGCCACTCGAACGTGCGGCGCAACTCGAATACTTCTGCCACCAGCGCCTGGGCCTTGACATTGCCGGTACGCGTCACCCCGCGGCTGAACTGGTTTTCCACCTCTGCGCGTTGCTCGTTCAGCTGACGCACGATCATGAGTATCCCTTGCAGCACGTCCAGTGGCTCGAACCCCGATATCACCACCGGCCGCTGGTACTCGCGCGCAAAGTATTCGTAGGCGCGGCTGCCTATGATCGTGCTCACATGCGATGGGCCGATGAAGCCATCCACGCGCACAGCGCCGAGTTCGCGCACGTCGGGCGAATTCAGGATGCTCTGGATCGCCGAGGGCGTCAGCACATGGTTGCAAAACACGCTGAAATTGCTCAGCCCCAGACGCTGCGCCTCCCTGATCACTACCGCAGTGGGGGGCGTAGTGGTCTCGAAACCGATTGCGAAGAACACTACCTGCTTTTCCGGATTCTCCACCGCGAGCCGGACCGCCTCGGCACAGGAATAGACCATGCGGACGTCTCGCCCCTGGGCCCTGGACTTGAGCAGGCTGCGCTTGCGTGAGCCCGGCACCCGCAGCATGTCGCCGTAGCTGCACAGCATGACGTTCGGGATATCCGCCAGCTCGATTGCGCTGTCCAGCCGCCCTATCGGCAGCACGCACACTGGGCAGCCGGGGCCATGCACCAGCCGGATATTGGCAGGCAGCAGATCCTGGATACCGTAACGGAAGATCGCGTGGGTGTGGCCGCCGCAGAACTCCATGACATGGTAGTCACGCCCGCAGTGAGCTTCGCGTACGATGGCAGCGGCAATGGCTGCAGCGGTACGGCCATCACGAAACTCGCTAATGTATTTCACCGGATTGCTCCTCGTGCTGGCTTACCATCTGCGCGAACAGCGCGAGTGTTCGATCCGCATCATCCGCGTCAAGACGCGCGATCGCATAGCCCACGTGGACGATGACGTAATCTCCCACGCCGACGTCATCCACCAGCCCCAGTGAGATTTCGTTGTGCACGCCGCCTACGTCAACCAGCGCCTTGTCGTCATCCAGAATCTGAACTATTCGGGCAGGTATGGCCAGGCACATGTCTATAGCTCCTCCGCACGGGCCGGTTCGACGATCACTTCGTGCGCCACACAGGGATCGAGGGCGACGACCAGCATCGCCACGTAGCGCTGCAAATCCTGCACGCTGCTGACTGGCAAACCAAGGATCCCGCGAACCAGCGGCCCGTCAGGATGAAAATTCCACTCGGTCGGCGCTACAATTCGGTAACGTTCAACCATGCCATTGCACAGCCTTACCCTGTGCACCAGCCGTCCACGCGCCGTTTCGACGATCCCGATGCCGGATTGCGCTTCGGGCACCCCACCACGGCTGCGGAACGGAAGCGCGCTACTGGCACCCTGCAGCACCCGCAGATAGCGCCGCATCCTGCGCGGTAAAGAGGCAAGCTCTGTCAGCCGCGCGGTAAGCCGCGTCATCAATCCGTTCCCATGCCACCGCTGCAGATCAACGATCAGACGGTGCCCGCCCTGACGCGCAAGCGAACCGGTCTCGCAAGCATTCCTGTTCCACTCGGGACGGACGCTGAACCGGTCGGTAGCGTCCGCATCCAGGATTGCGGAAAAAGCGCCAGCCGCGATCGGCGGCAGAGTCCCGATACTGCTACGGCCAAGGGTCGCCAGGAAACCGTCCTCAACCGCTCTCAAGGTACGGGCAGCAACCGTCATTGTCCTACGATACCATTGTCTCAGCGCCTCGCCGTCGCGAATCTGCAACCAGTCGGCACCTGCCATGCCGAAGAAGGCGTGTGCCAGTGCGGCATCGAGCTGCTGCAGCTGTTCCCCGGCAACTGACAGGTCTAAAACCGGCGGCGTCGTGCCTGCCTCGCCTTGCCAGATCCGTCCGCCGAGTGCGCGCACTACGACGGTCAGGCAGCGGTGGATAGCAGCGAGTTCGTCAAGCTTAGGCGGAGCGTCCAGGAACAGTTTCGGCCAGTCGAGCAACAGTCGCCTGGCATGCTCCTGGACGGTTTCGGCCGTGACCAGAATGCGGCGTCGTGCACGTTCCGCCGCAATCGCTGCAATACCGTGTGCGTCCTCGCACGCGGCCACGCCGGCACTTGCCTGGGCGACACCGCAGATACTGAACAGGCGCGGCAACGCCTGCAGCGCCTCCGCCACTGGCCTGCCTTCCAGAATGCGGCTGGCATTCATCTTCCGGTTTGACTCGACTCTGGCGGCCACCACCCTGTCTGAATCGACGGAAACGCGGATCCGTAACCTTCCTTCAATGTCTTGGACCGTTGCGATTTGGCTCTCCGCACTCCGCCTGGCGAGTCATGGGCCATGACCCGGACCCCGTTTGAGACAGCGCACCATAACCCGCGATATCGAGCTTTGATTCAAATCAAAATACCTGACTGCGGCCAAAGAACTCAGCGAATCGGTGTGTCGAGGTCAAGCCTATCGCAGCAGGTTTGCCGAGCGCGAACAAACGTCACCACAACATCGAAAATACCTGAATTATATGCTACAAGTATATGTAATAAATAAATAATATTTATGGTCCATATCCGCTCCCAAGGACATCAATAATACCGACTCCCTCCTCCGCGGCCGCTTGCTCTGATGCCAGCCTTGCGGCCGTGACCACCGATAACTCGGCGCTAAAATGAATGGAATTGCTATGATCAGTGAACTGGAGTATTGGTTGGGCGGCCTGCCGTGTAGGACAGAGCTGGTCTTGCGGTTGCGCCTTCGGCCGGGCACCACCCGGGGCGCCGGCAGCACAGCAGGTCGGCCTCTGCTCATTGCTGCGGTCAGCACATTGCGCCTACCCAGACCGCCTTCGACGCACAGTGAGATTTTCCATGTCAGTTGAGATGACCGCCGCATCGCAGGTCGTACTGACCACAGGCCAGCACGTTCTGTCTGTGATTTCCGGCTTCGCTGTCGGCTTTTCCCTGAGCCTAATCGGCGGCGGTGGATCAATCCTAGCCGTGCCGCTGCTTCTGTACCTGGTCGGCTACCCGAAGCCGCACGTGGTTATCGGCACGACCGCGCTGGCGGTATCAGCCAATGCATTCTTCAACCTGGTGCCGCACGCATACGCAGGTAACGTGCGTTGGAAGGAAGCGATTCTGTTCGCGATCGTCGGTGCCATTGCGGCATTCGCCGGCTCCAGCGCCGGCAAGGCGGTGGGATCCGAAAAATTGCTTTTTCTGTTCGCCATTCTGATGCTCGTTATCGCGGCTCTGATGCTGCGCAGGGGCAAGTCCGGCGGCCGCCAGAATCTGGCCGAAAGCGACGCCCCGGCGAACCAACATAAAATGGTCAAGCTTATTGGCGCCGCTGGTGCCGTGGGTCTGCTGTCAGGCTTCTTCGGCATAGGCGGCGGATTCCTGATCGTCCCGGGGCTGGTGTTTCCGACCGGAATGCCGATGATCTCCGCGATCGGTTCCTCGCTGGTGTCGGTGGGCACTTTCGGGCTGGTCACCGCCCTGAACTACGCCCGTTCCGGTCTGCTGGATTGGCGGGTGGCGGGACTGTACCTCAGTGGTGGCATCTTCGGTGGCTGGATCGGTTCGCGCATCGCCACTCGCCTGGGTCACAGCGGCAAGGGCACACTCAACGTGATCTTTTCCGTGGTAGTGGCGCTGGTGGCTTTATATATCCTGTATCGAAACCTCGCGGCATTTGCTCCGGCACAGTAAGGCCTTGCTCCCGGTGCGCCGGAACCGGCGCGGGCCCGGGGAAGAAGGGATATCAGTGATGGCCTCAAGCAAGATGGTCGACAATCGAAGGCACACGCTGAAATGTCCTGAGCCCTGACACATCATGGATTGAACAGCCCGTGCGGCAAGCTCAGTTGTCACGCGGACCGGCCATCTCCTAGACTACCCGGATTATGTCCTTGATCCCAGGGATGGAAGCGCGCTCCAGCTCTGCGTTGTACGGCGTTGGCACGTCGCTGGCAGCCAATCGCAGAACCGGCGATACAAGATCTCTGTAAGCGGCTTCGTTGAGCGAGGCAGCAATTTCAGCACCGACACCGCCGAAACGACAGTCTTCTTCGACCACGATCGCCCGGTGTGTCTTGCTCACCGATTCGCGCAGCAGCGGCAGATCAACAGGGCGCAGGCTTCGAAGATCAATAACTTCCGCCTCGATACCGCTATCCGAAAGCTTTGCTGCAGCGTCCATCGAAAAGGACACCATCCGGTGCCAGGCAATCAGCGTCACGTCGCTCCCTTCCCGGCGTATAGCTGCGGCATGCATCGGTGGCGGCAGGGCGTCGGCGTCAAACGGTCCTTTGGTGAAGTACAACAGTTCGTGCTCCAGCACAATGATCGGGTCGTCCGCGACAATTGCCTGGGACAGCTGCCAGTAGGAATCCTGCGGCGTTGCGGGGGTCACGATGCGCAGCCCTGGCACATTGAGCAGTGTGTGCTCGAGACGCTGCGAATGCTGGGCGCCAAGCTGCTTGGCCACACCACCTGGCATGCGCACCACTAGCGGTACTTGCATCTGCCCACCGGACATATAGCGCATCTTTGCCGCCATGTTGATAATGGAATCCAACGCAAGCAGCGCGAAGTTGACGGTCATGATCTCGACCACGGGTCGCCCGCCGGCCAATGCCGCGCCCACGCCGATGCCAACGAAGCTGTTTTCGGAGATCGGCGTGTCGCGCACGCGCCATTCGCCGTACTTTGCGAACAGACCCTGGGTCACACGATAGCTGCCGCCGAACAGGCCGACATCCTCGCCGAGAATGAACACCGCACTGTCTCGCTCCATGGCGCGGTCCAGAGCTATATTCAGGGCCTGCCAGACCTCCAGTTCCGGTGCTGAACGTGCCGTCCCGATGCTGCCGACATCGTCATTACGCTGCCGCGTCATGGCCGCCCACCGTACAAATCCAGCGGAACGGCGTAAACATCCTTGCTGAGATCAGTCGGTGGCGGGCTCTCATCCGCGAAGCGCACGGCGTCCACGACCACTCCCTCCACTGCCTTTTCAACCTCCTGGCAATCAGACTCGTTCAGCCACTCCTGCGTCAGGGCTCGCTCGCGAAAGAGCGCCAACGGGTCGCGCGCCCGAAGTTCGGCGAGCTCAAGCGCCGAGCGGTAGGCCCCGGAATCCGCCATGGAGTGACCGCGATAACGATAGGTCTCACACTCGATTAGATACGGCCCATTGCCGGAACGCACATGCTGCACGGCGGATCGGGTCGCTTCGTAAACCGCCACGACATCCATGCCATCAACTTGCCGGCCGTCGATGCCATAGGCGGATGCGTGCCGATAGATGTCCGGCACCGCCGAATGCCGATGGATCTCAGTTCCGATCTGATAGCGGTTGTTTTCGCACACGAACAACACCGGCAGCTTCCACAGCGAAGCCATATTCAGCGTTTCATGGAACGTTCCCTGGTTAGCCGCGCCGTCGCCGAAATAGCAGATTACGATGTGCGTGGAGTCGTTAAGACGCAGCCAGTACCCGACCCCGGCGGCAATCGCAAACGTCTCTCCGACAATCGCATAGCCGCCGAGAAACCTGCGGCTGACATCATAGAGATGCATGGAACCGCCGTAACCGCCGGAACAACCGGTGGCGCGGCCGAACAGTTCCGCCATCACCGCAGATGGGCTCACACCCCACACCATCGCATGCACGTGCTCGCGATAGGTGCTGACCACGTAATCACCCGCCTCGGCAGCATGCAGGCTTCCGACCGCAACCGCTTCCTCGCCCGGATACAAATGCAGGAACCCGCCGATTTTCCCCTGCGTGTACTGCTCCGCCGCGGCCTGTTCGAACTGCCGCGCAAGTGTCATGTCGTAAAAAAACTGCCGCGCGAGTTTATGTTGCATCGACAATTCCCCAACGCTGGATGAATACCGCGACCGCACAAATTCAACGCTTCCTGCGGTGCCAACGGGTTGCGACGGCCGTGACATCCGGCAGTTGCAACTGCTACATTAACCCGCTGCCGACACAACCTTCAGCCACGCATACTTCATAGCATGCCAACACCACAGGAAACATTGACGGGCATCAAAAGGTGGCCCCCTGCGGGCACACCTGCCGAGCCGGTTTTTCATACACAGCGTTGTGTGACATTTTCCGGACACTTCGTGCAGGCGCACAACAAGCATCCGTGCCCAGAGCCAGTCCCGACGAAACCGCATTAACCTGCAGCAAGCCCGCTGCCGTGGCACTCACTTCCCGCCCGGTTGCAGCTGGGCGAGAAATCGGTCCGCGGACAGCGCCGCCTGAGCCCCGTCTCCGGCGGCGATGATGATCTGCTTGTCGCGCTGGTCGGTGGCGTCCCCGGCCGCAAACAGCCCTGGTACGACTGTCGACTGGTCCCGACCTACCGGAATCTCTCCGGCAGCGTTCAGGGCGAGCAGCCGGCTCACGGGTTCGGTGTTCGGAACCAGCCCAACTTCGAGGAACACGCCGTCTACCCGCAAGTCATACCGCGTCTTTCCGTCTACCGATGTCAGGCGCACTCCGGAAAGCACATCGTTGCCCAGAAATTCCCGCACTTCCATCTGCATGTGCACGGTCACGTTCGGCGCCGCGTGCACCTCGTCGATCAGGACCTTGTCGGCCTGGAATTTATCCAGGACATGGATCAGATGGATTTCGCGCGCGTATCTGCGCAGGTCACGCACGGCAGTCAGGGCGGAATTCCCGCCGCCGACCACCGCCACCGGCTTGTCCTGGAACAGCGGCGCGTCGCAGGTTGCGCAGAACGCGATGCCGTGCCCGATGAACCGCGATTCCCCCGGAATATTCAACCGCCGGTATTGCTTGCCGGCCGCGTAAACTACGCTGCGTCCGCGATAGACGACGCCATCTTCGGCCTGCACCTCGAATGCCGCGGCCGACCTGCGCACCTCGGTCACACGCGCATGCATGCGTTCGGCAACCGGGTAACGCTCCAAATGGTGGCGGAATGTCTCGGCAAGCTCGCTGCCACCGATTTCCATCATGCCAAGATAATTCTCGACGATAGCCGTATCGGTGATCTGCCCACCAGGATGCGCCCCGAGCACTGCGACACGCCGGCCCTTGCGCACTGCATAGAGTGCAGCGGCCATGGCTGCCGGCCCGGCACCTACGACCACCAGGTCGTACTCGCCCTCAGGCCGTGCCTCGGTCGCCTTCCGCTGCCCCTGCGCCGTACGCATCGCCGTATCGAGCACCTCGTACACTGGCGGATCAGCCAGCTTGAGGATTTCCATGACCGCCTCGGGTGCGGGCAGCGCCCCTTCGAACGCGGGCCGTTCGTTTACCACGGTGCGCGGAACGCCTTGCACACCGTAGCGCTGCGTCAATGCCGGAAATTCAGCGGCATCGACCATATCGGCGCGAATCCTGTCATTGACGAATGCGAGCTGATGCGCCAGCCGCACCATGTTCGGGCAATACGGACAGGTCAGAGTCACCATGACCTCGAGATGCACCGACACGGCTATGCGCCGCGCGAGCGCTTCGACCTGGGGATCGAGCCCGGACTTGCCGGTCGAAACCATTACGATAGCTTCAAGCAGAGAACCAAATTCGTAGCCACCGGTCAGCCCGTAGAAACGGATGCCATAGTCCTTGTCCCCGAGAACAAGGGTCGCCGGCACCTTGTCAACGCCATAGCGTTTTGCCTCGGGTGCATCGGCAACGAGTTCCCGAACCTCCAGGGTCAGCTTGGGCGAAAGCGCGGTGAGCTCTTCCAGCAGCAGCTGCTGCTCCCGGCACGCACCGCAGGCGTTCTTCTGCGTGAAGTAAGCAAGCCGCACCGGCCGGTCCAAGCGGGCGAGATGCGTGCGTACCTCCTTTTTTACGGCGTCACTGAGATACGATGCCACGATGGCCTCCCGGGCTATTCACCCTGCTTGATCCATATCTGCATGGTCCGCGGGTTGCGCCGACCTTACCCCACTCGACGGTCGCCGCTGCCGAATGCACTCCCGACCGGTCATCGGTCCAGGCGCGGCGATTCTCCCCGTGCGTTTTTCATCCGCCGCATGCGCGGCACCGGATCGATTGTGCCGGGTCGAGGCAGCTGCTCTCTATTTATGGGGATCACTTCTTGCTTCAAAAGAGCAGACCTAGTCCAACCCCGGTGTAGTGGGTAAAGCCACCGAGTTCCCCATGCAGGCGAACTCCTTCCTCCACGTCCACTTCCAACGAGGAGGTGACCAGATATTGCAGTCCCCCGTCAGCATCGAAGCCGGCTCCCTGACCGGGTCCTATATGGCTTTGCCCGTACACCTCGAGGTAATACTGCAGGTTCCAGTATGGATCCCAGGTGAAAGTGAGCAGAGGATTGAAACTCGTAAAGCGGGCCCCGCCCGCGAGGGAAGGATTGGCCTGGGTGCTGACCCCGACTTGGAGGGAGATCCCGGTGGTATCGCTGGGAGCATAAGCGATGATGGCGTTCATGGCAGCACCAGCGCGCGCACTGCCGTATGCGGCACTGCCCGAGGATGGAGTGGCCAGACCCTCCACAGCCCCCAGCCAGCGTCGGGTATAACCGAGCTCATGCTTGATGCCGATGGTCGTAGCCGACCAACCACTGAGAGCGCCACTCGCGCCATACTGGCGATTGTAATTCGGTGGCAGCAGCACCAATTCATTGTGTGCGGGCAGACCGAACCGTAATTCGAGTTCGGGAAGATCGTCGGCTGAACCGCCCGCTCCCGAGAGCACGGCATGCTGGTAGCCCGCTTCCGCAACCACCCGCTCCTCTGGCACCGCACAGGCACTGTCGGAAACTGTCGGACGGTCCAGCAAAGCCAGCAGGGCTGAGCGCCCGGCGCAAGGATCCTGGACCGGCGGAAGGCTCTGTGCCAGGACGGCGGGCAGACTGAGAAGGAACGTGCCGTGCAATGCGAATGCCATCCATCGTTTATTCCAGTGCCAACGCATGATTGCGATCCTAGCAGTCGAAGTGGTTGATTACGGAGTATTATCGGTGAGGTGCCAGTTGCGGTTCAGCAGTTGACGTCATTGATTTTCCACAATGTTATAACATTGCATTCCACCGGACAAGAATGTACCATCACGCGCGCATCACTGGGAGCAGCAGACAGTGCTCTACTTTAGGTATCCAGACCCGGCACACGACACTTCGACTGACAACGAAAACGTGGCAAAAAGGCTGCATGAAACGCCTCCTGATACTTGCTATCGTCTGTATCCTCACCAGCCCGGTACTGGCTGCCACCGAAGGCCGTCTTAACATCGTCGCTGCCGAGAACTTCTATGGCGATGTCGCCCGGCAGATCGGCGGGCCACAGGTCGAGGTAGCAAGCATTCTTAACAACCCCGCCATGGATCCACACCTTTTCGAAGTGAGCCCGTCCGTGGCACGGGCCGTCTCCGGTGCACAGATCGTGATCTACAACGGGATTGACTATGATCCCTGGATGCCCAAACTGCTGGCCGCTGCACGCAACACCCACCGCAGGACCATTGATGTTGCCGGGCTGGCAGGCAAGCGTCGCGGTGACAATCCACACATCTGGTACGATACAAATACGATGATTGCCTTCGCCAAGGCACTGGCGCAGACCCTCGCGAGCGCTGATCCCGCACATCAGGCTGATTACCAGCAGCGTCTGGCGCGATTCGAGCGCTCGATGCAGCCCATCGAGACGAAAATATCCACACTGCGTGGACGTCTGGACGGGACGCCGGTCACCGCGACCGAGCCGGTTTTCGGCTACATGTTCGATGCCCTCGGAATGCAGGTCCGCAATCGATCATTTCAGCTCGCCGTCATGAATGGCACGGAGCCGGGTGCAGCCGAAGTCGCCGCCTTCGAGAACGATCTCAAAACACACCGGGTGCGGTTGCTGGTTTACAATGGCCAGACATCAGACCCGCTGACTGATCGCATGCGCAGACTGGCGATGGAATCTAGAATCCCGGTATTGGCAGTGACCGAAACCGAACCGCCCGGTAGGACATACCAGGCCTGGATGATGAGTGAACTTGATGCGGTCAACCAGGCCCTGAGAGGCAGTCACCCGTGAATGCGATCGAGCTGCGAGACGTCTCCTTGACTCTGGGCGGCCGGACCATCCTGACCGGCATCAGCCTCGATATCGCGATGGGCCGATTCGTCGGCGTGCTGGGGCCGAACGGCTCCGGCAAGACCACGTTGATGCGCGCCATCCTTGGCCTGGTGCCACTAAGCCGCGGCACCATTCATGTCCTGGGGCGACCGGCTACGCGCGGCAATCCCGCCATCGGCTACATGCCTCAGGCTCGTCATTCGACGCTGGACTTGCACCTGAGCGGACGCGATTTTGTGGCGAGCGTGACCAACGGCCATCGCCTTGGCCTGCCGATTCGAGACCGGGCTGCCCGTGCGGAAATGGAGCGCGCACTCCACCTGGTCGGGGCACAGGAGCTTGCAAGCCGCCCGCTTGTCGAGCTCTCGGGCGGCGAACGCCAGCGTCTGCTGCTGGCACAGGCATTGATCGGCAAGCCGCTGCTGCTGCTGCTGGATGAACCGCTGATCAGCCTCGACCCCCACCGTCAGCAGGAGGTGGTTGAACTGGTGAAATCTCTACAGGTTGATCTTGGGATCACCATTTTGTTCAGCGCCCATGACGTGAACTCGCTGCTCGGCACCATCGACCAGGTGCTCTACCTTGGAAGCGGCCAGGCGGCGCTCGGAACGATTGACGAAGTAATCACCGGGCCGGTCCTTTCGCGCCTGTATGGATCGCACATCGACGTTGTGCGGCTGGAGGGCCGTATTTTTGTGATGTCCGGAAGTTGCTGTGCAGAAATCGACGAACACCGGCATGAACCCGCATCAATGTCGATGCACGACCCGCAGCGGACGCATTCAGGCGATGCTTGAAATGTTCCAGTATGACTTCATGCGCAACGCTTTTGCCGCGGCTGCAGTGGTTGCAATCGTGGCCGGTATCGTCGGCTACTTTTTGGTGCTGCGGGGCCAGACATTTGCCGGCCACGCCCTGGCGCATGTCGGTTTCACCGGCGCCACGGGCGCCGTGCTTGTCGGCATCGCGCCCATCTGGGGCATGGTGCTGGCCACGGTGGCTGCCGGAATCGGCATGGGCTTTATGGGCGAGCGGCTAGCACAGCGGGATGTCGCGATCGGACTTGTGCTCGCGCTGGCACTCGGCCTTGGCCTGCTGTTTCTGCATTTTTTTACGTCATTCGCGACCCAAGCGACGACATTGCTGTTCGGCAATGTGCTCGCGGTCGACATGCACACCGTCTGGGTGCTCCTGGCTCTGGGCTCGTTAAGTCTCGCAATCTTGGCGGTCATCTCCCGCCCGCTGCTGTTCGCCAGCCTGCATCCCGAGCTGGCCGAGGCAAAAGGCGTCTCGCTGCGCCTTTACTCGGTACTGTTTCTGGCCATCGTAGCGCTGACAACGGCGGAATGCGCGCAGATCGTCGGCGTATTGCTGGTTTTTGCGCTCATGGTTGGGCCAGCCGCAGCGGCCCAGCGTCTTACGAGCGTCGTGACGGCGGGCGTGCTGCTGTCCGCCGTGCTGGCGCTGCTCGAAGCATGGTTCGGCATCGCTCTCGCCTACTACACTGATTGGCCGAGCAGCTTCTGGATCACCATGTTGAGCACCGGCGTCTATCTCATCGCGTCCCGTCCCTGGCCGATGAGAGGACTGGCTCGTGTGTCAACGCGCTAGAGACCTCAATCGTAGATTGGCGCCCACATTCCGCTATATGTCCCGGGATTCAAGAACGGCAGTCCCGGTTAATTCAAGTCCTGCGCATCGCTGAACAATATCGGCTGACTACGGGTATCCGTCAGACCCGAATATCTAGGACGGGCGGAAGCAGGCAGCGCAGACTCCCTCGATCTCAACGACGGTATTGCGCGGGCGGAACCCTTCCTTTTCGGCAGCATGCTCCAGCGCGTTGGTAGCTGCACGGTTCTCTATTTCGGACACCACACCACATTGGCAGCAAATCAGGAATTGAGCCGGATGCCGGTGGCCGGCCTCCACGCACGGAATGAAGGCATTTAGGCGCTCGATCTTGTGGATCAGGTGTTGCTCCAGCAGGAAATCGAGTGCGCGATAGATCGTTGGCGGTGCAGCGCCCTTGTGGGTCAGCTTGAGCCGGTCCAGAAGCTGGTAGGCCGTCAGGGGGGCACCGGCCTCGAGAATCAGACTGAAGACATGCCGGCGTAAATCGGTGAGCTGCGCACCTTGCTGAGCGCACACCTGCGCCGCTCTGTCCAGCTGAGCGGTCGTGCGGCGGCGGGCTTTCGCGCTCATCCTGGAACCTCCAAGACTCAAACCCATAATGTAATATTATATCATATCGACTGGCGACCGCCCCGAAGCCGGGCGGTTCTTGCGGAAAGCCCATTGATACCGGCCATCACAGGGTCCCAGGGAGTCCGGATGGTCCGACAAACCGCCATCGGTCTCCTTCCTGGCCAGCACGAAATCACGACACAGCCCTGGCCGCCCCACGCTCCGCCCCCGTCGAAATGATATCGACGGGCGCTCCGACCAGATCCTCGATACGTTTCAGATAGCGGCGGGCGTTCGCCGGCAGCCGGTCGAAGTCGCGGATTCCGACGGTAGAATCCTTCCAGCCCGGCAATTCTTCATATAGCGGTTCGCAGCGTTCGAGCGCTTCGGCGCCGCTCGGTGAGGTGAGGCGATCCTCGCCGCCGCTACGGTAACCGGTACAGACACGGATCGTGTCAAAGCCGTCGAGCACGTCGAGCTTGGTGATGCACAGTCCGCTGAAGCCATTAATCTGCTGAGCCCGGCGCATGACCGCGGCGTCGAACCAGCCGCAGCGGCGTTTGCGCCCAGTCGTCGCCCCGAACTCCTGCCCGCGCTCGCCCAGACGATCACCGGCAGCGTCGAAAAGCTCCGTCGGGAAAGGACCGGCACCCACACGCGTCGTATAGGCCTTGGTGATACCCAGCACGTAGTCCAGCCGCAGCGGCCCGATCCCGGTGCCGCAGCTGGCTGCACCCGCACTGGTGTTGGATGAGGTCACATACGGATAGGTGCCATGGTCGATATCGAGCAGCGTACCCTGCGCGCCTTCGAACAGCACGGACTTCCCCTCCTTCCCGAGGCGCTCCAGTATGTCGGGGATGTCTGCCACCAACGGGCGCAGCCGTTCGCCGAGTTTCAGGTTCTCGTCCAGCGTCTGCGCGTAGTCCACCGGCTCGCACTGGAAATAATGCGTGAGCACGAAGTTGTGATAGTCCATCACCTCCCGGAGCTTGCTCGAGAACCGTGCGCCATCCTGCAGATCGGCGACGCGCAGGCCACGGCGCGCAACCTTGTCCTCGTATGCGGGTCCTATCCCACGGCCGGTGGTCCCAATAGCCGACTTGCCGCGCGCCTTTTCACGCGCCACGTCCAGGGCTATGTGGTGGCGCAGGATCAGCGGACAGGCATCGCTGACGCGCAGGCGCTCGCGCACCGGCACCCCATTGCGTTCCAATTGCTCCACTTCCTCGAACAGCGCTTGGGGCGAGAGCACCACGCCGTTGCCGATCAGGCAGCTCACCCCGCCGCGCAGAATACCCGAAGGAATCAGGTGCAGAATCGTCTTCTTTCCATCGATAACGAGCGTGTGACCAGCATTGTGCCCGCCTTGGAATCGCGCCACTGCGTGCGCCCGCTCAGTGAGCAAATCGACGATTTTGCCCTTTCCTTCATCGCCCCATTGGGCGCCGATAATTACGACGTTCTTACCCATAGTGCCTAACTTGAATGGTTGATGGTTTATGGTTGCTGGACGTGGACAATCGTCCAGGTACCGGCGCGCTCGACAAGCTCACGGTCGCAACCGAGAGCAGTGGCGCTTGCGTCGGTACCCGGCAGGCGCACCACAACGTGCTCCCCGGCCGCGCGCAGGTTGCTGATGTACCGACGCAGTGCATCTCCGTCGGCGAACGGCGCCAGGATCCCATGCGACGTGCCGGCACCAACCGGAGCGAGTTTGGACAACAGCCGCAGATCGGCGCTGAACCCGGTGGCCGCGCGCGCGCGCCCGAAAGCCTGGCCGATGCCGTCGTACCGCCCGCCCTGGGCCACCGCATGTCCGTGGCCGGGAATAAACGCCGAAAACACGGTGCCGGTGTAGTAGCGGTAGCCGCGCAGCTCCGCCAGATCAAAGTACAGGGGCAGCGCCGGATGGTCGCGGCGAATCGCTGCTGCGACCGCCTGCAGCGTGTCCAGTGCCTGGCTTACCTGCACCGGAGCCCGCCCAAACAGCGCGCGCGCCTCCGTCAGCACCTCGTCGCCGCCGTTGAGGTCGACCAGCGCGGCAAGGCTGCGCTTCGTGTCCGCGGCGATATCGCATCGACCGAGCAGCACTTCGACTTCCGGCCGCGACTTGCGCTGCAGAGCGTCGAACAGTTCGCCTTCCACCGCTGCGCCCAGCCGCGCCGCAGCCGCGAGATGCCGGAAAACGCCCACATGACCCAGGTCCACATGGACCTCCGCCAAGCCAGCCACCTGCAGGGCCGCCAGCATCAGCCCAACGATCTCCATATCGCTCTCCGGGCCAGGATGACCGAAGAGCTCCGCCCCCACCTGCAGCAATTCGCGCGAGCCGGCAAATTCATCGGGACGCGTATGCAGCACGGTTCCGACGTAGCAGAGCCGCACCGGAATGTCGCGTTTGAGGTAATGCGCGTCGATGCGCGCCGCCTGCGGCGTCATGTCGGCGCGCACCCCCATCATCCGGCCGCTGAGCTGGTCGGTGAGCTTGAAGGTCTGCAGGTCCAGATCCCGCCCGGTCCCGGTCAGCAGTGATTCCAGGAATTCGATCATCGGCGGCATCACGAGCTCGTAGCCGCAGCTGAAAAACAGGTCGAGCAGGATACGGCGCAGGACCTCAAGACGCGACGCCTCCGCGGGGAGTATCTCCTCGATGCCTTCTGGCAGCAGCCAGCGGTCTTTGTCTGACATGGTCGATTCGCCCGGGATCCGGATTGCGTTTGATGGTCAGCGGTTTACGATATACAGCAGCACCAGCCCGAGCAACATGCTGGTTATTCCGATAAATCGCAATTGCTGATCTCCCAAGTTGTCAACGGCCCGCAGGACCCTGCGCAGACGCTCGGGGCTGAGAAACGGCAGGATCCCCTCCAGCACCAGCAACAGGGCGAGCGCTGCCCCCAGGTCGTGCCATCTTATCATCATGTCCGCCGCAGGCTCCGTCCACGGCTGATTGAATGCACCGCCCGATTCACTGTCGCGGATTTTTCAGGTATTTGAAGAAGGCCGCGCTCGGGTCGACGACCATCACGTCATGCTTGTTCTTGAAGCTCTTGCGGTACGCATTCATGCTCCCATAGAACGAATAGAACCGTGGGTTCACGCGGTATGCGTGCGCATAGATTTCTGAGGCCTTGGCATCGCCCTCCCCACGTATGCGCTGCGCCTGCCGGTAGGAATCGGCCAGAATGATCTCGCGCTCGCGGTCGGCTGTGGCACGAATCTTCTCGGCGGCTTCTGCACCCTTTGCCCGCAGCTGCGCGGCTACGCGCGTGCGCTCGGCGCGCATCCGCTGGTATACCGACTGACTCACCTGCTTCGGCAAATCGACTCGGTCGATACGGACGTCGATCACCTGGATTCCGTACGCACTCGCCTCCTTGTCAGCAGTGGTGGTGAGGATGCGCATTATCTTGCTGCGGTCGCCAGAGACGACCTCCTGCACCGTACGCTTGCCGAACTGGTCACGCAGTCCGCTGTTGATCACCTGAGTTAAACGCTCACGCGCCTGCAACTCGTCACCGCCGACCGAGACGTAGAACTTCAACAGATCGGCAATGCGCCACTTGACGTAGGAATCGACGACCACGCTTTTCTTTTCCACAGTCAGGAATGTCTGCGGTTTGGTGTCGAGCGTCTGTATCCGACCGTCGTAGTAATGCACGGTCTCCACGAACGGTGTTTTAAAGTGCAGGCCCGGCTGATCGCTGTATCGGATCACCTGGCCGAAGCGCGTTACAATTGCCTTCTGGCCCTCACCGACGGTGTAGACTGCTCCATTAAAGACGATGAACAGCAGTACGATGATGCCGACCAGCGTGAGCACCTTATTGTGGGTCATGTCTACCTCCCCCTACCGCGCAGCGAACCGGTAATGCCGCTCGGGCCGGCGCCTCCCGGCGGCGGCACGGTACCCGGCTCCGGCAGAGGCTGCAGCGTTCCAGTGGGCTCACCGGTCGCGTTCGATTTGCGCACGATCTTGTCGAGCGGCAGATAGATCACGTTGTTCCCATGCGGCAGATCGACGAACACTTTGGTGGTGCTGCTCAGGACTTTCTGCATGGTCTGCAGATATAGGCGCTCGCGCGTGACCTCCGGTGCCTTATCGTACTGGGTCACAATCTGACCAAAGCGGCTGGCATTGCCTTCGGCCCGCGCGATGATGCTTGCCCGGTACCCTTGAGCCTCAAGCACCAGGCGAGCAGCGGCGCCCTTGGCACGCGGAATAACGTCATTTGCGTAAGCCTGCGCCTCATTTTTCAGGCGCTGCTCGTCCTCGCGCGCCTTGACTGCATCTTCGAACGCGGCGGTCACCTGCTGCGGTGGCCTCGCGTCCTGCATCTGCACGGTAACGATGTGAATGCCGGAACGATACTTGTCCAAAATCTTCTGCAGCAGCACCTGCGTGTCCTGCGCAACAACATTGCGCCCGTCAGTCAGGACGAAATCCATCTTGTTCTGGCCGACCACCTCGCGCACCGCAGACTGTGCCGCCTGAATGATGGTTTGTGTCGGATCGCGTAACTTGAACAAGTAATCCGCAGGATCCTTGATCTGGTACTGAATCGCCAGCTCTATGTCTACGATATCCTCGTCCTGGGTGAGCATCTGCGACTCGTCCGGAATCTTGCTCGATGCCCCATCGCGATCGCTGCTGCGATAACCGATCTGCACGACATTCACCCGCCGGACATTGACCTCGTTCACTTTTTCAATGGGAAAAGGGAAATGCCAGTGGAGTCCCGCCTCTGTCACTGCAACATTTCGTCCGAATTGCAGCACTACGCCACGCTCACCCTGCTGAATCACGTAGAAACCACTGGCCATCCACAGGGTAAGCACGGCAATCAGTATGGCGCCGAAGCTGATACGACCCATGCGACTTGTGCCGGCACCGCCGCGGCCAGGGCCGCCGCCTCCGAAAATTCCGCCGAGTCTGCGCTGGATATTCCTGATGATCTGATCCAGGTCAGGCGGTCCCTGGTCCTTTTTGCGCTGCCCCCAGGGATCTTTCCCCCCCGAGCCGCCGGGTTCGTTCCAAGCCACAATCTACCCCTCATTGTTTTGCGCCGTGCGCCAGATGCGCGCGACTGCGGCATTTTAACAGGACCCGCGAAAACTTCACTCTAGACACGGGGTAGCGCTGATGCTCCGCCCCCGGGAGGCGGTAAACCGGGATTCAGAACCCGGTCCGTGCCCGCTCTTCGGCCTGCGCCGGCACGAGATACTCCGAACGAAAATCGTCCTGCTGCGTGAGCCAGTCTAAGTCCGACTGACCGAGTTCCACCTCCATCTGCCACTGACCGCCGACCAGCACCGCCTCGTCGGCGACATGCAGTCGGGCATGAATGAGGGCATGAAGACGACCCGCGGCCATTGGTAGCAGCAGGCGACGCGTGATCCGGTGACGGCGGTAGTGCTCGGCGAGTGCTTCCAGAAGCAGCGGTACACCGACACCGGTGGCCGCCGAGAGCCATACTTTTCTGACGGCACCAGTCGCATCCCGCTCCACACGCGGCGACTCGTTCACCAGGTCGATCTTGTTGAAAACCGTGATTCGATCGACGTGCTCGGCGTGGATTTCGGCAAGAACTTGGTCGACCTGCTGCGCCTGCTCGCGCCGCTCGGGATTGGCGGTGTCGACCACGTGCAGCAGCAGGTCGGCTTCCGTCACTTCCTCCAGCGTCGATTTGAAGGCTTCCACCAGCTTGTGCGGAAGGTGCCGGATGAATCCCACCGTATCCGCGAGAATGATACTGGCGCGGCCGGGCAGCTCAACCCGGCGCATGGTCGGATCGAGCGTTGAAAACAGTTGGTCGGCGGCGTTCACCTGGGCTCCAGTCAGCCGGTTGAACAGCGAAGACTTGCCGGCGTTGGTGTAGCCCACCAGCGACACAGTCGGTATCGGGATCTTGCTGCGAGCTCTGCGCCGGCCCTGCCGCTGGCCGCGGACCTTCTCCAGGCGCCGGTTGAGATGCTTTACGCGCTCACGGATCAGCCGCCGGTCAGTTTCGAGCTGGGTCTCGCCTGGGCCGCGCAGACCGATGCCACCCTTTTGCCGTTCCAGGTGAGTCCAACCGCGCACCAAGCGACTTGCCAGATGGTCGAGCTGCGCCAGTTCGACCTGCAACTTGCCCTCGTGGCTGCGGGCGCGTTGCGCGAAAATATCGAGAATCAGGCCGGTGCGGTCGAGAACCCGACATTCCGTGATCTTCTCGAGATTGCGCTCCTGGGCGGGTGAAAGATCATGGTTCATTAGCACCAGATCCGCCTCCTGTCGCACCACTGCCGCGCGGACCTCTTCCGCCTTACCCTTGCCGACATAGGTCGCAGCGTCCGGCCGCTGGCGGTTTCCCACCACCACCTCGCACACCATTGCCCCCGCGGACTGGGCAAGCAGTTGCAGCTCTTGGATCTCGTTTTCCGAATCGCTGCCAGGAAAACGCAGGTGCACCAGCACCGCGCGCTCTACGGCACGCGGTCCCGTTTTCTGCCGCGCCGGGCTATTCGTTTCCTGGGGCCTTTTCGTTGTCGTCGGAATGCTCAAAGGAAAACTTCACCGGCCGGCTAGGCACAACGGTGGAAATGGCATGTTTGTAGATCATCTGGCTGACGGAATTCTTCAGCAACACTACGAACTGATCAAAGGATTCAATTTGTCCCTGCAGCTTGATCCCGTTGACCAGAAAAATCGACACCGGGACCCGTTCCTTCCGCAAAACGTTCAAGTAAGGGTCTTGTAGCGCCTGCCCTCTTTGCTGACTCATGACAGTTCTCCTGTTCTTATCATGGGTGCCAATCTCGGCACTCCAACTCGGAATTTCCCGGGAATCCGCTCCGGGCCCAATAGAATTATACCCTTTATGGCCACAAACGTCCGGACAAGTAGTCCACGACCACGTGTTCGAATTCCTTTTGGCTGCTGTCGAACCAAGGTATACCCCGGGTAGCACGCAACCACGTCAGCTGGCGCTTTGCGAGCTGACGTGTGGAGATAATACCCCTTTCGACCATTTCCTGGTAGTTGACGTTTCCACTCAGGTATTCCCACACTTGGCGATAACCCACAGTGCGCACCGATGGCAGCTCCGGCGACAAATCTCCCCGCCGCCACAGTGCTTCGACCTCGCCGATGAGGCCCTGCTGCAGCATATGATGGAAGCGCGCGGCAATGCGCCGGTGCAGCTCAGAACGTTCCTCCGGGCATGCAACCAGCCTGACCGCGCGATAAGGGAAGGCCGGGCGTATGCCCGCAGCCAGTTCACTCAAGGGTCTGCCACTGAGTTCCAGCACTTCCAGTGCTCGCTGAACGCGTTGCGAATCATGCGGGTTGATGCGCCGGGCGGTGTCTGGGTCCCGCTGGCGCAATCGCTCATGCAGGGCCGGCCAGCCTGCATGCGCAGCCTCCTCGGCAAGCCGCCGGCGCACTGCCGGATCGGCCGACGGCAGCGGCGACAATCCCGCCTCCAGCGCCCGGAAGTAAAACATCGTGCCACCGGCAAGTAGCGGTATGCGGCCAGCAGCGGTGATAGCGGCCATTTCACGCAATGCGTCGGTGCGAAACTCCGCTGCCGAATAAGGCCGGGCCGGATCACGTATATCGATCAGCCGATGAGTGGCGCGTACCTGTTCCTCAAGACTCGGCTTGGCCGTGCCGATATCCATGCCGCGGTATACCTGGGAGGAATCGACGCTGATGATTTCCACTGGCAGCCTGTCGTGCACGGCCAGCGCCAGTCCGGTCTTGCCGGCTGCGGTCGGACCCATCAGAAAGATCGCCGGCGGCAAAATCTCATGACTCATGGGGGAAAATTATGCCATGGGGGGTCGGATTCACAACCACGCTACGCCCGCCTACCTGCCGTTGATCGTCTATGCTACATGAGAGGCTCCCGGCGGTTTCGCGTGACCAGTCCGCGCCATCGGGCGGGCAGCCAGACTGGCACATAGACAAGAGGCAACGGACACCGTGCAAACATCCATCGATCGCTTCATTTCGACGCTGCTGGACGACATCAGGCACAACCGGCTCAAGCTTCCGATCCTTCCGGAAGTCGCCCTCAAGGTCCGCGATGCGGTGTCCGATGCAAATGCCCCAGCCGCCCGCATCGCCAAGATAGTCAGCGCCGACACCGCTCTGAGCGCACGCCTGATTCAGGTGGCGAACAGCCCGCTGTTCCGCGGTACCAACCGTATCGAGAGCGTACAGTCTGCAATAGCGCGTCTGGGTGTGCCACAGGTACGCAGCCTCGTCACCAGTCTTATCATGCAGCAGATGTACAGTACCCGGCAGCCGGCGCTGAAACAGAGAATGAAGCAGCTGTGGGAACACAGCACAGATGTGGCGGCGATCAGTCACGCGCTGGCGCGCAAATTTACCACGCTCAAACCCGACGAAGCCCTGCTTGCCGGACTGGTCCACGACATCGGCGCCCTCCCCATCCTGGCACGCGCCGAGGATGTTCCCGAGCTCGCCGACAATCCGCGCGCTCTGGACGAGGTCATCGAGAAACTGCACGCATCAGTGGGCAGGGTCATACTCGAGGCGTGGAAGTTCCCGCCTGAGCTCGTGGCCGTGGCGGCCCATCACGAGGACCTGCTGCGCATCCCCGATAAGATCGAGTATGTCGACGTAGTACTTGTAGCCAATCTGCACAGCTACCTCGGCACCGACCACCGTCTTACCCGCATCGACTGGAGAACGATCCCGGCTTTCACCGTCCTCGGCCTCACTCCGGATCAGAGCATCGCCGCCCTTGAGGAGGCGCGGGCCGATGTCAGTGAAATGAAGAACCTGCTGGCAGCGTGAACTGTCGCCGCGCTGGACGCGGCGGATCTCAGGTCCCCCCGGATTCCGGGCGCATGTGGGGGAACAGGATCACGTCGCGTATGCTGGCTGAATCCGTGAACAGCATCACCAGTCTGTCCACCCCTATTCCCTCTCCAGCAGTCGGCGGCATTCCGTGCTCGAGCGCACGCAGGTAGTCGGCATCGAAATGCATGGCTTCCTCGTCACCCGTTTCCTTTTCCTGGACCTGCCTGCGGAAGCGCTCCGCCTGGTCTTCAGCATCGTTCAACTCGGAAAATCCGTTAGCGATCTCGCGTCCGCCTACGAAGAATTCAAAACGGTCGGTCACGAATGGGTCACGGTCGTTGCGCCGCGCCAACGGTGAAACTTCGGTCGGGTAGGCGGTGATGAACGTCGGGTCCTTAAGCTTGGGCTCAACCGTCTTTTCGAAGATCTCGATCTGGACCTTGCCCGTCCCGTAACTGTCCTTGAGCGCGATGTGCAGGCCTGCAGCGACACGCCGTACGGCCTCCAGTGTCTCGAGGTCCGCAGGCGCAATACCGGGATTGAAGTGCAGAATCGACTCCTTGACGGTCATGCGCACGAACGGCCTGGAGAAATCGTACTCCTCGCCCTGGTAGCGCAGCACGCTGGCGCCGACGATCTCCAGCGCCAGAGCGCGCAGCATTTCTTCGGTCAGGTTCATCAGGTCATGGTAATCGGCATAGGCCTGGTAGAACTCCAGCATCGTGAACTCCGGATTGTGCCTTGTAGACAGGCCCTCATTGCGGAAGTTGCGGTTGATTTCGAAAACCTTTTCAAATCCGCCGACGACCAGGCGCTTGAGATAGAGCTCCGGTGCGATACGCAGGAACAGCTGCATATCGAGGGCGTGATGATGGGTGACAAATGGTCGCGCCGTGGCGCCTCCCGGAATCGCCTGCATCATCGGTGTCTCGACCTCCATGAAAGCGCGCTCGATCAGAAAGCGGCGCAAAAAACTCACGATATCTGAGCGCACCCGGAAGGTTTTGCGCGTCACCTCGTTCATGATCAAATCGAGATAGCGCTGACGGTAGCGCGTCTCCTGATCGGCCAGGCCGTGGAACTTCTCCGGCAGCGGCCGCAGCGCCTTGGTCAAAAGTCGCATTCCGTCGACCCTGACAGACAGCTCTCCGGTCTTGGTCTTGAACAGCACCCCCTCGACCCCGAGGATATCGCCGATATCCCATCGCCTGAACTCCTCGTACACCGCCTCTCCAAGCGCGTCGCGCTGCGCATAAAGCTGGATGCGCCCGGACATGTCCTGGATATGCGCAAAGCTCGCCTTGCCCATGATGCGACGCGTCATGAGGCGGCCCGCCACCCGAACGCGCACCGGCTGCGCGTCGAGCACCGCAGCGTCGCGTTCGCCGTACTCGGCATGCAGCTCGCCCGAAACGACGTTGCGGCGGAAGTCGTTGGGGAATGCCAGGCCGCGATCGCGCAGCTCCGAAAGCTTGGCACGGCGCTGAGCAATCTGCGTGTTTTCGTCTGACTGAGGCGAGAGCGTATCGTCCGAGGGTATGGTCATGGTCGTTAGTTGGCAGCTGATGTTATGCGGCAGACCGGCAGCGGCCGCGTGCGGCACGCATCGGAAGCAGTTTGGGATACATCCTCTAGAGTCCGCTCTTCAGGCTGGCTTCGATGAACCGGTCGAGATCGCCGTCAAGCACTGCCTGAGTATTCGCGATCTCCACGCCAGTACGCAAGTCCTTGATACGCGACTGGTCGAGCACGTACGAGCGAATCTGGTTGCCCCAGCTGATATCGGATTTGGACTCTTCCAGCTTCTGCTGGGTCTCACGCTTCCTGCGCAGCTCGGCCTCGTACAGGCGCGCCTTGAGCATCGCCATCGCGGCCGATCGGTTCTTGTGCTGGGAGCGATCGCTCTGGCACTGAACCACGATGCCGGTGGGAACGTGGGTGATGCGTATTGCCGACTCGGTACGGTTCACATGCTGACCGCCGGCGCCACTGGCGCGGTAGGTATCGACACGCAGATCCGCTGGGTTGATGTCGATGTCGATATCCTCGTCCACCTCCGGATATACGAACACCGAGGCAAATGACGTGTGCCGCCGATTTCCAGAATCGAACGGGGACTTGCGCACCAATCGGTGGACACCGGTCTCGGTACGCAGCCAGCCGTAGGCGTGGTCGGCGGTGAATTTAACGGTGGCACTCTTGATTCCGGCCACTTCGCCGTCGGACTGCTCGATCAGCTCGGTGCGAAAGCCGCGCCGCTCGCCCCAGCGCAGGTACATGCGCAGCAGCATTGCCGCCCAGTCCTGCGCCTCGGTTCCGCCCGAGCCGGACTGGATATCGAGATATGCGTTGGCATGATCCATTTCACCGGCGAACATACGCTCGAACTCGAGCTCGGCCAGCCGCCGCTCCAGTCCATCGATATCGGAGGCGACCGATACCAGCACTCCCTCGTCGCTCTCCGCGCGCGCGAGCGCGAGCAGCTCACCGGCGTCGTGCAGCCCGGCATCGAGCCGCAACAGGGTGGCGACGACGTTCTCCAGGCGCGCACGTTCGCGTCCGAGTTCCTGTGCGCGCTCCGGGCTGGACCAGACGTTCGGCTGCTCCAGCTCCCGCACCACCTCAGTCAGACGTTCCTGCTTGGCAGCGAAGTCAAAGATACCCCCTGAGCGTATTGGCACGCTCGCGGAGACCGTCAAGTTTATGCAACAGCGGGTTGATATCTTCCATAGGCGCTCTGGACTTCAGCCCTGGTCATGCTGCAAACGGGACTGGATCCATCTAATTGTTTTATAAAACAGAATATTATATATAATTATTTATATTTTACTTCAACCGGCTGATACCTGTATACCCAAGACCTCGCCAACCACACGCTTGACCGTCTTGATTGCCGCCGGCGCCTCGATCTCCATCATGTGTTCGATGACCCAACGGTTGTCAGTAGCCGCCATGACTTCCGCCGCCTTGTCGCCAAGATAACGCAGAAAACCGTAGCCCGGTCCCTGATCCCCGAATTCGAACTCGGCATAATCCTGGGCGCGCATATTGAGCGTGGCGATGAACGTTGCGATATGGTCGCCAGACCCCAGAAAGTCGACCAGGTTCGACTCCATGGTCTTGGCCAGATGCTGGCCCAGCGCATTTATGAACGTCGTACGGTCCTCTTCGCTCAACTGGCCATAAATGATGCGGTCCGTGATCTGGACGAAAAAGGCGATGAGCTCCGTGAGCAGTGCCGTATACTGCGCATCTGAGCTGATCCGGAATTCCTCCTTCTCCATGTGCCGGCCCACTTCGTGCGCCACGCGCCAGATGGTGACGCCTACGACGCTGGCACGATCTCCCAAGGACTTCGGCCCTTTCGATCGCCACCTCGAATTGATCCGTATTGCCATTGAACCTCCACGAACTCCAGAAATTCCCATTATAGAGTGATAGCGGCTTCAGCTGAATCATTCTCGATGGGGCAACGAAACGGCCGGAGACGCTTTGTTTCCGATTCGCCGCCGCCCGGCCGCTCTGCTACATTAGCGGCTGTTCGGCAAACTATGGCGGATGGAGTTGATCAATGTCGGGACTGGATATGGAACTGGCAAGCGGTATGGCAGCTTTCGAGGCCAAGGAATTTGCACGTGCCTGGCAGCTGCTCAAACCGATCGCCGAAAGCGGCGATGCGCAGGCGCAGCACCGCCTCGCTATCATGTGTCAAAACGGTCTCGGAATGGTCAAGAACGACATGATGGCGTTCAAATGGATGCAAGCTGCGGCCGATCAGGGCTACGCGCTGGCGCAGCACGGCCTCGGCTTCATGTATCTTTACGGCGAATGCGTCGAGAAAAACCCGCTTAAAGCCATTGAATGGCTGCAGCGCGCGGCCGAACAGGGAATGACGGGATCACAGATGACGCTGGGGATGATCTATGAACAGGGGCTCGGCGTCGAGAAGGACGAGACACAGGCGCACAAGTGGTATCGGCTGGCGGAAGGAACCGCGCACTGACCAGCCTGCTCGAGCGACGTCCCGATTCAGCCCATCCCTGGGCGTCCGCCGCAGCTACCGTTACTTCTTGGCCCAGGATTTGAAGCCGTCGGTCTTCTGCGCAAGTCCATCATTGTAACCGGCATCATAGGCTTCGCTGATGCGCTGTTCCTCGCGCTTGGGGTTATGCAGATAGCCGCATGCCCAGCCATTGACATATTCCCCATCCACGCCGGTCTTCTCCATCTTGCTGATCGTGTCGTAGTAGACGTTAGCCATGAATCTGTGATCCTCATGTAAAAATTGTGGTTAATTGCTGCCACCGCAGCAAGTACGGGCCGATATATTACTCAGGCGGACGGGGTTTTCAACCGCTGGCGAACGGGGTTCGATCCCTGGCCTGGACAATCGCTTGCGGCAGCCCGGAATTCTTGGCGATCCATCCGCACACTCCGGGACGATAAGGCTCCCTCGTGGTCCTTGCCCCGGCAACGGCAGCGTACCTATATCGACCGGATCCGCACCGGCTTTCGCAGGGTGCGCACGGACATCGCACCCGTGCGAATTCGGACGCCGTTCGGTCTGCGGCAAGCGACGCGGCATCAACGATCGAAATCGAATAGGTCCATCAGATCCCCGATCGCCGGGCTGTTGATCGGCACGTACGGATTGCGCCGGGTCGTGACCGGGTCCGGCAAATTGTCGCGGCTGCGTGCGGAGATCGGCGGCAGCTCCCAGTTGGCCTCGACGAACTTGTCGAACGACACATGATCGGCATAGGTGTGGACCATACCGACGCCGCGCGAGTAGCGGGACACCACCAGCAGCGGGATCCGCGTACCGTCGCCGAAAAAGTCGATCGGCTGGATGTAGCCGGAATCGTAGTACCCGCCGCCCTCGTCTACCGTGATCATGATCGCGGTATCCTTCCACAGTGCGGGATTGGCCTTGACCCTCTCGATGATCTTGCGGCTGAAGTCCTCGAACAACTCGAACTTGTACGAGGCCGGATGACCATCGAGGTAGCCATCGGGCTTGACGATCGATACCGCCGGTAGCCTGCCGTTGTCGATGTCGCGGTACAGATCCCGGATGCCCCGGAGATTCCGCCGCAGCGCGGCATGGGTCATAACCTGCGTGGAATACAGAAATGGGTTACAGATGTTGCAGTAATTGGCCGCTTCCCTGCCATGGTTCCAGCCTTCACCGTAGTACTTCCATGAAACATGATGTCGCGCCAGCAATAGCGCCAGGTTCGGCTGGCGGCTCGGAGGTACCGTGAACGGGTAGGCACCGAGCGGCGCCGGGGCGCCGGTTCCGAGATAGCCCGGATTGTAATTGTTGACGAGGTAATAGGCACCGCGCCGGCAGTCCCCATTGCGGAAGGCTGGATAAGGCAAAGACCGGAGATAGCTTCTGATCGCCGCAACCCCGGGCTGAGACTTGTCGGCACATTCAGTGTAGGAACCGCCGTGGTATCCATCCTGGGTGTAGAAATTATTCGTGCCGGCTTGCGGATCGGGATTCTCGATCTGATTGGAGGGGGGCACGGTGGGCCGGCCACTCGCGCCGGCATAGTACATCGCCGTGCCGTAGCCGATGGCGATGTGGTTGGCGCCGGTGCCGCCCATGACTGCCTGATGATAATTGTCACTCAGCGCGTATTCATGGGCGAGTTTATCGAAATAGCTGACGTCACCCGCCTGCATGTTGTAGAAACCCATGGAGATGGCGCCTTCATGATGTCCATCCTCGTTATAGTCTGCAGGTTGCGGGTTGCCGTTGCTGCCCGAACCCACCGTGCTTTCCACCCATGGCCACAGATCATTCTGGCAGCCGCTAGGGTTACGCGGTGTCGCCCGAGTGATGTCGCAGTCGGCCTCCTGCCACATCTGAAAGAACCGGTGCGTCGGGTCTTCGGCATAATCGTGGTAGGAGATATAGCGGGTGATATTGAAGGGCCCGTCCGGCAGGTTGCCGGGAAACCGGGGGTCGACCAGCGTCCCGGGCCGCAGCCCGCTGCCACCGACCGTCAGCAGGCTGTAGGTCCCGGTAGGCAGGGCCGGCTCAGCGGTCTGCGCGGCGCGCACCGTAGCGAACAGCGCGCGTGTCCGCATGCTGTCAACATTGATCCTGGGAAGTGTACGGAACCGCGCGGTCTTGGGTGGATGGATGGAGTAGCGCCCAACATCGCGCGCCTGCCACTGCGCAGCGAGGCTGAAATTCGGGCCAGGTGTGCCATCCGCATGAACGATCCCCTCGCTGAGCAGATTCCGCACAGTCTGACCTTTGCCTGGCTTGAATGTGCCAAATACCTCATCGAACGTGCGATTCTCGCCGATAATCAGGATCACGTGCCTGATCGGCGTGGCCGTGTCCGGGCCGCTGTGGCCATGCCCGCGAGCATGCGCAACCTACATCGCCGGCGGGCTGAACGCCAACGACAGCACACACAGCACCGGCATCAATGACCCCCGCTTGCAGCGACAGATACCCATCGTTGCTGTCCTCTTCAGGTCGACACGTTTTTCCAGAACCGGAAATCAGTATGGTAACGCCAGGAATGTATCATAGCGATGATAGCCGCCTGTCGTCATGAGGAAGCATGGGCGCTGTTCATGTCATCGCCACCGGTGAGGGAATCCTACAGGCATGCAATAGGCGCGGTCCGGCGGCGGTGACTACCCAGATGCACATCTTCGATTTTTTGCATACAATGCCGCCGCTGAATGCTACCACTCCGGCACCGATGTACGGAGCCGGCAACCCGACAGCCTGATTTAGCACCATGCAAAACGGCGAGAACCGCCGTTCCACCCGAGTTTCGAAATTACGAATGAGCGAGTTCAGGGATCAAAAACGCCATGTTTTGGACGGCTTGTTTAATTTCCGCCGCATGCCGGCGGCTTCGTTCCGCAGCCACGCGAGACCAAGGCGCAATGGATCCGCCCTCGCGGAATGGGGGACCGCTGCGCTGCAAACCGTCCTGGTCTCGGGACCGGATCGAAAATCCATTGAGGACGAAATGAATCTGCTGCAGCAGACCCACCCGTTCCTGGCCTGATCACGGGAACCCGCCGATAGCGTGCGCTACCGCATCATCAGCGATCAGGCCGACCGGACAGCACGATGGCTGGCCGTGGCCCTGGCGTTCACCATTCCCATCTCCACAGCCTTGGACGGAGTCCTGCTGGCGCTGATCCCGGTGCTATGGCTGGCGGGCGCCGGATACCGCGAGAAGCTGCGCAGCATCCGCCACAATCCGGTGGCACTCGCAGCCCTGGTGTTGCTTGCCATGGTCGCTATCGGCACTTTCTATGGCAGCGGTTCGCTTTCGGACACGCTAAATTACGGCGGCAAATACGCCGGCCTACTGTACCTGGTTCTGTTGATCCCGCTGTTTCGCGACCCCTGGACCCGCCGCTATGGGATGGCGGCCTTCATCGCGGCGATGCTGCTGACGCTGGCTCTGTCTTACCTGCTGGCGTTGCGGCTGCTGCCTGCCGGTAACTGGATCTGGGGCGGACCGACCGATGCTGCGATATTCAAGGACCACATCACGCAAAACATCCTCATGGCCTACCTGGCGTTCGTGTGTGCCATGAAAGCGAGTACGGCGCCGACGCTGCGCACGCGCGTCATCTGGTGGACGCTCGTGGCCTTGGCGATCTTCGACGTGCTGTTCCTAGTCCAGGGACGCAGCGGGTATCTCGTCCTCGCACTACTGATCCCTTACTTTCTTTATGAATGGCGGCGCTGGCAGGGACTCGCCATCGCTGCTGTGGTCACGGTTCTGCTCGGGGGTGTCGGCTATCTCGCCTCCACCACGATGCACGTCCGCGTGAACGAGGCGGTGAATGAATACATCGGCTGGCGTCACGGCCACGACAAGGGGACACCCATCGGCCTGCGCATGGGCTTCTATCAGAACAGCCTCGCCATCATCCGCGAGCACCCAGCCTTCGGGGTAGGCACCGGCGGTTTCGTGCACGCCTACGCAAAACAGGTCAAGGGAACCAGCTGGCCAATGACGACGAACCCCCACAACCAGTACCTGCTCACCACCGTCGAGCTTGGGGTAACAGGCCTCGCACTGTTGTTGTACCTGTTCTATACGCAATGGCGTACCGCACGGATGCTGACCTCCCGGGACCGCGTGCTCGCCCGCGCCCTGATCCTGACGATTGCGTCCGGCAGCCTGGTGAACTCGCTGCTCATCGACCAGACCGAGCGCTTGTTCTTCGAACTGCTCAGCGCACTATTGTACGGGGGGCTTGTGTCTGCGGCCACCTCACTGCCGCACCGCACGGAAGATGGCAGTCAGCTGGAAAAACGCAACTTACGCTGGTAGCGTTATTCGCTTTATTTGATCGTCGAACGTCCAGAGACTGTGTCACCTAGAATCCGGAACGTCGCCCTGGTGAAAGTCCTGGTAACCACCTCGAAGAACAGCCATGCGCCCTGAACCCCCATGTCACCACGAACCATGACTGGCGCTGACTGCGCCAGCCGCTTTTCAGTCATCATCGTCAATTACAACGGCGGCAACATGTTGGCAGCATGTCTGCGCTCGGTTCTGAAAGAAGGCGTACCTGCAGGAAAAATCGTGGTCGTCGACAACGGCAGCCATGATGATTCCCTGATTCTTGCAGAACAGGAAGCGCCCGGCATACGTTTAATCGGCAACACCTGTAACGCAGGATTTGCCCGCGCCGTCAATCAGGGACTGGACTTGGCCAGCGGCGATTTTGTGCTGCTGCTCAACAACGATGCGCAACTGGAGGCGAACAGTCTATGCGCCTTTGCTGAGGTCTTCGACCAGATTCCCGCGCTGCTCATCGCCGGAGGCCAGCTGTATTACCCGGACGGGCGCCCACAAAACGCGATCGCGGCGATACCGAGCCTTGCTGGTGAGCTGCTCCCGAAATTCCTGCTGAAATGGCTCAAGCCACGACAGCTATGCGGCAAATCGCAAGCGATCGGCCCGACGGCGGTAGAGAGTGTTATCGGCGCCTGCTTGGCAGTGCGCTGCGCCGGACTCGTGCACTTGGGGAAATTGGACGAGGATTATTTCTTTTTTCTGGAAGAAACCGAGTGGTGCCAACGCGCGAGGCGACTCGGTTACCAGGTCTATCACGTGCCGGCGGCACACGCGGCACACGCACAGGGGCAAACTGCCAATCGCTTTCGCAGCGCGGCCCGGATCGAGTTCCAGCGCTCAAAACTGACTTTTTTCCGAAAAACCCAAGGCCAGCTGGCCTATCTCATCGTTTCAGTGATCCTACCGATCAAGGCACTGGTGAACGCGGTCTCCAACAGCCTGGGCTGCATTGTCACCTTATGCCTGCGGCGTCGGCAACGCGCCCAGGCGCTTGGCTACTGGCGCGTTGTGCTTTGGCATAGTCTCGGCCGGCCAAAAGATTGGGGGCTGCCGGATAAGTGCCCGCGCCTGACAGATCGCTGAAAAACACCCAGAATTGATTGAATCCATGACCTTTATGTCATCCGATCGGGGCATTGGCCAGATTTTCGATCCGCGCACCCATGCTCATGGCGTTTCGAAGCGGTCATTTTCCATACTTGAGACGTACCTCTCTCGTGCCAGTAGCCTATGCCGGATTCGCGCTCGGCAGTTCCCCGGCCAGGTAAACCGCGGCTTCGCGTTCGGCATTACTGGGCAGGGGTGTGACCATTATGTCCACAATAAAACCGTCGTGGTTCTTCATCAGGGGATACCCGAGGTAACAGGGCTTCACCGCCAGGCCGCGGGCCTTCTTTTGGTTTAAACTTGACCATTCTCTCTGATAGCAAAGCGGAACCGCTGCCATGGCAGGCCTGAGCGTCGCCTATATCACCTTTAACGCCGCACGTTGTTTTGCCGACAGCCTGGCGAGCATCGCCGGCCTGACCGACGACATCGTGGTCGTGGATTCTGGCAGCACCGACGACACACTTGCCATCGCCGCCCATTTCGGCGCGCGCGCTCAGGTGCGCGACTGGCCGGGCTTCGGGTCGCAGAAACAATTTGCAGTCGAGCAGGCACGCCATGGCTGGGTATTAGTCCTGGACGCCGATGAAGTATTGCTGCCCCCAGCCGTCGCCACGATCAAGCAGGCACTGATCTCCGACGATCTGCCCGCCGGCTTTCTGCTGCCGCGGTACAACTTCTTTCACGGGAAGCGCATCCGCTTCGGTGACTGGGGCAAAGACAGGGTATTGCGCCTTGTCGACCCGCGGCACGGTCGGTTTTCGAATGATGCAGTCCATGAGCACTGGATTACTGACGGACCGGTCCGCCGGCTTAACGCTCCGATCGGCCACTATTCCTACGAAAATTACAAAGCCATGCTGGTCAAGCTTGATCGCTACTCTGACCTGAATGCGCGCAGTCTGCTGGCACGCGGCCGCGCCGTCGGCCGTCATGAACCCATGCTGCACGCGCTTGCGGCCTTTCTTAAAGGGTATGTATTACGCCTCGGATTCCTGGACGGCAGCGATGGCGCCGGCATCGCTCTCACCACTGCCTTGGGCTCATTCATGAAATACGCCAAGGCGCTGGAATTACGGCAGGCGTCACCGTCGGAAACACCCATTGTGCCTTCCGAGCGAAAACTATAGCTCGCATGACACAGCCCCCAAAAAAAGTGCTGGTGGTCGCGACCCAACGTATCGGCGATGTGCTGCTCGCAACGCCACTGATCCGTTCTCTGCACCGTGCCTGGCCGGAAGCACGCATCGATGTGCTGGTCTTCGAGAACACTGAGAGCATATTGAGTGGCAACCTCGACATCCACCGCGTGATCACCGTACCGGTGCGGCGCAAGTTCTGGAGCCACTTGCGCATGCTCATCAGCCTGTTCCGTAAGTACGATCTGGCAGTAACCACCCAGACTGGTGACCGGCCAGTTCTGTACACCTGGCTCGCCGGAAGACAGCGGGCCGGCCTGCGCGCACCACGCAAGAAAGAACAATGGAAGGCACGGTTGCTGACGTACTCAACCCCTCTCGACAATCTGAACACCCATACAGTGTTGATGAATCTGGCAATCGCTGAACTGCTGGCGATACCGCGCCATCATGAGGTGGTGGTCTCCTGGAGCACCGCGGACGAGACGTCGATTGACTCCGGACTGCCCTTCGACAGCCGCGCGCAGGCCTTTGCCTTGCTCCATGTCTACCCCAAGTTTTCCTACAAGATGTGGACCCAGCACGGCTGGATCGAACTTGCGGACTGGCTGCACGCACAAGGTCTGCGGATCGTCCTCTCATGCAGCAACGACGCC
Organism: Pseudomonadota bacterium; assembly: GCA_027364845.1. Taxonomy (GTDB): domain Bacteria; phylum Pseudomonadota; class Gammaproteobacteria; order Acidiferrobacterales; family UBA6901; genus JAJYCY01. The sequence continues at coordinate 15,031 of DAHXOO010000011.1, read as the reverse complement.
GAGGAACTCGCCTACGTTCAGGCACTTGCTGTTCACCTGCCTCCGGACACGGTGAATCTTGCGGGGAAGTGGAGCCTCAGCCAAGTGGCCTGTCTGGCCAAAAGGGCTAGACTCTATGTCGGCCCGGACACTGCGCTTACCCACATTGCTGCAGCGCTCGGCATCCCAACCGTCGCCTTATATGGCCCATCCAATCCGGTCAAATGGGGGCCGTGGCCAGCACATTACCGCGATCAGCATAACCCTTACTCTATGCATGGCAGCCAGCGAGTCGGCAATGTGTTCCTGCTGCAAGGGCTAGGCGAATGTGTGCCCTGCCGAGAGGAAGGCTGTGATCGTCACGTCCGCAGCCTCAGCGATTGCCTGCAGAACCTGCAAGCCAACGTTGTCATTGACGCTGCCAAATGCATGTTGACTACCTCGGACGAGAACAACAGAATTCGCGTTTCATGACAATCTCTGCCGTCAGGATGTACATGGACTCCTTTCTCTTTAAGGGCAGCGATCCAGTCGATGCCATTTGTGTCCGGATCATGTGGATTGTCTTCCGGGGGATCATGCCACAGTCGCAACGATCATTAATGGCTCGATGCCAGGTTCGGTCTTCAAGCACATGCCTCGGGCATGGACGTCGCGAGATCCGCGGTACTGCCCTCATACACGATAATCGCCGCCGAGGAGCGGATGCTGCAGCAGCACATCGGATGAAACGTGTCCGAACAGATACTGGCATCGGCACTTCATCGTCGCAGGAGCACCACCCTGCTCCACAGACATCACTAATACTACGGGTACAATGCGTCGCGGATCTGGTTCCCGTTGGACAGTCGAGCCTATACTAAGCGTAGCGACTAACCCCGATCCACGACCCAGGCTGAATCCTTTAATGTGGAACCTCGGCAAGCTCACAAGCATCGTCCAGCACAACTGCCATATTTCCGACGCGCAGCACGCCGACGACTACACGCTGTGCATATATCTGCTGAGGATGCGCGAGTTCTATCGCTGGGAACATGAAATTCCGCTTATGGGGCCGCTCCCCAACGATGAGGTCGGCGCCTGGCTCGAAGAACGGGAGCGTATGTGGGATCAGCTGACATCCAGCTCCTTTGAACCGCTTCCCATCGGCGCCGCTCTGGTGGACCCCTTCGATTCGGCCGCGGTCAACCGCGAACTTGCGCCGCGCGGCTACATCTACAGCGCCGGTTACGGTCGCTTCAACAAACCCCATTTCTTTCTCGGCGCGCTCGCCAGCACTGAATCCCGGGCGGGATTTACCGTTTACACCTCATCCTGCGAATACGCACGCGATCTGGTGGCGCAGCCGGCCATGCTTCAGGGCCAAAACATCTTCGTATGCCGAGAATCGGTTCGGCGCTTCCTATGGGAGAAAATCGAGGAATGGCGCTGGAACCGAAAGAACGAGGCCATGGGACGAGCACTCGCGGAACTCTGTTTCGATGCCGATCCGCATGGCGCGCTCGAGCACATGACGGACGATGAAACTGAGTCGATGGTCCTGCATGAACTCGGCGAGGGCATGGCTGGCGACCTGCTCGGCGAAGAATGGAACACGATGCTGCTCGCGCTTTCACGCTCCAAGGCCGAGATCATAGCGCGTGCCGTGCGTGACCTGCTCGCTGACTGCCTTTCGACCTTGCCTGTCCTGCTGCGCAACGACAATGTTGCCGCCTTGCACTTCTATTTCGCAACCTTCTCCGGCATGCGCAGGCATCTGTACCCCGAGATGCTTGATGCCTACCGCTTGTGGGCGCCTGGGCGCGATCCGCAACCACTGCGGCGCGCCATCGACGAAGGCAGGGATCGCTGGTTGGCAGTGGCCCGGGCGATACTGGAACTCTATCGCCGCACCGGGTCGCTGGGCGACGACGCCATCGAAAGTCTTCTGGACACGGCTCGAGCATGATCCGGGCTTCCCGCCGCCAGAGACTCCTGATAACGTGGCCGGCGGCCGGCGCCCAGGCGATACACGCACGACCGGCATCAATTCGAGGATCGGTATGAAGCTGAAGATCATCGTCGACGACACCGCGCGGTATATTGATGTGCCGCAGGAACTACTGGCGGACGCGGAGGAATTTTTTCAGAAGATGGACCGCGACATGGATCACGGCTGGCGCATGGGTCCTGAATTCATCGATGACCCTGATCCGACCAACCGCTGTCAGATCGCCGCCGACAAGCTGCTCGCCTCTTTCAGCAGCGGCAACAACAATCTGGCGATGCTGATGGCGGGATACATTCTCAAGCGCCAGCCTGGCATCACCGGCGTGCGCATCGATACCGGTGGCGAGCTGCTCAACACTGAGCTCATTTTCGGATCCGATGGTCATGATGAACTGCGACACACCCAGGCGCCCCAGGGCGAAAGGGCCGTCTCCGCCAGCATGACACGTGAGGATGCCATTGCCCGGGCCGAGAAGGAAGTGACCCAGGTATACCGCGTCGGAAAAGCATACCGCTTCGCGACGCGCGACCGCGCGACCGGTAGCTGGGTCGAGTCATCCCCCGTATCCAGCGCCGAAGAAGCGCAGCAGCAGAGAACGGAAGCCTTCGATGAGCGCTTCGAGCAGCTGATTGGTTCCGCGCGCTGAAGGCGGCACCCGCTTCGATATGATCCGTAGACACGGCGACCGTTTGGCATGAACGAAGTCAAACCGCACAGTTTCATCTACGAGATCCCGGGCGCACTTGCCGGCGATGTATGCCGGGAGATGATCCGGCGCTTCGAGGAAAATCCTGAACAACAGTACCCCGGACGCATCGGCCAGGGTGCCGGCCTGGAACAATCGATAAAAAAATCCACCGATCTACGCATCAGCGGCCGCCCGGAATGGAAAGATGTCGACCGCATACTGGTGAATTCCCTGATGCGGAACTTCCGCATTTTGGCGACCCAGTTTCCCTTTTTCGCGGCCAATTCCTTCAAGGACATGGGGTACAACTTGCAGCGTACCCTGCCTGGAGAGTACTACCACTGGCACGTAGACGGCGGACCAGGCGAGTTCAGCCAGCGACAGCTGGTCGCGATCTGGTACCTCAATGACGTGCCCGGTCCCGGCGGTGAGACCGAGTTTCTTTTTCAGGATGTTCGGATAAGGCCGGCGGAAGGAAAACTGCTGCTGTTCCCGCCCTTCTGGACCCATGATCACCGCGGCGTCACCCTGCAGCACGGAGTGAAGTACATCGCGACGACCTGGGTCTGCTTCGCCTGAACCGAAGCACAGCGCTGCAACCCCATGACTACCGCCTCCGCCGCGATCATCCTCACGGTCGTCTGCATGCTCACCTATTCCTTCGAGATCGTATTCGGGCTCGCTGGGACGATCATGATGTTCGCCATCCTTACGCTGCTCTACAGTGCCAAAACCCTGGTGGTCTACTCGGTCTTGCCGCAGATTCTGGTCGGTACCATCGGCCTTGCGCGCTCACCGCGCACCGTGCGAATTGGCTTCCTCGGTGGCATGCTTGCGTTCGCGGCGCTTGGGGGCGGTATCGGCTTTTTTCTCTTCTACCACGTCCCAGCGCATATTTTTCACAGCCTCCTGGCGACATTAATCACCCTAGCCGGCCTTCATCTCGTTACCGGTCCTCGCCACCTGCGCCTGCATGCGGCCGGCGGCCGGGCACTGGATGCGCTGGCTGGGATGTCACAGGCGCTGTTCGGCATCAGCGGCCCGATCGCCATGACCAGACTGCTCGGCACCTTCAGCGACAAGACCACGGTACGCAATTATGCGCTTGCGTTCTTCCTGGCACTCAACGTTCTGCGTGCGGCCGGCTATCTGCTCGCCCACACGATCACCCCCCAGATTGGCCATCTCATGCTCGATTCCGGTCCGTTCGTGGCGGTGGCGCTGTGGTTCAGCAACCACCTGCACTTCCGGGTCAACGAGACGATGTTTCGCCGAGTGGTGGCATGGATCATCTTTGCCAGCGGGCTGTCAATGTTTTTCCACTGAAACGGCGGCTTGGTTGTGCCGGCTGTCGATGTATAATCCGGACGCTTCAATATCTGCGGGTGCCCATGAAAAACAAGTTCATCAAGGCGGCTTCGGCACGTGCCATCCGACCAGGAACGATGCAGCGGGTGGAACTGGATGGTAGCAGAATCCTCATCGCCAACGTCGACGGCCGCTACTATGCGGTGGATGACACCTGTTCGCACGAAGACGCTTCCCTTTCCACCGGATCGCTCAAGGGCGAGTTCGTGAAATGCCCGTTGCATGGCAGCCGGTTCAACGTGCGTACCGGAGAGGCGATGGAAGAGCCGGCGCACGAGAGTCTGCGCACCTATGCCGTCCGAGTCGAGGGCGACGATATTCTGGTCGGGCTCGGCTGATCACAAGCCATTGCCGGCGCGGTCGCGGCGCCGGCCTGTATGGCATCACCCCACCCCTGTATAATTGATCATTCCTGATCGCGACCACAGCCAGGAGTATTTGTAATGACCAAGCCCGCCAACGTTGTCGCGCCGAGCCGCGAAACGTCCCTCAGTTCCGTCATCCAACGCATCGCTACAGGACCGGAACTCAGCAAGGACATTTCGCAGGAGGATGCGCATAGCGCCATGCGCCAGATCCTGGAACAGCGCGCGGATCCGGTGCAGGCTGGGGTGTTCCTCATCGCGCTACGCATGAAGCGCGAGACCGATGAGGAAAACCTGGGTATCCTCGATGCGCTGCGCGAGAAGACCGCGACCATCACCGCCGCGGTCGATGAAGTCATGGACATCGCCGATCCCTACGATGGTTACACGCGCTCGCTGCCGGCCTCGCCGTTTCTGCCGGCACTGCTTGCCGCCTGCGGCGTGCCGGCGGTCTCGCACGGCGTGGAGAGCATCGGTCCCAAGTACGGCGTTACTCATCGTCAGGTGCTGCGCGCCGCGGGTGTCCCGGTCGACCTTACGCCGCAGCAGGCGGCGGCGCGCATCGCCGATTCCACGATCGGCTGGTCGTACGTGGACCAGAGCGCTTTCTGTCCGTCGCTTCATGATCTCGCCGGGCTGCGCCGCCTCATCGTCAAACGCCCGGTACTCACAACTGTGGAAAACCTTCTTGGGCCAATTCGTGGTAGCCGGCGCACGCACCTCATGACTGGCTACGTGCACAAGCCCTACCCGCGCATCTACGCTATGCTCGCGCGCCATTCGGGCTTCGATACCGCACTGCTGGTCCGCGGCGTCGAGGGCGGCGTGATACCTTCATTGCGTCAGGCCGGCAAGCTCTTTTTCTACCATGACCGCGGCGAAGAACAATCCCTGGACCTCGATCCACTCACGCTCGGCATCGATCAGCCGCTGCGCGCCGCACCCCTGCCACCCGAACTCGTCCCGCCGGAAGGTAACGAAAACTCAAAGCTCGACAACGCCGCGGTGGCAATGGCGGCGGCGCAAGCTGGCGCCGAGGCGCTCGCCGGTGCGCACGGGCCGGTGCGTGACAGCCTGGTCTACGCTGCGTCGATCTGCCTGTGGCACTTGCGGCGCCATGACTCGCTTGCCGCCGCCGCACAGCAGGTGCGGCGCGTCCTTGACTCGGGCACTGCGCGTGCGCGTCTGAAATCCTGAGGCTGACGGCCCATGATGCTTCGCATTCCGTCGGTTCTCGCCCCGGACGAACTTGCGGCCACGACCGCAATCCTTGCTGCGGCACGCTTCGTCGATGGCCGTCTGTCGGCGGGCTCGGCCGCGCGCCGGGTCAAGAACAACGAAGAAGTCGACAGGAGTTCGCGCGAACTGTCGCAACTCAACAACCTGGTTATGGGAAAGCTCGTCCAGCATCCCATATACCGCAGCGGCGCATTGCCCCTGAAAGTCGCCGCGCCTTATTACGCCCGTTACCTTCCTGGACAGGCCTACGGGGACCATGTGGACGACCCGGTGATGGGCGCTGATGGAACGCTATACCGCTCGGACATCGCTATCACGATTTTTCTAAATGACCCTGCGTGCTACGACGGCGGCGAACTTGAGATGCGCATGCCGTTCGGCAGCAACAGCGTCAAACTGCCGGCGGGTGATGCCGTGATGTACCCCGCCTCCAGCCTGCATCACGTCGCGCCGGTGACGCGTGGCGAACGGCTGGTAGCCGTGACCTGGGTACAGAGCCTGGTGCGTGATCCGGCGAGGCGCGAACTTCTGTATGAGCTCAATCAGGCACGCGAGACCTTGCTGGAGAAATCCCCGGACACACCGGAGACCGCACGCGTCAACGCGGCTTATGTAAATTTGGTTCGCATGTGGGGAGAATTCTGATCCCGGACGCGGGGGCCGCTACGCTTTGCACGAAGGAGATTGCCATGGACACAAAAATCGTCAAGAGCGATGCCGAATGGCGGCAACAGCTCACGCCCGAACAATACCGAGTCACACGCGAGAAAGACACGGAGCGTGCCTTCACCGGGCAATATAATGCCTGCAAGGACGAGGGCGTATACCGCTGCGTCTGCTGCGGAGCCGAGCTGTTCGATTCGCACACCAAGTTCGACTCCGGTACCGGTTGGCCGAGCTTCTGGCAGCCGCTGGTGCCGGAAAGCATCGGGACCGAAGAGGATAGAGGCCTGTTCATGAAGCGCGTCGAGGTCCACTGCCGCCGCTGCCAGGCACACCTCGGTCACGTTTTCGACGATGGGCCGGCACCCACCGGTCTGCGCTACTGTATCAACTCCGCCTCGCTGCAACTGGACAGGAAACGCTAGCAGGTACGACAACGTCGACATGGAAAATCCATTCCATTATGCTTTTCCAGTGCACGATCTCAACGCCGCACGCGCGTTCTACGGTGCCGTCCTCGGGTGCCCCGAGGGACGCAGCGCCCAGTCCTGGGTCGACTTCAACCTCTATGGGCACCAGATTGTCGCCCATCTCGACCCGCGCACCGGCCCGATACAAGTTCACAATGCCGTCGACGGCCACGACGTTCCCGTGCCACATTTCGGGGTGGTGCTCTCCATGGAGCAATGGCGGGCGCTCGTTCAACGGCTGCGCGCAGCGAATGTGAAGTTTGTCATCGAACCCAGGATCCGTTTCCAGGGCCAGGTCGGCGAACAGGCCACCGCGTTCGTGCTGGACCCCAGTGGCAATGCCCTGGAGTTCAAGGCATTCGCTAACCCGAATCGGCTGTTCGCGAAGTAGCTCCGCTTTTATTTCTGGGTTTTTCTCCTCCAATCTCCGACTTCGAAACCCGATGACGTCCGGTCGTACGCACTGGCGGCGTACCCGTGTACATGTATATCGTAGTACGATACTATTACTTGGACTCGAACATCCTCCGGTAGCAAATCATTGCCATGAGCCCCACTGCAGTGCGCGCCGTTCGTCCGACGCGGGATCCTGTGAGCATTGCAGCGTTGCCGGCACAATCGCGCCGACTGCGTATATTCCATACCCGCGCACGCGACGGTGAAGCGCGATATTCGCGCCAAGTCCAGCCGCACTCCGCATGTCTATTTCGGGACGATGCCTAACATGACCGGGAATGCCAAAAGAGTTCTTGTCGACAAGGACGAACTGTCAGACTTCACACGCGACAACCGTGTACTGCTGCTCGCGCTGATGGCGCTGGTGATCGGCGTGGTGGGCGCGGGAATCGCCTATGTCCTAGTCAAGCTCATCGGAGCGATCACCAATCTCGCGTTTTACGCGCGCTTTTCCTTTGCCTTCGTTTCTCCGACCGCTCGAATCGTCGGTCCTTGGATCATACTGATCCCGGTGGCGGGTGGTCTGATCGTCGGCGTCATCGCACGCTACGGCTCGGAGAAGATTCGCGGACATGGTATTCCCGAGGCGCTCGAAGCGATATTGATCGGCGGCAGCCGCATGGGGCCTAAGGTGGCATTGCTGAAGCCACTGTCCGCGGCGATATCGATCGGTACGGGCGGCCCGTTTGGCGCCGAGGGACCGATCATCATGACCGGCGGGGCGTTCGGCTCGCTGTTTGCACAACTATTTCGCCTTTCCTCGGCGGAACGCAAAGCTCTGCTTGTCGCCGGTGCCGCCGCGGGCATGGCGGCGATCTTCGCCACTCCGGTTGCGGCCGTGCTCATTGCCGTGGAACTTCTGCTGTTCGAGTGGAAGCCGCGCAGCTTCATTCCTGTGGCAATTGCCTCTACAGTCGCTGCAACGCTACGCCCGTACCTTCTTGGCAAGGGGCCGATGTTCCCGGTGCATCCCCATCCGGCCCTCGGTCCGCATGGAATGCTGGTCGCATTCGCTGTCGGCATTGGCGCCGGTCTAGCTTCGATCCTTTTGACGCTTCTGGTATATGGCATGGAGGATTTGTTCAATCGTCTTCCGATCCACTGGATGTGGTGGCCCGCGATTGGCGGCCTTGCCGTAGGCATCGGTGGCATGCTTGATCCGCGTGTGCTCGGGGTCGGTTACGACACCCTTCGCGCTCTGCTAGCTGGAAAGCTTGTCGGCCAGGCACTTGGCGACCTGCTGATCGGAAAGGCGCTAGTCTGGTGCGTTGCGCTCGGTTCCGGCACATCCGGGGGTGTGCTGGCGCCGCTGCTCATTATCGGCGGCGCGCTCGGCGCGATCGAGGCACACTGGATATCGATCGGCGATCCCAGTCTATGGGCGTTGGTCAGCATGGCCGCGATCATGGGGGGAACCATGCGCGCCCCTTTCACGGCCATTATCTTCGCGCTGGAGCTGACGCATGACCTCAATATCATGCCAGCGCTGCTGGCCGGTTGTATTGCTTCCTACACGATCACAGTTCTGCTCATGCGACGTTCGATCCTGACGGAGAAAATCGCACGGCGTGGTCATCACATCGCATGTGAATACAGTGTGGACGCACTTGAGGTGCTGCGGGTGCGCGACGTCATGGATGCGAATCCCGCGACTATCCCGGCAGGCATGCGGGTGCGTGACCTTGCCGACAGAGTCGCGCAGAGCGCCTCCCGGCTAACGCGCCATCATGCCTTGCCGATGGTGGATGACGACGGGCATCTTGCCGGCATAATCACGCGCAGCGACATTTTGCGCTCCATAGATACTGCAGCAGAGCGCACCGTGCTGGATGCTGGAAGTCACGAGCTCGTGGTGGCATATCCCGATGAGACGCTTCGCAGTGCCACCGCGCGGATGCTGCGCTGCAAAGTCGGACGACTGCCGGTTGTTAACCGGCACGCCCGCCATGAACTGGTGGGTTATCTGGGACGCCCCAACATACTGGCGGCAAGGCTACGGGAACTCGATGAAGAGCAGCTGCGGGAAGCGGGCTGGCCTACCCGCCGGCATTGTCACTCGGCATGAACGCCCCATCCTCACACCTGGCCACTGGCCGCAGAGGGTCAGTGATCCATTCGCTCCAGGAGCCGGCGTAGAGCCTCGCCCCGTACAATCCGGCATGCTCCATGGCCAGCAGGTTGTGGCAGGCCGTCACGCCCGAGCCGCACATCTGAACGACGCGCCCGGATGGCAGGTCGTTAAGAATCGCGAGGTACAGGGAGCGAAGCTCCGGCGGTGACAGAAACTGCCCGCCCACATCGAGGTTGTCCTCGAACGGTAGGTTCACCGCCCCGGGAACATGGCCGGCGACCCGGTCGAGAGGTTCGACATCGCCGCGAAACCGCTCCTCGGAGCGCGCATCCATCAACAGGCATTCGCGCCGCTGTACTGCATCGCGCACAAACTCACTCGCGACCCACAGAGTATTGTCAGGATGCGCGTAAAATAGAGCCGGGCGTAGAGAAGGCATGGCGGCATTGACAGGATGCACCTCGCGCCGCCATTTTGGCAAACCACCATCGAGCAGTGCCACCGCATCGTGCCCTAGCCAGCGCAGCAACCACCATAGGCGTGCCGCGATGGCCCCGTAGCTATCGTCGTAGACCACGACCTGTTTGCCGGCGTCGATACCCCAGCGCCCCAGCGTCTGTGCCAGGACGGCCGCCTGCGGAAGCGGATGACGCCCGCTTCCTGGCGTGGGCGGCGACGAAAGATCGCGGTCGAGGTGGGCATAGCGTGCGCCGGGAATATGGCCGGCGGCGTACGCCCGCGCGCCGGCCTCCGTGTCGGTCAGCGTAAACCGGCAATCCACGACGACCCACTGCGGATCATCCAGAAAACCGGACAGCGTCGCCGCATCTATGAGGGTCTTGAACATCGGTACCGGAACTGGGCCTCAGCGCTTTTACCGACATTCCCTACCGGAACCCATTGGGCACGCCGGGCGGGACGTCCCCTTTAATATCCGCCCTTTCTCATGCTTTCTGGCAGGCCCGCGATCTTCCCGGCCTGTTTTGAGGGGTTTCCGGGAAACAGGTCGAACAGCGTCTTCGAATCAACTTTGCGGCCCGACCAGACATCCTGCATCCCCTTGACCATATGGCGGTTGTTGGGCAATTCGCCGTTATGATTGAAATACTGGTCCCTCAAGTATTCGATCACATCCCAGTGATCCTGGGTCAGCGTCAGACCGTCCGCCTGCGCGATCACTTCTGCCGCCGCCTTGTCCCAGTCATCCTGATTGACGAGAAAGCCGGTCGCGGTCGCTTCCAGCGACTTTCCATTCACTTCATAGATCATACAGGTTTCCCCCTTCTTATCTTCTAGAGTTGCACTGCAAATTCAGTCTTCTAGTGATGGCATTGCCAATCCAGATTCTGCACGCGGCGCCGCTGTCCAACAGTAGCGGCCGCTGCGTCAATGTTCGGACCCCCTCACCTCGTCGACATCCTTGTGCGGGATGAACAGGCCGCAACCGAGCTGGCGTAGCGGCCCCAGCCCGCGCTGTTGGAGCCGCACCGATTCATCAACCATGAGGTCGGCGAGCAGCAGACTGCGCGTGGGAACGCCACCTTCCGGCGTCGCGATCGTCTTTTCCATTCCGCACAGAGCCTTTTTCGGGCGGATACCCATTTCGCCAAGCTGCTTCACCGCCACAGCGAGAAATGCCTGCTCGTCGGCTTCCGCTCCAATCACGACATAGCGCGCGAAGATGGTAGTGATCGGGCTGAGTTGGCGTACCGATTTGCCGGCGACAGCGAGGGTATGTCCGTTGATGTCGAGCACCATACCACTCAGAGTGCCGGCGTCGTCAAGCCGATGTCGGGGCAGACGCAGCGTCAATTTCGTGCGGCGCGACAGGTAGAGCAGGTCATCGGGATTATCCGGACGCATCCAGCCATTGCCCGAATCCGCGACATGCACCGGATGAATACCCGCGCTTTCTTCGTTCGCGAACCACGGCAACGCCTCCTGCACGGCCCGACGCAGGGCGTGGGCGTGATCCACCGGCAGGCAGCGGCACGAAATCGTGTACACCACGTCCACGATGTCGTCGGGGATCCGGAAGCTATCGGTCGGGTTATGCTCAGACCAGTACATGGGTTAGTGAACGGGAAGTTTTTTCTGCAGTTCGTTACGATCAAGCCACCAATCGTCTTGAACCAGGACGTCGACGACATTGCGCATTCGTGGCAGAAACAGCGCCGGATCGTGCAGCTCCAGACGACGGATCCAGGCATCGAAGGACTTCTGGTCGTCGACACCACCGTGACGCCGCGCCACGGCGGCAAGCATCTGGTTAGTGTAGAACTCGAGGTCCTCGCGCTGCCTGTCCTGGGCACGCATCTCGACCAGGTAATGTGCGACCACGGCGGCCACCGCGGCGCCATCGGAATCGGGCGGTGTCTCGTCGATCACGTGCTGCAGCATCGCGACTGACAGTTCAGGATCCATTGGAAAAGTGATGGTTAGCCACAGCCCCTGCCCGAGGGCTGCCAGTGACTCGGGCCGATCAGCCTGGAACATGACATCGCAAGCCTGGACCGCTCCTTCCCAGGATTCGCCGGACGCATACAGGTCGAATGCCGCACGACCCTTATCCCAGGCTTCCTCGCCCCGGCCGAGTTCTACCAGCAGCCGCCCGGCGTCGAGCAGCAGATCGGCACGGGCGAGCACATCGTCTCCCGCTGCCGGCATTCGCAGTCGTTCCATGACCTCGCCCAGTCGCTGCTCAACGAGCAGCATCGAACCCAATGTGTCTTCGGCGCTGTCGGCATCCATGACGCCTAGTTGGTCCTTGAGATATTTCATCCGCATTGTTCTCCGCGGGGACAGAAAATGACAACAGTCAATGGATGCATTTGGGGGCTGCCTGGTGCTCAACGTGTGACAGAATTGACACCGACGAATGCTCCTTCCAGCCGGTCTTCCCAATTAGGCGGGGTGTCGGCAAACTGGGGCTTTACGTCGATCCTGAAGAAAATCTCCCCTCCCTGGGCACGCTGTGTAACCACGCCCAGCAGGTCCTCAAAGGTCTCGATGTCGTGGTTCTGGATCAGAATCTCGCTCAGATAAAGCATCGCGCCGCCTTAACCATAGATCGTGTCGAATTCGGTACCGGCAACCCGGTCAAAATACCGTGCCCGGTAGAGCAGCCTACTTTTACTGTGGTCCGCGCAATCTGTAAAGCCGCTGCGATTGTGCAGCACGTTGTTGCACAGCAGTCCTTCGCCGGCCGCGAGCCGGTGACGGAAAACATAGGGCGATCCATCTTGGAGCAGCTTCTCCAGGAACTGCACCGCACCGAGTGTGACGGCATCCTGTTTCCATTCGATGCTGCGCGTCCTCGCCGTGTAGCGCATGAGCAGACTCGCGTTTTGGCGGCTGATCATAAATACGGGTCCATTCTGGGCCGCGCGCTGCGCGCCACCTTCAGTATTCGCGGGTACGGTCATGGCATCGTCCGCCATGAGTGCACGCACGTACTGCGGTGCCGTGTCACGCATCAGGATATAGGCGATTTCATGATCCAGCAGGCCGTTCTCGCCACCCGTGGCCGCGGGGCGGACACAGTGCAAAAGCATCCCCTCGATCGCCTGCGCGAGCGGATTGTAATAGCCGTCGGTATGCCACAGCAACCGGTGATTGGAGTACGGGATATAGCCGCGCCCCGATTTTCCCGGCACCACCTGCAGCGAAGTGATGCTGTCATCATCAGCCAGAGGGTTGGCATCGAGGCGGTGCAGGCCGAAGCGCTCACCGAGCATCCTGGGGATAGCCTTGTCCGCATCCTCACCCACACGGCTGGCGTAAATAACCATGTTGGTCTTGGCGCAGACCCGCCGCAGTTCCAGTTCCTCCGCCTGCGTCAGCGCGCGCGGATCCCCGATTTCAACGACCAGCGCCGAGGCGCTGGTCGGGTAGTCCTGAAGCTTCCACGCCCGCCAGCGCTGGTAGGCCGCCTCATCGTCGAGCGAGAACGCCCCCGAATATACGAGATCCCTGTCATGACCGGCACCCGCCGGCTGGAATGATTTATTCAAGAGCACCCCTGAGTTCCGAACCTGAGATATATGACTGCCAAACGGCCGCCAGCAAAGAGCTGGTACAACATTTTACGAGAATTCCGGATCTTACGGATGCCAATCCATAACATTGCATAACCATTGAATGAGGATTGTTGGCGCTGAACCTATATCTCTTTTGGATAGGCATATAAAATTCATAAGATTAAATAAGCATTTGTTTCTAAACATAAACCTATGACTCCTGTCGTCAGCCGTAGATCAGACAACTAAGTTGTCTATCTCTGTTGGTCGTTTATTCAATTACTTATACCCCCCTAATGAAGGATATATTTGAAACCAGCCAGCCCACTAGACTCGCTTCCCGGACTTGGCAGGCAACTTGAGCAACCACGGACCGACCCGCACTGATTTCAGGTCGCGGATCGGGCCGCACTCGATATCCGATTCGAGAACGCGGACAACGATATGCGGTGCCTGCCCATGAGGCAACAGTTGTCGCGAGACGAAATGATATGACGCTGCGCCCACGCCGCCAAAAAAGCGGGCCAGCCCAATGCAAGACCTTGCCGTACGCACAGGAGGCAGTCAACGATGCAAAAATCACCAAAAAACCCTGAAAAGCACTCATCTTTTATCCCCAAGGAAAAGAAGTCGACCAAGCCGTTCCATGAGACACCAATGCTTGACCAGCTGGAAAGCGGTCCGTGGCCCAGCTTTGTCACCGGTCTCAAGCGGCTAGCTTATGAAAACAACATGATGGTAGATCTGCTGGGGCAGCTGGAACATTCCTACCAGACGCGGATCGGCTACTGGAAGGGCGGAACCGTAAGCGTATTCGGTTACGGCGGTGGCATCATTCCTCGTTTCTCCGAAGTCGCAAAAATGTTTCCCGAATCCAAGGAGTTTCACACACTCCGGGTTCAACCGCCGGCCGGCAACCATTACACCACCAAGATTCTGCGCCAGCTTTCCGATTCCTGGAACAAGTGGGGCTCAGGTCTGATCGCATTCCATGGACAGACCGGCAACATCATGTTCATCGGAACCACGAGCGAGAACACGCAGCACTTTTTCGACGAGGTCAACGAAATGGGATTCGATCTCGGGGGCGCCGGCCCGTGCGTACGCACGGCGATGTCCTGCGTGGGTGCTGCACGCTGCGAGCAGTCGAACTGCAACGAGCAGAAGATCCACCGCCTGCTGGTCAACAACTTCATCGATGACATGCACCGCCCAGCACTGCCGTACAAGTTCAAGTTCAAGGTTTCCGGCTGTCCGAACGATTGCATGAACTCGATCCAACGCTCGGATATGGCGGTGATCGGCACCTGGCGTGATGACATGCAGGTGGACCAGGGTGAGGTTAAAGCGTTCGTGGCCGCCAAGGGTCGCAAGTACGTCATCGACAATGTCGTAAGCCGCTGCCCCACCCAGGCGCTGTCACTTAACGATGACAATTCGCTCGATGTGGATAACCGCAATTGCGTGCGCTGCATGCACTGCATCAACGTCATGACCAAGGCACTTTCGCCCGGCAAGGACAAAGGCGTCACCGTCCTCATCGGCGGCAAACGCACGCTGAAGATCGGCGATACGATGGGCACTGTCATCGTCCCGTTCATGAAGCTCGATACCGACGAAGACTACGAGAAGATTCGTGAACTGGCCCAGAACACCATCGACTTCTTCGCCGAGAACGCCCTGGAACACGAGCGTACCGGTGAGATGATCGAACGTATCGGCC
>DAHXOO010000119.1 GCA_027364845.1 Pseudomonadota bacterium | reverse complement strand
GTCAGTCATGATAGCCAGGCCGGTTACCAGTGCGGTTTTACTCTATCGTTACCCATACGGATTTCAACAGAGGCGTTGACATGGGCACGTGCGGCTTATTTTGCCCGGACCGGATAAGAAATTTTCTGGGATATTCATTCCCAACTTCAAATGCCCTCGACTCGTCGTGCGCCCACTAGCCATCAGCCACTACACCGTGGTCAATGCTCTTGGCCGCGGTGCGATGTCCACGCTGGACGCATTGCGATCCGGCAAGTCGGCTCTGCGTCGCTGCAACTTCATGGACGCGGCGATCGACACCTACATAGGACGGGTAGACGGCATAGAAGAAGAGCCGGTCGTCGCGCGCCTGAAGGATTTTGATTGCCGCAATAACCGGCTGGCTATGCTAGGACTTGCGGCCGACGAATTCGAGTCTGCCATCGCCGCTGCGCGCGCACGTTACGGCGCACACCGGATCGGGGTGATTATGGGCACAAGCACTTCGGGCATACTCGAGACAGAACTGGCTTACCGGCAGCGGGGCGCGGCAGGTAAGCTGCCTGCCCACTTCAACTACCGCACCACGCACGAGAATTACTCGGTCACCGATTTCGTGCGCCGCTATCTTAAGCTGCAGGGTTGCGCGCTCACCATTTCCACCGCCTGCTCGTCCAGCGCCAAGGCATTCGCCTCGGCCAGCAGGTTAATTGCGAGCGGTCTGTGCGACGCGGTGGTGGTGGGCGGGGTGGACAGCCTGTGCATGACGACTCTGTATGGCTTCTCGTCGCTCGAGATAGTATCCGCCACACCCTGCCGACCGGCAGACGCGGAGCGCAGCGGCATCTCGATCGGAGAGGCCGCCGGCTTCGCGTTGCTGGAAAGGATGGAGGGCCGCGACGACGTGCCTTGTCTGCTGGGCTATGGAGAAAGCAGCGACGCCTACCATATGTCCTCGCCACACCCCGAAGGCGCTGGAGCTCGGCTGGCCATGTTGCGAGCATTGCAGCGCAGCGGGCTCGAGCCAGCGCAAATTGACTACATCAATCTGCACGGCACCGCGACACGCGCCAACGACCGCGCGGAAGACATTGCCGTCTCCCGCCTGTTCGGCAGCGATACCCCGTGCAGTTCGACTAAAGGCTGGACCGGACATACGCTGGGTGCCGCAGGAATTACCGAGGCTGTGATCGCCTCCCTGTGTCTGCGTGAAGACCTGTTGCCCGCCAGTCTCAACACAGTCACGGTCGATCCGGATTTCAGGACGAACATATTGCTGGAAAATAGAAACCAGCCGGTCAAGCGGGTGATGAGCAATTCTTTCGGTTTCGGTGGCAACAATATCAGCCTCATCATCGGTTACCAGACAGCATGATTGTTTACCTGAAAGGTATCGCCGCCACCGGCCCCGGATTCGAGAACTGGGATGCACTCTGCAGCCATTTTGCCACCGGTGCAGCCATCAACCTGGATTTCATACCCTCCCCCCAGGGGAAAATCCTGCCGGGCATCGAACGGCGGCGTGCCAGCACCACAGTCAAGTTGGCGGTAGATGTTGCACAGGGCGCATTGCAACAATCCGGCATGAAGGCGGAAGACTTGGCTATCGTGTTCGCTTCTTCCAACGGCGACACCAACACCATACACCACATATGCGATGCGCTCGCTACGCCCGAACGCATCGTCTCGCCCATGCGCTTCCACAATTCGGTGCACAATGCCGCGGTCGGCTACTGGAGCATAGCGTCGGGCTCTATGCAGCCGTCGTCGAGTCTGTGCGCATTCAGTAACACATTTGCAGCCGGCCTGGTCGAGGCCGCTACCCAATGCCTTGCCGAAGAAGTGCCGGTACTGCTCGCGGTATTCGACACACCGTTTCCCGAGCCGCTGTATCAGATTACGCCTGGCCACCTGCCGTTCGGCGTGGCGATGGTGCTGGATGCAAACCCACGCACCAGCCTGGCAGTGATGACCATCGCCATCGACAGGGATGCGCAACTGGCAACAACGCAAATGGATGATCCGCTGCTGGAAGCCTTGCGCTGCGATTCCTCTGCATCACGTTCACTGCCGCTGCTTGCGGCCCTCGTGGCGCCCGCCGCACAGCAGGTGATATTAGGCTATGCCGAGGGCCTGCGGCTCAGGGTTTCAGTGGACCGTCCGCCGGCCTGACTTTTCTCCACACCAGCAGTGGCAGGCGCAATACGAATTCAGTCATCAGGCGGATGTGCATGAAGCTAAGCAGCACATTGTCACGCAGATAATTGAAGTGCGATACGCCACCTTCCTCGGGGCTGAAATACCTGACCGGCACCGCGATGTTGACCGTCCGCATGCCCCGCCAGCACAGCCGCACCACTGCTTCTGGATCGAAATCGAAGCGCCGCATCCAGCGCTGTTTGCGCATCACAGCAATCAGCGGCCCGACCGGGTAAACCCGGAACCCGCACAGCGAATCGCCGATTCCGCCATGCAGCGTCTCGAAGTTTGCCCACCAGTTAGAAATTTTTCTCCCGCGCACCCGGATCAGCGGCGCGCTTGCATCGAACTTAGGACAGCCGAGGATTATGGCATCGCGATTGCGTTGCGACGCCAGCATGAACTCAGGGATTTTCTCGGGCGGATGCTGACCGTCAGCATCCATCGTCAGTACGTGGGCGAAGCCCGCCCGCTTGGCTTCACCGAGCCCAAACAGCACCGCCGCACCCTTGCCCTCATTGACGGGAAGTGCCCACACTTGGAGCCCAGCGTCGGCGGCTGCCATCTTCAGCAAGCCCTCCCCGGTACCATCACTGCTGCCGTCGACCACCACCCATACCGGATTCCAGTAACGGCGTGCATCGCGCACCGTCGCATACACCCTTTTGCCGGTATTGAAGCTCGGTATCAGCACAAGATGGGTAGACGACGGTATCATCGCGGCACACCCGGGCCGTTTCCCGCAAGCTGGTCGCGGCAGTATTGCTCGAGTCGGGAAACATATGGCCTGACTTCGTCCGGTGGCGGAAAACGCTCACCCAGCCGGACCTGGAACACCAGCGGAAAACTGGGCTTTTTGAGCAAGGAGCAGCCCTTGCACAAGAACGGGTGGTTGATTTCGATGAACACCATCTGCACCGGCGCCCGCGCCCTTTTTGCGATCAGGGCAAAACCACCCTTGAACGGCTGAATGGTATTGCCAATCGTCCGCGTGCCTTCCGGAAACACCAATAACTGGCTGCCAGCCTGTATTTCCTGCGTAGCATCGACAATCATCCTTGTCTGAGAAATGTTGCGGATATAACCGGCCAGCCTGGCGCTACCGCCGAAAATGAGCTGATTCCACAGATTGGCCTTGATGATACAGGCTGCATTCCGCAAGCGCGAAACAATCAGCACAACGTCGATCAGCGAGGGATGGTTGGGGACGATGATCAGCGAGCGTTCGCGGCCCAGCCCGTCCAGCGCGCTGAGATTGCATTTGACGATTCCACTCAGTTCTAGAAGGCGCAGGTACGTCCTAAACCCGAACATGATCACTAATCTGCCCAGTCTGACACCAAAGCGTTTCGGCAGCAGCAATCCCAGTGGAACCGCCGTGAGACTCCACGCCAGACACATCGCCGCGAACAGCAGCAAGCCGCCATAGTACACCAGGCCTTCGTAGGGAAGACTCAGCCACGCGGCCAGCGTCTGCGGAGTGCGCCTTTCAATCAAGACGCGACTCCGCCGCCGAAACCCATCGCTCGCCATCCTTAACCAGGGCTTGCGATCTGCAGAAGACCATGCGGATGGCAACCTCACCACTGACGTTCATTTTCGATCCACTCCGACACTGTCGACAAAAGCAGCATCCTTCCGCTCATCGCAGCCAATATCGAGTTCGGCTCTATCGCGCTTCGGAAGCAGCCTCTGGATGGTTGCGCGCCCAGCTCTGAAAAATTTTTCGCAGTAAGCGGGACGGCGTATCGACAAAACAAAGGGATGACGCCAGCCGACGCCGCGAAAAGCTGAAAAATGGACTGTCGCAGTGCCGATACCCGTCTCCAACAGCGCGGCGCTGGCGACCCTATTTCCGGTCCGCGGGCAGAGCTGTACGACAAGCAGTTTCCGGCAGACGATCATGTCCAGGTCAAGGGACTGGCATCCAGAAGGCTTCTATCTCGACCAGAAGGTCAGCGCGACACACATCCGCCTGCAAATAGGCAATGTGGGCCCCGCCGAATTCGGCATCGAGCCGACCCCGCACCACCGGAAAGTCTGTGGCATGGCGCAGATAGACGTTGAGGCAGAGCCCGGTCGGATCCTGAGCGGCAAATCCACACACACGCGCCTGAGCGACAACCACGCGCAGATTCTCGAGTGTCTCGTCCAGCTGCCGCAAGACATCCCCGGGGTGCATCGTCTTGGAACCGACGATGCTTGCTGTTCCTGAAACTAGAAGCGCATCTCCCACC
>DAHXOO010000118.1 GCA_027364845.1 Pseudomonadota bacterium | reverse complement strand
ACATAGCGGTCTTCTTGCCGCCCGCGTTTATTTCGGTGTTGGAAGATGCTGATCGAATGCACCTCAGCGGGTTCTACCCGTTGCCGAGTTTTCGCTTTCATCGTGTCTGTTTCCGGTTGTACAGCATTTTAGACAGGGTGGCGTGGTAGCCAGTAACAGTCAGTGCCATCGTTGCCGGCCCATCCGGGTCCGGCCCTACCGGCTGTGGCAGTTGAAACCACCTGGCGCACCTCCCTGTGTTGCGCGTCCCACGCGCATAGACGCCGCATCCTGCGGCTCGGCGCTGCGCGCCCCATCGGTAATCCAGTTCATTGGAGTCCCCTGCTCATATCCATCTGAACAGGAGCGGGCGGACCCCGCGACCGCCGCGCCGGGAGGCGCAAGGCAGGGAGGCCCTGCCGGCCTCAACTTATTCCGCCACATTCCCCGCCACGCCAGGGAAGGTGTGGCTCGACCAGTGTGATTGGTAATCCCACGATCCACCCCATGCCTACGCCTTTCTCTCAGTACCCTCGTCACCAAATAAATCCAATGCGCCTGCGCCGCAACACGCGCAGCACTCGCTTGGCCAGCAGCGGGCTGAGCCATCGTGGTTTTGCAAGGTAGGGAGAATGGTCAGCCACGGAGAGTGGCTCCTGTGGCAGAGATGCCCGTGATATCCCCTGCAATGCCGTGCACCGCCGATTCGCCCATGACCGTACGGTGAGTACGATGCGCGTCTCCAGCGGCGCAGCAGGGTTCACAAGATTTTGCATCACTGCATTATTTAGGTCGGAGGCAGTCAAGCCGACATGTTCTTCACAAACCGGATCACGCTCCAGGGACGTGGCGGCGGGTTCACCGCAGACGACACAGCGGTGTCCCAAGTACGATAGGAGTCGTGCCCCACTGCGATCCAGCCAGCCCGAGAGAAAACCGCCCTCTGCAATCGTGGCGATGTCCGGTCCATCCCAGCGCCAGCGCAATGCGTAGCCCGTAACCTTTATATAGAGCGCGAACTGGAGTCTCCCGTTGCCTCCAAGCGACCGTCGGCGCAATGCCTGTTCCACCCGCCCGTAGAAGTTTTCCAGCATTACGGCCCAACCGGGAAACTCCGCGAGTCGGTCGTCGACATGGAACCGCAGCCCACTATCCTGCGCCCGCTCCTGCAACCAGCGCTGGTAAGCAGCCCATCTCATTGCTTCGGATTTCATTTTAAGATGTCCTCGTACGCACTTTTCACACTAAAAATCTGCATTCCGCTATGAAAGCCTTTACGGGGCCGATAACGAAGCAAAGAACGCACGGCGTACCAGCGCCCGTGCCATCAGTAGGACATCGCGGTCCGAATAGGGTCCTTTGGCCAAATTAAATTGCCAGATCACCAGTCGGCAGTTGGACTTCACATAGCCCTGTTTGGGATCAATGCGATCAACCGATGGCGTATGAAAATTGCGCGCCGCGCCGCGTCCTGTTTGGCTGGGGTCCAACGCAAACGGGATGCCGGTAGCCTCACAGATTCCGTTATCGAGTCGCTGCTGCACCCACGCCTCGTCCAGGTCGAACGCGCAACCCTGATGGCGAGCACGCAACCGGCAGCTCCACAACAGACGCTTGGCGGGGTTGCCGCGGAAAAACCTGTTCACACGCGCGAGCTGCTTTACCGGATCACGGTGGTTGGCGTTGTACCACTGACGGTAATGGTGGGCACACATGCCGTGTTTTTTTGGCCAGACCTCGCGAGACCCGCAGACGCTGCACCTCTTGCGGGCGATTGGTGATGCGGGCGCTAATCGCCGCTTGCGGATACCTGTCGAGTTAGTCGTTATCATGGGATCGGGAACGACAGGAGAATGGCCAGATTCATTACTATCGAGATCGTGGCACCCTTTACTCCTGACCCTACTAGCGGGGGTTTCATCAACAATAATCTTGCCAATACAATTGGATAGCTTTTCGAGCATGTTGAAATCCTCCAATAAGGACCTGCCAGCGGCCGGGGTGGAAGCGCCAGATTGATCTGGCCTCCAAAAACAAAATAGACAAGTATCATTGTATACATATGTACATGCTCTGTCAAGTCTATTTGCTAGACGAGAGTGATGTAGGGCATTAGAATGGAGGCGAGGAGGGCAATGACGATGATCGAACGCCAACAAATTAACGTTAGATTGGAAAAGGATTTGGCCGAACGCATGGACGAAAAGCGCATCGACCTGCGCAAGAGTTTGGGCTACATTCCAACGCGCTCTGATGTTTTGCGGATGGCCTTAGAGCAGTATCTGGGAGTCACTGGTATAGAGAAGCCCGGTTACAAAACACAAGTGAAGCATCGTAAGAAAAGTGGGTGAGCGATGTGTTAGTGTTGCATTCTGTTTAGAACTTAAGCGGCTACGGCATCTATAGAGCGGCTGCGTGCCATGGGCTGCGCGAACATTGCGGTCAATGTCACCGGTGGGAATGTCCTGATGAGTCTCGGCGCCTTCATGGCAGCCGAGGAGGCGGGCAAAGACAGTTTGTATATCAGCGCGGACTTTGAGCTACGGCTCAAAAAGCCCGACATGCGCACCGCGCGAATCACCGTAATGTCGCGCCAGGAGAAGTATCCCGCCGCCGTTGACTATGATGGCCGTGCCGCATGTGACACAACGTACCGTCGGCTACTCGCCGTTGGCCGACTCGTTCATCTCTTCAGACACCCGCTGGGAATCTGGATGTGTATACCGCTGCAGACTGCGCCAGTTGGTGTGGCCAGTGAACAGGGCAACCTTTTCTATCGGGAGGCCCTTTTCGAACAGGCGCGAGGTTGCCTCGTGCCGCAGGTCATGGAAGTGGAGGTCGACGATCCCGGCGCGTTTACAGAGCCTTTCGAAGGCGCGCGTCACTGAATGCGGCTCGGCGATTCCCCAAACAGAGCCATCCAGGAAAGTGGGGAGAAACTTCAGGATTTCGATGGCCTTGGTGCTCAGCGGGACGATGCGGCCCCGTTTCCCGGTCTGGTGATCGGTTTTCGATTTGCGGATATGCACTGTTCCGGAGGTGCCATCGGTGACAGTGACATCCTCGCGTCGCATTCGGATGATTTCCTCTCGGCGCATCGCTGTTTCCAGTGCGAAGGCGACGATTTCCTTGATCAGGCTGAGGCCGATTTTTCGTCGGGTGTAGACGGGGAGGGCGCCCATCAATTTGGCCTCTTCCCCCTCGCGCAAGCGTCGCTCGCGGCTGCCGGCCGGCTCCATGAGCCGTAATTTACGGATCACGTATTTTGCGTCGGGGACCGGATTGGACGGCCAAGGGATCCGCCACATCGTTTTAGCCATATTGATCGAGTCTGATAAATTGCTGAGTTCGCGGAGAATCGTTCCGGTGGCGTAATTCTTGTCGACCAATCCGTGGACATGCGCAACGACGTGCTCGCTCGTCAGCGTTTGATTGGTGTGATGGCCAAGCCCCTCGATCAATCGACGTATTCTGGCGTGTTCACTTTTTGCCCCGGGGCGCTGGCTGCTGATCTCTTTGATGTAACGGGTCAGGATTTCCTTTAACAGGACCCCATCACGGGTGCTGGCAATGCCGTGTAGCGGCGTGGAATGCCCATTTGCCATGCGCTCTTCTATTGTCCGCGCCCATTTTTCGGCTTGTGCTTTTTTGGGGAAGATCCGCGATGCTCGCTTGTGCCCCTTACGGGCCACTTGCGCCAGCCACCCGTAATTGTCTTCTCGACAGGCGTGCGCAGGGTGGGCTGCCCGCCAATCGCTGGCTGCCGAGGCGCTGTACAACCGCTTGACCGGCACCCCTGATGGATCGATCATCACGTATACGATTTTGTGTTTAAAGCTTGCCATACGTTCCGCCCGTCGATTAAACTGTGAACTCGATTTGTTACGACAATATTACGTCAAACTTTAAACAAGACTTTTTAAAGCAAGTAATATCAGTAACATAAGGTAGCAGGAACCTTGGCTTGCCAAGGTTGAGGTCGCGAGTTCGAGCCTCGTTTCCCGCTCCAAATACCCCAATCTGGAAACCCCGCCGGCCCAAGTCGGGGTTTTTCCATTTTCAGCGGCCTGCGCCAGTGCGGGTTCAGAAATCGGCTAGGTGGCAGAGTGGTTATGCAGCGGCCTGCAAAGCCGTGTACCTCGGTTCGACTCCGGGCCTAGCCTCCATATGTCATTATTCAAGTCATAACACCAACCTCATCCCATGAGTCTATAATTCCCACGCCGCATCGCCCGGGTGGCGAAACTGGTAGACGCAAGGGACTTAAAATCCCTCGGTAGCGATACCATGCCGGTTCGATTCCGGCCCCGGGCACCATAGAAACCAATAACTTAGCAGCGATCAACATTCCTCTCTAGCGCTTCGCCGCTGCCTTTGGCGCAGTCCTGGCACCGCAAACAGAAAAAAAGCCATAGTGACGTTCAGGCAGCGAAAAGGTCCCGGCGGCCAGAAGGTGTGGCACGTGCAGGTCCGCCGGGGTGGCCACAGCAGACTGCG
>DAHXOO010000117.1 GCA_027364845.1 Pseudomonadota bacterium | reverse complement strand
AACCCGACGGTTTTCAATCCGTTCTCGACGCCGTTCACGGCCAACCATGGGGGCTTCGATCGGATACTGGACCGTACCGTCTTGAACAGCAATTTGCTCACCTACACCGTGGATAATGGCACCACCACCATGGCCGGCCCGGTTTCCAGCAGCGTGACGCTGACAGTGACTGTCGGCAGCGGCAGTACGCTCTCGTCGGTTGCCGTGACCACGAATACAACCAACGCCAGTATCGCCAGCAGTTCGCAAACCACCGTACCGGTGGGCGCTTCGCTTGCGCAGCAAAGCGATCTGGCGGCGGCGCAAAGCGGCGTGCTGTCGTTGTTTGGCAACTTGCAGCAATTGGCGGCGTCGAAGCCCAGTCTGGTGGCCGGCGACGTTCTTTCCTACATTGATGCCGGCTACCTGAACCAGGGCCAAACTCAGAGCACTTACGCCGCTCAATTGGCGTCAGGCCTGGCGTCTGCCCTGCCGGCGGGCGCTACGATTACCATCTATCGCGTCAATCAATTTACCGACGGTACCCCGCAATACCTCACCGCGACCATTGAGATTCAGAGTCCGACCGGTGAAGTATCCTTCTTGGGCGGCAGGGACAGTATCAATGCGGGCATAGTCTTTAAAAAGGAGACGAACGGTAACTGGGAATTCTATGGCTCGCAGACGACAGCCAATGCGCATGTCCAACTACAGGAAGAAAGCTGCTATGGCTGCAGCGGCCCTAATACGACCACTACCACTACCCCGACCCAGACCTTGACCATGATGGCGCAGGTCAGTGTGGCGGTGGGTACGCTCAGTGGCGCCAGTGTTTCCGGACCTGCCAACTCCTTGCCGGCGAACTACTGCAGCAGCACTAATTATTCGGCGCCCTTGACGCAATCCAGCGTCGCGTTGGTCAAGGATAATGGCACATATAACGGCGAAGACCGCTTTGACCTGCCGTGCTGGGCCACCTCGACTACCTCGCTCAGCGGCACCACGCCACCGGCGGGAACGGTGTACACATTCACCTTGACACCGGTTAGCGGTCCAGTGGTGACATCAACCGATACACTGAACAGCGCCACCATCGACAATGGCGATCTGCTCACCATCAATGGCACGCCGCGCGCGACGTACGCCGCCAATAATCCTGTCAGTGCCATCGTGGCGAAAGCGACGAGCACGGCGGGAGCGATGGGCACGGCCATGACCTTGACCTATACACTGCCCACGACCTACCCGGTGCTTTATAGTTATCTAGCGGGTTTTTGCCAAAACGCCACTGAAGTCAGCAATGGCGGCGGTTCGGATTTCACGGGCGACGTGGGGACTATTCCACCCAGTGTCACCACCGGAACCATCACTATCCCGGCCACATGCGGTAACGCCCCGACGGTTGCCGTCAACCTCAACGTCTGGTTTATCGGCGTCAATGGCGAAGTCAGCATGGTGAACCAGATATTCAATCCGTAGTGCTGATGGAGCCTTGCCGATAAGCTCATCTCGCCACCCTCCCGCACGCGGGGCGAGGGTTGGCGGGGTGGGGCTGTATGATGCGCGATGGTTGCGTAACGGAAACAAGCCAAGCGCAGCCTGTTGTCGGGCAGCCTGTCACGCCCAGCGGCGATGCCGCGTTGTTTTGGAGAACCCCGGCAAAAGCCTGCCGGGGGCGCGGCTGAATAAGCGAGCGGCGGCTACGGGAGCAGCGAGGCTTGCGCCATGGAAGCCCGGCAATGCGCAGCCAATTGAATGCCGGCGCTATAGGCCTTGCCATACTGTGTCTGCTGTGCCGGCGTCAGATCGGGAATCAGTCCGACCTGGTAACCGGCGCGCAAGAAGCCCTGTCCATCATCTTCGCCATTGCCGATCAAGAGGCGCATCGACACCTGGGCGTTGACCACTTGATCGTAGGGCCCCCACAGGCGCGGGGCCGAGAACGGTCCGGCCTTGTTCAGCGCATCCAGTATCATCTTGCCGTGATAATGATAGCCGATGGCATTGAAATCGGCGCCTTCGTAGTAGCTGAATACGGGTGCGCCACAGGAAGCGGGATAGGTCAGATCGTAGCGCATGAGTGTTTCCCGGCGCGCGGCATCGGGCACACGCAGGCCACGGGCACTGGTACGCGTGACGGTGCCGAAACGTTTCACGATCGCCACGACCTCGCCGATAGCCTCGGTCTCGCCATACGGCTCGGACATGTAGCGCTGGCCGCCCGACGTTACCTTGAGGTAATTCCGGGTGCCGTAGACTATTTGCGAATCGCCGGAATACGCCGCGTCGCCTACTGCTCCCTGCAATTGTGCATCCGCATAGGCGGCGGCCGAGACGAGACTCAGGGCTGACAGCAACACGGTGAGCCGGCGACGGAGCGAGCGAGGGTACAGTGATGAACGCGTATTAATGGCCATATATCGACCTCGTGCAGATGATCGTGGATGGGGCATGTGAGTCCCGATACACTGATTATCGGTCATGACGTGGATAATTTTAATGGAAATCGCAGGTTTTCGCATCAAATATATGACGCGGGTCACAAAATTTCACTCAAGTGCGGTGGCATCCGGAAAGCCCCGACCTGATTGCCTGTCATGTTCCGTAGCGAAGTCGGCGATTCCGATTCCGTCGCAGTCGCTACTCCCGCCGACCGGCACCTGATATAGTCTGCCACCCTCAACATACCGCCGTCCTCGCCATGCCACTGTCAAAATCCCAGCTCAAGTTCCTGCGCGGTAAATGCCATGCGCTCAACCCCGTCATCATGGTGGGCCAGAAGGGTGTCACGCCACAACTCCTGAAGGAATTGGACATTGCGTTGGATCAGCATGAACTGGTGAAGATCAAGATCGTGTCTGAAGATCGGGAGACCACCCTCGCCATGATGGACGAAATCTGCGCCCGCGAGGGCACGGAAAGAGTGCAGGTCATCGGCAAGACGCTGACGGTGTTCCGCAGAAACAACCAGAAGCCCGTTATCCAGTTACCAAAAGACTAGTCGCTCAACACCTTTATATGCGCCATCGCGCTGCGGCCGAGCGCGTGCGGTTCGTAACCACCCTCCAGCGCCGAGACGATGCGCCCCTTTGAGCAGGTCGCGGCAACGGCTTTGAGTTGCTGAGTGATCCAGCTGTAATCCGACTCGACCAATAACAGGTCTGCAATCTCGTCCTGCCAGTGACCGTCGAAGCCGGCGGAGATGAAGATCATCTCCGGTTGAAAACTCTGCAGCGCCGGCAGCCAATGCGCCAGCACCGCGCGGCGCATGCCGGCACCGTCCGTGCCCTCGGCCAGCGGTACATTGATGATGTGATCGCTGCCGGTGGCGCCGGTGTGCGGATAGAACGGGTGCTGGAACAGCGAACACATCAGCACGCGCGGATCATCGCGGAAGATGTCTTCCGTGCCGTTGC
The DNA here is from genome assembly GCA_027364845.1 of Pseudomonadota bacterium. Taxonomy (GTDB): domain Bacteria; phylum Pseudomonadota; class Gammaproteobacteria; order Acidiferrobacterales; family UBA6901; genus JAJYCY01. The sequence goes on along the minus strand of DAHXOO010000117.1, from coordinate 1,113 downwards.
CATGATGCACGTCGAAATCCGCAATTGCGATGCGACTCAGTCCATGGGCGGCAAGCGCATGCGCGGCACCTACCGCCACATTATTGAAGAGGCATAAGCCCATGGCCTGATCGCGACTGGCGTGGTGGCCCGGCGGACGGATGCTGCAGAACGCGTTCGCCACCTTGCCGGCCATGACCAGATCGGTGCCCAGTATCACGGCGCCGGCCGCATGCAATGCCGCTTCCAATGTAAAAGGATTCATCCAGGTATCCGCACCGACAGCGACCAGTCCTTCGCTCGGAGCTGCGGCGGACAGTCTGTCGAGATACGCCGTTGTGTGGACGCGTTCCAATTGCGCGCGACTGGCGCGTGGGGCCTCGTGGTGTTGCAGAAAGTGATAAAGACCGCTGGCGATGAGTTGATCCTCGATCGCCATCAGACGCGCCGGACTGTCTGGGTGTCCTGTTTCGATGGTGTATTTCAGACAAGTGGGATGCGTGATGAAGGCGGTCTGCACGAGCGGGTCCGGTTCGGGTGATCGTTGCTTACTATAACAAACCCGCTGTCACCAGGCGGCACGGGTGTGCGTGTTAGAATGAACGTCTGACAGCCAGGGAAACTTCGCTCATGGGCAAGCATTATCTCAGTCCGCTGTTCGCGCCCCGCAGTGTCGCCGTGATCGGCGCCAGCAACCGGCTGGAGAGTGTGGGCGGCCTGGTGTTCCGCAACCTGCTCACGGGCGGCTATCAGGGGCACTGCTTCCCGGTCAATCCCAATCACCCCGAGATTCAAGGTCGGCCGGCCTTCGCCACTGTCGAGCAGATTCCCGAGCGCATCGATCTGGCCATCATCGCCACCAAGGCCGAGACCGTGCCGGCGATCATCGAGGCTTGCGGTCAGCAGGGCGTGCGCGCCGCCGTGATTCTCTCGGCCGGGTTTCATGAAACCGGCGCCCACGGTGCCGCGCTGGAAAAGGCGGTGCTGGAGAATGCGCGGCGTTACGGCCTGCGGTTGATCGGACCGAACTGCCTCGGCGTGATCCGTCCCGAACTCGGCCTCAACGCCACGTTCACCAACAGCGCCGTGCAACCCGGCAATCTGGCGCTGATATCGCAATCGGGCGCGCTGTGC
>DAHXOO010000116.1:4301-4608 GCA_027364845.1 Pseudomonadota bacterium | reverse complement strand
ATTCAAATGGAGCGCTTGGGCCGTGCGCGGCGAATACGAACGATTCAACGCCGCCGGCGCCAACCCCGGTCTGCTCACACTCGGCATGACTTGGTCGTTTCTCTAGCCTGAATCACGCCTGTCCCAATGTTGATGATTCAAGCATTCGCAACCGTTTGAGTAAACTGCGGAAAACGTGCTTTCAACGGTATTGGCGATTTCAAGCCCGCACGGTGGCATTGTCGATCCAGGATCAACCGCCTGGAGCGAGCGCTGCGCATAGTGCCAATGGGCCGCAACTATCCTCGGTTTGTAATTATGGAAGGTT
>DAHXOO010000116.1:0-4291 GCA_027364845.1 Pseudomonadota bacterium | reverse complement strand
AGTACGAGCAGCGCGGGCAACCGTTGCCCCTCGAAACGGTACTGCAACTGCGGCAGCAGAAGTCCAAGCCGATCTTGGAGAAGTTCAGAGCCTGGATCGACGATCTCATGCCCGGCACGCCGCCGATGAGCGCACTCGGCAAGGCGCTCGGCTACGCGCATCGGCAGTGGCCGAAGTTGGTCCGGCACTTGGATCACCCGGAAATCCCGGTGGACAACAATTACAGCGAACAGCAGATCAAACATTTTGCGACGGGCCGAAACTATCCTCGGTTTGTAATTATGGAAGGTTGACGATTTTTGCGACCGGGCCGCCGCCGCTGGAATCGACGCCGCGGCCCGGTATTTTCGGAGAGACGGCCATCGACTCCAGCGCGGTGGGGATTTTTAAGCGCCGGTTGATCCGTGCATAACTACAGGCTCTGCAGGAATCGCAGAACGTCGTCCTTTGGCCGATACCGCACCGGCGCACAGATCGGGCCTTGGAGGAGTTTCAATGCTCGATCTTTCATTTCCAAATCAGCCTCGACGTATCGATGAGTGGTCACGGGGCTCTCGTGCCCGAGCCAGAGGGCGATAACGGTGATGTCAACGCCTGACTGCAACATATGCATGGCAACGGAATGTCGAACCAGGTGGGGAAACACTCGCTGTTTGGCCAACTCTGGGAATCGTTGAGCAGCGCCCTGAACGGCAAGCTTCAGGCGTTCCGTGAGGCCGATGCGGGTCAAGTGAGCACCGGACCGATTAGGGAACAGTGGTTGCTCAGGCGTACGGGGATATTGTCGTAGCCATCGCCTCAGTTCCTTGGCGGTGTCGGTCCACAGGGGAACGGGCCGCTCTTTACGGCCCTTGCCTCGGATGCGGACCCAGGCGGTGGGTTCGAGGGTGAGATCCGAGATCCGCATGCCGACCAGCTCTGACACGCGCGCACCGGTGTTGTAGAGAGTGGTGAGCATCACGCGATCGCGCTGGCCGGTCCAAGTGTTGGCATCCGGGGCGGCGAGAATCGCTTCGATTTGCTCGCGGGAAAGAAACCCGATCAGCGGCTGTTCGAAGCGCTTCATGGGAATCGCCAGGACCGACTGGGCTAGAGCCAGTGCCGTAGGCTCCTCGAATGAGACGTACTCCATGAATGAGCGGATGGCGGCGAAGCGCGCATTGCGGCTGCGAGCGCAGTTATGACGGTCCACCTCCAGATGTCTGAGGAACGCCAGAATGAATGTCGGGTTCAAATCCTCCAGAAGTATATTGCTGGGCTGCTTGCCCAATTGCCGATGGGCGAATCCGAGCAGGAGTCGAAAGCTGTCGCGATAGGCTGTCACGGTGCGCGCCGTGACGTACTGTTGCTGCATCAGGCGTTGTAGGAAAAAGCGCTGCAGCAGGACTGGAAAGCCTTGCGGGACGGAGGCGCTCATGAGGCACCTTTCGCGGCGTGTGCAAAACGTTCAGCGGCAATGGCCAGCAGTTCAGGCGTGGCGGTCACGTACCAATAGGTATCGGTCACCTTGGCATGCCCAATATAGGTGGACAAGGCAAGGATACTGCGATCGATATCGAGGCCCTGGGCGTACCAGTCCTCCAGTCGGTGACAAATAAACGAATGGCGAATATCGTGAATGCGTGGCACCGGATGGCCGCCGCGGCTGCGCCACTTCAGCGCGGTTCGCAATAGCTTGAAAGCGTACTCGACCTTGAAGGTTGAGATCGCTCGACCGTAGTCGAAGACGAAGAAGGCCTGGCTGTTCGCGGCCATGGGGTCCAGATCGCGCCGTTGCGCGTAGCGTAGCAGCGCCGCCGCCGCCGTGGGATGGATCGGTACCCACCGTGATTTGTCGAACTTGGCCCGGCGAATGTGCAATAAGCGCTGATCCAGATCGACGTCTGAGCGCGTCAATCCCGTGGCCTCTGAAATCCTCAGGCCGGTCGCGGCGATGAGCCCAAAGATCGCGGCACAGCTGGCGCCTCGTAAGCCGCCCGGTGGGTGAAGTTGCCGACACGCAGCCAAGAGGGCATTTATCTCGTGGTTTGAGAAAATATGGGGTGTCAGTCGACGATGTGCACGCCCGAAGAGTCGCCGAGGTGGGACCTGGGTCGCCGGATCAAACTGCTGACAATATTTAGCAAAAGGCCGCAGGACTTCGATGCGGCGCGCCGCGGTCAGTGGCCTCTGTCCTCGCGAGGCGGTGGCCCAGCGCATCGCCAGCTTCACCGTCAAGGGACCGTGATGACCGAGGTGATCGGCAAAGCTGGCAAATCGTCTGAGCTGTTCGCCTTCGATGGTGAGCGCAAAGCCGGCGTGTCGGCGACTACCAAGATATGCATCGATCCATGCGGTCAGTGTGTCGGGGACGTTCATATCTGCCTCCCGGGCCACGGCAACGCCACTTCGGTTAGGGCGGGTAAGTCGACCTTGGCGTAAATCGTGGTGGTATCCAGGCTGCGATGGCGCAGCAGGTCTGCGATCTGTTTGAACGGCGCGCCGCCTTGCACCATGCGAACCGCCACGGTATGTCTGAGAATGTGAGTGCCGCGAATACGGCGCTCGAGTCCACACCGCTTGGCAGCGTAGCGCACGGCATTGCGCACGATATCCAGGCCGGCCGGTGCATTGATGGGTGGGCGATGGCGCACGAACAGCTCGCGCCGGCTTGTCTGTGGTCGCCCGGTTTGCAGGTACTCCGTGATCGCCTTGCCGGTCGCGTCGGGCAGCGGCAGTAGGTCAATGCGCTTGCCCTTGGCGTGAATGTGCAGCGTCCCTGTGCGCCAGTCCACGTCGTCCAACCGCAGGTGGGCTACTTCCGTACGGCGTAACCCTAAGTCGAGCAGGCAGCGCGTGATCGCGTAGTCTCGTTTGCCGGTCGCGCAGGTGCGATCGAAGGCGCTGAGCAACCGCTCAGTCTCGGTTGCCGAAAGATATTGCGGCAACCGGGCAAGCCGCCAGTGAGCTACCCGAGGCAGAGCCGCGATGAGCGCCTTCGTCGACTCTCTCCGGCTCGCCTTGAGCATGAAATAACTTCGCAATGAAATGGCCGCCGACTTTATCGATGACGGCGCCCAGCCAGCGGTGTAGCGCGTCATGAAATTGGCAACATCAGAGGGTGAAAGCGCGTTCACCACAATAGGTCCGGTACCAAATCGGTCGGCTAAGAAATCCAGCAGATGACGAACACGCACGACGCGAGTGCTGGTCGCCAGGCCGCGCACGTCCGCCAAATGATGGTCAAAGTCGTCAAGTTCGGCGGCTATCGTCGCCGGAATCGTCGATGTCTTCTCCGGACAGACGCCGGCTATCCTGAGCATCTTCAGGAACTGTCGCAGTGCCGCCCTGACTTCTGAATGCGCACGCCAGCACTGCGGAGCACATCGACAAACAGGCAAATGACGGTCAAGAAACCGCTCAATCACCGACTCGCTAATGTCAGGCGCGCGAAGACTACGCCGCGTAAACCAATGAACAAAGTGAGCAACGCTTGCAAAATACCCCTTGATCGACCCGGCGGCATAGCCGCGCTCGGTAAGATACTGAACATACGCAGCCGCTGTATCTCCGAGCGATGCGGCCGCAAACCACTCCTCGCTGGGTTGCTGTCCCGACCTAAAACGTGTGTGCCGAACCATGGTAACTCTCCTCTTGACGGTTGAACGCCAAGAAGAAAGCACCGACAATTATGTAAGGCAAATCAGTGCAGGCGACTGCCTGCAGACACGTGCAAAAAACGGCTTTGCGTGATCCCGCCGCGCCAACCTTCCATAATTACAAACCGAGGATAGTTGCGATTAGGGAAGCCTTTCGATAACCGCAAAGCCTGGCTTTTTTGCTGGACCGAACTTGGCGCGAAACACGCCGGCATCATCCAGAGTTTGATTGTCACCTGCCGACTCCACGGCATTGATCCGTACACCTAGCTGGTCGATGTTCTGCAGCGGATCAGTGGGCATCCCGCTAGCCGCGTACCGATCGAACGCACGCCGGTCCTTCGCGAATATGTTGGGGCCGTACCGCCGGATGCGTGCTTAGGCCTACGACGCAGGGCGCAATGATTGCGCGAGCCGGTGCGGCGAATCGACAGCTGGACGCGCCAGGCCTCGCACGCGCGAGTAACCGGGCGCCGATCGCTACGCCGCCCCTACTTCGCGCCTCGACGTTTGTATGAGAACTTCTGTCCGGAAAGCGACGCTTCGTACATCAGACCACCCTTGGCAATGGTGAACACCACCATCCCGTCGTGATAATCGCCGGCGGTCGCAGCCGCTTTCTTATCACCGCTCGCCGCGGCGCTGGTGCCGGT
>DAHXOO010000115.1 GCA_027364845.1 Pseudomonadota bacterium | reverse complement strand
CCAATCTTTTGATTTTCACGCGTGTAAAAATCCAGAACGGCCTCGATATTTTTGCTGATCTGGTCACGTTCGGATTCGACTGGAGTGTCACGAGGGTCGGGAGGCGACGCCGGCGGAATGGCAGGTTTGGCTCTCATCAGGGCATGCTACTCCTTCATTAGCAAGAATGCAGAGGAAGTTGACAGCAGCCGATTTTCCACTACCACCGCTACCTGATTCCGCACCGACAAAGTAATGTAAGTAATCCACAAGGCGGTGTCAGGCAACTGATACCGAGTAAAGACTTATTACTAGGCGCGAAACCAAGGATCATTGAATCATCCCCCTACCCCTGTACATTTCAAGTTAAACATGGAACGTTTGATACGAGAAGATAATCTAATGCCATGATTTTGAACAGCATCGGCCATTGCTTTACAGGTTACTTTACGGTCAAAGTGCGACCCAAAGAATACCGTCAATCTCCCTCAAATCAGGCATTCAACGGATGACTTAATCGGAGCGAGTAAGCTTGTCCATATTGGATAGCTTGTCAGGTGGCATATAGCCGCTTCGCTTATGCAACCGCGCCAAACAAAGCACCGACGCCAGCGGTCAACCCCATGGCCAGCGCACCCCAGAACGTCACACGCATTACTCCCACCGTCAAAGGCGCTCCACCGGTGTGCGCAGCTACCCCACCCAAGAGCGCGAGGAAAACGAGTGAAGTACCTGTGACGAAAGGGATCAGGCTTGCTTCGGGGGACAACACCGTGACCAGCAGGGGCATGGCTGCGCCAATAGCGAAGCTGGCGGCCGAAGCAAGGGCAGCCTGAATCGGACGCGCTCTAAGCGCTTGGGAGATCCCAAGTTCATCGCGAACATGTGCGCCGAGTCCGTCATGCGCCATGAGTTGATCGGCGACCTGTTTCGCAAGCGCAGGGGCAAGGCCTCGACCGACGTAGATTGCCGCTAATTCCTTATGCTCCCCAGCATCGTCCGCCTTGAGTTCCTTGCGTTCAAGCTCGATGTCTGCCTTTTCGGTATCTGCCTGTGAGTGAACGGAGACATACTCGCCGGCAGCCATAGACATAGAACCGGCGACCAGACCAGCAATCCCGGCGACCAATATGCTGCTGTGGGTCGCATGCGCGGCTGCAACACCCAGCACCAGGCTGGCTGTGGAAACAATGCCATCATTCGCGCCCAATACCGCGGCGCGTAGCCAGCCAATGCGTTTAGTGCGGTGTCGTTCTCTGTGTCGTGGGCGCATATTGAATTTTCCGGATGTGGACCCTATTAATAATCCGTGAAATATGTTTCATACTTTCCGCCGGGCTACGAACACATGGCGAACGGACGCAGCCAACGTCACACGATGGTTATTAGACAAACACAGCGATATCATACAATTAGTCCGCGCAATTTTTCTGACATCACCTTTTCCCATTTTTGATAGGTTTACGCGCCACCTCAATCTTGTCACACACGTTGCACATCATTATGCCTGTAATCTTTCCGTCGCGCAGGAAGTAGATGACTCCAGTATCATTTTCCTTCTGCCAGTCGGTGAAGGTCTCCATCTTGGAATCAACTTCTCCGGTCGTCTAGTAGCCGAACTCGAACAGGTCCGAGAAAAAATAAGGCTGACAGGTAAATGGTTCATGTGCGCCGGCCATATTCTGCCCCGCCCATTTTCCCTGGTGTATGGCGTTGTCTCAGTGCTCCATGCGCATCGACTGTCCCAGTGGCTAGTAAGGAAAAAATCGTTGTCACCTGCGGCATAAATATCCGAATGAGAAATCTTGAGGTATTCGTTCACCGCGATCCGATCGCCCACTTCCAGCCCGCCGCTTTTAGCGAATTCCATTCCCGGGATCACACCGACTCCGACGATCACCAGATCCGATTTTATTACTTCATCCTTCTCGGTGCGGACAGTAAATTTAGCACCGTTCTTGCTGAAAGAAGCAGGTTTGTCCGGCGCCAGTACCTTTAACACCCATCTCCAGGTAGCGACGCTGCACGGAATTCCCCAAATAATCGGGAAACACATGGTCGCAGACTAGTGTATCTGGGAAAATCGTGGTGACGTTCAGCTTGTTAATATTGAGCGCAGCAACAAATTCAGAGCCAATGAACCCGCCACCTACCACTATTGGAGACTTACCTTCTGCAGCCACTCTCCCCTAGTGCGCAGATAATGGTACAGACTGCGGAAGTAACAAATGTCATTGAGACCCTTACCGGGGATAGTCAGGCGTCCGTTCCTTACAGCCTGTTACAAGCAGCAGTTTTCCATAGCCGTATGTCTTGTCATGGGTGTTAGTCATGGCTTTGTTGCCGGGATCAATTCGCACCGAATTTGTTCCCAATACGTAAGGTAACTGAATGTCTATCGTAGAACTGGTGGTCATGGAGAAAGATTTCATCCAAGAAATTTTTGGAGTGCTTGTCATCCATCTGGCCCTTGTGCGCGTTATTGCAGGCATGGGTCGTTAGCGGATCGCGGTCCCGCGCGCGACAGCGCGGCTTCTATTGGCAATGGTTTTATTTATCGAGGAGAGACCATGAATCTGCGGAAATTTGTCACTCAGGCAGCGATCGTTCCGGCTCTGCTGGGCGTTCTCATACTTCCGGCGTACCCGGAACCACACCCGGGAATTCACGCCGCCCTTCGACAGGTCAATCAGGCCTTATTTATTCTGCAGCATCATACTGCTCACGCTTTTCATGGTCACAAGGCGGCCGCGATTGACCTACTCAAGCGGGCACGTCGTCAGCTACAGATCGCCGCCCGAGAGGATCAATAGATGGTGCGGGCACTTCCACAGTTTTTAGCGGGCGCGCTTTGCGCGGCGGTGCTTGCCGGTTGCGCGATGGCGCCCCCGCCCATGGCACCTCCCGTAGCGAACCCGCATCCTGCTATTGCAGCGGCCCAAGCCCATATCGGTAGAGCAATTTATATTCTGAAATACCGGACCGGTCATGACTTTGCCGGGCATAAGGCCGCCGCATTGCGATTCCTGCAGGGTGCGAACCGACAACTGCACGAGGCGATGATCGATGCGGGGCCACCGTAAATTTCTGACAGCGTTGGCGATATTGGGATTCAGCGTGCTGGTTTCGGCCTGCTATATCGCACCGGCACCTCCACCTGGTTATTCGCACCCCGGATGGTGGACTCCATGGGGATGGCACCATGGTTATTGGGACCACCGATAGCAACGGGCAGGTGGCAAGCGGCCCTACCAGCAGATCCTGTCCTGATGGACTCAAACAGGCAGCAACCAGCGGCCTGTGACGGAGGCCCGTCAGACATCGTTCTGGGAGACACTCAGTTACCGTTTACTCCCGGGGTCACCACAGGCGCAAGGTTTGCACCGTCACATTGGCGGCCGCGCCAAGCGGTGGAAAGGGCGAGGCGCTCCCAATGACTTCCATTTCTGCAATGCCGGGTTCCGGGGACGCATGCCCAGCCAGTTCGGCGCAATCCACCGTCCCATCCGACTTGATCGCAACCAATGCACGACAACCCCGGTCGCCAGCAGGACCAGATGGCTGGCCTTTTGCATCGCCTCCTGCTCTTGTTGCGCGCACTTCCCGAAGCTTGCCGGCCACGATCTGGTTGATCTGCCGCTGATATGCAAACAGCGTACAATTGTGTTGCATGACCACCGCTTTCACCGCAGAGCCGTCGATTTGCATCTGGATGTCTGGATCAGCCGAGGCTGTCGAATATATCAGAACCGATATCGTCTAAAAAATAGACGTGGCCTCGTATGTGCGCCGGCCCTCGGTATGCGCAACGGGACTCCAAGTCGCCCTTGCGCCCTCGGTCTCGGCGATCGACATAGGTAGGCGGTCGCCCGCTTTCCCTGTCACACCACCCGGCATACGGGTCACGTACCGGGCGGTTCGGCGGGTTGAGTCATCGGTTTCCAGTCAATCGCGGAATCCCGAGCGCGTCGAAGTAGGTATTGGGCAGCGCGATGGTGAGGGCCGGGCTTTGCGCCAGCCGCCACGGACCGTGGGCGCAGCCCGCCGTTTTCGCGGCAAGCTCCCCGCGCACACCCCGTTTGCGCAGCTCCGCATAACGCACCTTCCCCCGCCTCCACTGCTTCCAGATCGCGAGAATCGAAGTCTGCGCCGGATCCATTCCTCAAGGCTTCGCAACACCGCGGGCGTTTCGCACTTGCCGAAATAGCCGAGCCATCCCCGCAGATACCGGGTCAGGTCCTTCGCCATTCGCTCGATGCTCACGCCCCGTGTCCGACGCGTCAGTTCCCGGACCCGCTCCTTGAATCGGGCCACCGCCTGGGGCGCAATGCGCCAGCGCGGCTTGCGATGCGAGGTAAAACTGAATCCCAGAAACTTCCGTTCCCATGGCCGCGCCACCGCGCTCTTTGTCTGGTTCACCTTGAGCTTGAGCTTCAACGTGATGAATCGCGTCACGCTCGCCATCACGCGTTCTCCGGCCCGCTGGCTGCGAACGTAGATATTACAGTCATCCGCGTAGCGCACGAACCGAAGTCCACGATGCTCCAACTCCCGATCGAACTCATCGAGCACGATATTGCTGAGCAAGGGGGATAGCACGCCATGGACACAAAAGGTAATTTTTATCCGACCCCGTTTTATCTGTAGATCCAGAGGCGTTCGACGGACTCGGG
>DAHXOO010000114.1 GCA_027364845.1 Pseudomonadota bacterium | reverse complement strand
TATCATTACATTTTAAAATGATAGGAGTTTTAATTAAAGTAGAATATCGTTCTGCCTTAACGACAATCCGGAAAGTATGACTTAAGAAAATTTATCGAGACCAGAGCTGCGGATTTTAAAGGTAAGCTCATAACCCATTAATAGTTATCAGAAGATTATGGCATTGCGTCTTACAGTATCTTGCCCGCAAGAACTTGCATCCTGAAAACATAAAATGCAGATTCTAAGGAAGCATAAGTTGATGGGGGCAAAGTCTTTGTATTTCGGACCGCGCAACATTGGGGACTTTCACCCCGAAGTTCTTCTTATAGATCTGTACGTGAGGCGTTCGCCCTCTGGGCTGTGGATGGCGATTCGTCGTCGCCACCGGGGCACGCACTGCGGTCCCGCCCGTGCCCGGGTCGGCGCAGGCCGGGTTCCTGACCAACCACACACACTTTTTGCTCCTCGCGCTGCTGTACAAGATGGTGCCCGCCAGGAAATTGGCCACGGTTCTCGCGGACATCTCCGTGACCATCCACGTCTGTCTGGCCCTCGCTCCGATTTAGCGCCAGGCCGTAAACGCCGACGACGCAGTGCGGCTGCCCAATCCCCTGATCCAGGCGCAGGCCAACCTGGTCAACTGGATTCTTCCGTAAGCGGCCGCCCTGTCACAGCGAGGTCGCCGTGGCGGGAATAGCCGGTCCGGCGAAATACGAGGCCTGGTATCACACTGCTCGCGGCGCCTGGATCGGCGAGATGGAGTTTCGCTTGCTGATGCGCCTGCTGCGTCCCGCACCGGGTGCAATGTTGTTGGATGTTGGCAGTGGCACTGGTTATTTCAGCCGCCGCTTCGCCGGCGCTGGGCTGCGGGTCACGGGCCTCGACCCCGATAGCGGGATGACAGACTACGCGCGCAGCGCGGACCCGACGCTCGCGTACGTCGAGGGTGACGCGAGGGATCTGCCGTTTCCGAGGCATGCATTTGACTACGTGACTGCGATCACCAGCCTGTGTTTCGTCGACGACCCGCGTCGCGCGCTTTCCGAGATGTGGCGCGTTGGCCGGCGGGCAGTCACGCTCGGTCTGCTCAACCGGGACAGCCTGTTGTTCCGGCAAAGGCAAGGCCGGGGATGTTATCGTAGCGCGCGTTGGGACACGGTAACGGCGGCACACGCCTGGTGGCAGGACCTGCACCCAGCGCCCCGGGTAGTCATGCGCAGCGCGGTATTTTTCCCCGGCGGTGGCATCGGTGCGCGCTGTGCGGAACAGCTGTTGCCGAATGTTTTACCTTGGGGTGGCTTTCTGGCCATCGCCCTGCACAAGCCATCACGAGAGGAGGTGAGAAATGAACGATAAGCCGGGTTTATCCACGCGCAGCGTCCACAGCGGCGAGATCCACGATCCCCAGGGGTCGCCGCACACGCCGCTGTACAACACCACCACTTTTGCGTTCGGCTCCACTGCTGAGCTGCTCGACGTGGTGGAGGGCCGGAGATCCGGCAATCTCTATACCCGTTATGGCTTGAATCCCACGATCCGCAGCCTCGAGGAGAAGCTCGCATCGATCGAGGACACCCAGGCCGCACTCGCCTTTTCTTCCGGCATGGCGGCGGAGGCGGCACTCTTCCTTACCCATGGGCGCGAGGGAGTCGCCTGCATCGGTGACGCCTATGGCGGTACCCTGGAGCTACTGGAGAGCCAGCTCCCGCTGCTCGGAATCCCCACGCATTTCGTGCTCGGCAACGAATGGGACCGGCTGGAGTCCATGCTGGTGAACCGGCAGGCGAGGCTGGTATTCTTCGAGACGCCTACGAACCCGGTGCTTGAGGTCATCGACATCGAGCGCGTGGCGGCGCTCGCTCACGCTCACGGCGCCCGGGTGGCGGTGGACAACACGTTTGCCTCGCCGGTCAATCAGCAGCCGCTCACATTGGGCGCGGATCTCGTCGTCCACAGTGCGACCAAATACCTGGGTGGGCACAGCGATGTCACCGCGGGCGCACTCATGGGATCAAAAGAGCTCATCGACCCCGTCTTCGCCTGGCGCAAGAACCTCGGGCAAACCATCGCCGCCGAGACTGCCTTCCTGCTCGCGCGCAGCCTGCGCACGCTGGTTGTGCGGGTGGAGCGGCAGAATGCGACCGCGATGGCCGTGGCTGAGGCGATGCAGCGCCATCCCAGGGTGGCTCGCGTGCTCTATCCGGGCCTGCCGGGCTTCCCAGGGCACGCCTTGGCGGGGCGGCAGATGCGCGGGTTCGGCGGTATCGTGACACTCGATCTCAAGGGTGCCGGCGCCGACGCCACGCGCTTCGTGGATCGCTTGCGACTCTTCAAGATCGCGCCGAGTCTCGGTGGCGTGGAAAGCCTTGTCACCCAGCCTGTGACCACGACGCACCACGGCCTCACCGCCGCCGAGCGCGCACGACGCGGCATCACCAACACCATGATCCGTCTTTCGATTGGACTCGAAGACGTGCAGGATCTGATCACGGACCTGCGCGAGGCCCTGGCATCAGCGATCCAACCGGCCTATCGCGATGGCAGCGCAACTACGCCGATCAATTTGCCGGTAGCGGCCTTGGTACGGCTGCGGTTGCTCATGCCACGGGCTTGAACAGTACACAATACCCCATGGGGCTGATCGGTCCGGCGACCGACTGGCAGGTGCCGCTGCGACACATTCCGCCCATGCCCTTCGCGCGGTCCGGGATGAAATAGCGGCACATCACGCAGTGCTTCCCGTGATTGGGGCCCGCTGGGATCCGGTATTGCACTGAGGCCGGGCTCGCCTTGCTTGTCGCCGGTGTGGCGTGGGCGGCCCGCCGCAGCAGCGGGGACAATGTGGTCGCGGAGACGGCGAGCGCGAGACCCTTGAGCCACCGCCGGCGGGAAACGGGTTTGGGCATGGAAGTTCTCCTTTGAAGGAAAGATGTGAAAGATCGGCGCTTTATGATGGACGTGCCGAGATGCAGCTGGACAATCGCGAAACCAGCTCGTTGTGACGCTTTATACAGCGAACAGCGATGCCACCGGGCAGCAAGCTGCCCGGTCGCGGCAGTAGGGCCGATAGCTTGTGCATCGATACTGCTGCGGCCGGGAATTGGCGCCGCCACTGTCCCTTGTGTGTCGGCTTTACGCATCGCCATTTTGCCGGCACGATCCGGGTGATGGCGTATTGACCGTCGGCTCCTTTTGCCAAATCAAAGTCCACCCTCTCTCCGGGTGTAAGTCCGGACAGATCTGCTTTGTCCCGCACCGGGAAACTCATGAGCTTGCCGTGGGCTTGGAAACACGCTTCCATCCGGGCTTGATCCGTAGTTGATGTCGCGGCCGCCTCGGCCGTGGGGTAATGGTGCCCGTGACGACACCGGCCAAGACGAGTGCCGCCAGGGATATAGAACGTATTTTCATGGAACATCTCCTGTTGTTTTGCATCTCGGGTTTGACGACTAATGCCTGCGTGGCCCCAAGACAAAACCGCTGCAGGCGGAACCTTTTACGGGATTCGCAGCTAGATCCGTCGGATGACGTAGTGACTGTCCCGCTGTTCCGGTTGGAACTTGAAATTATTAGTTAACTGATAGATTTCATGTCGGCCTCTTTTCGTATCGCTGTCTTCGGGCACCAGAGGATCGATAACCACAGTCCACGATGAAATTCTCGTGGTCGAGGCAGCAGGCGTCAGTAGGGACGTACCAAGGTGAGTTTCAGATAGGGCGGACGTATCGCGTGCACCGCGTGCGTGGACTGTTGTGGAATTGGCTTGATAGCGATGAATCGATAGGGTTTGACGCTCAGCCGCGGTCAGCACCAATTCTGGCGCAGCCTCGGCATGGGCTGCGCCAGTCTAAACGGTGAGCGAAATTCCCGCGAGGCGGGACAAAGCATGAATACCGGACATGAATCTCTCCTGACAGTCGTGAACAGAAACGACATGGCACTAGATCGCGCGCAGGCGAGACTTATTATTATATGATCAGCGTGAGATGCAGGATGTGGAGCGGAGGGGCCGGAACGTCCGGCGTCAAGAAATCTCGCCGCGGGTGCTGACCGGTGTCCGATAGGACCACAGACACCGGTAGTCTCGTGAACAGGGCTGGTGTCGCGACGGTATGATCGAGCGCAGCAGTGATCGGTGAGTTGACGTTGAGCAGCTTGCAATTCACTGCTGCGACGAAAGGGCAGTCCTTCGCATTCATGTGCGCCATGCTGGCGCTGAAGGGACAGGGGATGGCGGTGTGATCCATCTCGTGGGATGGTGCCGCCATGGCGCACGGCGCTGCTGCAATTACTACCCATAACGACACAATCGTGGCAAGCAAACAACGGGCAACCGGTTTTAGTTTTCTGCGAAACCAGTGCAACATGAAATTAGTTTAACCGTAATCTCAAATAAAATATATCTCACGTTGAGAGTCGGCTTCTTGGCAGAAATTTTCTGTATCGGAAAGCGATTCCATTCGGCGATCTGCCGACAGCTTTGGCCGCCTGTAACCAGCAGCAAGCCATGCAGCCGGTAGTCGTAGCGCGACTCATCTGCGGCATTACTTATGGCGCTATGCTTAGTTCTTCAGACATCGCCATGCCACGAATTTGGCTTGCTGGCTGTGGGTTAATCGCGTAATTTAACATAATATACATTATGCGAAGTACGAGTATGATTATCATATAGCGACTGCCTTACTATATATGTGCCGTCATATTGGAGCCCAACCTTTGCTATCACCCTCCCAATTGATTTTTCTGCCAGGCGCTTCAGGCAATACGCTGTTTTGGCAGCCACTGGCCAGTAA
>DAHXOO010000113.1 GCA_027364845.1 Pseudomonadota bacterium | reverse complement strand
ATCTCAAGCGCCTTGGCTTGTGGGACGAAGTGATGATCGCCGATCTCAAGTATTTCGACGGCAACCTCGCCAAGATCGACCGGGTGCCGGCGGAATTGCGCAATCTCTACGCCACCGCGTTCGAAGTCGAGCCGCAGTGGTTGGTCGAGGCCGCAGCGCGGCGGCAAAAGTGGATCGACCAGTCGCAGTCGCTCAATATTTATATGGCGGGCGCATCGGGCAAGCGGCTGGACGATACCTATAAGCTCGCCTGGAAGCGCGGTCTGAAAACCACCTATTACCTGCGTTCGATGGGAGCGACCCACGCCGAGAAGTCTACGGTCAAGGCCGGACAGCTGAACGCGGTGCCCGAGGGCGGAATGCTCTCTGCAGCGAAGAGCGCTGAGCCGGTCGAACCGAAGTATTGCTCGATCGACGACCCGGAATGCGAGGCATGCCAGTAAGTAGGCAAGAAGACTGGAGAGATGAACATGCTCAATTTTGAAGACGAAGTGGCAGTTTCGCCGATCCCCGGCCTGGGCATGCAGGCGGTGCGTGGTTTCATGCCCGCATCACCGGCGAATGTCGGCGCCCGGCAGCAAGAGGCGCCAGCTGCCGGCGCCGAAGAGCTGCGGCGCATCCGCGTGGAGGACAAGCGCATCATCAACGGACGCACGGATGTCAACCAGCTGGTGCCGTTCAAGTACAAATGGGCATGGGAAAAGTATCTCTCCGCCTGCGCCAACCACTGGATGCCGCAGGAAATCAACATGAGCCGCGACATCGCCACCTGGAAGGATCCGAACGGTCTGACCGAGGACGAGCGGCGCATCATCACGCGCAATCTTGGATTTTTCGTCACCGCCGATTCGCTCGCCGCGAACAACATCGTGCTCGGGACTTACCGCCATATCAGCGCGCCGGAGTGCCGTCAGTATCTGCTGCGCCAGGCTTTCGAAGAGGCCATCCATACCCACGCCTACCAGTACATCGTCGAGAGCCTGGGCTTGGACGAAGGCGAGGTTTTTAACGCCTATCACGAGATTCGCAGCATTCGCGACAAGGACGAATTCCTGATCCCGTTCATCGATACGCTCACGAACCCTGCATTCAAGACCGGGGCGCCCGAGGCCGACCAGCAGCTACTCAAGAGCCTGATCGTGTTTGCCTGCATCATGGAGGGGCTGTTCTTCTACGTCGGTTTCACCCAGATTCTCGCGATGGGGCGCCAGAACAAGATGACCGGCGCCGCCGAGCAGTACCAGTACATCCTGCGCGACGAATCGATGCACTGCAATTTCGGCATCGACCTCATCAACCAGATCAAGATGGAAAACCCCCACCTCTGGACCGCAGCCTTTCGCGACGAGATCCAGGCCTACATGAAAACAGCGGTCGAACTTGAGTACCGTTACGCCGAGGACACCATGCCGCGCGGCGTGCTCGGTCTCAACGCGCCGATGTTCAAGGAATATCTGCGCTATATCGCCAATCGCCGTTGCCAGCAGATCGGCGTGGAACAACTCTATCCCGGGGCGAGCAATCCTTTCCCGTGGATGAGCGAAATGACCGATCTGAAGAAAGAGCGCAATTTTTTCGAAACCCGCGTAATTGAGTACCAGACCGGCGGGGCGCTCAGTTGGGAGTAAAAACCTTCATGCTGTTGGTATCGTGCGGAGGCGGGTATGCGTAAGTTGACCGAGGTTCGGGCGGATAGCGATTACAGTCTGTGGCTGCGTTTCGACGACGGGCTGGAAGGAAGCGTGTTCCTCGGTAATTTACTCGAAATCGGCGCGTTCAAGTTGTGGCGCGACCGGGATCAGTTTCGCCGCGTCGCGATCGATCCGGCAGCAATGACCTTGGTTTGGGATGGCGGGATCGAACTCGATCCCGCTGTTTTGTATCGTGACCTGCTCGAGCGCAAGGCTGCATGAGGCCAGTGAACGAGCGGTCGATGGATTCGGTTGGCCGGGGTTCGCCCCGATCGACCGGATAATCCGGGCTAGCGTAGCCGGGATTGCAGTAGTTGTTTTTCTTTAACCTGAAGAAGGAGCTTTACCATGGCAACGAAGAAAAAAGCAAAGAAAGCAGCGAAAAAACCGGCTAAAAAAGCCAAGAAAAAGAGGGCAGTAGCTAAAAAGCCTGCAAAAAAGAAAGCGGCCAAGAAAAAGGCCGCCAAGAAAAAACCTGCGAAAAAAAAAGCGGCTAAAAAAAAGCCAGCTAAAAAGGCCAAAAAGCCAGCCGCCAAAAAGAAAGCGGCAAAAAAAAAGGCTAAACCTGCTGTGAAACCGGCGAAGCCGGCAGCACGTCCGATGGTGGCTCCAGTAGCTCCATCGACTGCGGCGACGCCAGGGGCGAAAACCGCCCTGAATCCAGCAGCAGCTTGGCCTTTTCCGACAGGCTCAAGGCCTTAGCGTAGGTAAGGATGTCTCGCGGTCAGCCTTGGCGCAAGCGAAGGCTGTACCGCGGACATTCGCCCTGAGTGAATTGTTCCCGGCTGCGCTATCCGCTTCTTTCACGGGATCGCAGGTAATGCGGCTGGGATCGTTTCTTGGGCAGGCCCAAACCCAAGACTAGATTGCCTGAAGTCTAAGGCAACGTCAATTTCAGGTTTAAGCCGCCTCTATTGCATCGCAGCATTCGTTTACCGCTGTTCTTGACATAACTTAAATGATTCAATAAAATAGCGCCTGTTGCATTACGTCACGTCAGTATCCGCCACAAAACCAGCTGCTAGCTGAGCTAGGCTTTGGTCGCAGTTTCTTAGAGTTCGAACGGCACTTTAACTGGCCGTTTCAAGTAACTAGATTTTAGAAGTATTTGCTTGGGGAGTGGTGTGCTAGGCACGCTCGCTTGACTGCGAGCCGCTGAGCGCAAGCCGACTTGGGCAGCATCTGCGCACGCCGCATTTTATAATGACGGTAGGCGCGCCCAGGATTGTGTCAGCCAGCAAGCTGATGCGGCCTGGTTTGGTAGGCTTTTTTTGGCAAGGAGGTAACACATGGACAATCTGAAACAGTTTGCCCTGCGGACCTACACTTTAACTACCGCATTCCTGCACAACGGTCTGACCGTGTTCGGGGCCGTCGCGGCCATCGCGCTGCTTATGGGGGCTAGACCGGTCGTGGATCCGGGCGCCCAACCCGGACCGGCATCCGCTGCATTCGGCACCATTCGCCACGAGGGTATTACCCTGCTTGTGCCGACCGCCGATACCGAGAACCCGAAGTATCGCACCCTCGCCGTCTATCTCTCGCGCCGATATAAGGTGGCGCAGGACGCGACCGAACAGCTGGTCGGAGCCGCGCATGAGGCTGGTAATCGCACGGGAATGGATCCCCTGCTGATTCTGGCGGTGATGGCGGTCGAATCGCGCTTCAATCCGATTGCCGAGAGTGTCATGGGTGCCAAGGGCCTGATGCAGGTGATCCCCAAGTACCATAGGACAAGCTCGATGCGCTCGGCGGCGACGACTCGGTGTTCGACCCCATGACCAACATCATGGTGGGTGCGCGCATTCTCAAAGATGCCGTGCGCCGCGGAGGCGGTCTTATGCCCGGGTTGCAACTCTACGCGGGCGCGTTCGGCGACGACAGCCAACAGTATGCGCAGAAAGTGATGGCCGAAAAGCAGCGCATGCAAGAGATGCTCAAGCGTTCCCGGCCGCAGTCACCGGCCTAGTAGGTGCCTGCGCGGCGCGACGCCGCGCAGCCAGACGGCGTCCCCCTGCCCAGAGGCCGGGTGGGCTGTGCGCTTAGCCGCGAAGAAATTTTCGCAACCGGTGGACCCCTTCCTGCAAATCGCTCATTGAACGGGTATAGGCGAAGCGTACATAGCATTCGGCCTGGTTCGAGCCGAAGTCCTTGCCCGGGGTGATCGCCACGCCGGCTCGGTCCAAGAGATCCAGGGCGAACTTTCCGCTGTCCGCAGCGAAGCGCTCGATCCCGGCGTAAATGTAGAACGCCCCTTCGGGGGTCACCGGAATGGAGAACCCGAGCTCACGCAGAGCCGGCACCAGATAATCTCGCCGCCGCCTGAACTCGTCGCGGCGCTGCTCCAGAATGGCGGTGGTCTCCGGGGTAAACGCGGCGATGCCGGCATACTGGGCCGGCGCTGAAGGGCAGATGAAGGCGTTTTGGGCGAAGGTCTCGACCTCGCGCACACAGTCCTGCGGCGCCACCAGCCAGCCCAGGCGCCAGCCGGTCATGCTGAAGTACTTGGAAAAGCTGTTCACCACGAATATGCGATCCGAGTGCGCGAGCGCGCTCTCAAACCCGCTCGCATAGGTGAGCCCCTGGTAGATTTCGTCAACGATCGCCACCCCGCCGCGCGCGTGCACCGTCTCGATGATGGCGCGCATTTCCGCCGGCGCAATCAGGGTTCCGGTGCGGTTGGAAGGCGAGGCGATGAGCACGCCGCGCGTTTTCTCCGACCAGTTGGACTCGATCGATTCGCGCGTTAGCTGGTACTGCGTCTGCGGTCCGACCGGGATGCTTTTGACCCGGCCCTCGAAAAAACGCACCAGGTGGCGGTTGCACGGATAGGCCGGGTCCGGCATAAGGATCTCGTCGCCGGGATTGACCAGCACGCCGGCGGCGATCAACAGCGCGCCCGAGGCGCCGGCAGTCACCGCAATGCGGGAGGCTGGCACTTCCAGGTGGTAGCGCTCGCGGTAATGCTGCGAGATCGCATGGCGCAGCAGCGGCATGCCGAGTGCCGAGGTGTAGTGGATGGGGTTCTGCTTCAATGCCTCGGTACAGGCTGCAATCACCGGATCGGGCGCGGTGAAATCGGGCTCGCCGATTTGCATCTGCACGATATGTTTGC
>DAHXOO010000112.1 GCA_027364845.1 Pseudomonadota bacterium | reverse complement strand
CATTGCGCAAGCGCCGCTCCAGGCCGCGCCGGTTACGTTCGGTTTCTTCCCAGCTCATCCAGGTCGAGATCCACTGCTGTTGCTCGATGGTCAGTTCGTCCCAGCGGGACACTAACCCGTGCATGGACAAGTCCGCCGCGCGCTGCTGCAAGGCGTCGGTGGGTGGATTACTGGTCATTGATTTCTCCCTCAGGATCGGGGATCAATGTCTCGGCGGTATCACTCAGCTGATCGTAACGCGCCAGCGAGGCGTGACGCACCACCAGGTCTCTGGCCTTGGGGGATACCGCGACGGCAATGGGCGGCGGTTGCCGGCGGCCCTCCCGCCGCCGCTCCAGGGCGATGCCCACCGCGTTCGGATGCGGTGCCCCGCGCTGCAACGCGTCCTGGATCGCCACCTCCAGTTCCCCTGCGCCGTAATCGTCCAGCTGCCGCTGCAGCGCGGAGACGATCGTGCTGAGGTTGTGGCCGCGTTGGCCGGCCTGGATCAACAGCTCAATACTCGACGGAACGGACTGCACGAGCCGATCTTGCCCGCGGTGATGCCGGGCATTGCTTTTCCAGCCGACCAGGGTCTCAATATGCGCAGGGTCTTCAATCTGTTCTTCCTTGCCATAACTGCGCGGATGCTGGGCGATGACGTCATCACCGTGACAGATGCGCACGTCGGTGAGCGAGGCCAGCACCTGTAACGGCCGTTGCACGTGGATGTGCGGAATCGAGTAATCGTTCAGGTCGAACCGCACATACGGCGTCTTGCCGGCGGACACGGCCACGCATTCCTCGGTGGGAAAGGGGTTGTCCGGCAACGGCAGCAAGTGCGGTTGTTCTTGTGTAAACGCCTCGCGTACCGTGAGGCGCGTGTCTTCCGGGCAGCGTCGCTCCGCACTGACGCCCTGGCACCATGCGCGGGCCTGCGCATTCAGATCGTCGATATCGTGCCACGAGCGACCGGCAAAGAAGCTGGAGCGGATAAACTGTATGGACCTCTCGACGCGGCCTTTTTCATTCCCACGGGCAATCGCAACGGGCCGGGGCTCGAAGCGATAATGTGCCGCCAATGCCAGCAGCGTCGGGTTGAAACGAATCGCGTCGCCGCGCCGTTCGAGCACCGCGCTCTTGAGGTTGTCGTACAGAATGACTTTTGGAAGACCCTGCCAGGCGTCGAACGCTGCCACATGGCCGCGCAGGAAGTTCTCCATCTGCTGATCGAGATAAAACTGCAGGAATATCTGTCGGCTCCAGCTCAGCACCAGAACAAAGGCATTCAATGTCCGTCGCGCACGGCCGATCTGCGCATGACCGAAGCAGCCCCAGTCCATCTGCGCCTGTTCTCCGGGCAATGTCTTCAGGCGCAAATAGGCTTCCGGCAGCTTGCGGGGGCGCAACTACGAGACGCGGTGCCGGAACTGACTCGGTCCCCCGGGATAACCGCGCTCTTTCACCATCGCGTAAAGACGGCTCGCGTGCAGCGTTGGGTATTGCTGCAAGGTCGCCACGATAAACGGCAGGTAGGGGTCCGTGATGGAAGCTCGCTGGGTACGTTCCACTTTCGCCATGCCGGCCTGCGACAGGACGCGGTCCACCGTGGTGTGATGAACACCCAGTTGCGCGGCAATGGTGCCGACCGGCCACTTCTCCACGTGGTGATAACGCAGGATCTTATTCTCGACTTCTTTGGGAATGGTCAAGGATGCTCTCCGCACCGACAAGTCGGTGATCAGGGGACAGGTTGAGCCGTCGATGTCATGGGCAGTAACGCAGAAACCGGCGTCGTAGAAATGGACTGCAGATCACGCTGCAATAACAACAGTGCTGCGCGTACTGCGCCACCACGGGGCCACTTTTACGCCTTGCCACCGACGGACTCGGTTCGGTCGGGAGTACATCATGGGGGGTAGCGGGCCGTGAACCCTGATGCGTTACTATTTGTTGTTGGCGCGCGCGGAAGCGGTTCTGGCGGGCGGCATTCGTGCGGCGGCCCGGGTAACCGGCCTGGTACCTCCTGCCGGCGCACCGCATTTTCTCCTGGCGGGCGGTCTGCGCGCAGACACCCGCGCAATAGACATTGCCGCGATCACAATGACTGCAGATCGACACCTGGCGATAGCAACGGGCACAGAGGTACAGACGGGCGCTTCGGATCACCGGCTCCTGGGCCGATGGGTGCAGAGAAAGTGCTGGATTTACAGCGCGTCCATTGCGATACTGACTCGGCTGTATGAAGGCACTCATGGGCGCATGGCATCAGCGGTTGACCGCTAAATCACAGCTGGTGTCATGCGTTTCCTCTTCGGCTGTCTCTATCTACCTCATTTCCCCCTGACTTGCCATTGCGCAACAGCGCCCATCCCCCTCGGGGCGATGGCATCCGGTGATCTTTGCTGCTGACCGGAAATGACCACCCCATCATGGCCTACTATTCTATAGGTTTATTACGCGGCATCTTTCGGGGGTGTATTGAGTGGCACTAACAGATGGCTAAAGTGACACGAAAATTCTTTGTTACCCAACACTAAAGTGCCCTGATGGTGTGCCGCTAACTGTGAGTGGGTGACATTGTCTGGCGCTGGATACCCACGAAACCTGGAGCCATCGGTTGTGCACGGCTGAACGATGAGTCCGTCACAGACGTCCATTCAGGAGCGCATTACGAGCTACCTGGGGAATTTATTCGTGGAACAGCGACGTGTCACGTTTTTAATCGGGCACCCCGAGGGCATGGGCCGTGCCCAAATTCAAGCGGTGGAAGATAACAATGAGAAACAGTCCAAGTGAGTTGGTCGCTGATCCCCACACCTTCCTTCGCTTAAAGCTTCGAGGCAAACTCCTCCTCATCACCGGAGTAGGCACCTTACTGCTTCTCTCCGCCGCTGGCTACGGGTTTTGGACGATCTGGTCGGGCACGCAGGTCCTGAGCGCGCAACTGCACGAGCACTCCGCTGCAAGCCGGGAAATCACCCACATGCAGTCGGAGATCCTAGCCAGTCTGGAATTTATGGGGTTGGCGATTGCCGTGGCGTTCATGTGGTTTCTCTTTGTGCTACAGCGCGCCATACTGGTTCCAGCCAGGGCTGTCACCGGAGTTCTCGGGCGCCTGGCGGAAGGCGATTTTTCGACCGTGGTGTCAGTGCAAAGCTGTGATGAGTTTGGTCAGATCGCGGCTTCTGCCTCGCACATCCAGGTGCAGCTCGGAACGCTCATCGCCGGCATACGGCGTGCTACCCGGCTGGTGAGTGAAGGCATTTCGAGCATGCGTCAAAGCACCGAACGCACCGACGAGGCGCTTTCCCGCCAGGACAGCGAGACTGAGCAGGTGGCGGCTGCAATGCACGAGATGGCCACGACGAGCCAGGAAGTCGCACGGAATACGGCCGAAACAGCCAAAGCCACGCAGGATGCGCGTAGCCGCTCGCAGGAGGGAGCACTCGCGTCGACGAACGCACTCGGTGGTATCGAGAGCCTGACCGCAAGAGTACGCGAAGCGGCCGAAGCCGTCGGGCGGATGAAAGGGCGCGCCCAGAACATCGGCGAAATCCTCGCCGTCATCGTGCAGGTGAGTGAGCAGACAAAGCTTCTCGCGCTCAATGCAGCAATCGAGGCGGCGCGGGCCGGAGAACAGGGTCGTGGTTTTGCAGTTGTCGCCGACGAGGTGCGCTCGCTCGCCCAGCGTACCCAAACTTCCACGGCGCAGATTCAGGAGATCATCGAACGGTTGCAGGAAGGAGTGCAGGAGACGGTTCAGGCCATGGAGCGAGTGAAGGCAGACGCCACGACGAGTGAGGTGCAGGTCGAGGCAGCGGCCACTTCGCTTGCCGAGATCGTCGGTGCAGTCAAGCGGATCGACGAAATGAGCCTGCAGATCGCCACAGCGGCAGAGGAGCAGACTGCTGTCGCTAATGAAGTCAGTCGAAACCTGACGGCGATCGCGGAGGGCTCCAGGCAGGCGGATGGATACGCACGCGATGCAGCCGATCAAAGCCGTCATCTCGAGGGGTTGATGGGTGAAGTCGGGGCGCTGGTGCAGTGGTTTCGGCTTTCAGAGGACCATTGAACTGCAGACAGACTTGCAACATCCGCATCACGCCCGATGTTGACGGACGTGTGATTCCAGAAAACGTTAATTTCGCCGCTGTACGAGATATTCGTCTTCCCCCGCAGCTACGAAAGTGCCCACGGATTCCCGCACACCAGGTCTTTACTGCTTCTCCGGTTGCTCTTGTCCATCATCTTCCGGAAACGGGCATGGGGCACCCTTTGGCCTGACTTTGACACCGCCAAGTAACACGTTCCTCGCAAAGCCGCATGGCGCAAGGGATTCGGCGACGACGCCGAAATCGGTGTGTATCTAGGCGAGAACGGCGCTCAATTCAGATTCAGGATCGGCTTTGGCGGTTTTATTTTCAATGCCTTCAATCGATTAGCGGCATCCGGCGAAGGCTCGGTGACCTGCCAGACGCGACCGTTGGGGCTGGACAATTGCGCCAGCTGGACCCGCTTCAGATCGTCCCGGATATTGCGCCAAGTGTCCTGACAAGCGTGCTCGATGGTGCGCTCAAGCAAGAGGGACAGAACCGTGATGGCGATGTGGGCGTGAATGCGATGCGGTGCCCAGTGGAATACCGGACGCATCTTCAACCCGCTCTTCATTGTCCGCCAGGCCTCTTCCACCCGCTGCTGTTGTTTGTAGCCCAACGCCATGTCTTCCGCTGTGAGCGTGTCGTCGTTGCTATGCACCACGAACTTGCCGTCGAAGCGCTCCAGTTCGGTGATCGCCTGGCGGTCGATCGCCAGCCCCTGTTTCGTTTCCTCAAGCAGGCGCCCATAGCGGGCGCTGGTGCGCAAGGCGCAGACCCGTTTCGTGTGACTCACCTTGGCCAGATCGGACAGGCTGGCCAGTTCCGCCTCCAGCT
>DAHXOO010000111.1:4758-5075 GCA_027364845.1 Pseudomonadota bacterium | reverse complement strand
GGCTATTCGAGGCCGATCGGACGACGCTGCTCACCGAAGTGGTCCTGGGTGTGGCGAAGCGCTTCGCCGTGCAGCTCGAACGGCTGCACAACGACAGCACCTCGATTTCCGTCTGCGGTCAGTATCGCGAGCAATGCGGACCGAGCAGAACGGGACAGCGGCCGGCGGTTCTAGCCTTTGGATGCTCGAAAGACCACAGGCCGGATTTGAAGCAACTGCTGTTCATTTTGACCACCGATGCCGATGGCGGCGTTCCAGTGCAATTTCGCACCGCCGACGGTAACACCAGCGACTCGGTCACCCACATCGAGACCTGG
>DAHXOO010000111.1:298-4748 GCA_027364845.1 Pseudomonadota bacterium | reverse complement strand
GTCTGGTCGATACCTCGCCACTCGTCGTTTAGGTTTTGGAGATAGGAGTTGCTATCTGCCGGCAGCATTTCCGCTAGTGCAGGATTATTGAGTACGTGTCGCGCGAGTTGCGTGATCTGCGCTCCTTCCTGTGGTGTGGCAAATAGCATTACCAGTGGTACGCGCTGGAGCAGTGCTCGCTGTGTGAGAAGCGCTCTGAGCACCACCAATCCGCCCGTAAGCGTCCGGCGAGCACCGTATTGACGATCAGGCTTTGAGCTTCGTGAGTGCGCGGTTGACGGCGTCGAGATCAAAGCGCTTCGGATCGAAGTTACCGCCGGACCAGGTCATCAAGTGTTTGTGTTCCTCATGGCCTGGATCGGCCAGGACTTCGAGGAACTCCGCGTATCCGTGCGCGCCGCCGACATCCTCCGGCGGGCAGGCATTTTCTCCGGCGTTGCAGTAGATCGGGGATGTCGGAGAGGTTTGGATATGTCGGTCTTCGACGATTGCGACGTGATGCCAGTGGTCGCCGAAGTCGTAGACGTAGTCGAAGCAGCGCGCTTCGAGTCCCAGAGAATCGAGAAGGGCGACCTTCGTCTCATCGACGTGCCCGAGTTCCTCAGCCCAATCGGGATCTGGATGTGCGTACTCGACGCCACCGATGATGAACTCATGCAAGTGGCTGTTGGTCCAGCCGAACGCGGTCTGGATCACTCGATCGAGCTTCGGCAATTTGATGGTCTCGGGAACGATGAGACGGCGCCAGACCGTCGGCGTTACATCCAGCAACTCGATCTTCAACTGCCAGGACAGCTTGATCTTGGTCGGTGCCTTGCGCTTAGCCATTACGCGGCAATCCGCTGGGGATCGAACTGCGCGGCCAAGTTCCACGGCAGCAGCTCGTCAATCCGGTTGATCGGATGCTCGGCGATGTGCGTGAGTACGTAACGCAGGTAGGCTTCGGGGTCGATATCGTTGAGCTTGGCGGTGCCGATCAGCGAGTAAATCGCCGCAGCGCGCTCGCCGCCGCAGTCGGCGCCGGCGAAGAGATAGTTTTTACGGCCGAGCGCAACCGCGCGCAGCGCCCGTTCCGCCGCATTGTTATCGATTTCGATGCGCCCATCATCACGATACCGGGTCAAAGCCTTCCAGCGCGCGAGTGCATAGTGGATCGCACCGGCCAAGTCGGATTTTTTGGATAACTGCCTGACCGTGGCGATGAGCCACTGGTGCAGGTCGGCAAGCTTGGGACCGGCGCGCGCTTGGCGGACCTGCTGACGAGCCACCGCCGGTTGTCCGCGGATCTCCATCTCGATGCCGTAGAGCTCACCGATGCGCGCTAGTGCTTCGCTCGCCACAGGTGAGTCGGTGGCGACCTGGATGTCGTAGAACTTCCTTCTCACGTGTGCCCAGCAGGCCGCTTCCTTAATCGGGTGATCTGGATCGATCTCGTTGTAGAGCTTATCGAAGCCGGCATAGCCGTCGGCCTGCAGGATGCCCGTGAAGTTGTGCAAGTGCCGGCGTGGATGCTCACCTTTGCGATCCGGGGAGTACGCGAACCACACCGCGGGCGGTATCTCGAGGCCGGCGGGCCGATCATCGCGGACGTAAGTCCAGAGGCGTCCCTGGCGCGTCGTCCCGCGACCCGGACAGAGGACCGGAACCGGCGTATCGTCGGCATGGACTTTATCGGCTTGCAGCACGTGGCGGCTGATCGCAGCGATCAGCGGCTCCAGCAAGTTGCTCGCCGCGCCCACCCAGTCGGCAAGTGTGGAGCGATCCAGATCGATCCCTTCGCGGGCGTAGATCTGGCTCTGCCGGTACAAGGGCAAATGATCGCAGTACTTGGAGACGAGCACATGGGCGAGTAACCCCGGACCTGCTATTCCTCGCGCGATGGGGCGTGAGGGGGCCTCGGCCTGGACGATCTTCTGGCACTTCGGGCAGGAGCGCTTGGGCCGTACATGGCGGATCACCTTGAAGTGACTCGGCACGTATTCGAGCACCTCGGCCACGTCCTCACCCAAGGCGTTCATCTCGGTGCCGCACTCGGGGCAATGGCAGGCCGCTGCATGAACCAGTGTCTCGCGCGGCAGTCTCTCGGGCAGCGGCCGGCGTACCGGCTTGACGCGCTCTGGTAGAACCGCCACAACCGCGGGCGGCGCCGATGCGGCCCGCACTTCAAGATCCTCCAGGGTCAGTTCCAGCTGTGCGATCTGGGCATCGAGTTGTTCGGAGGATCGGCCGAACTGCATCCGGCGCAGCTTGGAAAGTTGCAGTTTGAGCTGCTCGATCTGCAACGAGTTGGAGAGCAAGCGCTCGCGCTGTTCGATGACGATCTGCTTTAAGATCTCGATGTCATCAGGTAGATCACTCATGCTCTGCATGAGTGATTATATTACTCGCATCGCGCGCTCGATGCACGCGAAATCCCTATGAAATAAGCCGTTTTGCTACACTGCGAGCTGTGGCGTGTGTGTTCTCTGCGGCCGCCGCCAGTCGATCCCCTCGAGCAGCATCGATAACTGCGCGGCGCTCAAATGCACGGTGCCGCTCGCGGCTTGCGGCCAGACGAAGCGGCCACGCTCCAATCTCTTGGCGAACAAACATAGCCCATCGCCATCCCACCAGATAATCTTGATCCGGTCCCCGCGCCGGCCGCGAAATACAAAGAGCTGTCCAGAGAATGCATCCTCAGCGAGCTGCGTCTGCACGAGACCGGCCAGGCCATCGAAGCCGTTGCGCAAATCCGTGAACCCGCACGCAAGCCATATGCGCGCGCCACTCGGCAGTGTAATCATCGCGCTGCCGCCAGCACCTCGCGCAGCATCCGGGCATCGACAATCCCGCGCACTCGAATAAGCCGGTTCGCCAAATCAATCTCAATCGTGCCGTCCACGGGAACGGCGTTCACACGAACCGCTGCAAACCTTGCCGGCTTCGCCCTGCGCTTCGATGCCGCAAGCGCCTCGGCGTGCCGACGACGCCATGACGACAACAGGTTCGGCCGAACCTTGAAACGCTCAGCGACATCGTTGATCGATGCGCCGGCGATCAGGCTTGCGCGGACAATCTGCTGACGTTGCTGCGCCGTCCATCTACCGCGCACCGTCCGCTTGCTCGTCGTGTCGGCTTCAATAGCCTTTGAATCCAGCATTGCCAATCTCCGTCTCGCGGCAAAATCGCCGCGCGCGAGCTTGGCTCAATCGCGAAATCGAAATCTAGACGGCCAAGACCGGACGGTTACGACTGGGATTCCGGCCTGGGAGGTTGTCTGGGATCGTCCCTGTGTGCGCCATACCGACGGGCCACGCGATGTCTGGTCCGTCTATCGCGATCCGCTTGGTACCGTCGAGGGTTTCACCCTGACCTGGGTTCACAGCAACTTGCTCACCTTGCGCCAGCAAGAACGCCGTCACCGCAACATCGCTCTGGCCACCGCGGCGCTCACCACCCTACGCGAGCGCATCGTCGGGCCCCGTTCGCGCGTGCGCGGCGCCGCTCGCATCGATCTGGAGATCGAACAGATCCTCGAGCAACATCGCGTCCGCCGCTACTTCAAGGTCAAGCGCGTGCCGCGCCCCGAGCACACCTTCAAGCAAACCCAGCGCGGCCGGCCCGGTCCGGACACCGAGTATCGTCGCGTGACCAAACGGCGCTATGACATCGAGTGGACCATCGATCAGGCCGCGATCGACTACGACAAGCGATCCGACGGAATGTACCCCCTCATTTGCAACGACCGCAACCTCACTCCCGCCCAGGTCCTCGAAGCCCATAAGGGGCAGCCGATGATCGAGAAGCGTTTCGAGCAACTGAAGACCGTGCACGAAATCGCGCCCGTGTTCCTCAAGAACACCGGGCGGATCGAGGCGTTCTTCACGCTGTATTTCTTCGCCTTGCTCATCCAGGCGCTGATCGAGCGACAGCTGCGCCTCGAGATGCAACGCCAAAAGATCGCCGAGCTACCGATCTACCCCGAACAGCGTCGCTGCAAGCACCCGACCACCGAGCAAATCCTGCGGCTCTTCAGCCTTGCCGAGCGGCACACGCTGCTGCGCAAGGAAAAACAGGTTCAAGTGTTCGCGCCGGAGCTAACCGGCATCCAACATCAGACGCTCGAACTGCTCGGCGTGCCCGAGGCGGTGTTTTCCGGCTAATCGATCCCAGGAAATTCGCGAGAAATCATGCCTGAGATGTGCGGAAAGTAGGACACGATGAGCGCATGAAAGTGCTTTATTTATAGGCTTGTGGTGACCACGGAAGGCAGCGAAAAGCGCTTGCGAGCACGCTTCCCCTCCAACCCCCCGAGCAACAACTTCAGACCCGTCCAGTCCATCTCGCGGGTACGCACCACGCGCCAGTCGCTGATGAATTTACCGGACTCGAGCCGTTTTCCCCAGATGCAAAATCCGCTGCGGTCAAAATACAGGCACTTGATCTGCGAACCGCGACGGTTCACGAAAAT
>DAHXOO010000111.1:0-288 GCA_027364845.1 Pseudomonadota bacterium | reverse complement strand
ATGCACCCGTATCTGCGTCTCGGCGAAGAACATCAGCCGCGCGATGCTCAAAACCAGGCCGGCACCGAGGTCCAGGCGCACTTCAAGACGCGTTCCACCAGACCGCAGATCGCCCAGATCAATGAATCCAGTCGTTTTGTTCGTCAACTGTGCCGCCTTGGCGACCAGTGCCTGATCCGACTCGCCACCAAGGCGCGACCGCCAATGATAAAGACTCTGCCGGCTGATCCGCTCGCGTGCGCAGAATGCCCGCGCCGTTATTCCGCTCTCTTCAAAACGCCCCAAAAT
>DAHXOO010000110.1 GCA_027364845.1 Pseudomonadota bacterium | reverse complement strand
TTCTTAGTCCATTTATTTTATATCCATGTATATTTAATCGTTTTCCCAGATGGATGAATAAATATTTTACCAAATGGCAATTGGAAAAAATGGCGAAACAGTTCTTTGGCGTTACTGAACGCCGCAAAACAGAAATGCAATAGACACTGGGTCTTATAGGATCCGAAAGTTGGCCGTACCGATTTTACTCACACGTGCGCTGGCTATCGCACAGAGTGCGCCTCATCGGCGCGCCATAGAGTCGGATACCGCGCACCTCACGAGGAGAGTACTGGCCGCGATGTGCTGGACGCTGCGGCCGGATTAAACCGAGTATCTACCGGCGGTACGATGGATCTTTCCGAGAACGGCCGAGCCTGTTCCACGATCTTGACTCCTGCCGTGCAGAGCGCGAGGACTTCCGCGCTTCGTAACATTCCCATAAAGATCCCGTCATCGGAATGTCTGTATCTTCAGCCGGCCTGGTTGACCGCCGGCTGGCTGGAGCGCTCTCCAAAATTAGTCCGGTCTTGCTCGCCAAAAACAGTCCACCTTGAGTAACCGGATGTAGGCCCGGAGTTATAGGTCAGTGAATTTGAGGCGGTCGCACGTATTCAACGCCGCGGCCTATTGATACTCGGCATGGCGATGTTCGCGATGCCTCCCATCTTGGTTATTCTGGGAGCTTGGCGCCGAAGAGGCGAAGGCCCGGGGCAAGATTTAGCGGTCAACCCCCGGGCCTTCGGTGCGGCGCGTGCGAGAGGCAGCTCCACGGCTCTTTATATGCACGTGCCGCACGGCATTGTCCAGTCCTTGAAGAGGGATGGCATTGCGGTGCGAGAGAGGACGTTCCGGGGATACGAGTGCCAGCGCTGCGGGGTCGCGGTGTGCATTTGCAACGAGTGCGATGCCGGGCATGTTTACTGCAGCGGAGCGTGCGCGCAGGAGCAACGCCGCTTCAGCATGCGAGCCGCCGGCGTGCGTTACCAGCGCAGCCCCCGTGGAGCGCGCCGACATGCGGCCCGCCAGCGAAAATGGCGTGCGCGCCAAGCGCAATGCTGCGCGGCACAGGAAAAAATAGTGACGCATCACGGCTGTGAAAACGCGGCGGTCGCGTTCACAGTGCTGACCCTCGTATCAGCGTCGATGAAGGAATCGGACGATGTCCGCGCAACGAGTGATGAGACGGCGTGCGCACCGGTTGGTACACCGAGATGCGATTTTTGCGGTGCGACTCCGTCGCCTGAGCCGCGGGTAAGGGCGCGTGGAACTGGAGTTGCATCAACTGGAACTGCGCTACGCGGGCATCCGCAAGCGCGCCCCCGTCGCCGAACGCGCACTCGTCGGCTCCCTGGCCGAGATCGGTCAGCAGTTGCCCGTCATCGTGGTCGGCGAGGCCGAGCGATTTATCCTCATCGATGGGTACAAGCGGGTTCGGGCGCTGAAGCGCCTGGCGCGGGACACGGTGCGTGCGTCCGGGTGGCAGGTGCCGGAGGTCGAAGCGCTGCTGCTCGAGCGACGGATGCGCTGCGCGAGCGAAGATGCCTTCGATCAGGCGTGGCTGCTCGCCGAGCTGCGCCATCGTTTTGGTCTGTCGCTGGAGGAACTCGCGCGCCGCTTCGAGCGCACCAAAAGCTGGGTCAGTCGGCGTCTCGCGCTGATTGAGGTCTTACCGACCACGATCCAAGACAGTGTGCGTGCCGGAACGCTCGCCGCGCACGCGGCGATGAAGTATCTGGTGCCGTTGGCGCGCGCCAACGCTCAGGCTGCGACCCAGTTGGCGACGGCGATCACGCCGTTGAAGCCGACAAGTCGGGAGATCGGCACGCTGTATGCGGGCTGGCAGTCGGGCACCGAGCGCACGCGCGAGCTGATCCTCACCAGCCCGCAAGTGTATCTGCAAGCGCAAGCGACGCAGGAGCCGGCCGCGCCCTCGGCGACGCAGCGCTGGCTCAACGATCTGGGGACCCTCGGGGGCATCGCGCGGCGCGCGCGCCGGCCTCTCGAGCAAGGCTTGCTGCAGCAGCTGCTCCAAGTCGAACGCACGGAAGTCGAGCAGGTCGTGGCGCGCAGCAAAGCGGACGTGGAGAGTCTGTTCAGCCGTTTTGATCGGGAGGCCGGCGATGCTGGATGAAGCGACACGAACGGCGATCTTCAAGTTACATGAACAAGGCCATGGCAGCCGCGCAATCGCCCAGGCGCTCAAAGTGGCGCGCGCGACGGTGCGCCAGGTCATCCGCAGCGGTCAGCGGACCGTGCTGCCGCTGCTGCGGGCGGAGCGCTGTGAGCCGTGGCGCGAGCAGATCTTGGAGCTACACGCGCAGTATCAAGGACACCTGGGCCGCGTGTACGAGGATCTGCTGAAAGGCGGGGCGAACCTGTCGTATCCGGCGCTGACCGCTTTTTGCCGCCGGCACCGGATCGGATCGGCACCGCCGCCGCCGGCGGGCCATTACGAGTTCCCAGCGGGGCGCGAAATGCAGCACGACACGTCCCCGCACACCGCCGAGATCGGCGGCGTGCGCACCCGCGTGCAGACCGCCTCGGTGGTGCTGTGCTACTCGCGGACAATCTTCTTCCAACTGTATCCGCGTTTTACGCGCTTCGAGTGCAAGGCGTTTTTGACTCGGGCACTGACCTATTTTAACGGCGCCGCCGCCACCTGCATGATCGACAACTCCCATGTCATCGTCGCCGCCGGCTCAGGCGCTACGATGATCCCGGCGCCGGAGATGGCGGCCTTCGCCGAGCGCTACGGCTTTACCTTCATTGCCCACGAGAAGGGCGATGCGAATCGCTCGGCGCGGGTCGAGGCACCGTTCCATCGCATCGAACGCGGCTTCCTCGCTGGCGCCAAGTTCCGCGACTGGACGGACCTGAACGCCCAGGCCATCGAGACCTGCGAGGCGTGGAACGCCAAGTTCTCAAACAAACTGCATGCCAGTCGGCGCGAACTGCTGGCGGTGGAACGACCCGCCCTCATAGCGCTGCCGCTGCATATCCCGGAGGTGTATCAGATCTTCACCCGCATCGTCGATGCCGAAGGGTACGTGCACATCAACCGGCTGCGCTACTCGGTCCCCTACACGCTGATCGGGCGCACGCTCGAGGTGCGCGAGACGATCGAGCGCATCGATCTGTATGAGGGACCGCGGCGGGTCGCAACCCATGCGCGCGTGCAACGAGCGCTCGATACGCGCGTGACCGACCCAATGCATCGCCCGCCGCGTGGCTGCGGGTACCAGCTGCGGCCGCAGCCGGCGCCCGAGGAGATCGAGCTGCTGACCCTCGAGCCGCAGATCGCTGGGTACCTCTCGGCACTGAAACTGGCGGTCGGTTCCCGGCGCCCGCCGCTGCGGCGCTTGCTCTCGATGCTGCGCGACTATCCGCGCGCGGCCTTCTTGAGCGCCCTCGTGCTCGCCGAGCAGTATCGGCTCTTTGATCTCGATCGACTCGAGAGAATGGTGCTCAAGCAGATCGCACGCGAATACTTCGTGCTCACGCCCGCGGACGAATCCGATGAATGAGGAGCTCGAGCAGTTGCTCGCGAACTTGCACTTGAGGACCGTCGCCGCACGGTTCGATGAATATCTCACCGGCGCTGACAAGGACGGCACCCCGTTCCCCGGACTCTTGGTGCAGCTGCTGCGCGCCGAGTGGCAGGCCCGACAGGAGAGCGCGCTCGCCGCCCGGATCCAGCGGGCGAAGATGCCCGAGTCCTGGTCGCTCGAGTCCTTCCCGTTCAAAATCCAAACAGGCGTCAATCATCGCCAAATCCGTTCCTTCGCGACCCTGGAATTTATCCCCAAAGCTGAGAACATTGTCTTTGTCGGTGAAACCGGCGTTGGCAAAACCGGACTTGCCTGCGGCCTGCTCTTGAAGGCGGTGCAGAATGGTTACCGCGGACTGTTCGTCAAAGCGCAGGACCTGTTCGATGAAATGTACGCATCGCTCGCCGATCGCTCGACCCGCCGGCTCCTGAAGTCCTTGAGCAAGATAGACTTGCTTCTAATCGATGAGCTCGGATACATAAACGCGAAAACCGAACAAACCAACATCTTCTTCAAGCTCATGGAAGAGCGCCATCACCGCCGCCCGACAATGATTACAACAAATTTGGCGTACCCAGAATGGCAGGGCTTCCTCGGCAATCGTCCGCTGACTGACGCGCTGCTGAGTCGTCTGCGCGAACGCTGCCATACGGTGAAAATCGACGGCCCTTGCTTGCGTGCCCAGCAGGGCTGAGCGCCCTTGCACCGACATCGACGGCATCGGACGCGCCTTCGCTCCTTTGCGTATACCCTTTGCCGCCTCGCGATCCCTCAGTCCATCGACACCGGTTCCAGATCGTGCGCTAAACTCTGTCACCGGCCTGGACTAATTACCCCAAGCAAAGCCGGACTGATTTTGCCGAGCGCCGCAGCAACCCAGGCGCAAATTGCGATTGCCTGGCTGCTGGCGCAAAAGCCCTGGATCGTCCCGATCCCCGGTACCACGAAGCTGCAGCGCTTGCAGGAGAACGTGGGTGCTGCTGCCGTCGAACTCACTGCAGATGACTTGCACCGAATCGGCGATGCTCTCGCCCAGATCACTGTGCAAGGGGATCGCTATCCTGCGAGCCTCGCGGCCCGCGCCGGTCGATAAAGGAGCGCCGCGATGGCCGTTAGCGAAGCAGCCCAGCGCAATCATGACGCGATGTTTCCCGATCACCACGCAACGTTGAAGGTCACCGATCCTGAGTTGGTCGACATGTTCGACAACTGGGCATTCGACGAAGTGATGAGAGACGCGCCTCTCGATCCCAGAACTCGCCTCATGGTGCAGCTGGCCGCCGTCATCGCCTGCCATGCGCTCTCCGAGTACCGCGTCATGCTGGGCGCGGCGCTCCATGTTGGCGTAACGCCGATCGAGGTCAAAGAAATCGTCTATCAGGCAGTCCCGTATGTGGGTATGGCAAAGGTATTCGACTTCCTTCACGCCACCAACGATGTACTGACCAGCCGGGGTGTCGGACTGCCCTTGGAGCGCCAGTCCACGACGAGCCCCGACACTCGCCGCGAAAGGGGGCTCGAGATCCAGCGGCGGATTCTTGGGCGCAGGATCGACCAGATGTATGCGCAATCCCCCAAGGATCAACTCCATATCCGTAAGCGCTCAAGGAACCACGTGTTTTCGGCCAGCCGGATTCGCATGGGGATACCGGCATAATCAGTCGGCGTTGATGGTCTCGATTAACCGCATGGTTG
>DAHXOO010000010.1 GCA_027364845.1 Pseudomonadota bacterium | reverse complement strand
ATCCCGGTCTCGAGCAGCTCGGTGCTGGCGGCTAGCTCCTCAAAGCTCGGCGCCTTGCGGTGGATGGGCATCGACTTGTCCGCACCGATTGCGCCTTTCTCATCGATCGGCCGTCCGAGCACGTCCATGATGCGCCCCAGGGTCTTCTGCCCGACCGGCACGCTGATCGGTGCCCCGCTGTCGCTCACCGCCATGCCGCGGCGCAGTCCATCCGAGCTGCCCATCGCGATACAGCGCACCACCCCGTCGCCGAGCTGCTGCTGGACCTCAAGGGTGAGATCGGCCTCGGGGACCGTGAGGGCGTGATAGACCTTGGGCAGTGAATCGCGCGGGAATTCAGCGTCGACCACCGCTCCAATGACTTGTACCAGCTTTCCGGAACTCATAAATTTGTCCCCATAGAATTCAGTTTCGGCTTCTCGACGTTTGCTATCCTGACGTCAGCAGGCTCGGGCAACCGCGCCCCTTACACTGCTGCTGCCCCGCCGACGATCTCGGACAGCTCCTGGGTGATCGCAGCTTGGCGCGCCTTGTTGTAGCGCAGCCTGAGCTCATCGATGAGCTTGCCGGCATTGTCCGAGGCGGACTTCATCGCCACCA
This sequence comes from Pseudomonadota bacterium, assembly GCA_027364845.1. Classification (GTDB taxonomy): domain Bacteria; phylum Pseudomonadota; class Gammaproteobacteria; order Acidiferrobacterales; family UBA6901; genus JAJYCY01. The sequence goes on along the minus strand of DAHXOO010000010.1, from coordinate 60,832 downwards.
TGCGCGCCGACTGCTCGCAGGCCAAATTCTCCACCACCGCGCGGTAGACCTGGGTCTCGATGTAGCGGCGCAGCAGGTCATCGAGAACATCTTTGGCATCGGGCTCGTAGAGATAGTCCCAGTAATGCTTGAGTGTTGTGCCTTCGTCTCCCTGCAGCGGAAGCAGCTGCTCGAGCAGCGGCTGCTGCGACATGGTGTTGATGAAGCGGTTGAACACCAGATACAGGCAATCCACGGTCCCGGCGGTGTAGGAGTCGAGCATCACCTTCACCCCGCCGATAAGATCCTCCACACGCGGTGCATCGCCCAGACGCGGGGTGTGCGAGACGAGGTTCGCGCCGATACGCTTCATGAAACCGAAGCCCTTCGAGCCGATGGTGCACACGTCGATTTCGATCTTCTTTTCGTGCCACTCGCGCATCAGCCTGATTGTGGATCGAAGCACATTGGTGTTGAGCCCACCGCACAGCCCACGGTCCGAGGTCACCACGATCACCCCGGCGCGGCGCACCGTGCGCTCATCGAGAAACGGATGGCGATACTCGGGGTGAGCGTAATGCAGATGCCCGATCACGCCGCGTATCTTCTCGGCATAGGGGCGTGCTGCGCGCATGCGCTCCTGCGCTTTGCGCATCTTGCTGGCGGCAACCATCTCCATCGCACGGGTGATCTTCTGCGTGTTGCGCACGCTCTTGATCTGGTTGCGTATCTCTTTGCCGACGGCCATGGTCCTATCGCCTCGGTCTCGCCCCGGTCGGGGTCATTGCGCGGGCTGCGCGAGCGCCTACCATGCGTGGTTCGCCTTGAAGTCCTGCACAGCCGCCTGCAGCCGCGCAGCGATGTCGTCGGTGTAATCGGCCTTAAGGTTGATTTCCTCCATAAGGGCTGCGTGCTGCGCCTTCATGTGGGACTGCAGGGCTGCCTCGAACGCCTGCACTTTGGCAACTTCGACATCATCGAGAAACCCCTGGTTGGCCGCAAACAGCGATACCGCCATCTGCGCGACGGTCATCGGCGAGTACTGCTTTTGCTTCATGAGCTCGGTAATACGCTGGCCGCGGTCAAGCTGCTTGCGGGTCACGGCGTCGAGGTCGGAGGCGAACTGCGCGAAGGCAGCGAGTTCGCGGAACTGCGCGAGCGCCAGGCGCACGCCGCCGCCGAGCTTCTTGACGATCTTCGTCTGCGCAGCACCGCCCACGCGCGATACCGACAGACCGGCATTAATAGCCGGACGTATGCCTGAGTTGAACAGGTCGGTTTCCAGGAAGATCTGGCCGTCGGTGATCGAGATCACGTTCGTCGGGACGAACGCCGATACGTCGCCGGCCTGGGTCTCGATGATGGGCAGCGCCGTGAGCGAGCCAGTACGGCCCTTGACCTTCCCACCGGTCGCTTTTTCGACGAATTCGCTGTTGACGCGCGCGGCGCGCTCCAATAGACGCGAATGCAGGTAGAACACATCCCCCGGGTAAGCTTCGCGCCCGGGTGGGCGCCGCAGCAAGAGCGAAATCTGGCGGTACGCCCAGGCCTGCTTGGTCAGATCGTCGTAGATGATCAACGCATCCTGGCCGCGGTCGCGAAAATACTCGCCCATGGCACAGCCGGAGTAGGGCGCGATGTACTGCATAGCCGCCGACTCGGCGGCGGTCGCCGCAACCACGATGGTGTGAGCCATGGCGCCGAATTCCTCAAGCTTGCGCACCACGCTCGCCACGGATGAGGCCTTCTGGCCGATGGCGACGTAGATGCAGATGACGCCGCTGTCTTTCTGATTGATGATCGTGTCTATCGCCACGGCGGTCTTGCCGGTCTGGCGATCGCCGATGATGAGCTCGCGCTGGCCACGTCCGATCGGCACCATGGCATCGATCGCTTTCAAGCCCGTCTGAACCGGTGTGGAGACGGACTGGCGCGTGATCACACCTGGGGCCACTTTCTCGATGGGTGAACTCAAGTGCGCCCCGATCGCCCCGCGCCCATCGATGGGATTGCCGAGCGCATCGACCACGCGTCCGACCAACTCCTCGCCCACCGGCACCTCGAGGATCCGCCCGGTGCAGCGCGCGCTGTCGCCCTCGGTAATGTGCTCGTACTGGCCAAGTACTACGGCGCCCACTGAATCGCGCTCCAAGTTGAGCGCCAGTCCGAAGGTATTGCCCGGGAATTCGATCATCTCGCCCTGCATGACATCCGCCAGACCATGAATGCGCACGATGCCGTCGGTAAGGCTGACGACGGTGCCTTCGGTGCGGGCTTCCGCGCGGGATTCGAATTTTTCGATCCTGGCCTTGATCAGGTCACTGATTTCGGAAGGGTTGAGCTGTGGCATAGGTTACCTTTAGCGATTCAGATAGTTCGCCAGGGCGCGGAGCCGTCCGCGGACCGAACCGTCGATCACCAGATCACCGGCGCGTATGATGACGCCGCCGACGAGCGATTTGTCGACCCTGGAAGTCAGATTGATCTCGCGGCTGAGCTTTTTCTTCAGCGCCTCCGAGATGGATTTCATCTGCGCCGGCTCGACCTCGAAAGCCGACACCACCTCGGCGTCGACACGGCCTTGCGCGTCGGCTTTTAGCTTTTCGAACTGATGCGCGATTTCCGGTAGCAGGGTAATGCGGCGGTTTTCCTGTAGCAGCCGCACCAGGTTCTCGCCGTCGCTGTTAAGGGCGCGACCGCAGATGTCGAGAAACAACTGCGTGAAGCGCGCGCGCGCAAGACGTGGATCTTGCGACAGCGTGATCAGCCGTGTGTCGGCCGCAGCCGTCGCCATCAGCGCCAGCATGTCCGACCATTTGTCCAGCTCCTTGTGCTCCGTGGCCAGCTGGAACAGGGCTTCGGCGTAGGGACGCGCAAGCGTTAGTTGTTCGGACATCGTTCAGGTCTCTAAAGCTGCTGCACAACCGCGCCAAGCATCTTGGCGTGGGCCTTGGCATCGACTTCCTCTTCCAGAATGCGGCCTGCGGCCACAACTGCCAGCTGCGCCACGGAGGCACGCAACTGTTCGCGCGCCGCGTTTATCTCCCGTGCAATTTCACTCTTGGCCGCGGCAATGATGTTCTCGGTTTCGCTCCTGGCATGGGACTTGGCTTCGTCGATGATTTCGCCGGCGCGCTTCTCCGCCTGCGCCAGGACCTCGGTCGCCTGCTGCTTGGTCTCACGTAGCAGCTCCACCGCCCGTTTCTGCGCCCGCTCGAGGTCGTGCTTGCCCTTCTCGGCTGCGGCAAGGCCGTCAGCGATGCGCCGGCTGCGTTCGGCGAGCATGCGCGTCATGGGTCCCCAGAGAAAGCGCCAGACAAAGGCAACCATCACCGCGAAGGTGAGCATCTGGCCAAACAGGGTTGCGGTTACGTTCACGTTGTCACTCCTCTACGCGGCGGCGGCTTCGCTCTAACTTAGCCGCCCAGACTCTTTGCCACAGCCAGGGCGGCACCCACGAACGGATTGGCGAACGTGAAGTACATCGCGAAGGCCAGCACGATGAACGGAAATGATTCCATCAGGCCCGCAGTGATGAACATCTGCACACGCAGCGTCGGAAGCATTTCGGGCTGACGCGCGATCCCCTCCATGTACTTCGAGCAGATCATCCCCCAGCCAAGGGCTGAACCCAGGCCCGCGGCTGCGAGGATCACGCCAACACCGACCGCCGTGTAGGCATAAACCATGCCCACCAGGTTGACCATTGTTGCATCGGTTGCCATTTTTGCTCTCCAAAAGTTAACGGTCGAAAATCAGTACAACGGGTATGGGACAGCCGCACTCAGTGCGCCCCGTCATCGTTCGTATGCGCCATCGCCAGATACATAATCGTCAGGACCATGAAAATGAACGACTGGAGCGTGATGACCAGGATGTGGAAAATCGCCCAGGCACCCCCCGGCAACCACTGCGCCCACCACGGCAGCAGCGCGATGAGCATGAACACGAGTTCTCCGGCAAACATATTGCCGAAAAGCCGTAGTCCCAGGCTGAGCGGCTTGGCAAGTTCCTCGATGACGGTCATAACGATATTGATCGGGAACAGCCATATTCCGAACGGATGCACCAGAAACGACTTGAGATAGTTCAATGGGCCCTTGACGCGAAAGTTGTAGTAGATCGTCAGCACAAAGACCGTCAGCGCCATGCCGAGGGTTGTGTAGGGGTCCGTGGTAGGGACCACCCGCAGGTGCCCGATGCCCATCAGGCTGGCGGCCTTGGGCAGCAGATCAATCGGAAGCAGGTCCATCGTGTTCATCAGAAACACCCATGTGAAGACGGTGAATGCGAGCGGTCCAATCAGTGGACTGTAGCCGGGGAAGGTGCTCTTGACCTGGCCCTCTACAAATTCCAGGATTGCCTCGAGCAGATTCTGCAGGCCGCTCGGGGCGTCGGGCGAAAGTTTGCGCCCGACTCGCCAACCGACGAACACGAGGATAGCACCCAGCAACCAGCTGAATATCAGCGTATCGAGATGTAGCGACCAGAAGCCGTGCCCGACCTGCAAATTGGTCAGGTGGTGCTCGATATACTCAACCGGATTGTCGGTGGCAGGCATGCCGGCCTTGCTCACAACACTCCCCCTAAAATGATTAGATAAAACTTACCCCCGCGTCCGCCGAGCGGCGCCGAGGTTAATTAGAAAGCCGAATTGGGCAAGCCCAAAGGTGACTATCAAAGGGGCCGGAGCAAGCTTCATCCATCCGATGCCGACACCCAGCAATATCAGCGTGGCGACGAATCGGGGCGCCGCGCCCGCGTACAGCCCCAGCTGACCACCGACGCCGTCGGGCGTCGAGACGCTCACGCGCCGAACCCTGCGGCCCAAAAGCCAGGTGCCCGCCAGTGCGACTCCGCCGCCGAACAACGCTGCGAGCGCCGCGGCACGCCCGCCGGTCCATCCATACCAAGCGATGTAGCCGACCACAATTGCGGCGGTAAGCGTTAACTGGGTGCCTATTACCCGGCGGATGCTCCCGCTCAATACTGCAGCAGCATTATTCATGGGCACCCTGAACCAGCCCGTCCGGAGCTGGACTTAGTCCTGTTCCATTGTGCGAGGCACATTTAAGGCGCCGCAGTATAAATGCCACTCCATGGGGGGTCAATATCGGTCTTGCCCGGCGCGGCCGACATCAGTGGGCGGGGGAAACATCCCGAGAAACCTGCCCCGTCCCAATTCGGCAAGTCAACCAGACACCCCGGCAGGCGCCCTGGCCCCTCCCGGAGGGAGACTCATTGGCTTGGCTGCGGAGAGCGGGGTGCTGCTGGAAGAGCGTCGCTCGAACCGCCCTTCGGCGGGCCGTTCGCAAGCGCTGCCGAGGCAGGCGGCATTCTGGCATCGAGTGCCGCCACCGCACGCGCCACCTTTGTCTTTTCTGAGGCGTTCAAATGGGCGGAAAGCAGATCGCGCCGATGGGCGGCCTCCTTGCTGCCTCGCTCGGCGGCAAGGGTGTACCAGACCACGGCCTTGACGTCGTGATCTGCGAGGCGGACTCCGAATTCATAGAGAATGCCGAGGTGCAGCTGGGCCTGAACATCGCCGCGCATCGCCTCGCGGCGAATGGTCCCCAGGTCGGCACGGGCAGGAATGCTGCCGAGGACACCCAGTGCTGCCACAAGCACCATGACTGCCGCTATCCGACTCAAATTCATCAATGCTCTCCTCCGTGGCTTAGTGGGTTTGCCTTAGTGGGTTTACCGTTGATGGAAGCTTAGACTAAATCAGCCCGGATTGTCCGAGGGACCCCTTGGGCCGGCGGCATTCAGCGAATGCGCGCCAGCACCCCCTCCAGCTCCTCGAGACTGTTGTAATCGATGGTGAGCCGGCCCCTACCCTTCGATCCGTGACTAATGCGCACTCTGGCAGCAAGCTTCTCGGACAGCTCATCCTGCAGCCGACGCACGTCCGGATCCAGCGCATGACGCACACCGCGTGGCTCCGAACGCTGCTCGAGCAGCCGGCGCACGAGATTCTCGGTTTCACGCACGGACAGCTCTTTGTCGACAACCTGCCGGGCGGCCTGGCTTTGCGCGCCGCCGCTGAGCGCGAGCAAAGCGCGTGCGTGACCCATGTCCATGCGGCTCTCCTCCAGCATGGCGCGCACATCGTCGTTTAGGGTCAGCAACCGCAGCAGATTCGTGACCGCAGCACGCGAACGCCCGACGCTTTCGGCCGTTCGCTGGTGGGTCATGCCGAACTCGTCGATAAGGCGTTGCAGCGCTACGGCTTCCTCGACTGGGTTCAGGTCTTCGCGCTGTATGTTCTCAATTAATGCAATAGCAATGGCCGCCTCGTCGGGAATGCTCCGGACCACGGCCGGGATGGTCTGAAGACCTGCCATCTGCGCCGCTCTCCAGCGCCGCTCGCCGGCAACGATTTCATAGCCGCCCGTGCCGAGCTCGCGCACCACGATAGGTTGGACCACCCCTTGAGCCTTGATAGAACTGGCAAGCTCTTCAAGCGCCTCATGATCCATGTGCGTGCGTGGCTGATATTTGCCCCGCTGCAGCAGGTCCACCGGCAATTGACGCAGCTCCTCCTTGCCACGTGCCGAGGCTTCCAGGGTGCCGCCCAGTAACGCATCCAGGCCACGGCCCAGGCGGGGCTTTTTAGTTGTCATATTCATCATCACCACCCTTGCGCGCCAAGCGGCAGGCTGCAAACATTCATGGGGCGATCACACCGGATTCTTCGCGACGCAGGATTTCGCCGGCCAGAGCAAGATAGGCCTGCGCGCCGCGCGACTGCATGTCATAGGTGATTGCCGGCTTTCCGTAACTCGGCGCCTCCGCCAACCGCACATTGCGCGGAATGATCGTTCGATAAAGCTTGTCGCCGAAATGGCGGCTGAGCTGTGCTGACACCTCGTTGGCCAGGGTGTTACGCGGATCGAACATCGTGCGCAACAACCCCTCGATCTGCAATGGAGGATTCAGCGTCTCGCGGATCTTGCGGATCGTGTTGACCAGTGCGCTCAGGCCTTCGAGCGCATAATACTCGCATTGCATTGGAATGAGCACTGACTGTGCCGCGACCAGCGCGTTGACGGTCAGCAGATTAAGTGACGGCGGGCAATCAATGAGCACGAAATCGTACTGGTCTACCTCGGCCTCGAGTGCACCACGCAGACGACGTTCCCGCCGGTCCAAGCTGATCAGCTCTATCTCAGCTCCAGACAGGTTGGCATTGGCGGGTATGACATCATAACCAGCCTCGACGCTGATCTTGGCCCGCTCCAGTGACGTGATACCGATCAAAATTTCATAAGTCGTCGGACTGACGGCATCCTTGGCGATACCACTTCCCATGGTGGCGTTGCCCTGGGGGTCGATGTCGATCAGCAGCACGCGGCGGCGGGTCTTCGCCAACGATGCAGCAAGATTGATGCTGGTGGTGGTTTTTCCGACCCCGCCCTTCTGATTGGCGATTGCCAGTATCTTTGCCATGGCTTGATCAGCTCTTGTCTTCGGGCAGCCTGGACGAGTCGGCCGATATAATCACCACGTGGCGCTTCCCATCGAGCCCGGGTACCCCCAGCGCCTCAACTGCCAGCACTTCGTATCCCGGCGGCAACGCGGCCAACTCTTCCTGCGGATAAACCCCTTTCATTGCCAGGAAGCGGCCGCCAGGGGAGCGTAGATGTGCGGCCAACGCCAGCATATCAGCAATGCCGCCGAGTGCGCGAGAGATCAACGTGTCAAATTTTTCCGCGGTTTGCAGTTTCTCTGCCCGATTGAGAACCACATGGGCGTTCGGCAGGTTCAACGCCGCGATCACCTGTGTGACAAAGCGGGTCTTCTTCGCGTTGCTGTCCAACAGCACGAACTCCCGCTCCGGACACGCCACGGCCAGCGGGATTCCAGGCAGCCCGGCGCCGGTGCCGATATCCAATACGCGGCGCCCGTGCAGATAGGGGATGACGGAAAGGCTGTCCAGGACATGTCGGTACACCATCTGCTCCGGATCACGCACCGCCGTCAGGTTGTAGGCCCGGTTCCATTTCTCCAGCAGCACAAGGTAGTCAGCCAGCTTCTGGATCGAGGCAGGGGGCAGATCCATTCCCATTTCCAGCATTCCGCCGCGGATTTTCGGCTTCAGCATGGCAGGCCACGGCGCCGGCGAGCCTGCGTCCGGCACGGCTTCCGGCTTCGGTGTTGATCGATGCCCATGGGCTTGGTCGCCATTTGAGGTTGCTGCCAAGCATAACAAAAACGCTGTCGCTGTTCTCACCGGCGGCGAAACTTTGCCTGCCAGGTCGGGCCCAATGCGCTCTGGCGCGACGACCCCCGCAACCTGGCAGCTTGGCCAACGGTGAAGTAAGCTGAAAGGGTCCAAAAACTTTAATTTTAAGGAGAATCTTCATGGGACGCGCCTATCTTGCCCTATTCGGCTTGGCGGTCGTGCTGCCTTTGCAAGCGGCGACGCAACCTGCCCCACCAACCCAGACCACCACTCCCAAGGTAGTGGTACGAAAGCAACCGGGCCAGGTCACGCAAGCGGTGTTTACCACGGGTATCAAGGATCACGAGCCGACGAACAACATCAACACCCTGACAAACAGCCACCGGCACATTTACTTTTTCACCGACCTCAGGCATATGGCCGGCCAGACCATCATCCACCGCTGGGAGTACAATGGCAAAGTCATGGCCGACGTGAAATTCAATGTTAGCGGACCGCGCTGGCGCGTGTACTCCAGAAAGACCTTGGATCCGGCGTGGCTGGGTGAGTGGCAGGTCTCGGTCATTGACGCAAGCGGCGTAACCCTGGGCGTCAGTACGTTCGAATATGCCGCGGCTGCCGGAACGCGACCCGCGCCAGCGGCGCGGCCGGGCCCAGGGGCCGCTGCACCGGCGGCCCCGCCCTCCCACCAATGAGCCTACACGGCGCTCCTCGGGCGGAGCGCCGCTTTCACGCTCGCCTGCGCTTGAGGTGGACCAGAAGCAGCGAGATGGCAGCGGGCGTCACGCCCGAAACCCGCGCCGCCTGACCCAGGGTAACAGGCCGGCAGCGCGCGAGGGTCTGCTGCACCTCGATCGACAGGCCACAAACCCGCGCGTAATCGAGATCCGGTGGCAGCGGGGTTTCCTCGTGCCGCAGCTGGCGCTCGATTTCCTGCGACTGGCGTTCAATATAACCGGCGTACTTCGCCTGGATTTCTACCTGTTCCGCCACACGCGCATCTTGTATCCCGGGGCCGGCGCCCGGCAGACGCATCAGCGCGCGATAGTCGAGCTCGGGGCGACGCAGCAGGTCGAGCAGATTATATTCGTGCACCAGCCCCTGCCCCAGCACCGACGCGGCCGCTGGCGTCGCCGCCATCTCCGGTCGCAGCCAGGTACGTTCCAGCCGGCTGCGCTCGTGCTCGATGACCTCTCGTTTTTTTGCGACGCGGCGCGCGCGATCGTCGCTGACTAAGCCGAGCCGATGACCGATCTCGGTCAGACGCAAGTCAGCATTGTCTTCGCGCAGCACAAGACGGTATTCGGCCCGCGAAGTGAACATGCGGTAGGGCTCGGTCACACCGCGGGTAATGAGGTCATCAACCAACACGCCGATATAGGCTTGGTCACGCCGCGGCCACCAGGGCTCGCGACCCGCCACGGCCAACGCCGCGTTGGTGCCAGCAACAATTCCCTGGGCAGCGGCCTCTTCGTAGCCGGTCGTGCCATTGATCTGGCCGGCGAAATAAAGCCCGGCCACCGCCTTCGTCTCGAGTGTCGGCGCAAGATCGCGGGGATCGAAGTAATCATACTCGATCGCATATCCGGGACGAGTGATATGCGCCTTTTCGAAACCCTCGATCGACCTCACCAGCGCAAGTTGCACGTCGAACGGTAGGCTGGTCGAGATGCCGTTCGGGTACACTTCGTCGGATCCCAGTCCTTCCGGCTCGACGAAAATCTGGTGCGAATCTTTGGTCGCAAAACGCACCACCTTGTCCTCGATCGATGGACAGTAGCGCGGGCCGACGCCCTCGATGACACCGGTATAGAGCGGTGAGCGGTCCAAGCTAGCTCGGATCAGCTCGTGGGTGCGCGGGTTTGTATGGGTAATATGGCATGACACCTGGCGTGGATGCTCCGACCCCTCGCTCCAAAAGGAAAACGATGGCGTAGGCACGTCTCCCGGCTGCTCTTCCAGGTGTGCGTAGTCGACCGTTCTGCGGTCGATACGCGGTGGCGTGCCGGTCTTGAGCCGGCCCACACGCAGGCCGTACTCGCGCAGCCGCAACGCGAGCGCGTTGGCCGGCGGGTCGCCAGCGCGGCCGCCCTGGTAATTCGACAAGCCCACATGAATCCGCCCTGCGAGAAAAGTGCCTGTCGTCAGGACCACCGTGCGCGCGCGGAACTCAATGCCCGATTGCGTGACTGCGGCGACTACGCGGCCAGCCTCCACGATAAGATCATCGACAGCCTGCTGGAACACGAAGAGGTTCGGTGTGCATGCAAACAGTTCGCGTATGGCGGCCTTGTACAGCTGGCGATCGATCTGGGCGCGCGTGGCTCGCACCGCCGGGCCCTTGCGTGCATTGAGAATGCGAAACTGTATGCCAGCACGGTCCGCCGCGCTCGCCATGACACCCCCTAAGGCGTCGATCTCCTTGACGAGGTGCCCCTTGCCGATGCCGCCGATCGCCGGATTGCACGACATCTGGCCGATGGTCTCGATATTGTGGGTGAGCAGCAGGGTGCGGCAACCCATACGCGCCGCGGCCATGGCGGCCTCGGTTCCAGCGTGACCCCCGCCGATTACAATGACATCGTGATTTTCAGGGTAGCGCACAACGGGCCTGCATTCCTGTCTGTGGGAAAGCGGAATCCTAGCATTTCAGACCACACATACAAACGCCGGAACACGGTAACTGCGTCCCCAGCCCCTTGGCGTCGTAGGTTGGCTCCTGACAGCGGTCGCTCCGGGCAGGCCCGGGCCGGGCGTGGCGGATCATGGCAAGACAGATTTGTACAAGCCGCCGGGGAAAGCGCTTTCCGAACCGGCCGCAAGGTACTTCTGAGCATCGAGTCAGGCCCGTTGCGACCCCTGACTTCAGCGACGGCTCATTTGCCGATGCAAAAGGTGGCAAATATGTGCCCCAACAGGTCGTCAGAAGTGAACACACCGGTAATCTCGTCGAGCGCCTGCTGCGCCTGCCGCAGCTCCTCCGCGGCCAGCTCGCCCTGGCGCAGCTCGATCTGACTGGCTGCAGCCCCGAGCGCGCGATCGGCCCGGTTCAGGGCATCAAGATGACGGCGGCGTGCGCTGAACGTAGTTTCGCTCGTGGCCTCGAATCCGATGCGGGCCTTGAGGTGCGCACGAAGTGCGTCAAGACCAGTGCCACTTTTGGCGGAAATAGCGATTTCCGTATCACAAAGCGGTGAATTCGAGTCCGGCGCCGGCACAACTCGCGTGGCCCCGGGAGGACGTCCGGAGAGATCGATTTTATTGCGGACCATCGTGTACGTCATGCCTGGAGGAAGGAAGGCGGCGAGTATCGCTGGGTCCTCGGGGGTGCTGTCATCGGCAATAAGCAGGACGTGATCGGCTTCGGCGGCGGCAGCGCGTGCGCGCCGCACGCCCTCACGCTCGATCTCGTCGCCGCTTTCGCGCAGACCGGCCGTGTCGATCAGGTGCAGCGGCATGCCATCGATGTCAATCTGTTCGCGCAGCACATCGCGGGTCGTGCCTGGGAGGGCGCTCACGATGGCACGATCGTATCGGGCAAGCGCATTGAGCAGGCTCGACTTTCCTGCGTTTGGGCGCCCGGCCAGAACCACAGTCATGCCCTCTTGCAGCAGGCAGCCTTGGCGGGCGGGCGCCAGAAGCGCGGCAATCGATGCCCGGATGCGCTGGCAGTGGCGCAACAGGCCGGGATCGGCAAGAACGTCGATTTCCTCCTCGGGGAAATCGATCGCCGCCTCCGCATTCGCACGCAGCGCGATGAGTTCGGTAACGATCGCGTGCACGCGCCGCGAAAACTCGCCCTGGAGCGAACGTAGGGCGGCGCGCGCAGCACTCACCGAACCGCTCGCTATCAAATCCGCGACCGCTTCCGCTTGGGCAAGGTCGATCTTTCCGTTTAGAAACGCGCGCTCGGAAAACTCTCCGGGGCGCGCTGGTCGAGCCCCCAGCTCCAGCAGGCGCGCGACCAGCAGATCAAGCACCACCGGCCCTCCGTGCCCCTGCAGCTCCAACACATCCTCACCGGTGAAGGAGTTCGGGCCAGGGAAGTAAAGTGCCAAACCCTCATCGAGGGCATGTCCGAGAGCGTCGCGAAAAGCCCTGAACGTGGCTTGGCGTGGCTTCGGAACGGCCCCGAGCAGCGTGTGCGCAAGCGCTGTGGCCGCAGGTCCCGAGACACGAACGATCCCGATGCCACCCCGTCCGGGCGGGGTGGCAATGGCGACGATCGTATCCCCGCTTGAGCCTGTGTGGACGGGATTGTCCATGACGAACGGCGACTACTTGGGGCGTGGGGCGGCGTTGAAGCGGCGCGTTATCCACCACTGCTGGGCGATGGAGAGGAGATTCTGGCAGACCCAGTAGAGCACCAGCCCGGAAGGGAAGAAGGCAAAAAAGAAGGTGAACAGCACCGGCATAGCCATCATGACTTTACGCTGTAGTGGATCGGTCATCTGCGGGCTGATCAGCTGCTGTGTCAGCATGGAGATCCCCATCAGGATCGGCAGGATGAAATACGGGTCCTTGGCCGACAGGTCATGGATCCACAAGACAAAGGGGGCCTGACGCAGTTCGACACTCTGGAGTAGCACCCAGTAGAGCGAGATGAAAACAGGGATTTGCACCACGATGGGCAGACAGCCGCCGAGCGGATTGATCTTTTCGGTTTTGTAGATTTCCATCATTGCCTGGCTGAGCTTTTCGCGGTTGTCGCCATAGCGTTCCTTGAGACTGGCAAGCTTGGGCTGCACGCGACGCAGGTGAGCCATGGAGCGATAGCTGGTCGCGGACAATGGATAGAAAACCAGCTTGATCAGGACGGTAAGCAGGATGATGGACCAGCCCCAGTTCCCGACAAGGTTATGGATGTGGTCCAGCAGCCAGTACAGCGGCGCCGCGATGAAAGTAAGCCAACCATAATCAACCGTCAGCTCGAGTCCGGGCGCGACTTTTTTCAAGCGCTCCTGCTCCGTCGGACCCGCATACAGTCGCGCATCCAGGGTGGCGGTGGCGCCAGGGGCAATAGCGGTAGGCACCAACGTTTTGTAGCCGACAACATAGTGGTTGTTGCCCAATGACTCCGAGTAGAACTGCGTGTGCGCGGCGCTCGGTGGTATCCACGCGCTGACAAAGTAGTGCTGCAACACCGCCACCCAACCGCCGCTGACATTCATTGCCAGCGGTTTATTCTCCATGCTAGCGAAGGTGATTTTCTGGTATTTCTTGGCCGAGCTGTAGACGGCAGCGCCGACGTAGCTTGGGGCGACTCCGAACAGATGATGCGGCGGCGGCGTGTAGCTGCGCAGAAGCTGAGCATAGAGATAGGCGTTGCGAGTCGCGCTACTGCCATTGGTTATCGCATAGCTGACGTCGACAACATAGCTGTTGCGGTGGAACGTATAGGTTTTAGTGACGCGCAACCCCTGTGGCCCTACCCACGTAAGCGGAACGCGAAGGCTGTCCTGTCCGGGGCTGAGCATGTAGCGTGTGGTGGCGGCTTGATAAAGAGTCTTGTGGTTGGGCCATTCGCCGCTTTGCCCGATGAGCCCGGACTGAACGTAGAAAACATAGCTCCCGCGGTCGCGTAGTAGCTCCAGCGGCTTGTCTGGTTCATTCACCTTGACCGGGTACGCTTTCAAATCCAACTGCCTCAGGTCACCCCCATGGGTGTCGATCTGTGCGTTGAACAGATCGGTCGTGACCTGGATGCGCACCCCTGCGGGCTGCGATGTGGCCATCCCGGCCTTGGGAGTCATGGCAGGGGCTGCATTGGGTGTGGCGGGCGCAGCCGGAACTGAAGGTGTGGTAGTGACAGTCGGCGTGGCAGGCCCTGCGGGATGCTGTTTCTCCCATGCCTGCCATATGAACAGCAGGATCATGGACAGCACGACAAGCAGGAGCAGGCGCTGGTTATCCATGGTGTCCTTTTGCGTGGGCCGGCGAGCAGGGCGGTACCGGGTCTACGCCACCCGGATGCCAGGGGTGGCAGCGGAGGAGCCGGCGCGTCGCCAACCAGCTGCCTTTGAGGGCGCCGTGAGTTCCGATCGCATCCTGGGCATAACATGAACAGCTCGGATAGAAGCGGCATTGGTCGCCGAGTAGCGGGCTGAACGCATAGCGGTATGCACGTATCACGAACAGGAGGATTTTTTTCATGACGAAAACATCTGCTCCCAGTGCCGAATCAGGGATGTGCGCAGTCCCGCCCGGGACTCTGTGGCAGCGGGGGGGCGAGCCACAACCACGATATCAACGTCCCGGATCCGGCTGCGGAGCAGGCGGAAAGATTCGCGAATCTGGCGTTTAATCAGGTTGCGCACGACCGCCCTGGTTGACACTTTGCGGGCGACGGTTATCCCGAGACGGGGGTGGCCGAAGTTGTTGGCTGCGGTATAGACCGTGAAGAGCAAGTCGCTGTGCCGCCGACCACTGCGGAGGATACGGCGGTACTCGACGTTCGCCAGTATTCGGAAGGATTTCGGCAGCCCCTGTCCGGCCGTCGTCCTGACTATCAGGCGCTTAGCCGCGCGCGGCCGCGTGCGCGTCGGGCATTCAACACTGCACGGCCACCGGCCGTACTCATGCGTGCGCGGAAGCCGTGGGTGCGTTTGCGTTTCAGCACACTGGGTTGGTAAGTTCTCTTCATAGCCTATCGCCTGCCGGGTTGGTATTGGATCAAGCTGGTTGTTATTGGAAGGGCGGCAAAGTTACTGCCTTTGACGCTTGCTTGTCAACCGCCACGGGATACTCAGCTCCGAGATTGGTGATGGATCGTGGGACTACAAGAGGCTAGACTTCCCGGTCCCAAGGAGAGAACACCATGCATGCCGTGGAACCCAATGTCGGACAGCCACCACTGTGGAAGAAGTGCCTCGAACGCCTGGAAGAGGAGCTTTCCGCCCAGCAGTTCAATACTTGGATCCGGCCGCTGCAGGCGGTGCGGGAGCAGCGTGCATTGCGTTTGCTGGCACCGAACCGTTTTGTGATGGATTGGGTGAAGGAGCGCTTCATTGGTCGTATCGTGGAGCTGGCTGGACAGTACGATCAGCATGCCGTGGATGTCGTTATCGAGGTGGGCGAACAGTCGGTGGCTATGGATGGAGCTGAGACCGCTCCACGGGTGACAGCGGGCGAACGCGCACAGAAAAGGCCGGTGGTGGTACCTGGAAGGCTGAACCCGGAATTCACTTTTGAGACCCATGTTGAGGGCAAATCAAATCAGCTCGCTCGCGCGGCCGCGCGACAGGTTGGCGAAAACCCGGGTGGGGCATACAACCCTTTGTTCATTTACGGTGGAGTCGGTCTTGGTAAGACCCACCTGATGCAGGCTGCAGGGCACCTGATGATGGAGCACACACCGGAGGGTCGGGTTGCCTACGTTCATTCGGAACGGTTCGTCGCGGACATGGTCAAGGCACTTCAGCACAACGCCATCAATGAATTCAAAAAACACTACCGGACGCTTGATGCGCTGCTAATCGACGATATTCAATTCTTTGTGGGAAAGGAACGTTCCCAGGAGGAATTTTTCCATACTTTCAATAACTTGCTTGAAGGTCAACGTCAGGTTATCATTACTGCCGACCGGTTTCCGAAAGAATTGGTGGGGGTCGAAGAGCGACTGATATCGCGTTTTGGCAGCGGGTTGACTGTGTCGATCGAGCCCCCGGAGCTTGAAACGCGCGTTGCCATTTTAATGAAGAAGGCGCAGCACGAGGGTGTGGCACTACCGGAAGATGTGGCGTTCTTTGTTGCTAAGCGGGTACGGTCGAATGTGCGCGAATTGGAAGGCGCGTTGCGCAGGGTCGTTGCAAACGCCCACTTCACTGGCCAGCCGATCAGCATCGAACTGGCAACTGAGAGCCTCAAGGATCTCCTGGCATTTCATGAGCGACTGGTCACGATCAACAACATCCAGAAAACCGTTGCGGAATATTACAAAATCCGCGTTGCTGACCTGCACTCAAAGAGCCGGGTGCGTCAGGTTGCCAGGCCTCGCCAGGTAGCAATGGCCCTAGCAAAGGAGCTTACCAACCATAGTCTGCCCGAAATCGGCGATGCGTTTGGAGGCCGCGATCATACAACGGTAATTCACGCCTGCCGCAAGATCGTGGAATTGGCTCAAAGCGACATCCGGATGAAGGAAGACTATGGCAACTTGCTGCGCATTCTTTCAACTTGATAAGTGTTGATGTGCAGTGTGAATAACTGGATTAATGCCAAGCAGGTGCAGTGAGGGGGATAGGTTGTCCACATATCACAGGAACCTGTCCACAGGGGTGAATGGCATCTTTTCACAGAGACGGCTGGGCGTTAATATTTTGTTGTATAAGGGATTTAATGACTTAACCACAGGCGCTTCAGGTACTAGTAGTAGTTGTAGTTATTTTGAATTTTAAATAACACTTAAAAGCAAAATAGGGTCGCCACACCAGGAAAAAACCATGCAGATCACCATACAGCGGGAACAGCTGTTGAAGCCGTTGAGTTTTGTTGCGGGCGTTGTTGAGCGCCGGCAGCCCCTCCCGATACTCTCGAATGTGTTGCTGCGGTACAAGGACGGTGTGCTGATGTTGACGGGTACGGACCTGGAAGTGGAGATCGTGGTCAGCATGCGGGTCAGTGGTGGGAACGAGGGGGAGTTTACGGCGCCAGCCCGGAAATTGTTGGATATCTGCAGGGCCCTGCCTGCCGAGTCGGTACTGGAACTGCGGCTGGACAAAGGAAAAGCGGTGATCCGGTCCGGGCGGAGTCGGTTTACGTTGCTCACGATGCCACCGGGGGATTTCCCGAGTGTGGAAACGACCCAATGGGAGTGGGCACTTACTATTCCGCAACGGACGCTTGGCCGCTTGTTGCAGAAAACTCAATTTTGTATGGCACAGCAGGATGTGCGGTATTACCTGAACGGAATACTGCTGGAGGTCACAAGCGAAAAACTGAGGGCAGTTGCCACAGATGGTCATCGTATGGCTTTGAGCGAAGCCGCACTTGAGCATCGTTCAGAAACAGAACGACAAGTCATCGTACCGCGAAAAGGTGTTCTCGAGTTGACACGCTTTTTAGACGATTCAGATGATGAAGTCGAGGTGAAAGGCGGGACTAATCACATTCGGGTTATCAGGAAGGATTTGACTTTTACTTCGAAGCTCATCGATGGTCGGTTTCCGGATTATCATAAAGTGATTCCGCAAGGGCAGCAGATACAGGTGCGGGTATCGCGGGATCTTTTCCGGGAATCGCTGAGCCGTGTCGCGATCTTGTCCAACGAAAAATACCGGGGCGTGCGGGTGACACTTGCTGCCGGGGCGATGCGTTTGAGCGCGCACAATCCAGAACAGGAAGAGGCCCAAGAGGAAGTGTCAGTCGACTACACGGGCGAGGAATTGGAGATCGGATTCAATGTGAACTACATCATTGAAGCCGTTGGCGCAATTGAGTCTGCCGAGGTTGAGTTGGGCCTGACCGATTCCAACAACAGCTGTACATTGCGGGCTCCAGGCGATGTCTTCAGCCAATATGTCGTGATGCCTATGCGGCTCTAGCCGCAGGATAACGGTTATGCGCTTGATGGTATGTCGCTGACCCGCCTGGAGATCCATAACTTCCGGCTTTTGCGAGAGGTTGTCTTTGAGCCGGGAGAGAAACTGAATGTCATTAGCGGCTGTAACGCAGCTGGCAAGACAACTCTGATCGAAGCAATTCATGTCTTGGCGACAGGACGGTCGTTCCGGACAAGGCGTTCGTCAGAGTTGATTCGGCGGGGAGCGGAGGGGTTGGTTACCTTCGGGATTGTGCGGGAAGGAGTTTGCGAGCATCGCCTGGGTTTGCAGCTCAACCGCGATGGGCGGGTGATACGTGTGGATGGAGAGGCCGAAAAGAGCGCGGCTATGCTCGCACAACATGTACCGCTGCAGGCCATTACCCCGGAGCTTCATTATGAGTTCCTTAGGAGCAGTCGGCATCGCCGAGGGTTGTTGGATTGGTGGTTGTTTCACGTGGAACATGATTTTTACCCACGATGGCTCCGATACCAACGTTTGTTGGGCCAACGAAACGCCGCACTACGCAATCTGTCGGCCCCAAGAGTTTGTTTCCTCTGGGACGAAGAACTGGCGGCCACGGGCGAAGAGCTTGATCGCTCACGCCAAGAATTCTTTGCGCTTCTCCGGGAAGAGTTTCTTGAGACTGCCACCGTTCTCTTGGAGGGGGGAAATGCCAGTTTGACCTTCAAGCGAGGCTGGGAAGAGGGCGGATCGCTCCTTGAACAACTGCGGCGCTCCAGAACGGCCGATCAACGCCGCGGCTATACCCACCTAGGTCCGCACCATGCCGATCTAACATTGGGGCTTCAGGGTGACGGGGCCCGTACCCATGCCTCTCACGGCCAGCAAAAAATCCTCGTTATCGCGCTCCGACTCGCGCAGATACGACTTTTCATGCAGAAAACCCGCCGCCGCTGTGTTTTGTTGGCTGATGACATTGGGGCTGAGTTTGACCGGATTCATCGCGAAAGAGTCTGGGGTATGCTTGCAGCACTCGGTACGCAGGTTTTTGTGACAACCATGGAGCAACAAGACTTTTCAATCAGTGGATCGATGCCGGAAATGTTCCACGTGAAACAAGGCAAAGTTCAACCCGTTCCTTCCTTCGCTACCACCTTGAAGAAATCAAACCCGCTTGACGTGGAAATGTTAAAATAACCCTTTTTGATCCCAAAGGCTCGCCCATGGACAAAAAACCCGTTTACGACTCAACCAGCATCCAAGTGCTCAAGGGGCTTGATGCGGTCCGAAAGCGGCCGGGCATGTATATTGGCGACACCGACGATGGCACCGGCCTGCACCACATGGTTTTCGAGGTCGTCGACAACTCCATCGACGAGGCTCTTGCTGGTTATTGCACCCAGATCCAAGTCACCATCCATACCGACAATTCAATCACCGTCTCAGACAATGGCCGCGGAATCCCTACTGGAATCATCCCCGAGGAGGGCCGCTCCGCCGCAGAAGTAATCATGACGATCCTCCACTCAGGAGGAAAATTCGACCAGAATTCTTACAAAGTTTCCGGCGGGCTTCATGGCGTCGGCGTTTCGGTGGTCAACGCACTTTCAGATTCCCTTGAGTTGACCATCCGGCGTGAGGGAAAGATTCACTATCAGAAATATCAACTCGGCGATCCGGTAGAACCTCTTAAGGTCATCGGAACCACCGACGAAACCGGAACGGATGTGCACTTCGCGCCCAGCACAAAGATTTTCACCAACACCGTTTTCCACTATGAACTGCTGGCCAAGAGGTTGCGTGAGCTTTCTTTCCTGAATTCTGGCGTACGCATCGTTCTTCGGGATGCCCGCGACCTCAAGGAAGACGTATTCGAATACCAAGGCGGTATCGCGGCCTTCGTCCGGCATCTTAACCGCAACAAAACCCCGCTGCATGAAAAGGTCATATACCTCTCGGCCGAAAAGGACGGCGTATCGGTCGAGTTGGCCATGCAGTGGAATGATTCGTACCAGGAAAATACCTTCTGCTACACCAACAATATTCCCCAGCGTGACGGCGGCACTCACCTCGCCGGCTTGCGGGCAGCCATGACCCGGACGCTCAACCAACACATTGAGAATCTCGGGCTTGCCAAAAAAGATAAGATCAGTACTACTGGCGACGATGCCAGAGAGGGACTCACTGCCGTATTGTCAGTCAAGGCACCCGATCCGAAGTTTTCTTCCCAAACCAAGGACAAACTCGTTTCCTCGGAAGTGAAGGGCATTGTGGAATCTGTCGTAAACGAGCGTCTTGCCGATTTCCTGCAAGAGAACCCGGCTGATGCCCGTGTGATCGCCTTCAAGATCATTGAGGCCGCCCGCGCCCGCGAAGCGGCACGCAAAGCTCGCGAGATGACCCGCCGCAAAGGGGCGCTCGATATTGCTGGGCTTCCGGGTAAACTTGCCGATTGCCAGGAACGCGACCCTACATTATGCGAACTGTATCTGGTCGAAGGGGATTCCGCCGGTGGTTCTGCGAAACAGGCCCGCGACCGGCGATTTCAGGCCATTCTCCCGCTCAAGGGCAAAATCCTGAACGTTGAGCGCGCCCGATTCGACAAGATGCTTTCCTCGGCTGAAGTGGGGACGCTCATCACCGCCATCGGCACAGGGATAGGGAAAGATGATTTTGATATCAAAAAGTTACGTTATCACCGTATTATCATCATGACCGACGCAGATGTCGATGGGTCCCATATCCGTACGCTGCTGCTGACATTTTTCTATCGCCAGATGGCCGAACTCCTGGCAGGTGGCCATATCTATATTGCCCAACCGCCACTCTACAAAGTAAAACGCGGTAAGCTCGAACGTTACCTCAAGGATGACGGTGAGCTTCAGTCACACCTGCTGGAATCCGCCCTTGATGGGGCGATGCTGACCGGTGCCCCCGGTGCCCCGCCGATCGAAGGCGAACGATTTACCAAGCTCTGCAATGACTACCTCTCTGTCGAAAACACAATCAAGCGCCTATCTCGCCGCTATGATCCCAAGCTGTTGCACAAGCTTGTCTACCTTCCCACCCTCACCGTCGAAGAGCTTAAGGAACGGATGGCAGCCGACAGCTTTGCGGAAAAACTACAGAGCCAGCTCGCCTCGGATCCTAATGGGGCCCATTACCATGTCAGCCTCGGCCTTAGTCCGCTGACGGGTGCACACGAAATCCTCGTAACCCGCAGCGAGCACGGTTCCCAGCACCGAAGCCGGCTCGACGCAGAGTTCCTGGGTTCAGGAGAATATAGAAGCCTGCGTGCGCTCGGCACACAGCTCGAAGGACTTCTGCGCGACGGGGCCAATGTTCGACGCGGAGACAAAGTTCAGCCCGTGGCGCATTTCGAGGAGGCGGTAGCCTGGCTGATGGAGGAAGCACGGCGAGGCCAGACCATACAGCGCTACAAAGGTTTGGGCGAGATGAACCCGGAGCAGCTATGGGAAACCACCATGGAGCCGACCACACGCCGGCTGCTCAAGGTCAACATCGAAGACGGCGTCGCAGCAGATGAAATCTTCACCACGCTCATGGGCGAACAGGTCGAACCACGTCGCGAATTCATCGAGAAAAACGCGCTGGCGGTCTCCAACTTGGATATCTAGGCTCGGTGCCTCAAGCAAACCAAATTTGGGGCGCCGCTGGAAAACAGAGCGCAAAAGTTCGGCAGTCATCAAGCAGATCGTTTCGACCCCGCTTGCGGGTAGGTCCATGCTGGCCGACAACATGGATTGTCAGAAGAGCCTCTTCGGTTGCCCAGCAATAATCCCTGGCTGCGCCGACCTAAATCACCTGGCTTTCGGAACGCGGACACCGCCGGCTGATTCGTTGTCCGATCATTTCATCCTATGCGCTGGCAGAGAACACCGGCGCCATGGTAACGAAAAAGGATGTTCCTAAAATGAATACCCAGCACGCACGCGAACCGCTCCTGGCGAGCAGCTCGGCTGCGCAAAGAAGGGGAGCGTCTAGTGCAGGGTGCGCGGGATGGTAAGCACAAATTCCGGTATTTCAGCGTCGAATTCGACGCCATCATCTGCGATCATCTGATAACTTCCCCGCATGCTTCCAAACGGCGTCTCCAGTACAGCGCCGCTGCTGTATTCAAAACTCTTGCCCGGCGATAGATACGGTTGCTCGCCCACTACCCCGGGACCGCGAACCTCTTGCACCTTACTGTTGGCGTCGGTGATCACCCAATGACGCGTCAGCAGCCTGGCCGAGACGCTGCCCCGGTTCGTAATCCGGACCGTATAGGTAAACACATAGCGGTTCGATTCGGGAGCCGACTGGGCGTCCACGTAGGTCGACTTTACCGATACATCGATGTGATGCTTAGCCACGTCTGAATCCCCAATTCGTTTCTGCCGCAGTATATTACCAATTCCTGTTCTTTTTGACCCGATCTCCGCATCCTGATTCAACCCGCCCAGATGGTCTACGACGGATCCATCGACAAGCCTTGCCTTATCGCTGAAACTACGCACGATCCGACAATTGGTGGAAGCGCGCCCTTTCTTGGCGCAAACCACCAAATGGGTATCCTATGACTGTGGCCACGGCGAAAAACCCAGCCAGGCCGCTGTTACGCCAGACCTTTCCTGTCCAAACCGCCCCCGTTACCGCCTTGGGCAAAAGACCGGTAGCGCGGGCACGCCACGCTGTAAAAAGTTGTCGGTCCGTCCAGCCGCATCGCCGAAAGCTTTCCTCCCCATAAGCATCCGCTGTCCAGGCCAATCACGCCCCGGCCCTGCCAAAGCCCGAGCGTGGACCAGTGCCCGAACAGGATCCGCAGCTCGCGGCTGGCGCGGTCGCCGACTTCGAACCAGGGTACCAAGCCTTCGGGTTGTGTCCCCGGCGCGCCCTTGGGTCGCAGATCCATCTTCCCAGCGCCATCGCAGTAGCGCAGGCGCGTCAACGCATTGATCACCACACGCAACCGTGCCCATCCGTGCAGACTTTCTTCCCAGTGATCCGGATGGTTACCATACATATGATCGAAAAGGGCGTTTTCTTCGGATCGGCGAATCACGGCTTCCGCCTCTCGCGCCAGCCTCTGTGCCACCGCTAAATCCCAGGAAGGGAGGAGGCCGGCATGAACCATGGTATACCCAAGATCTGCGTCATGATGCAGCAATGGCCGCGATCGCAGCCACGCCAGAAGTTGTGCGCAGTCCGGTGCATGCAATACGTCCTGCAGCGTATCTGCCGGGTGCTTTTCCCCCTTTCCTGCGGCCAAAGCCAAAAGATGCAGGTCATGGTTACCCAAGACCACGTGCGCCCTGTCGCCCAGGCCCATAACAAACCGCAAGACTTCGGCCGATGCGGGTCCGCGGTTGACAAGATCGCCGGTGAACCACAATTCATCGGTCTGCGTCGCGAACCCAACCTGCGCCAGTAACGCATGCAGGGCGTCGGCACAGCCCTGTACGTCACCAATTGCGTATACCGCCATGGGTCAATCCTACCCAGCCAGACGCCGAAGCTTCTGGGTTGCCCGGATCAGGGCGTCGGTAATTCCTGGTTCCCGCGCCGAGTGGCCGGCTGCCGGTACGATCTCCAGCTCAGCACTCCGCCAGGCCCGGTGCAACTCCCAGGCGCTTTGTGCAGGGCAGGTGATGTCGTAGCGGCCCTGAACGATGAAACCGGGAATCCGCCCCAGCCGGTCGACGTCGCGCAGAATCTGTTCAGGCTCGAGAAAGCTGTCATGGACAAAATAGTGCGCTTCGATGCGCGCAAGACTGAGTGCTACGTGCGGATCGCTGAAGAAGTCGACGACGGCCTGACGCGGAGTCAATGTTGCCGTACGCCCCTCCCATATCGACCAGGCTTTGGCTGAAGCCATGCGCGAAATCTCATCGACGCCGGTCAGCAAACGGTGATGCGCCCGGACCAGGTCGCCACGGTCACCTTCCGAGATCGGTGCAATGAACTCCTCCCAGTAATCCGGGAATATGCGATTGGCACCTTCCTGGTAGAACCAGCGAATTTCCCAAGGCCGGCACAGAAATATGCCACGCACGACCAGTCCGAGTACCGATTCAGGATGTGTCTGTGCGTAAATCAGGCTCAGCGTAGAGCCCCACGATCCCCCGAACAAAACCCAGCGGCTAACGCCGAGGAATTCCCGTATCGCTTCCATATCCTCAACCAGTTTCCCGGTCGTGTTGTTCTCGAGGCTTGCGTGCGGGCGGGAGCGGCCGGCCCCGCGCTGGTCGAACAGGATGATCCGATACGCCAGCGGATCGAAGTATTGTCGATGATAATCCTCACAACCCGCACCGGGCCCGCCGTGCACGAACAGCACCGGAAGGCCCTGTGGATTGCCAGACTCCTCCAGATACAGAACATGGCCGTCGGAAACCGCCAGACTGTGTACGGCATACGGCCTGATTTCGGGATAAAGGGCATGCATAGGCTATTTCCTGGTGCCGTCGCCGTGGGAGAGCCACAGGCACACTGCGCATGCTGTGTGTCCGCTGCCAGCCCGCCTCTCGTAACAATCCGCAGCCGTGCAAACCGGGTGCGTGCCAGTATACTGACCCCCGGCGCGAATTCCACAGCCACCCGCTGGCAAGCTGGCCCGGTCTGCCGATTCGGGTTATGCTGCGCACCTTTTTGGATCACCAGCCCATGTCCGCAGAAATCCGCCGCGAAGCCGAGCGCCGGCGCACATTCGCCATCATCTCGCATCCCGATGCCGGCAAGACCACCCTAACCGAGAAGCTCCTGCTATTCGGCGGCGCCATCCAGCTCGCCGGCACCGTCAAAGGGCGCAAGGCCGCGCGTCACGCCACCTCCGACTGGATGGAACTGGAGAAGCAGCGTGGCATCTCCGTCACCTCATCAGTAATGCAGTTCCCCTACCACGACCGGGTAGTCAACCTGCTGGATACACCGGGGCACGAAGATTTTTCCGAAGATACCTATCGTACTCTCACGGCCGTCGATTCTGCGCTCATGGTCATCGACATCGCAAAAGGCGTCGAGGACCGGACCATCAAGCTCATGGAAGTATGTCGTCTGCGCACCACCCCGATCACGACATTCGTCAATAAGATGGATCGCGAGGGGCATGATCCCGTGGAGGTGTTGGACGAGGTAGAGAGAGTCCTGCAGATCGAGTGTGCACCGGTGACCTGGCCGATAGGTATGGGCAAGCGCTTCCGTGGTATCTACCATTTGCACGACGAGTCCGTGCATCTGTATTCCCCCAGCCACGGGGGGCGTATTAATGCCGGCGAGATCATACGGGGTCTCGATAACCCGCGCCTCGACGGACTGCTTGCCGAGCAGGCAGATGAGTTGCGCACCGAAGTAGCGCTGGTGCGGGGTGCCAGCCATCCTTTCGACCGCGCAGCCTATCTGGCCGGGAGGCAGACCCCGGTGTTCTTCGGTTCCGCCATCAACAACTTTGGGGTGCGCGAGCTCCTTGACGCTTTCGTCGACATCGCACCGGGACCCCAGCCGCGCGATGGCGGCCGTATTGTGCGTGCCGACGAAGACGCGTTCACGGGGTTTGTATTCAAGATCCAGGCAAACATGGACCCGAATCATCGCGATCGCATCGCATTTTTGCGGGTGTGTTCAGGCAAGTACACGCCAGGAATGAAGCTTTACCACGTCCGTATCGGCAGGGATGTGACCGTGTCCAATGCCATAACCTTCATGGCGCAGGAGCGTGCGGCGGCAGAAGAAGCTTTTGCCGGAGACATCATCGGACTCCACAATCACGGTACCATGCGGATCGGAGACACTTTTACCCAGAAGGAGCCGCTCAGGTTCACCGGCGTGCCGAATTTCGCCCCAGAAATCTTCCGGCGCGCCCAGATCCGCAATCCGATGAAGGCCAAAGCGCTCCAGAAAGGACTGGAGCAGCTGACCGAAGAGGGCGCCACGCAGCTGTTCCGGCCTTTGAACTCCAATGATTTGATCTTGGGTGCCGTAGGAATATTGCAATTCGATGTGGTTGCCCACCGTCTGCAGCACGAGTACGGTGTGGACGCATTGTTCGAACCGGTTGCGGTGCACAGCGCGCGCTGGATCACGTGCCCGGATGTCAAGATTCTCGCCGAATTCGAGCGCAAGCTGCGCGACAGCCTGGCCCGCGACAGCGCCGGAGAGCTCGCCTACCTCGCGCCATCGCGTGTCAATCTACAACTCACCATGGAGCGCTGGCCGGACGTTGCCTTCCGCACTACGCGCGAACAGGCTTGATCACGCCGGCTATCCCCGTCTGGTCCTGAATAGCACCGCTCCGGCCGTCGGGCTGGACGCCACCCGGATCAATGGCATGTCAGCCTGCGGCGCTGCGTTCCGCCCGTTTGCGATCGGACTCCTTCAGGTAACGCTTGCGCAGCCGAATATGGTTTGGAGTGATTTCGACCAGCTCATCGTCCTCGATGAATTCCAGGGCACGCTCTAGAGTAAGCTGGATCGGCGGTGTCAGAATGATCGCTTCATCGGAACCTGACGCGCGCACGTTGGTCAGTTGCTTGCCCTTCATGGCGTTGACGACCAGATCATTGTCGCGGGTATGGATCCCGATGATCATCCCTTCGTACATTTCTTCCCCAGGGGATATGAACATCCTCCCCCGTTCTTGCAGATTCCACAATGCGTACGCAACACTGGTGCCGACCCCGTTTGATATGAGTACCCCGTTCACACGCCTGCCCGCATCGCCCTTCTTCACCGGACCGTAGTGGTCGAACACGTGGTAGATGAGGCCGCTCCCGGCGGTCGCCGTGAGAAACTCTGTCTGGAATCCGATAAGGCCTCGCGCCGGAATCATGTACTCAAGACGCACGCGCCCTTTTCCGTCCGGCTCCATGTTGAGCAGGTCGCCTCTGCGCGCCCCGAGCTTCTCCATCACCGCGCCCTGGTGTCGGCTCTCGACGTCGACCGTCACGAGTTCATGCGGCTCCTGCTTCTCTCCGTTGACCTCCTTGATGATCACCTGCGGGCGCGATACCCCAAGCTCGTAGCCTTCCCGCCGCATGTTTTCTAGGAGAATTCCCAGGTGCAACTCGCCCCGCCCCGAGACACGGAACTTGTCAGGGCTGCCGGTTTCTTCCACCCGAAGCGCAACGTTTGCGATCAGTTCGCGCTCCATGCGCTCGCGCAGCTGGCGGCTCGTTACGTACTTGCCGTCCTGGCCGGCAAAAGGCGAATTGTTCACCTCGAACGACATCGTGACGGTGGGCTCATCCACCGACAAAGCGGGCAGCGCCTCGACCCTGACCGGATCGCAAAAGGTGTCGGAAATGTGCGGCGCATCGATACCGGTAATGGCAACGATGTCGCCGGCCGCGGCTTCCGCAACCTCCGTCCGCTCCAGACCGAGGAAACCGAGGACCTGCAGCACTCTGGCGGAGCGGGTTTTGCCGGCCTTATCCACAACCACGACCGCTTGGTTGGGTTTGACGCGACCGCGTTGGATGCGCCCGACCGCAATGGCGCCGACATAACTCGAATAGTCGAGACTCGATACCTGCATCTGGAACGGCCCGTCGAGATCGACATCTGGTGCCGGCACGTGTTTGATGATTGTCTCGAACAAAGGTGTCATGTCGCCGGAGCACACGTCCGGCTCCAGGCCGGCATAGCCGTTCAGCGCTGAAGCGTAGATTACAGGAAAATCCAATTGCTCCTCGGTCGCGCCGAGTTTGTCAAAGAGGTCAAAGGTCTGGTCCAGCACCCAGCTCGGGCGTGCCCCTGGCCGGTCAACCTTATTAATTACCACAATCGGTTTTAACCCCTGAGCGAACGCCTTGCGCGTAACAAAACGTGTCTGCGGCATGGGCCCATCGGTTGCGTCCACCAGCAGCAGCACGGAATCGACCATAGACAGCACACGCTCGACCTCGCCCCCGAAGTCGGCATGCCCGGGCGTGTCAATGATATTGATGCGATAGTCGTGCCACCGTATGGCGGTGTTCTTCGCCAGAATGGTGATACCGCGCTCCTTCTCCAGGTCGTTGGAATCCATCACCCGTATACCAAACTGCTGGTGAGCGGCGAAGGTGCCAGATTGCTGAAGCAGCTTGTCGACGAGCGTGGTCTTGCCGTGGTCGACGTGCGCGATAATCGCGATGTTGCGTAATTTCTGAATCAAGGGGATACCCCGAAGTTACCGCAAAAAGGCCGGGCATTATACACGAATGTCCGGAAAACCGGAGGTTTCTGCAAATCCGCGGCCCGACCTACCTAGCGTTCGCCGCCGCCACATACCCTGGTTTGCAGCATAACCAACGCCAGGCGCTGGCATGGCCTGCAGACCGCGTTCAGTGCCGCAGCCAGGTTTCATAGGTGGAAAGCACGACTTCCACCACGATCAGAACCACGATATACCACTCCACCCACTATGTCCGGCAGTTGTGCAGTGGGTCCGTGATAGGCGCAGTGAAAATTGTCGCTTCGCGCATCAGCAAACCTCCGTCTCCAAAGGTGGAAGGTGTCGGCGGTAGGAAGATAACGCCGCCTCCCTCCCCGGACATCCTGCTGGACGTCGGCCGCCGCAGTCATGATGGTCCGGAAACCGAATCCGGATCACGCCCGCACGTGCCGACTTTCAGTTGAGATAATGTGACGCCTTGGCCGAATACACGGACGTGCATTCGCTCGAAGGCGGTGTGCGTTCCACCGACAGAAGCGATCCATCGCCGAGTGTGTTCTTGATCTCCACCGCAGCCTGATAGATGGAGCTGGTAGTGGGGATATAGCAATAAAAGTAGCGTCCGTCGGCATCCTCGCCGTAGAAATACAGTAATCCGTTCGCATAGCCCCCGGCCCCGATATAGGTCTTGGTTGCGGACGGCGTCGTATTGAAGCGGTTGTTGAAAGTGCCGTACATGTACTCGCTGTTCGGCCCAACGTAGACATAGCCGGGCACATAGTCGCCTTGCGCTGCTGCCAGAATCGGCAGTGCGGCACAGGCCAGCACCAACGCCAGCATAGCAATCTTCATGGGCTTTTTTCTCCAGCAAACCTGGTGATGCGCGGAACCACTTCCTAAAGCGAAGGCAGGGATCCGACGGGTTTCAGCTCCTGGTTATTGATAGCACCAAATATCTTATCGAGCAGCCCCACACGCTGGTTTTCCGACAGTAGCGGCGCAACCCGCAGCAACGCGCTGCTGTCGGAATCGGTCCATACGCCGCTGGCCAGGGCCCGATCTACGATTTCGCTGGATTGCCGCGCCGCCCGTATGTTGGCGGGACCGCCTGGTCGTGGTATGGCGGTTGCCTCGACTTGCGTCTGCTTCAACCGCACCCGCTGTGCCGCGGCAAGCTGCGTCAGGTAAGGAGCCAACTCCTGCTTCAGGACTGAATCAATCGCTTGACGCAGTATCCGGTTTTGCGGAATCTTGGTGGCGAATTTGACGCTATTCGGATCGATTACGGGGACCGTGGGAACGACCCGCGCAGCGTTCGACGTTGCCGCTGGGATCTTCATCCATAGCACCACAAATCCGACAATCTGGACAAGGATGACGCCTGTCAGCAGAAGTTTGTAATGTCCCGAGTCCATCAGTTTCGCTGGTTACCCTGGTGTAATCACAAGGCCCGCCCGTAAGCCGGCCGCGTTGTTCAGTACATGCTTCTACCAACCGATGCCACACCCAGTTAAGAATACTAGAAATACGCATGATTTGTGCAATGAGCGTTCGTCTGCCCACTGGGCATTGCCCGCACAAAATACCCGCCGTTGCAGGTGTCGTCAGCGACCCGGCACGAGTACTTCAGCCGGTTTCCTGAAAAGAAACCGGCCCCAAAACGGGGGCAACAGGGTCGCATTGGCCGCCGAGTCCAACATAATAACGGGCGCTGCCCCAAGACGCGAAGACCTGTGGCACTTGCCACGTCCTAAATGCAGCGGGATCACAGCGCCAGCCGTTCCCAGATCGTGCTTGTCGGGCCTGCCCGATTAAGGGTGTAGAAATGTAGGCCCGGAGCGCCGGCCGCCAGCAGGCGGTCGCAAAGCTCAGTGGTCACATCCAGTCCGAAAGCGCGGATCGCGTCCAGGTCATCTCCGTAGCCCTCGAGCCGCCGGCGGATCCACCGTGGTATCTCCGTGCCGCACGCGTCCGAAAAGCGCGCCAGCTGCTTGAAATTCGTGATTGGCATGATGCCGGGCACGATCGCAATGTCCAGGCCCATGATTTCGCAATCATCGACGAAGCGAAAATACGCGTCTGCATTATAGAAATACTGCGTGATCGCCGAATTCGCGCCGGCCAGGACCTTGCGTCGGAAGTTGAGCCGGTCGGCTTCGGCGCTTGCCGCCTGCGGGTGGGTTTCCGGATAGGCTGCGACTTCGATGAGGAAATGCGGCCCCGTTTCCTCCCTGATAAATTCCACTATCTCGTTGGCATAGCGTAGCTCTCCGGCCGCAACCGTGCCCGACGGCAGATCTCCGCGCAAGGCAACAACATGGTGGACGCCCAGCGCCATATAGCTGCGCAGGATCTGTCGCAACTGATCGCGCGAAGAACCGATGCAAGAGATATGCGGTGCTGCCTCGAGACCGCGACTCTTTATTTCCCTGACGGTTTCAAAAGTACCTTCGCGCGTGCTTCCGCCCGCCCCGAAGGTCACCGACATAAAGCGCGGCTTGAGCTGCGCAAGCTGGGCGGTCGTGTGACGCAGGCTTACCTTGCCCTCCTCGGTCTTGGGAGGGAAAAACTCGAAGCTGAAAGTGCGCTCGCGCTTTTTTTGGGATTCCATTGAATTTCGAGAACAGCTATCAGCACGCCGGCAGGTTCAGGCGGGCCGGATCGCCCGGCCTCGACCTGCCACCTGTTGGCGGTCAGTAGCGGTAATGGTCCGGTTTGTACGGGCCGTCGACCGGGACGTTTATGTACTCCGCCTGTTCAGCGGAAAGTCGCGTTAGGTGTGCGCCGATTTTCTTCAGATGCAGGCGGGCGACCTTCTCGTCAAGCTTCTTTGGCAGCGTGTAGACTTTCTTTTCATAGGCCGAGCCATTGGTGAAAAGCTCGATCTGCGCAATGGTCTGATTGGAAAATGACGCCGACATGACGAAGCTCGGGTGACCGGTCGCGCAGCCGAGGTTCACCAGCCTTCCCTTGGCGAGAACGATGAGTTTCCTGCCATCCGGCAGCAGCACATGATCGACCTGCGGCTTAATCTCTTCCCACGGGTATTGCTCGAGCGAGGCGATGTCGATTTCCGCATCGAAATGCCCGATGTTGCACACAATGGCTTCATGCTTCATGGCCCGCATATGCGCGTGGGTAATGACGCCCACGTTGCCGGTGGCCGTGACGAAGATGTCGCCTTGCGGGGCGGCCTCCTCGATGGTGACGACGCGGTAACCTTCCATTGCTGCCTGCAGGGCGCAGATGGGATCTATCTCCGTAATCCATACCGTGGCCCCCATGCCGCGGAACGCCTGCGCACACCCCTTTCCGACATCGCCGTAGCCAAGCACCACACAGATCTTGCCGGCGATCATCACGTCTGTGGCGCGCTTGATTCCGTCGATCAGAGATTCCCTGCAACCGTAGAGATTGTCGAACTTCGATTTGGTCACTGAGTCATTGACGTTCATCGCCGGAAACATTAGCTCGCCCCGCTGCTGCATCTGGTAGAGACGGTGCACCCCGGTGGTCGTTTCCTCGGTCACTCCGCGAATGTCTTTGGCGATATCTGTCCACTTCCCCGGATTGGCGGTCAAACTCTCTCGCAGCAGTTGCAGAAAGACCTTCCACTCCTCGCTAGCGTTCGGGTCCGTATTCGGTACCCTGCGGTTGCGCTCGAACTCCGCGCCCTTGTGAACGAGCAGTGTGGCATCGCCGCCGTCATCGAGGATCATGTTTGGACCTTTGCCGTCCGGCCAGGTAAGCGCCTGCTGTGTGCACCACCAATACTCATCGAGTGTTTCGCCCTTCCAGGCAAAGACCGGGACTCCCACGGCAGCCATCGCTGCTGCGGCATGGTCCTGTGTCGAAAAAATGTTACAGGAGGCCCAGCGTACCTGGGCACCGAGCGACGTCAGGGACTCGATAAGTACCGCCGTCTGGATCGTCATGTGCAGAGAGCCAGAAATACGCGCCCCCTTGAGCGGTTGCTGCGCGCCGAATTCCTCACGCAGTGCCATCAGGCCGGGCATTTCGGTTTGCGCGATTTCGATCTCCTTGCGTCCCCAGGACGCGAGGTTGATATCGGCGACCTTGTAGTCTTTGAATTTCGAGTTAACGACAGCGCTCATGATGCATGCTCCATGATGAACGAGCGCCGTTCTCTGAGTCGGAGTTCTCTCCAAGCCTGGCCCCGGCAACGCAATTCCGGGGTCGCAACGCTCCTTGGAGAGAACAAGGTCCCGCCGCCATGGCGGCGCCTGTTAAAAGAATTGGCCGAGATCATCAACCGATCGGTGTTGCACACTGACTGCCTGGGCTGTCACGCTGCAGGTCGAAGGCCCGTCGTCGGGTCGAACGCGCCTGCGCTCGGTCATGCCCGGGCGGCGCTGCGCGCGGTGGACTTGATGCCGGCCGCGTCGCGCAACAGCTCCACCTTGTCAGTCCGCTCCCAGCTAAAATCAGCCTCGACGCGCCCGAAGTGACCATACGCTGCGGTCGCGAGATAGATGGGACGCAGCAGGTCGAGCATCTGGATGATGCCCTTGGGTCGCAGGTCAAAGTGTGCCCCGACCAGTTCCGCGATCTTGTCGTCAGGCAGTTTGCCAGTGCCGAAAGTGTCGACATGGACCGAAACCGGGCGGGCGATACCAATGGCATAGGCGATCTGGATTTCGCAGCGGTCCGCAAGCCCCGCAGCCACCACGTTTTTCGCCACATAGCGCCCAGCATAGGCTGCCGAGCGATCCACCTTCGACGGATCCTTGCCGGAAAAGGCGCCACCACCATGCCTGGCCATGCCGCCGTAGGTGTCGACGATGATCTTGCGGCCGGTTAGCCCGGCGTCGCCCACCGGACCGCCGATCTCGAATGCACCGGTCGGGTTGATAAAGTACTTTGTATCCTTGCCGAGCCACTCTTTGGGAAGTACCGGTTTGACGATTTCCTCGATCACTGCTTCTTTGAGTGTCTCGTGCTTGACGCCGGGCGCGTGCTGGGTCGAAAGGACTACGGCGTCGATCCCGGCCGGCCTGCCGTTTGTATACTTGACCGTTACCTGCGACTTGGCGTCCGGGCGTAGCCACGCAAGCTTGCCGCTCTTGCGCACTTCCGACTGGCGCCGCACCAGGCGGTGCGCCAGCGAGATTGGCATCGGCATGAGGACGTCAGTTTCATTGGTGGCGTAGCCAAACATCAAGCCCTGGTCACCGGCGCCCTGCTCCAGGTCAAGACCACGTCCTTCGTCCACACCTTGGGCGATGTGCGGCGACTGCCTGCCGATGGCGGTCAGTACCGTACAGCTGTCGGGGCCGAACCCCATCTCGTCGCTATAGCCGATGGAACGGATTACGTTACGCGCCACCTTGTCGAAGTCGATGTTTGCGCTGGTCGTTATTTCGCCAGCGAGCATGACGAGATTGTTTTTTACCAGGGTTTCGCAGGCGACGCGAGCATTCTTGTGCTCCGCAAGGATCGCATCGAGTACCGCGTCCGAAATCTGGTCGCATACTTTGTCTGGGTGTCCTTCGGACACGGATTCCGATGTAAAAAGATAGCTCTCTGCCATGGCGGCTCCGTAACTGACATCAATTCGTGGAAAGATGCAAAGTGTACCGAACCTCATCCTAAATTGACACGACCTGGCTTTCTGCCGTGGTTGTGGCTGCCCTCCCGCCGAATCAGGATGGTTTTGGACCTGTGCTCAGCACTGTTCCCAGGGCAGGCCATGAAAACGCCAGCCACCAACGGCGCTGCGGTGGTGGTGCTCGTCGAGTTCCCCCTCGAATCCGTCGGCGACGTTATAGACGTTCCTAAAACCGGCCTTGACCAGGCACTGGCCGGCCTCAAGCGAGCGCATGCCACTCCGGCAGATTAGCACCACCGGAACGCTTCCTCCGACCCCGCCAAGAATCGCCCGGCGAACTTCGACGACGAAATCAGGATTCACGGTCCAGTCTGGTTCATCGATCCAGGGTATATGGATGCATCCGACTGGATGTCCGACGAAGAGGTGTTCCATCAGCGAACGTGTGTCGATAAACAGCGCATTCGGGTGTTCCCGAACCAGATTCCAGGCTTCGATCGATTGTACGGTGCTCACCTTGTCCATGTTGCCGCTCCTGGTTGTACCCGAATTCCCGGCCATTCGGAGCGCTTTTAAGGCATAATAAGGCAGCCATGCGCCCGGTTACCGGATTACCCATCGTGCAATGCCCCCCGCGCAGCATTCTGCGCGCTGCTGGCCGTGCGATTGCTGACTACGACATGATCCGGCCCGGAGACCGCTTACTGCTCGGCCTGTCCGGTGGCAAGGACAGCCTGAGCATGTTGCACACGCTCCTGTATCTGCGCGACAAGTCGCCGGTTCCATTTACGCTTGCAGCCGCAACGGTCGACCCAGAAATCGACGGTTTCGACCCATCCGTTATGTGCGATTATGTACCGGCGCTAGGAGTAGCGCATTATTACCGGCGCCAAGCGATTGTCGAGCGCGCGCTCAAGAACATGCGAGGCAATTCGTTTTGCGCTTATTGTGCACGTATGCGCCGCGGAATTCTTTATGCCACGGCGCGCGAACATGGCTGCAATGTGCTGGTCCTGGCCCAGCATCTCGATGACCTGGCGGAATCCTTTTTGATGAGCGCATTCCATGGCGGCAGCCTTCGGACGATGAAAGCCCATTATCTCAACGATAGTGGAGACTTGCGCGTCATTCGGCCATTCGTCTACGTGCGGGAACGGCAGCTGCGTGATTTCGCCGCCGCAGCGCTGATGCCCGTAATCTCGGACAACTGCCCCGCCTGTTTCCATATGCCCAGCCAGCGCCAGCATATGAAGGAGCTGTTGGCACAGGAAGAGGGCTTTCACCCACGGTTGTTTGCGAACCTGTTGTCTGCGATGCAACCGCTGATGAATTCCGGCAGACTGGAATATACTCCCACTAAAATGCCAGAATCTAGGCATTTTAGATTATTTCACCCCTAACATATCGGCAAAATGACGTGTTTTATTGTTTTATATTCCCACCAAGTACTTATATTCGCAATTATATCGGGTGTGATCTGCGTGCAGACAACGAAGTGGGACAATAAAGCGTTGCATTCCTATTGTTCCGCGGTTATTAGATAATTAAATGGCATTCATTCCAGAAATAAGGTCATTAAGTGGCATTTTTGTAGCCGTTATAGGAATTGTGCGTAATGTGCCGCCGCAGTCGAAGGGGTCCCAGGAGGAGCATGCTGCCTATCACGCCCCTCACTTTCGTTGGGCGTACTTGATGCCGACCTATTGGGGTCTATGGTTGGGCATGGGTTTGTTGAGGTTGGTGTCCTTCATGCCCTCGCCCGCACGTGCCGCGCTTGGAGCGCTGGCCGGCAATGGCTATCGTCTTTTCAGCGCAAAGCGCCGGCGCATCGCAAACATCAACGTGGCTATGTGTTTTCCTGAGATGCCAGAGTCCGAGCGCGCGCAGCTTGTGCGACGACACTTCCGGGCTTATGGTCGGTGCCTGTTCGACTTTCCGTTGCTCTGGTTTGGAAATCCGGCCAGAATCCGCAGACTTGTCCGCATCACTGGCCTGGAAAACTACCAGATTCCCTTTGCGCAAGGCCGCAAGATTATTCTCCTGACTGCGCATTTCGTAGCGCTTGAATTCGGCGCGGCGGCGATGTCCGCGCGGTTTCCTCTGCTGGGCATGATCAAGCCATTGAAAAACCCCCTGTTTGACTGGTTCATGGCCAACGGACGCAGACGTTTCGATCCGCGCGGCCGCATGCTTCCGCGCGGACAGGGTCTGCGTCCGGTCATCCGTGAAATCATACGTGGCCTGGGATTCTACTATCTGCCGGATGAAGATTTCGGTACAAAGGGTTCGTTTTTCGTTCCGTTCCTCGGAACCGAGGCGGCGCGCCTTACTACGCTCGGCCGCCTTGCCGAGATTTGTGACGCCGTCGTCATCCCCTGTTTCACTTATCGCCTTCCCGGTGCAAAAGGTTATGAGGTACGCCTCGGACCAGAACTGACCGAATTCCCGAGTGGTGATCTCGTGGCCGATACGCGCCGTATGAATGCAGAGCTTGAGCGCCACATTCTGTCGGCGCCGGAACAGTACATGTGGACATTCAAGTACTTCAAGACACGCCCGGATGGCGGCCCTTCGCCCTATGACCGGCGTTGACTCCCCACAGTCGCTGACGCACCCACGTTACTGGCCGTCCTGGGCGGGGGTCGGATTGTTGCGCGCGCTCAGCATTTTGCCGCTGCCGCTTCTGTGGGTGCTCGGTGCCGCGCTCGGCGAA
The DNA here is from genome assembly GCA_027364845.1 of Pseudomonadota bacterium. Taxonomy (GTDB): domain Bacteria; phylum Pseudomonadota; class Gammaproteobacteria; order Acidiferrobacterales; family UBA6901; genus JAJYCY01. Next base: position 24,730 of record DAHXOO010000010.1, on the reverse strand, counting down.
GCGATCTCCTTTTTTCCGAGTCGCGCGCGCCACACTGCAGATGTGAATCTTGCGCTGTGTTTCCCCGAGCGCAGCGAGGCCGAGCGTCGGCGGTTGCGCCGGGCAATGTTCAGGACACTCACGCAGGCAATTCTCAGCATCGGCATTTCCCTGTGGAGCTCACGCTCCAGACTCCAGCGCCTCGTGCGGTTTCGTGGCCGCGAGTACCTTGATTCGGTTTTGGCCACCGGCCAGAATGCCATCCTGCTGGCGCCCCACTTTGTGGTGCTGGAAATCGCCGGGCTGAGGCTCTCGCAGGAACGGCCCATGGTCAGCATGTACAAAAGCCCCAGGAATACGGTTCTTGATCGGGTCATGCGCCACAGCCGATCACGCTTCGGCGGAGTGATGATCGAACGCAGTTCGGAGCTGCTCCCGCTCATCCGGCTGTTGCGCGAAGGCCGACCATTTTATTACCTTCCAGACCAGGAGCCCGGCAGTGCAAGCTTTGTGTTCGCACCCTTTTTCGGCGTCCCGGCGGCAACTCTCACGGCTCCCAGCCGCATCGCGCGTCTGGCACACGCCATGGTCATTCCGTGCTATACACGGCTCTTGCCCTTCGGCCGCGGCTATGAGGTGATCATGAAACCGCCGTTGGCCGAATTTCCTTCCGCCGACCCGGTGGCCGATGCCACGCGCCTGAACTCGGCGATCGAAGAGGCTGTGCGCGAGATGCCGGAACAGTATTTGTGGACCTATAAGCGCTTCAAAACCCGTCCCGGCAATGCGCCCAGCTACTACGACTAAACAGGCGGGCATGCGGTCATTCCTGCATCCGCGCTATTGGCCGAGCTGGCTGGGCTATGCATTTCTGCGAACCGCCGCGCTCCTGCCTCTGCCGGTCATCTGGGCTCTGGGCGGTGCAATCGGAGAACTTTTCTACCTGCTGCACGCAGAACGGCGCCACATCACGCGTGTCAATCTGCGGCTGTGTTTTCCGGAGCTTGGCGAGCGTGCCCGCAACACCATAGCCCGGCGACATTTCCGCGAGTTCATGCGTGCCTCGCTGACTGTGCCCATCGCCTGGTGGGGTTCGGTCAGCCGCCTGAATCGCCTGGTCCGCTGTCGCGACTGCCATTATCTCGACGATGCGTTCAGCGCAGGCCGCCGTATTATCCTGCTGGCTCCGCATTTCGTCGGCATGGAGATCGGTGGCATCTACCTGGCCAGCAGCAGGCATTCGCAGTTCGTCAATTTGTACAAACGGCCCAAGAACCCACTGCTGGATTACCTGATCTCCCAAAGACGCACCCGCTTCGGCGGCGTGTTGGTCGAACGGATGGAGGGCCTGCGGCCCGCGATCCAGGGTATCAAGCGCGGCCTGGTATTCTATTATCTTCCCGACCAGGACCAGGGCAGTAGCGGTGCGGTGTTCGCACCCTTTTTCGGCGTCCAGGCGGCAACCCTGACTTCGCTTGGAAGGCTTGCGGCAATTACCGGCGCCGTGGTGATACCGTGCTTCACACGCCAGCTTGGCTACGGCCGCGGTTATGAGGTTATTTTCAGGCCGCCACTAGACAACTTTCCCAGCGGTGATGAGCGTGCCGATGCCCGGCGCATGAACCACGAGATAGAGATCGGTGTGCGTGAGATGCCGGAACAGTATTTCTGGGTGCACCGGCGGTTCAAGACGCGGCCGCCGGGCTCTCCGTCCCTATACTGATCGCCCCGGCGCGAACCTCTGTTTCATCGGCAAAAGATGAGCGGGATCCGCCGTGCGTGCCGGCGCCTCCACGTTCATGCTCACTTCATCAGTCGCTTGAGAAACACCCGCATCTCCTTCGCGGCCTGGAGATCTCCTTGCGTCTCGGCTTGGTCGATGCCGTCCTGGTAAGCCCTCAGGGCCTCATCACGCCGTCCAGCTGAGGCCAGCGCCTGCCCCAGCAGCTTCCACGCGGCAGAATAGTGGACATCAAATTCCAAAGCGCTATGCAGGTGCGCTGCTGCGCGGTCGTACTGCCCCTGTTTCAGGTACTCCGCGCCCAGGCCAAAGCGTAGCAAGGCACTGTCCTGGCCTCGGGAAAGCATGGCTTCAAGATTATCGATCAACGACATGAAATCCCCTGGCGGTGGTTGCCCCTACTTGTCTTTGTCGCGTCGCAGCTCGATTCCGAGCCCCTTAAGCTTGCGGTACAGATGAGTTCGCTCCAGCGCCGCAATGTGGGCGAGCTCACCTACATTGCCGTCGGTCCGCTCCAGGTGGTAAAGAAGGTAGGCACGCTCGAAGCGGTCGCGTGCTTCCCGCAGGGGCATATTGTAGAAAGACTCCGGCAGCGCATCGGGCGCCAGGCGCCTTTGCCGCTCCAAAGCATCGCGGATCTCCGCCTCGCCGATATCGCCGCGCTTTTTCAGGAAAAGCAGCCGCTGGACCAGTGCCTTGAGTTCGGCGATGTTGCCGGGCCACGCGTAATTACGCAGAACGTTAAGCGCGGCGGTCGAAAACCGGCGATAAGCCAGCCGTTCCGTTTCCACCGTACGCCGCAGATAGTAATCGATCAATTCCGGAACATCCTGGCGGTGTTCTCGCAGTGCTGGTACGTACAGAGGTAACAGGCTCAGACGGCTGAAAAGATCCTCGTCGAAGCGACCGGCCGTAACCTCGGCCTCCAGGTCACGGTCCGTGGTGGCCATGACCCGGCAGTCGAGCGGCACTGGCCTTCCGCCACCGACGCGCCGAAACCAGTTACGCTCCAAGGTGCCGCGAAGCATCTCCTGGGCTACGCCATCCATGGCGGCGACTTCCTCCAGCACAAGGCTTCCGTCGCGCGCCTGCTCGAGGCAGCCCGATACGGCCTGTCCCTCGCGTTCCACGCCGAATAGATGTGCGACCAGACGGGCGCTCGTGGTCGCCGCAATGTTGACGACCACGCATGGCCCGGCACGGCGTGTACTGTGAGCGTGAACAGCGTGTGCCGCAAGAATACGCCCACTGCCGCGTTCGCCGCAGATCAGTACCGGCACGTCGAGAGCGGCCGCATCCTCGACCTCAGCCCGCAAACGCCCCATCGCGGGGCTCCTGCCAATGATGGCCGGCCGCAGCTGCATGCCCCCAACCATGCCATCGCGTCCCTGATGTGCACTGCGCAACGCCTGTTCCACGACGTTCAGCAGCCTGGCCGTCGACAAAGGTTTCTCGATAAAATCGTGGGCTCCGATGCGGATCGCCTCCACCGCAGTTTCTATGGTTCCATGGCCAGAAATCATGACGACAGGCGGCACCGCAGCGCCGCCCTCCATCCATTCTTTTAGCAGCGTGATGCCATCGCAGTCCGGCATCCAGATGTCGAGAAGCACCAGGTCCGGCCGGCGCTTTCTGAATGCAGCGCGCGCCGCTTCGGCGTTTGCTACCGCCACCGCCTGGTAGTCCTCGTCCTCCAGGATCTCCTGAACCAAATGCCGGATCTCAGGTTCGTCGTCGACCACCAGCACGCAACCACGCTTCATGCGGACATATCCTTCCGGCCCTTGACCGACGCCAACGATAGTTCCTGCGCCGGAAGCTGGATCATCAAACAGGTGCCCGGCCCTTCCAGGTTTTCGACGGCGATCATGCCGCCGTGTTCTTCCACGATCTTCTTTACGATAGCGAGCCCCAGCCCGGTACCTTTCCTCTTGGTAGTCACATAAGGTTCGAACAATCGGTCCCTGACGGATCGCGCAAATCCCGGCCCATTGTCCGAAATCCGTATCTCGATGAACGTGCGCCCATCTATGCGGATCCGGCGGGTGCGTAAGCCTATTCTTCCACGCGGCGTCGCCGTCAGCGCCTCGTGCGAGTTCAGCAGCAAATTGTGTAGCACTTGACGTAGGCGGTCAGGGTCGGCGCTTGCCCGAGGCAACGTCGCGTCCAGATCAAGGTCTATGCTAACTGCCCTCGGCTGACCCAAATATAGATCTGTGACGTCGCGCACCAATACATTGAGGTCGGTCGCCTGCGTCGGATTTTGCGTTGGCCGCGCATAATCGGCAAAAGCGTTGACCATGGTCTTCATAGATTCCACCTGCTGCACGATGATGCAGGTGGCGCGGTCGAGCGTATCGCGCGCCGTTGCCGGCAGGCCATCCATGCACTTATGGCGGATACGTTCCGCCGCCAGTTGTATCGGTGTAAGCGGATTCTTGATTTCATGGGCCAGCCTGCGCGCGACCTCTGCCCAGGCGGCATCGCGCTGTGCCTGTATCAGCGTAGTGATGTCATCGAACACCACCACGTGGCCGCCGTGCCTGCTGTCAATGCGTGGAAGCATCGTGCCGCGAATAATCAGGATGCGCTGGCCCGAGTAGCCCGGCAGGGCTACCTGGTCATGCCACTCAGTGTGCCCGCTTGCAGCAGCCCGCTCCACTGTCTGAATGAACGGCTCAAGCTGCGGCTGTCTGCGTGCGAGCCACCGCAGTGTCTTGCCCGCGCCTTCTTTCAGGTCCGCCCCCAGAATCTGGCTGGCGCTGGTGTTGTGAGTGCGCAGCCGCTGCCGCGGGTCGAATGACAGCACGCCTGAAGAAAGATGGGTCAAAACCGTCTCTAGGTAAGTGCGTTCGACCTCGGTCTCGCGCTGGCTGCGCCTGATCTGGTTGCGGGCGTCCCGGATCCTGCGGGTCATGTCGTTGAACGAACTGACCAGGACTCCGAGCTCATCGTTTGTCGTTACCGGCAAGCGCTTGCTGTAGTTGCCTTGAGCGACCGCCCGGGTCCCTTCCGCCAGATCACGCAGCGGAGTCGCCAGCCACCGTGCCGAAAACAAGGCAGCCCAGGTGGCGATCAGCAACGTCAAAAGTGCTACCAGGGTCAACGTGAGAAGCATGCCAAATTTCAGAGGCCCGCGCAGATACGTGAGTTTCTCATACTGAGAAAAAGCCTCCTGCACGCTCGCGCCCAGCCTGCTATAGCGGTACGGAATATGCTGAAGTACTTGGAGTACCCGCACGCCAGCACGCCCGTCGCGCGGGCGAACCGGCACCAGGACCCGCAGTTGCAGCCCGCCGTGCGGCAGCGGATCCAGGTCGGCAAATGCTTTGCCGTGCCGAACCTTCCGGAGCAAGCCAGCCTTGGGTTCCGCCTTGGATTCGGACGCCATTCCTCGTCGTGTCCCACCGGAGGCGATGATTTTTCCGTGTGCGCTGTACAGGCTTATATCGGAAACACCGTCGTGCCTGCGTAGCTCTGCGAGTAGCGGCGCAACCCTCGAGTCCGGCACAGCCGAAAGCGCCAGCGCCATGTCCCGCGACTTGCGTTCCAAGTCGCGCTCACGCATGTCAATCGACGCGCGCCCAAGCGCGAGAGCGTCATCGAGCGCACGTTCAATCTTCACGTGGAACCAGTTGTCGATGCCCCGGCTGAACGCCTCGACCGAAAAAAAATACACCACCGAAACCGGAACAACCGCGAGCACAACGAAAAACCCGAGCAGCCTGAGGGTGAGGCGCGATCCCATCACTCCGGCGCGTATCTGCACAATGAGGCGCCGCAAATTGAGCAGGATTAGCGCAAGCAAAAACACAATTCCAATGACGTTGACGACCAGAAGAAGCGAATATAGGTGACCGAAGATCGCGGAATTCTGCGTGGCTGCGCCCATCATTGTGAGTGCCACCACCAACAGCACCGACAGCACTGCCAGCGGCGCCACACCCGTGGCATAGCGACTTAGGGTTCTACCGGCCATGTGGTCCAGCCACTGTTCAGGTGCCACGCCGGCGAGGCGTACGCCAGGGGCTGCAAGGGAGAGGGCAGCGATCCGATGTCGAGGTAGACGCGCAGCCGCACGCGGTAATCGCCTTCGGCCGGCAACGGCTTGCGCCCCGCAAGTGGCAAACGCAGCACATCGACGTCGCCCAGGAAAGCCAGCGCATCCTGCAGAGACGAAAAGTTCTCATATCCGCCAACGGCAACGCCGCTGACCAAGTACTGGCCGGAAAGGGCATGAAACCGCAGGCTGCGGCGCAAACTCCAGCTGGCCATCGACCGGTCCCAAAGGATGCGTCGGTGCCGAAGCAGATCGATATCGATGACCACATTGAGCGGAATGCCCTTGTTTAATGCATCTTCCGCCTTCTTGCTCAGGGTGAGCTTAAGCCGGGCGCTGAGTGCCAGGGCGCGCGCGGTAAGCTGCGTCTGTACCCCGCGCACATTGAAATCCGCCGCCACCACCGCGCCGATGCCTGCAAGCAGCACGAGAACGGCAGCCACGGTCTGTAGTCTGCAGTGATTCATCAATCAGGTCTCGCCCCGGCTTTTCTTCAAGCAGGAGAAATAAAAGCCGTCCATGTTGCATTCGCCGGGGAGAATCTGGCAGCCTGTTTTGTCCGGCTGGCCACAAGGCAGGGCCAGGGAGGCCACGGCTGCGTCGCGCGTGCGCGCCACAAATGCCGCAATTTGATCGCCATTTTCGTCCGGCAGTACTGCGCAGCTGACGTACAACAGCTTACCCCCAGGACGCAGCAAGGGCCACAGTCCATCCAGCAGCCGGGCTTGTAGCCGACACAGGCTGGCTATGTCTTCCTCGGTGCGATGCAACTTGATGTCTGGATGCCTCCGAATAACGCCGGTGCCAGAGCACGGCGCATCGAGGAGAATCCGGTCAAACGCCAACCCGTCCCACCATCCGGTCGGCTCCGCGGCGTCTCCGACCACCACGCGGGCACTGTGGCCAAGGCGCTGGAAGTTCTCGCGCAGGCGGTTAAGTCGCTTATTCTCGATGTCGACCGCGGTGAGGCAAACCGCCGGTGTCCGCTCCAGGATATGAGCGGCCTTTCCGCCGGGAGCTGCGCAGGCGTCCAACACGCGTTCGCTGGCCCGTGCATCGAGAATGATCGCCGCGAACTGTGCTGCTGCATCCTGAACCGATACCTGCCCCTCAGCAAAGCCCGGCAGCAGCGCTACCGGTTGCGTGCGCTCGAGGATAACGCCGCAATCGAGGTGCTCTAGAGCGTGGGCCGCAATCTGGTGTCGGGCAAGGTCGGCGAGATAATCGTGGCGCGTAGTACGCAAGCAATTCACGCGCAGCGCAAGCGGTGGCCGCGCATTGTTGTGTGTGCAGATTTCCCGCCATTGTTGTGGCCACGCCTCCTGCAGACGTCGCAGAAGTTGCGGAGGATGGCTGAGAGCCAGATCCGGATCGCGTTCAAGCCTCCCCCGCAGTGCGTCCTCGGAACGAAGAAACTGCCGCAACACTGCGTTGACGAGACCCCGTGCCCAGGGCTTTTGAAGCTGTACGGTGGCGGCGACCGTTTCCGTCACCGCCGCATGCGGTGGTGTTCGCAGGTGCATGAGTTGATAAAGACCCACCAGCAACAACGCTTCGACGTCCTTGTCCTTACGCTTCAGCGGCCGGTCCACCAGCAGACCCAGGACCTGTGTGAGCTGAATTGCCCAACGTACGCTCCCATAGGCCAGCTCCTGGATCAATGCGTTCCGTTCGCGTCGCGCCGGCGGGAGCCGCGCGAGCGCGCGGTCGAGTACCGCGTCAAGTGAATGTCCCTGATATACGACCTCGTGCACAACCGCTGCGGCGGTCGCGCGCGTGGCTCCCGCCGAAGCAGGCACGCCCATGTTGATCCTACCCCCCCAGTACCGCGCCCGCGGCGAGCGGGTGCCCACGCAAAAAGGCGGCGGCCTCGAGTGGTCGTCCACCCTCAATCTGCAATCGCGTGACGTTCAACACCCCGCGCCCTGTCTGCACGTACACACCGTCGGCGCCCGCTGCAACCAGTGTCCCGGGGGGTGCCGAAGTGTCCTTGGGACTGCCTAGGGGTCCTACTTCCCACAGGCGCAGCACCCGATCCCGCCAGGTGGTATGGGCCACCGGCCACGGATTGAACGCGCGGATTTGGCGGTGCAGGATCAGCGCCGGCTGCCGCCAGTCGAGGCGTGCCTCCTCCTTGCTGAGTTTCGCTGCGTAGCTTGCTCCTCCAGGGTCCTGTGGGTGCCGCGTGGCTGCTCCGGCTGCCAGCCGCGTCAGAGTGCCGTCGAGAGTTTCTGCGCCGAGTTCTGCCAGACGATCGTGCAGGATTTCGCAGGTGTCCGTCTCCGCGATCGTCGTCACAGCGGTGTCCAGAATATCACCGGTATCGAGCCCCGTGTCCATTTGCATGATGGTAACGCCGGTCAAGGTATCGCCTGCCTCAATCGCCCGCTGTATTGGCGCCGCTCCGCGCCAGCGCGGCAATAGCGATGCATGCACATTGAGACAGCCATAGCGCGGAATCTCCAACACCGCCGGTGAAAGAATAAGGCCGTAAGCCACTACGATCATTGCGTCAGGTTGCAACGCGCGCAATTCGGCCACAACCATGTCGGACTTGAAATTCGGCGGTTGTACCACCCTGAGGCCATAATGTACCGCCAAGCGCTTGACTGGACTTTCCGCAATCTGGCGCCCGCGTCCGGCGGGACGATCCGGCTGCGTATAGACGGCAAGGATACGATGCCCGGTGTCTTGCAGGGTGCGCAACGAGGGAACGGCAAATTCGGGGGTTCCTGCAAAGACCAGATTCACGAACCGAATTCCCCTTCATGGGAGACCAGGGTGGACGACCGCGGCGTCGGCGTGCCGCGCCCGTCCATGAGGCTACATCGCAAGCTTTTCCTGTTTTTCAAGTTTCTTGCGGATGCGGCTCTGCTTCAACCGGGATAGGTAATCGACGAACACCTTGCCATCTAGGTGATCGATCTCGTGCGCGATGCACACTGCCAGCAGACCCTCGGCTTCACGCTCAAATTCGCGCCCGTCCTGGTCAAGGGCACGCACAAGGATGCGGCGCGCGCGCTCCACCGGCTCGAAAATCCCGGGCACTGACAGACAGCCTTCCTCCATGATCTGGATCCCGCCATGTTCCACGATCCGCGGGTTGATGAACACCTGCAGTTCATCGCGATGCTCGGCGACATCAATCACGATGATGCGCCTTGGTACCTCCACTTGAATGGCGGCCAGGCCGATTCCGGGCGCGTTGTACATAGTTTCGGCCATATTCTCGATCAGCGCACGAACCCCCCCGTCGACTTCCGTGACGGGCTGAGCGATGCGGCGTAACCGCGGATCCGGGTACCGCAAAATATTAAGTATCGCCATAGACTGGACCGGGCTACCGGGGCGTTTTCATTCCTACTACGGTAGTTTATCATCGAATTGAATGATGCTGAATAACAAGCAGAATTTCGCCAAATCGAGTTGGCGCCCATTCCCCTATGGACTACACTCGATCAAAACACCACCAGGAATATCCATCCATGGCTCGCAGAAACCTCTCACTGGCAGCGGTGCTCGGCCTGATACTTTCCCTAAGCGCGCCAGCCGGAGCAGATACAGTTGCGCTGAAGCCCGATCATCCGGGGCGTTATACCGTAGTCCGCGGCGACACCCTCTGGGGCATATCCGCCCGATTCCTCAAGGATCCGTGGCAATGGGCAAAAGTATGGACGGTTAATCCGCAAATCAGGAATCCCAACCTGATTTACCCGGGCGACGTCATCGTTTTCGCCTACGTCAATGGAAAGCCGCAGTTGATGCTGTTGCGCGCAAAAACGATCGTGCCACCGGCGGCTGGTGAAGCCGCGGCACCGGCACCGAAGATGCCGCCCGCCAGCGCATCGGCAACGCAGGCGCGGACCGCACCATCGCAGGCGCCGCTCGCCGTTTATAAGCTCGAGCCACAAGTGCGATCCGAGCCGATCAGCCAAGCTATCCCGACCATAAGTCCGAGCGTTATCGGGCCGTTTTTGACCCGTCCTCTCGTGGTGAGCCGTGAGCAGCTCCGGCATGCCCCCTATATCTTGGAAGGCCTTGACAACCATGTCGTCCTCGGGGATGCGAGCAAGTTCTACGCACGCGGATTGGGTCGGCATCCCGCGCGCCACTACTACATCTACCGGCAAGGTAAGGCGCTCAAGGATCCGGACAGCGGAAAGACTTTGGGCCATCAAGCGGTATATCTCGGAGACGCCAAACTGGTTAGACCGGGGGACCCGGCAAAACTGGTGATCACGCAGGCGCGGCAGGAGATCTTCCCCATGGACCGCCTGCTGGCCGCGCCCAGTCTTCAACCACCATTGCCTTATTACTTCCCACATCCGCCGGGACGTATGGTGCATGGACGCATCATATTGGCCCTGAACAACCTCGCCGATTTCGGTCCGTTGACCGTGGTCGCCATCAACCTCGGACGCAATGATGGCATGAAGGACGGCGATGTCCTGCGGATCCTGCACCACGGCAGCAAACGTATCGATCCCGTGACTCAGCGCAACTACCGGACGCCGAGCGAAGACGAGGGGTTGTTGATGGTCTTCCGGATTTTCGACAAGGTGAGCTATGCCTTGATCATGTCTGCCACTGGCCCCATACATATGTATGATGTAGTGAAGACGCCCTGAAGAGACTCCATGCGCATTAAGGATGGTGCGAATGTTGGAGACGAAGGAAGACCTGCAGGTCTGCTGGCTTGACCTCCATCGTATAATGTCCGGTCGTGCCGGACTGCTGCTAAGCGTGCTGCGCCGATTCGGATCGCCGCAACGGGTATTCTGCGCATCACGTGCGGAACTCGAGGAATGTCTCGGCGTATCGGCCGCCCTGGCGGACGTCGTTGCAGCCGGCCCAGATCGCCGGCGCGTCTCCGAGGAGCTTGCGTGGCTTGCCCAGGACCAGGCGCACCTCATCACGATGGATGATGCTGGCTATCCTGGACTGCTTCGCGAAATTCCCGATCCGCCGCCATTGCTGTATGTGCGTGGTGATCCACGGGTGTTAGTACAACCGCAGATTGCCATCACCGGTAGCCGCAACCCGACGACCGACGGGCGCCACAATGCTGGCGAATTCGCCGCTGCGCTCAGCCGCGCGGGGCTGGTGGTGACGGCCGGGCTTGCGCTGGGCATTGACGCCTCGGCCCATCAGGCTGCGCTCTTGGCCGGTGGCTCTACCATTGCCGTGCTGGGAACAGGGGTAGACCGCGTTTATCCTTCGCGGCACCGGGACCTGGCCCACGAAATCGCCCACAGAGGGGCAATCGTGTCCGAGCTTCCGCTGGGCAGTGCTCCTCGGCGCGAGCACTTTCCACGCCGCAACCGCATCATTAGCGGAATGAGCTTGGGCGTGCTCGTGGTGGAGGCGGGAATGCGCAGTGGTTCACTGATTACAGCGCGGCTGGCAGCGGAGCAGGGTCGCGAAGTATTTGCGATTCCCGGGTCCATCCACTCACCGCTTGCACGAGGTTGCCATGCCCTCATTCGACAGGGCGCCAAGTTGGTCGAAAATACGTCCGATATCCTGGAGGAAATTGCAGCGTATGCACGTGACACGTCCAATTCTGCGGCAGCTGCAGACGCCTCGCGCCTGGTGCCGTGAACGAAGTGTCGCATACAGTGTCTCAACAAAAGTGCAAGGCGGAAGCCGTGATCGTTCAGGCGCGCCTCGGCGGATTGACGCCAAGTGGCAATTCCTACATGCTGTGGGCAGAGCAGAACTCTGCCGGGATACTGAGTTCCCGGCGCGGCGGGAAATGCCGGGGATCTTCTGAAAAAGGCCTTACGATGAAAGAAAACATGCTGGATGTACTCATGTACCTGTTCGAGAATTATATGGACGAGGGCCCGGAATTCAGCCCTGACCAGGAAACATTGCTGGCTGAACTCTATCAGGCCGGATTCCCGCGTGGCGAAATCAAGAAGGCCTTCTCCTGGCTCGAAGGCCTCTCCAGCCTGCGTGAGCAGGGTGTGGGCACGCCCTCCGCGGCCAAGGCCTTGTCGCTGCGCTGTTACTCAGCCGCCGAGCAGAAAAAAATCAGCTTGTCGGCGCGCGGTTTCATCCAGTTTCTGGAGCAAAGCGAGGTGCTGGATTCCTTGACGCGTGAGCTCGTAATCGATCGCGTCATGGCGCTTGAAACCGAGGAGATCGGCTTGGAGCAAGTCAAGTGGGTGATACTGATGGTTCTATTCAATCAGCCTGGCCATGAGCAGGCCTATGCATGGATGGAAGACCTGATCTTCGATGGAACTCAAGAACACCTTCACTGACACGAGCCCTTGATTTTCACCACCTTGCCGCATTCGTCCCGCCTCGCTACTTGACAAGTCGCACTGTCTACCGTCCACAATGCGCGCTGGGAAACGCCCCGGCCGCGCAGCAGCTTGCGGGTGAACTGGTCCGAGAGGACGTGCATATCGATGCCTAAGAATCTGATCATTGTCGAATCGCCGGCGAAAGCCAAGACGATGTCCAAGTATTTGGGCAAAGATTTCACTGCGCTTGCCTCCTATGGGCACGTGCGCGATCTCGTGCCCAAGAAGGGCGCGGTCGACACCGAACACGATTTCGAATTGAAGTATCAGCTGATCGAAAAGAACAGGAAGCACCTGGATGCGATCGTAAAGGCCATGGATAGCGCCGATGCGCTTTACCTCGCGACCGACCCCGACCGCGAGGGCGAGGCGATTTCCTGGCATCTCCATGAAATCCTGAAAGACCGCGGCGTGCTCGATGCCAAGCCGGTGCATCGTGTGGAATTCTACGAGATCACCAAGCAGGCCATACAGCGAGCGATTCAGGAGCCGCGCGAATTGTCGATCAACCTGATCAATGCACAGCAGGCGCGCCGTGCCCTGGACTACCTCGTCGGGTTTAACCTGTCGCCGCTGTTGTGGAAGAAGATCCGCCGCGGCCTTTCCGCCGGAAGGGTGCAGAGTCCGGCACTAAGGCTGATCGTGGAGCGTGAAGAAGAGATCGAGCGCTTCAAGACGCGCGAATACTGGACTATCGAATCGGACCTCACTACCAAGGGACAGAACTTCGTCGCCAAGCTGACCTATTTCCAGGGGACAAAGCTGGACCAGTTCGCTGTGGAGGATGAGAATCGGGCAGCGGAACTGGAGGCCGAGTTGCTGAAGCAGGCGCAGGGCCGCTTCCTCGTCACCGCAGTCGACAAGAAGCAGAAACGGCGCAATCCATCGCCGCCTTTCACCACCTCGACCCTGCAGCAAGAGGCGTCCCGCAAGCTCGGCTTCACCGCCCAACGCACGATGCGTACCGCCCAACAGTTGTACGAGGGCGTCGACATCGGTGGCGAAACCGTCGGCCTCATCACCTATATGCGTACTGACTCGGTGAATCTCGCGGGTGAGGCACTGAGCGAGATACGCGCGCTCATCGCAAAGCGCTACGGCGATGACAATCTGCCGGAGGAACCGCTGCTATACAAGACGAAGTCCAAGAATGCGCAGGAGGCGCATGAAGCGATACGGCCGACATCGGCCGAGCGCGTTCCCGAGCTGGTCAAGAAGCACCTCACGCCGGATCAGCACAAGCTTTACGAGTTGATCTGGAAACGCACGATCTCGTGTCAGATGATACCCGCTGTTCTTGACACGGTGGCCGTGGATCTTGAGGCCGGATCTGGCAACATATCACGGGCGACCGGATCTACGGTCGTCAAGCCGGGGTTCATGGCGGTATACCAGGAGGGAACGGACGAAAAGAAGACCGAGGATGAGGCCTTGCTGCCGGTCATGCTGAAAGGCGAATATGTGGACCTGCGTGGTATCCGCAAGGAGCAGCATTTCACCGAACCGCCGCCGCGCTATACCGAGGCAAGCCTGGTCAAAACGCTCGAAGCCTATGGCATAGGCCGGCCTTCGACCTACGCGACGATCATCTCTACACTCGAGCAGCGCGAGTACGTGACCCTCGACAAACGTCGATTCCAGCCGACCGATGTTGGCCGCGTCGTGAATAAGTTTCTGTCCGAGCACTTCCAGAAATATGTCGACTACGATTTTACTGCGCGACTCGAGGATGACCTCGATGCGGTATCGCGCGGGGAGCGGGCGTGGAAGCCGCTGTTGCAGAATTTCTGGGAGGAGTTCAAGGGCCAGGTAGCGGAAAAGGAGAGCGCCGAACGGCCCGGTGTGGAGCTTCTGGATGAAAAATGCCCGAAATGCGGCAAGCAGCTTTCTAAGCGCCTCGGCCGCAACGGCTATTTCATCGGATGCACCGGTTACCCAGAGTGCGACTATACGCGTAACGTCGATGACGAGGCGGGCGCGGCCAACGAACCGCAAATTGTCGAGGGCCGCAGTTGCCCGAAATGCAATTCACCGCTGGTCGTCAAGCGCGGCCGTTACGGAAAATTCATCGGCTGCAGCAATTATCCGAACTGCAAACACATGGAGCCGCTGGAGAAACCGGCCGACACGGGTGTGCAATGCCCCGAGTGCAAGCAGGGCACGATGCTCAAGCGCAAGTCGCGCTATGGCAAGATCTTCTACTCCTGCGCGCGCTATCCGGAATGCAAATATGCGGTTTGGAACCCGCCGATCGCGGAGGCTTGCCCGAAATGCGGATTTCCGATACTCACCATTAAGACGACCAAGCGGCGCGGAACAGAGAAAGTATGCCCGCAGAAGGAGTGCGGTTACACCGAGCCCTATGAGGGAGAGGTGCCGGGAGCGGAGGAAGACCGGGACGTTAAACAGGCCTGATCCGCCCGCTACGCGTGATCGCCGCGACCGATCAATGATGGTGCCCGCCGGGACTGTGGATGTGCCCATGGCCCATCTCCTCCGGCGTTGCGGCCCGGACCTCGATAACCTCGACGCTGAAATGCAGCATCATGCCTGCAAGCGGGTGGTTGGCGTCGACCGTGATGTTTTCCTTGTCTACGCTGGTGACTGTCACGATACTGACGCCATCCGAGGTGGGAGTCTGGAACTGCATTCCGATCTCAATATCCTGCACTGATTCGAAACGGTCGCGCGGAATAACCTGGGCAAGCGCCTCGTCGCGCAGGCCGTACGCTTCCTGGGGTGGCACCGATACTTCCAGACGATCACCGGTGGATTTTCCCGCCAGCGCTTTCTCCAGGCCGGGGATGATATTGTCTGTACCGTGGATATAGGCAAGTGGCTCACCGCCAGCCGAGCTGTCAATGATGTTGTGTGCATCATCGGTGAGGGTGTAGTTAATGCTTACTACCGTACCTTTTGCGATCTGCATGGCTGGATCTCTCTAGTTTCGGCCGAGCCACGGGAAGCGGTTGCCTCCGGGCAATGTCGGTCGACGCAGGCTGCGGTTGTCGCTGCCGCGCCAGGAAGCATGCCTGCGATGTTCCGACATCGCTTGGCATTGTGCCATGCTGCCCCACGAAAGTCCCCAGGTAGCTCCCCACGATTGGCGCTTCTTCGGCCTGTGCCCGACGGGGGCCTCCTTGGTGGCTGTGCGAGTGGAAAGCCCTGCTGCGAAAGTGCTGGAGCCTTATGCAGGTGCTACCCTGCAGGATAGTGACTTGGGCACGTACATGGTAGAGACTGCGCAGCGTTTGACTGAGTCTGATCATGGGTAACGTCGAGAGCAATACCGAAAGAGTGAGCCGTAGTGTGAAGTGCGCAATCATCATGGTCTGCGCCGCTGCGGTGCTGTCCGCGTGTACATGGCTTGTTCCACGACCCGCCGGAATCGGGCGCCAGGTAGCCTGGTCCTCCCTCCCAGGTTGGGCAGCCGGCGGGCAATCCCAGGCGTGGCCTGCATTTATGCGGGACTGCACAAGACTTTCCGCCCAGGATGCAGCGTGGGCGTCGATCTGTCAGGCGGCGACGGCTCTGCCGGCGGTGCCGGATGATGTCCAGGCGCGGCGATTCTTCGAGCAGCATTTTCGCGCACACGAAATGATCGGGTCTGGCGGTCACCGCCACGGGCTGATCACCGGGTATTACGAACCGATCCTCGACGGCAGCTTCACTCGCACCGCCCGCTTCAGGTACCCGTTGTACCGCCGTCCCGACAACCTCGTCAGGGTCGATCTCGGGGCTCTGTATCCGGAACTTCAGGGCAAACTGGTACGTGGGCGACTCGACGGGGATCGGGTTGTGCCTTACTACAGCCGCGGTCAGATCACCGATCCCGCAGACCCGCTTAGAGGGCAGGAGCTGCTGTGGGTGGATGACGCGGTGGCGCTGTTCATGCTGCAGATCCAGGGTTCCGGCCTGGTGCGCCTGCCAGATGGCAGCATGGTTGCGGTCAGCTATGCGGACCAGAACGGATATCCATACGTTGCCATCGGCCAGCGCCTGGTGCGGATGGGCGCCCTCAAACCCGAAGAGGTCACACTTCGGACCATAAGCCAATGGCTTCACGACCACCCGGACGAGGCGGAATCCGTCCTGAACAGCAACCCGAGCTATGTTTTCTTCCGGCTGCACGACGCGTCGACGAACGGGCCTGTCGGTGCGCTGCAGATTGCGCTCACGCCGCAAGGCAGCATTGCGGTTGACCCGTCCTATATTCCGCTCGGTGTGCCGGTGTGGCTGGATACTACCCTGCCCGACAAAGAGCCCTACCGACGCCTGATGCTGGCGCAGGACACCGGAGGCGCCATCAAAGGTCCGGTCAGGGCCGATGTATTTTTCGGACAGGGCCGGGACGCCGGGCAGCTTGCCGGTCGCATGAAGCAACCCGGGCGTTTGTACGTGTTGTTGCCGAAGACCTGATTCGATGGCAGTCTGAAAAGCCGGGTCACCGTACGAATGTGTGTGGGCAATCGGCAACTCGGTGTATTGGATAAATGCGCAGCCGGCCGCGCGCGACCGTCGAATACCCGACTAGCTGCCCGACGGAAAGTACAGAATTCGGGTCAGGGGGAGAATCGGTAGTTGCTGGCCGGGCCCGCAGCTGCAGCACATCCGCCAGACCGTCGGCGCCACGCATCTGAGCACGCGGTACAATCTGCCTGAGTGCCTGTGTATTGATCCACCAATGTGTTCGGGACAACCTCGCAGCGATCCCAATCAGATAGACCCAGGCGTCATCGGTCGATTCCATGGGTTGCGTGTAGTAAAACGGCGTATGCTTTGCGATCGGTAGCCCGCTGAGCGGCGGTTGCGCAATTGCGATGGTGTGAAGCATCCTCATCTTTGCGTAGCCCTCCACCATCACTCCATGGGGATACCTGCGGGCCAACTGCTGCCATAACTGATACATGGGCTCCCCGGGAGGTATGACAAAGGTCGTGCTCGGGAGTGCTCCCGCAGGAACGTAAGCGAGAAAACTTGTCTGGAAATAGCGATTGTCTACGAGCTGGTAGTAATTGGGTGAAATGCTGTAGGTGGTCCGAAGCCAGACTCGGCCACCGGCAACCACCGCATCTCCCAGACTTGCCCATCCGCCAACAGCCCCGTCCCCGAGTCCGAACAGGATGCGTTGGGCGTCGAGGTAGCGGTTGCTGAGCGCCGCCGGCACGACCCCCTCAGCGCGTGACTGGGCGCTGCCCGCCACACAGGTGGGTGTTTCATGCTTGCGCGCCTTGCTCATGGTGACGAACAACGCCAAACCGACAGCGGCTCCGAGCAGAAGCGCACGCCCCAAGGTTGCGAGTATCGACCGGCTCATCGGACACCTATTACTTCAGCAGTCGTCAAACTCCTGATCAAACAGAGCCGCGCGGGCGTGAAGCAGTATTCAGCGCGCAACGTCGGACTCGGAAGTCTCCAAAGGCGTCCCGCCGGCTGCGCAGCACGGCGCCAGCAGGGCCAGCAAGCTTTCCCCAACCAGCTCTCGGCGCCATCCAGTCAGCAGCGATACGTCCCGGTCGCCCAGCACCAAACGCTGTATCTCACGGCGCGTTCCCAGCAGCATCGGGCTGATCCGCAGTTCGCGGGCAACCTTGTCCACCTCCGCCGCAATGCGCCGGTAAAGCTCGGTTTCGACAGTATTCAACACCTGCCGCGGTGCAAGCAAATCCAGCGCATCGGTGCTTTCTGCTGCGGCAATTGCCGCAAGAATTTCGCTTCCCCACTTGCGGACAGTGCGATCAGTCATGCCGGATATCGCACAAAGATCCTCAATGTTGCGCGGCCGGCTGCGAGCGAAATCAAGCAGCGTGGAATCGCGCATGACCCAGCTTCGCGGAAGATCGCTTGATCGGGCGGCGCGCTCACGCCAGGCAGCCAACTCCCGCAGGATCCGGCGTGCGTGCGGATCGAGCCGCTGTCCATTCTTGATTTTCTGCCACGCCTCGTCCGGGCCGACTTCGTACAGACGTGGATCGCTCAAACGCGCAAAATCCCGTTGCGGCCAGTGGCTGCGACCGGCTGCCTCCAATGCCCTGGTCACGTCGAGATAAATATCGCGAAGGTAGCGCACGTCATCTTCGGCATAGCGCAATTGCTCGGGGCTCAATGGCCGCGCCGACCAGTCGGTGCGTGTGTGTGACTTGTCCAGGACCGTGCCGGTAATCGCCTTTACCAGAGCGGCGTAGCCGATCTGCTCTTCGTAGCCAAGATAGGCCGCCGCAACCTGGGTATCGAACACCGGGCCCGGAACTAGCAAATTGCCGCTCGTCGATTCGCCCGCATCGCTGCAATGGGTTCGCAGAAGGTCGTGAAAGACCTCCATGTCCTGGCGTGCTGAGTGCATCACTTTGAGTACCCGCTGATCACGGATCAGATTCAGCAGCGGCGTCAGATCCTCGATGGCGAGGGGGTCGATGCAGGCGATAACTTCCGGAGTTCCGATCTGAACCAGGCAGAGCTTCGCGTAATATGTGCGCTCACGCAAAAACTCGGTGTCGAGCGCAATCCAGTCCTGCTGGCGCAAATGCTCGCACACATCGACGAGACCCGCGTACGATTCGATGAACCTGGCTGTCATGCACCCAGTTTACCAGATTGGCGCCCGGGACCTTATCTGGACACATGTCGGCCGCCAGGTACCCGATTGCCGCCCTGCGCGTGTTATGATTTAAGTTTAGGCATGTGCTCGAGGGGGTCAAGCCTTGGTCAGGGCAACCACATCCATGATCTGTCTGCTGTTGCTCAGCGGATGCGGCTATTTTCGCAACGCTCCGGAAAGCCATGCGACCCAATTCATTAGGACTCTGGTCGTTGACCCTGGAAATGCCGAGCAGCTGCGCAGTCTCGCCGACGTGGCAGCTGGTCAGGACCCCACTTCGGTTGTTCATGGACTGTCGACTGAAGTTGCGCTCAGCTATTTGCGGACGCGCCAGCGCCAGGGCGAAAAACAAGACTTTACCATCGATTCTGTCCGTCTGCGGGGACGGTCGGACCGGATGGTGACTGTGCGGGTCACACGGCTCGGCGGCAAGATCAACGGCGCTGTCGAGTTCCGAGTCGTACTGAAGAATGTGCGTGGCCGCGGCTGGCTGGTCACAGCCGTAGCTGCGGAATAAACTAATGCGGAACCCATGCCGCGAGCGCTATGTCGGCAATTCGAACTCTGGTTGATATTTGCCTGCTGCGCGGAAAACCGCAGGACCTGCCCGCTGATCGGTCTTTGGTGTGGCAGACAGCGGTGTTTTCGATCGTCAGCAATTTCGCCATCGACAACCTGCATCCTGACGCGGCCACGCGGCTGTTGTTTGCCACGACCCAGGTGGTGTTGCTCGGCGCGGTTGTCTGGGGCGCACTGAGGCTACGCCACTTTCCTCAACGGTGGATGCAAGTCATTGCGCCTCTGTATGCTGCTGGTGCGCTGATAAACCTGCTTGCCTGGCCGCTGTTCAGTCTTGTGATTACCCCGAATGCACCCACTAGCGGTAACTGGGCGCTGCTCCTTGGGGTCGGAATGACCGTGTGGTTCCTGGCAATCATGACCAACGTGATGCACCATGCGCTCGAGCTGCCCGTGGGGCGCAGCGCATTCATAAGTGTTGCCTGCATGATGTTCTCGGGGTTGGTACTACTGCTGCTATTTCCTATGCCGGGTATGCCCTGATGCATATTCATATCGTGGGAGTCGGGGGCAGTTTCATGGGTGGGCTGGCGGTGCTGGCACGGGAACTCGGTCACCGCGTGACTGGCTCGGATACGAAGGTATACCCGCCGATGAGCACACAGCTTGAAGAGCGTGGCATAGAGCTGATCGATGGCTACGGTCCGGAAAACCTGAAAACAAAGCCAGACCTGGTCTTGATCGGCAATGCCATGTCACGCGGTAATCCCGAGGTCGAGGCAGTATTGGACCTCGGCCTGCCGTATGCGTCTGGTGCACAATGGTTGGCCGATCATGTGCTGGCGCGGCGGTGGGTACTGGCCATCGCCGGGACCCACGGCAAAACAACTACGACGAGCATGCTCGCGTGGATATTGGAATGTGCCGGTCTGGCACCGGGATTTCTGGTGGGCGGAATTCCGGAGAACTTCGGGGTTTCCGCGCGCCTCGGGTCGTCGGCGTTTTTTGTTGTCGAAGCAGACGAGTACGATACAGCCTTCTTCGACAAGCGCTCGAAGTTTGTCCATTACCGGCCACGCACCCTGATCCTCAACAACCTGGAATACGACCATGCCGACATTTTTCCCGACGTGGAGGCGATCAAGCTCCAGTTCCACCACCTGATCCGCACAGTGCCGGGCAGCGGCCTGCTCGTGGTCAATGGTGCCGATGCGAACCTGCGTGCCACGCTCGCGCTCGGATGCTGGACGCCAGTGGAGCGTTTCAATGATGCGCGCGGCTGGAATGCCCGGCTGCTTGAAGCCGACGGCAGCCGGTTCCAGGTCCGCCTCGCAGAGACAGATCAGGGCCTCGTGTCGTGGTCTCTGATCGGAGCGCACAATGTGCTTAATGCGCTGGCGGCGATTGCCGCTGCCCGCCACGCGGGCGTGCCTCCTGCCGTCGCGGCAGACGCACTTGCCGGATTCCGCAACGTGAAACGGCGTCTCGAAGTTCGCGGCTCGGTCGGTGGGGTTACCGTCTACGACGATTTCGCACATCACCCGACTGCGATCGCTGCTACGATCGACGCGCTGCGAGCGCACATCGGATCACAGCGCCTGATCGCCGTTCTCGAGGCCCGGTCGAACACCATGCGCCTCGGCGTCCATCGTGACCAGCTTGCCCCTGCCTTGGATGCCGCAGACAAGGTGCTGCTGTATCGGAGCGCCGACTTGAAGTGGGACCTCGGAGCTGTGGCAACCGAGCTGAACCGGAAGCAGCTGCCACGGGATGGCGGAGTGCCGGTGAATGGTGCTCGCGCTCGCGTGTATGACTCGGTTGAGGATATGGTAGCTGCCCTGGCCGCGGAGGCGTCTCCGGACGACCATGTGCTGGTCATGAGCAACGGTAGCTTCGACAACATCCACCAGCGGCTTCTGGAGCGCCTGGGGCAGGTCAAACCATGACCGCTGGCCTCCGGCAATCTGACGCCATAGCACTGGCGATGACCGGCGCCTCAGGAGCGCAGTACGGACTGCGACTGCTGGAATGCTTGATCGCGGCCGGAAAAACCGTATATCTCATGGTATCGGCGCCAGCGCTGGTTGTTATCGCCCAGGAAACCGAGCTGCAGTTGCCAGGACGTCCGGCGGAGATGCAAAGCTATCTGGCCGAGCGCTATCAGGCCGGTGCCGGGCAGCTTAGGGTGCTGGCCCGTGACCAGTGGCTTTCGCCTCCGGCGAGTGGTTCCAGCGCGCCTCAGGCGATGGTGGTATGCCCGTGCACCAGCGGAACCTTGTCGGCCATCGCCAATGGTGCGAGCGACAGCCTCATCGAGCGCGCGGCCGATGTGGCGCTGAAGGAGCAGCGCAGGCTGATTCTGGTGGTACGCGAAATGCCGCTATCTGCGATCCACCTCGAGAACATGCTCAAGCTGGCACGCCTGGGGGTGTTGATACTTCCGGCGAGTCCGGGGTTTTACCACCACCCACGCGGCATTTCGGATCTCGTGGACTTTGTGGTGGCGCGTGTGCTGGATCACCTCGGGATAGAGCAAAATTTGATTCCACCCTGGGCGGTTGATAACGGCCACTAAGCGCGCCCCCAGCGGCTATTTCTTGCCTACGCCGAATATGTATTGCGAGAACGTAGCGATGTCATTGGACAGGTGGCGGAAAAGATGGTCCAGGCTGATGATCGCGTGCTCCAGCAGGTTCACCGCAATGTACGGGTGCTCCACCCGTAGACGCCTGTACATTGCCCGGGTCAAAACCAGAATCTGTGTATCGTCGGCGCGTGCGCGGATTCGGGCAGAACGGGGTTTTCGGTCAAAGAAGGACATTTCCCCCATCAGCTCGCCTTCGCCAACCCGCCCGATCTCATGTTCGGTGCCACGATCTTCGAAGTACAGCGCGGTCTCGCCCTTGATCACGAAAAAAAGCGCTTCACCGACCTCCCCCACGTCGGCGATGATCTGACCGCGCGCGAAATGGGCGAGCTCGGTAAATTCAAGCAAGGTCTCGATCTCGCGAACTGTCAAGGACTCGCACAGGTATTGCTGATTGAGAAACTGCGTCAGATCGATCTTCGATGAGTTAGTCACAGAGATGGTCCTAATGCACCCCGGGGTCACCGGTGCGTTTAAGGATACTGAAATTCACCATGGAAAACAAAAGAGCCGTTGCAAGGTGGACGATTTTTCACTAACCTCCCTGCCGTCTAAGCGGAATCAGGAAAGGAGGAAATTTTCCAATGAAAAGAATCATCCAGCTGCTGTTGCTGTTAGCGGTCGTCACTCCAGGCATCGGGTACGCGAAATACCTGCGGGACATCGACTACAGGGTGATCCCGCAGCAGCCGATGACCACTGGTTCCAAGATCGAGGTGCGGGAATTTTTCTGGTACGGTTGCCCGCACTGTTTCCATATCGAACCGCTGCTGGAGAACTGGCTCAGAAAGCTGCCGCTCGATGCAGAATTCGTGCGTACACCCGCCGTTTTCAATTCTGCCTGGGCTCCGGCAGCGCGCGCCTACTTCACTTTCCAGGCGTTGGGGATAACCGACAAGGTGCATAGCGCATTTTTCCGCGCGATCCATGTCGAGCATAAGGATATGGACGACGTCAACAACGTCGCAGCGTTTGTAGCCAAATACGGCATCAGCAAGCAGCATTTCCTGAACACATACAGTTCCTTCAGTGTCGACGCCGACGTGCGGCGTACGGCAGCGATGGAAGTGCCTTATGGCATCGACTCGGTGCCTACGTTCGTAGTCGACGGCCGCTACGTGACCGACCCCGCCATTGCCGGCGGCCAGCGACGCTGCCTGCGGATTGTTTCCTATCTCATCAGTATGTCGGCCGCCGAGTCCCGTCCAGGTACAGTAAAGTAGGCTAGCGGGGTTTGCGCCCGCCTTAACTCGGGGCGGGCAGCAGCGACTCGCGGTGGCAGAGCTGCCGAAGAGGCGTCCATGGCGCAAACTGGGCCTCGAGCCCGCGAGCGGTGCACGCCGATGGCGGCCAGGCAGCGTTAGCGGATGATCCGTCCCGAGTTTCCTGGTTTCCCCGTCAGCACGGAGCGATCCCGTGTATGGCAGTGCACGATACTGTTGCATTCATGCTGTCGCCGATCTCGCAGTACGGCGAAAGTGGCCGCGCCTGGCGCCCGTGACTGCGGCCAGCCAAGACAATATGCCCTGAATGGCGCGAACCATCGGTATCAGCCGGTTCCTGGACTTGCCCCGGCAACGCCGCCGGTGAAGATGCAACGATCATAGTCCATTTCTCAGATCGTTCGAATGAGTGACACAGCGTTATGCGTGTGTTGCGGTTTGCAATGCTGTGGGCAGGCGGTTCACCCATAACCTGAAGGTCGAGCGTCGAATCCAGGCGGCACAGCATCTCTCGACTCGAGCCGTAACCGGGAATCCCGGAAAGACTAAAGGGGCAGCGGCTTCGAGGTCGGCGTGCCCAAGGTGATGGAACCGGATGCCGGACCGGGTACCTATAAAAATATTACCCTTATAATAAGTATTGACAATCATATTTATGCAGTATAATCATATATATGCATTATAAATTTCAGCATTACATGATTTTAGAAACGACGTTGAATTGTCGCGGCATGTTGCGTTATCCCGTATTATTTAGGAGAAATGGACATGAATAAGTCATCGGTTGATCAGATCTCGACCCACCCTGCCGTTATCACCACCACCATCCCAACTGCACGCATCGTACCGATTAATTTTACTGCTGATAAGCATAGTGTGAGCCCGAATGATGGTGCGGGAGTCTCATTGGGCACTCTCATCGGTTCATACGACGAGCATGGCAGCTGTGTTGACGATCCGCCGTGCGATTGCGGGGTTCGGGGATGATGGCGGCATCCGCCGCCGTGTCCGTGCAGCCTTACGTGTAGCGATCAACTAGGGTTAGTAGCATCAAGAGGAACTGAGATGCTAGTTATTTGGGATGCATGTCTTCGGCGGTGTGTGCCAAGATCGAGTCGTCCCGAATAATTACCTTTTCCTCCACGTCTGTGAGCCGTGAATAAATCAGGAGGGGATGTTGCGCCTCAGCAACTATTTTAATCATGTCGAAATCGGTGGCGGGACTTCCCTTATCTATAACGGCGCTAGCCTATGTATTGATCTGGCCTCCACGAATGATGTTGCGCGCTGGGTAGAGAATAACGATTTTTCCTTCCTCTCGGCCGCAGAAATTCATCACGCTCTTGAAAGAGGCCATATCACCGAGAACTCATTGGACGATGAGTTTCTGTCATTTCGGAGCCAGGTCGCGGGTTTGATAGATCGGAATCAAGCGCCAAGCAATCGCCACAAAAGAGGGACCTTATATCTGATCCTGACCTACGCCTGTAATTTATCGTGCAGCTATTGTTTCCAAAGTACCCTTAATAGGCGTTCGGCATCGCCGCGAATGTCGGCTGAGTTCGCTGATACCATATTGTCAAATTATCTTCAGCGCTTGTTTCCGGGCGTATTAAGGCACCGTCAAACAATAAGTTGTCCTATTGTAC
>DAHXOO010000109.1 GCA_027364845.1 Pseudomonadota bacterium | reverse complement strand
CACCGCCGGCATCCTGAATCCCGTCCACTGGAAGCTGGCGTCATTGCCGCGCGCGCTCAAGCCAGAGGAAATCGAGCGCCTGCTGAACTCATTCACCGACGATGTTCGTTGGCCCAAGCGAGGTTACGCCATCATTCGCTGCGCGTTGGATATGGGGCTGCGGTCGTGCGAGATAGCGAGCCTGAAGATCAGCGACATCGACTGGCGTGCCGGCATCGTAACGCTACGGGGTACAAAGTCACTACGGCAGGACGTACTGCCTTTGCCGATGGAAACCGGGCAGGCGCTGGTGGACTATCTCCAGAATCAGAGGCCGCGTACTGCCAACCCTTCGGTCTTCGTTCCACATCTCGGTGATCATGATCGACCTATGACTGCCGGTGCAGTTCGAGGCGTGATCCGATGGGCGTATCGGCGCATCGGCGTGACGCATACACGTTCACACGCACTGCGCCACGCCTTTGCCTGTCGCTTGGTTGAGAACGGTAGTTCGCTCAAGGAAGTCGCTGATCTGCTCCGCCACCGCTCGCTCAATACCACCCTGATCTACGCCAAGCTCGACACGCCGAAGCTGGCAGCCGTTGCCCTGCCATGGCCCGGGAGCGCATCATGAATGCGCGCATCGGATTGCAGCAGCGGATCAACGACTATCTTGCCGAGCGGCACCGCCTCGGTTTCGAGCTGCATTCGCGGGATACGCTGCTGGCCGGGTTTGCCCGCTACGTTGCGACTCGGCATCACCATGGCCCACTAACAGCCGATCTCATGATCGAGTGGGCGCGCCATGATAAATGGCACCATGAAACACCGGCAACTTGGGCTGCCCGGCTTGCCAGAGTTCGCCACTTCGCGCGTTACCTGAAGCAGTTCGAACCGGAGACCGAAGTTCCAGAGGAATCAGTCTTCGGACCGGAGGCAGGCCGTGTCGCTCCACACATCTTCCATGATGATGAAATCGTTCAATTGCTCGCAGCTGCCCGCCAGATCGGACCTCCAGGCAGCATTCGACCTGCAACCTATGAAACCCTGTTTGGCCTGATGGCCTCAACTGGGCTGCGGGTTTCGGAAGCCATCCATCTGCTTGATACCGATGTCAACTTCAAGCTTGGAATGCTCACCATCCGGCAAACCAAGTTCGCCAAGTCGCGACAGTTACCGATTCACCCAACTGCGGTTGCCGCGTTGATGAAATACCGCCGACAACGTGCGCGGCATGTTGCCACCATCGCTGAGATGCCATTCCTGATCAGTAGCCGTGGCCGACGACTTGGGGAACCTCTCTGCGTCCGCCAGGTACATCGCGTCTTCAATATGCTGCGCGACAGTCTGAACTGGGTAAATCGTGGCGGCCACGCAGCACCACGTCTCCATGACCTACGCCACTATCCCGAGTTCCGGAATATGCCGAGTGAAATAGGCGGTCCACGTACTGGCATTGAGTTCAGAAGCATCGCGTAGGGTTTACAGTCGGCATATTCCATGGCTTCATAGCGACTTGAGGAAGGCCAGCAGTTGGTCTTCGGGTCGATAGCGGCCGATCCGCCCGGGTTGTGGTTCAATTTTATCTAGCGCGGCTTGCTTCATTTCCAGATTTGCATCGAGATATATTTGTGTTGTCTCAATTGACTCGTGTCCGAGCCACAAGGCGATCACGCTACGTTCAACTCCTGCCTGCAGAAGTTCCATAGCCATCGTGTGACGCAGCACATGCGGAGTCACTTTCTTTTTCGCCAGCGATGTACACGTCTGAGCGGCATGCGCAACGTGCTTGGCCAGCAGGTACTGGACACCATCTGCACTCAGCCGACCGCCTCGCGCATTGGGAAAGACGATCGCATCATCGCCGGGTTCGATCTCACGCAGCCAGGCTCGCAGGACATCTGCTGTGGCCTTGGTCAGGGGCGTGGAGCGTTCCTTGCGGCCCTTGCCGACGACACGCACATGGGCGCCTGTGCTCAAACAAAAGTCACTGCGACACAAGCCGATGATCTCGGAAAGACGCAATCCGGTCTGAACGGCCAGCAGTATCAGCGCATGATCACGTCGTCCCGAATGCGTGCACAGGTCGGGCGTGTGCAGAAGTGCATCGATTTCCTCTCTCATGAGAAATCCGATCTGCGTGCGGGTGCAGCGCTTGTTCGGGATTGCCAGCACACGCTGGATTTGTGCCGAGTGCGATGGCATCTCGAAAGACGCATACCGAAAGAACGAGCGAATGGCGGTCAGTCGCAGGTTTCGACTTCCTGCGCTGATGCCGCGACTGGCTTGCAGATCGTCGAGGAATGCGGCGATCAACGGTGCGTCGACTTGCTCAAGGGTCAACTTCTGCGGCGCAACGCCGAGCTTCTTTTGCGCGAACTGCAAAAGAAGCCGGAAGCTGTCACGGTAAGAACCGATGGTGTGAGAGCTGGCCTGACGTTGCTGCATCAGCCGACTTGTAAAAAAAGCTTGCAGGAGCGAGGGGAAGCTGGGCGTGGTCATGTCTGTGCCTCCCAGCGTTGCTCCATAAGGGACATTGCCAGCGTCATGAGTTCGGGGTGGGCGCTAAGGTACCAGTAGGTGTCGCTCACATGCACATGACCGAGGTAGGTCGACAGTACTGGCAGGCGCCGCTCGACATCTTGGCCTGAACGGTACCAACCAAGCAGGGTCTCGACAGCGAATCGATGGCGAAAGTCGTGCAGGCGCGGTCCGTGGCTATCATGCATCCCGCGCAGTCCGACTTGGCGTGACAAGTGGTAGAAGGTGCGATGGACGTCGCCGCCATCAAGTTGATGACCCGTTCTGGTCACAAAAAAATGAACTGCATCGCAGTCGCCCAAAGAGCTGGCTCGCCGCGTCCGATAATTTGCAAGTACGTCCCGTGTCGTGGTGTGAATCGGCACCAGTCTGGATTTGCCAAACTTGGTACCGCGCACCGTGAGCACCCCGTTGTCGAGATCGACATCGTCAAGCCTCAGTCGTAGCGCCTCTCCCACGCGCATACCTGTCACGCTCAAAAGACCCAGCAGTGCGTGGTAAGTCCAACGTCGCAACTCCGTGTCTGGTGACAGTAGCAATGCATGTTCGAGCAGGTTCTGAACCTCCGCGTTCGAATAGAGGTAGGGATGGGCACGTACTGGGCGAAACGGCAGCAAGCCAGGCGGCGGAACCTCGGTATTCGGATCGCTGGCGGCATGATGGCGTGCGAAACATCGCACGTAGCTCAGGCGCTGTGCCCAGAGTGCTGGCTGCGCATTGGTTGGCAGCTGTGCCCATTCCAGCGCCAGTTGTGTGGTGACGCACTCGGCGTTCTGCTGCTCCATGAACGCTGCGAACTTATCGAGCACCATCCCGGCGTCGCGAAGCTTGAACCCCAGGTTTCTACGCAACGCGAGATAGTCGTGGATCGCTTTGGTCAATGGCTTCATTGCACACCTCCCGGCCAAGGAAGGGCCAATGTATGCAACGACACAAGATCGACCTTCGCGTAGATTGTGGTGGTCTGCGGGTTGCGATGTCGCAGAATCTCTGCGATTTCGGCGAGCGAGGCGCCACCGCCGAGCATCTGCGTAGCCAGGGAATGGCGCAGCAGATGTGCCCCTTTGGTGGGCGCATCGATTTCTGCGCGCAGCAGGGCACGTCGCACTATGCAACTGACGGCACTCGGCCCAAGCAGTGCACGCCGGGGTGCATGGATTTGGATGAACACGTTGCGTACAGAGCACGCGGGCCGTCCATGTCGCAAATAGTCAACCAAGGCAGTTCCGACATCCGCAGGAAGTGGCAGGCAGTCGACACGTTGTGCCGGGCCGCGGATGCGAAGAATGCCTTCGGTCCAATCGAGATCATCCAGCGTCAGGTCAACTACTTCCCCAGCACGCAATCCGAGTCGGGAAATCAACAGCAACATTGCATAGTCACGACGACCGGCGGCACTTTGCCGATTGCATCCTGCAAGCAAACTTTGCACTTGTGATGTCGATATCGTCTTGGGAATCCCGGCCATCGACCAGTTCGCCACTGTCGGAACACAGGTATGCAAGTCCGCAACGATATCGCCGCGATAGCGGCCATACTGCAGGAACGAGCGCAGAGCTGTGGTCATAACCTGAGCACGCTTCGGATGGTGCAAGCGTGCCGCATCAGCCTGTACGAAGCGAATGACATCAGTTGCCGTGAGCCGATCGAGCCGAACCTCTGCGTCGCCGAAGGCGTTCTCAAGAAAGCGCCCGACCGAATCGCCGTACAAGCGAATCGTCGCAGTGGCGAGTCCGCGTTCGCGCAACAGATACTGCTCGAATTCCTGAAGAGTTCGAAGTGCCGGCGTAATCGCAGCCCCCCGTTTGGAGCTTGCCTGATACCCTTCTGGTGCAATGAGCCGAGCAAACCCATGAAGTGTAAAGGTGTCGCCGCGGTGGCGGCGGTGTTGCTGCCAGCGATCATCGAGGTAGTCAGCCACATGGGTCGCTGAGAGACACTGGCCATCAATCCCGCGTTGATCGAGCCAGGCCACGAAGTCATTGACTAACCGGGCCGATGCCTTCACCGAAGCCGCTGTGTATCCCTGATCCCGTTGTTGCTCAACAAAAACCTGAACGAGCGCTGAAAGTGAACCCTTCTGCGCCTCTCGGCACGGATCCCTGAATGTCTGAGTCATAATCATCTCCAGTAGCACCACGAAGTGTGGTTGGTGATGAAACTATGCCGAGCAAACTTTGCCAACTTTCCCTTGATGCAAGGCGCCGGCCAATACGTCTCGGCATATTCCGGGACTCGGAATAGTGGCGCCTATGCCGATGTCGGCATAGACGTCACAGTTTTGCCACGCACTTGCTGGAACAAAAGACCGATATCCGGCTGATTCAGGTTTTGCTCGGGCACAAGAAATTGGACACGACGGCACTCTATGCACAGGTGGCCACCGATCTATTGCGCGAGGTGATCAGCCCGCTGGAGACCCTGCCTCCCGCATAGATTGGGATCATCGTGCGTCCCGCACTGGAGGTCGCGGATATCTTCCGCGCCCACGGGCCCGCCTGGCGACAGACTCAGTACGCTCACCTGAGTCTGGGTCAGCTCAAGGTCATGTCCGCCATCGAGCAGTGCCGCAGCGCGGCGCTGGGGGGACATGTGCTGCACTGTCCCGCTTGTGCGCATGACGAGATCGCCTACAACTCCTGCCGCAACCGGCATTGCCCCAAGTGTCAGGCGAGTGCGGCCAAGCGCTGGCTCGAAGCCCGTCAGACCGAGCTATTGCCGGTGGATTATTAC
>DAHXOO010000108.1 GCA_027364845.1 Pseudomonadota bacterium | reverse complement strand
ATCTGGATCTATCCGCTGACGCGCGACTTTCACCGGCATCTGTGTAACGCATAGATCGAACACGCTGATGTTCATCGTTTTCTGACTGGTCGTCCTTCAAACTTGTGTGTAATAGATAGAATATAAGGAGTCAGCAGCCAACCACAGCCACAACGCGCAAGACTTTTTTTGTAAAAAGCGCAGACCAATCAGCCCTTATAACACAGCTAGAGAGGGGCATTCACGGGATCAAACCGGTGCGGTACACTATTCATACAACAATGCAACCAACTCGGCACTCTCCTCCGGAATTATGAGAAAAAGACATTGCACCTGTGGCGCAGAAGCCGATGTACACCGTGAGACCCACCGCACCGCGGATGGGCGTGATGAAATCATCTACCGCGTGATCTGCCCCATATGCGGGCAGATCGGTCCGGCGGTTCCTGCGACTGGCAAGGACGAAGCGGTTGCCATTGCCGAGGCCCTTGAGGCATGGAACGTCATGATCGCCAGCGTCCGTCCACTGGAAGCCTGAGATCGCCGGGTCGCGAAATACAAAAAATTTCATGCGAAACCCAGGCGCGCCTCTTTGATCATGACGTAAAGTTCATAGACCTTGCGATGGGAAACGGAGTGGGCCGGCACAATTCCAGCAAAGGCTCGGCGAGCCAGCGGCATTCGATAAACACCGCGCCACCATACACACCACGGTCATGACTTCGCCCCGATATAAACATCCACCAGCTCCCCGGGGAAGATGTTTTCTCCCTTTGGAGGCTTGAACCTGAAAATAATGGGCAACACCCTCACGTCCACCTTTTCTGTTCGTTGATTGGACAACTCGATCTTCGGTATTACGTAAGGCTGTATTCTGACGAACTCCAAGGGGATACTAGCGCCATTTGCGCCCCTTACGAACATCTTCGCGACCATGGTCAAAGTCGACGGCAGCCTCGGCACCAGGATCTCATCCAGATAGCACTGCACTTGCATGTAGGGGCTTTGCCGGCCCATGGTTATTACCGGATCCATGCCCTCGGTATAGGTACCATAAACACCTTGCGAGGAGACATAGCTGCCCACCGCGGCACCAACGCGCAGTACGGTGCCCATGACGGGAGCACGGAGTACATACTTATTAAGAACGGCATTGTCGGCGGCGTAGGTGCTGACCGCCACCTTGAGATTCTCCCGCGCTACGAGGACATTGTCCTGGGTGTTCACCAGGGTCATCCGACTCACCGCCCTGGGATCGATACCCTCCTCCTTTTTGAGGATGGCCAGCTGATCCTGCTGATAGATCAGAGTGGCCCGTGCCGCGCCAATCTTAGCCTTGTCCTCGGCCACGATCTCTTTCTGCACTGAATCGTCTATCGCCACCAACGGCATGTCTTTTGCTGCGGCCTCGCCTTCGTGCACGAATATGCTGGTAACCGTGCCACCCACTTCGGGAAAGATATTGATGTTCTCGCCGTTCTCCTGCGGACTCTGGATGATGCCTTCGGCGTAAATGCCGTTTGCATATGGATCGCGGCTGGGCGCCAGTGGCGCGTGTACCGGCAATTCTTGCCGGTACAGATAGGCACTCATTAGACCTACGATTATGCCGAGAAAGGCCACGGCAAAGAGGATTCTTTGTTTCATGGGCCGACTCCCGTATGGTCAGTGATACGTCCGTCTTCCATGTGGATAATTCTCGAAGCGTATTCATAAATCCGGTCATCGTGGGTAACGACGATGATGGCGCGCCGTTCATTCAGAATATTGTTCTTCACGAAAGCCAGTATCTTTTTTCCGGTATCCCCGTCGAGTGAAGCCGTGGGTTCATCAAAAATCAACAGATCCGGTTCCGCGACAATAGCTCTGGCGATGGCCACCCGCTGCTGCTCACCACCACTGAGTTTTTGTGGTGGCAGCTCGCCTTTGCCTGCGAGCCCCACAATCTCCAGGAACTTGCGTGCCTTCTGCAGACTTTCTTCCCAGGGCGCGCGGCGCAGGATAAGCGGCACGGCCACGTTCTCGACGGTAGTCAGTCGTGGAAAGAGATGGTAATCCTGAAAGACGAAACCCACGCCGTGGAGCCGGAAATCCGCCAACGCATCCGTGCCCAGGGTCCAGATATCCTTGCCTTCGACTGTCACGCTGCCGGCATTGGGACGGAGAATGCCGGAGATGACGCTGAGCAGCGTGGTCTTACCAGAGCCCGACGGCCCCACGATATACAGCATCTCGCCATAGTTCACACCGAAACTTACGTCCCGAATCGCGTAGGTGCGGGCCGGCTCCTCGCCGAACCATTTGGTGACTTCTTGGACGCTAACAATCATGGTCAGCCCCTGAACACATCGAAAGGATCGATACGGATCACTTTTCTGATTCCGATGTAGGCGGAAATGACGGTGATGATCAGAACCATCACGAACGCCATGAAAAGATTCTGATAAGTGATGACGGCCGCATAGTTGGGTATTCTGAGCTTGCCAAAGGCGACGAGCGCCGACGACAACAGCACTCCTAAGCCGAATCCCAGAAAACCGACCACCATGGACTGGAATAGGATCATCTGAATGAGTTCGCGGCTCTTGGCGCCGATAGCTTTCAGCGCCCCAAAGCGTTCGAGGTTGTCCAGAACGAACATATAAAAGGTCTCCCCGGCGATAGACAGCCCGACAATGAAGCTGATGAGAGTCATGATCAGAATGTTGGTGCCCAATGCGGTTTGAAACTCGTAAAAGCTGTCGTTGCGGGCAATGAACTCCTTATCTGTCAGGGCGAGGTATCCGAGCTTTTTCACCTGCGCCTCGATGACAGGAATGTCCTTGTCGCTTTTCTGCCGAACCAGGATGAACGACGTCAGATAGCGAGTGGAAGGCAGATCCTGTGTCGCTCGATTATAGGTGGTGTACAGAGTCGGCAAGCCGAACAGACTGCCCACGGAAACGCGCGCGATGCCGGCGATGATCCCGCGGTGATCATTGATCTCGAAGGTCGCGCCGATCTTCGGGCTGCCGAGCTTCGCGTAGCTGGGATCCTGCACGGCGATAAAGGCGTCGTTCTTGTAAATATCCAGCATGTTGCCGCTGACAAGGTTCGGGCGGCCAAAGAGAGTCGCATCGTCGAGTCCGATGACGGTGGCGGCCTGATACGTACCGTTGTGGAGCCGGACCAGACCAGCGCCAACGTAGAGGGGTACCGCGTAGTCCACGCCCGGAATGCTGCGCACTGCATCCAGCACATAATCAGGCATCGGAATACTGTTTTGCGGCGTCTGCACATCCGGGTCCATCACCCACATCTTGGCGCCGACATTGATAATGTTGGCGGCAGAATGCTCGATGATCCCGAAGAACATGGACGTCATCAGCATCATTAGAAATACGGAAAAGGTGATCCCGATAACCAGCGTAACGAACTTCCCGCGATCGCTGAGCAGAAGCTTGAGCGCCAGGCGTAGCAGTCCGTTCATGGCTTCACCCCCGTGGATCCGGTCTGCTCAAGCCCCCGTGGCTGCTGACGTGGCGGAATCAGCGATCCGCCCGACAGGCGCGCACCTTTCCACCAGTCACCGCCCAAGGCCACAAACAGGGCGGCGGTATCCTGATAGCGCTGGGCCACGGCACGCACCGAGGCGATGCGCGCGCCTTGATAAGCGATTTCGGCATTGAGCAAGGATAGGTAGTCGGTGGTACCGGACTGGTAGCCCGCCTCCGCGACTTTTATCTCTTGCTGCACGGTTTGCAAGGAATGGTATTGGGCCTGTACCGCCGCCCCATCGTGCTCGAGAGCACGCAGCGCATCGGCAACCTGCTGGAAGGCGCCGAGAACGGTGCTCTTGTAGACGGCGAAGGTGGTGTCGTACGCTGCATAGGCCGATTTTTCCTGGGCCTTCAGCTTTCCCCCCTCGAAAATGGGCTGCGACAAAGCCGCGGCAATACCCCACACGCCGCTGGAAGAGTCGAAAAATGCACCGGTCGTGGGACTGCTGGTACCGGCGGACGCAGACAGGGTCACGATCGGAAAAAACTGTGCCTTGGCGACGCCTATCTGGGCCAGGGCGTAGCGCATCTGCTGTTCCGCAGCCTTGATGTCCGGGCGATGCTGGACCAGGGTTGAAGGCAGCGCAACCGGGATTTGCTCCGGCAATACGAGATCGTCCAACGTAAAGGGTTTTTCCCGCCGTTGGCTGGGAGACGCCCCTTCCAGGATAGCCATCAGGTGCCGGTACACTGCAAGTTGTTGCTGCAACGGCGGAAGAGTTGCCTGGTTCGCCAACAATTGCGCTCGCTGGGCGAGGACGTTGACGTAGGGAGATCCACCGCCCCGATATTGTGCCTCGGTGAGCGTGAGAAGATCGCGATTACGGGCGATAATCTCCTCGGTGGCGGCAATCTGGGCTTGGGTGGCTGCCTCGGCAATGGCCGTATTGACCACATTCCCAGTAAGGGTCAGGCGGGCCATCGCCAGTTCGTAGCGCTGATATTCTGTCTGGGCTTTGCTGCCCCGGTAGATTAGGCGATTGATACCGAAGATGTCCGGATAATAGGTAACACCAACGCCGCCGGTGAATAGCGAATAGGTGAATCCGGGGAAACGCCCGCCGAAGGTCGCCCCCGAACTTTTTTGCCGCGATGCCCCGAGATTCGCGCTGATCTGGGGGTAGAAAATGCCGGCGTTGGCCTGCATGTTGGCCTGCGCCTCGCGCAGTTGGGCCTGGGCCGCTGCAATGGTTGGACTATTTCGCAGTGCCCGCTGCACAGCTTCATCAAGTCGTATGGAATGAAAGAGTCCCCACCATTCCCGGGTAAGAGCACGACCGTACACGAATTGCTGGGAGACCCCGCCCGTACCCGTGGTACCTGTGGTTTGATGCGGAGGCCGTCCTGCTGTGTAGCCGGCACTGGAAGGTACCTGGGGTAGATGAAGAGCAGGCTCGAAACTGCATGCCGAAAGCCCCGCCCATGCAGACAGCAAACCCACTGAGATCCAATGCACTCGCCTCATCGCACCTTTACCTTTCCAGCCACAACTTGCATTCGCGGCAGAAGATGCCATCGGCTCAGACGGAAAGAATGCGTGCAAGCAAGAATCGTAGCGCGTGCGCGGAACAACGAGACCTTCGATGACCGGCGCGTATCGAAGAAGTTGCTGCATGAGTCAGGCTCTGCCGCCCATGCCGTACCGAAAGTCGGCCAAAAAAGTGCCGTCAACATCTTGATGATCGTGCTCTTGCTGTCGCCGTTCTGGCCCAAAAGGCCAAAGACACTCCCGTAGCGAGCTGCTGAGTCGAAA
>DAHXOO010000107.1 GCA_027364845.1 Pseudomonadota bacterium | reverse complement strand
TCATTGTTTATTAATCAATTTAATTGATTACGTCCTTAGCATTCGTCAATTTTTTGAAAACCAGACCCTTCCATGCTGTAGTTAAGGCACCTATCCAGGATCCGGATGGTCAAGGTTGGATCCAGCCAGTGATTGCTGCGCGCTCGGTTTCGGCTGCGCATTTGAAATTAAGGAGGAGTCATGGCAAGGAATCGCATCCCGACTATTCCATCAGGAGTCGTCATCCGGTTGGCCGAAGGTGGGCCGGAGACAGAGGCCGCCAACCGGTTGGTTTACCAGAACTACGTCGAAGATGGCTTCTGGGAGTCGGACGAGACACAGCTCGAAACAAACCGATACCTGCACTCGCCACATCGCGTGGCCTGGGTAGCAATCAAGGATGGGGAGGTTCTGGGTACACTGAGCATCATCCGTGACAATCCGCAAGGCCTGCCGTCCGACACCGCCCAGCCGGCGCTCATGGGCCGGTTACGCGCTGCTGGCGAAACGCTCGCCGAGGTGTCGTGTCTGGCAACGCGGCGCTCGCGTGTCGCTCCGCAGATCGTTCTCTGGCTGATGGCTTGGGGTATGCAATACTGCTTCTACAATGAGGGTCTGGATCGGCTGGTCGCGTCGTGCAAGCCGCAGCACGCAGACTTCTACGAGTCGGTACTGTGTTTCAGCAAGCTAAGCGCCCCCATTTACTATGAATACTCACATGCAGTGGGCTATCTGATCAGCCTTCAGCTCCTCGAGGCGCATCAATTGCTGGCGGCTCGCTATCCGGTGGATCCGATCAGTGGAATGAGCCTGTATCGCTTCCTGCTTGTCGATCCCCATCCGTCGCTGCAGTTTCCCGCTGTAGCTGTCCCGCGGCGCGCCCGCGTGGCCACTCGCCCGAACGCGGCCGGACAGTACCACGACTCAGTCCCGACCGCGTCCGCCCGGGCCAAAGTGGCCTGATAAACAAGCAACTGTCGGCCTTGCACCCTGCGCGGTAGAGGCACAAAATTATATGATATACTTTAACAGTAATACGTCACGGAAGGGTTACATGATGGAACGGTCCAGACCGAGCTGTCATGCTGTCTAGCAGGAGGAGCTATGACCTATGATGCCATCCCGTCGTTGGTCGCGTTGATTTGTAAAGCCGTTCTTTTGGCTTTCGCATTCCGTTATCCCGCCCGAAACGCAACCACGCGTCTATATCTGGGCCTGCTGATCCTGCTGTCGTTCCAGAACGTGGTTGAATTCGTGGGGTTCAATCACTTTGCGCGGTACGGCTTGGACGACACCATCGTGCGGCTTGGATATGCCTATTTTGCGATTGGGATCGCCTTCTTCGCACTGATCCTGCACTTGTCGCTGCGGTTGAGTGTGGACAACAGTGCCCAGCTGAAGTCGTTCCTGCCCTGGTTGTACCTGCCCGTCGCGCCGCTTGAATATCTTCTTCTATTTACGCACAAGCTGGTGGCGGGATTCCGTATTTTTGAAGGCTATACGGTCCTGCGCATCGCGGGACCGCTCTACTTTTTGTTCGAAGCCTACATGCCGCTCTACCTCATTGCCACCGTCGTCTACCTTGTGTACGGCGCCCGCAACGCGCGCCAATCGGTGCTGCGGCGCACTCGCAACCGCCTATGGTTGCTTGCGCTGTCACCGTTTGTGCTCATAAATCTCTATCTTGTTCTTGCCAACCACTTCAGGCTGGCAAAGATATCCTCGACGATGTACCTGCCGCTGGCCATTACTTTTTTTCTCGTCGTCACGGCCTACGCAACACATCAGTACCGGCTTTTCGATATTGAATTCTTCATTCCGTGGTCGAAACTGCGTGGGCGGAAAACTGCGTTCTACGCACGCATCCAGGGAATGATCGGGGAACTCGCCGGGTTGCGGTCCGTGAAGGAAGCGATCTCCCGGTTGGCTGAGACCCTCGGCTGTCCAGTGGCGCTGGTTGGCGCGCGTAAAGGGGTACTGGCGATGTCAGTGGGGCCAGCTCCCGTCGGATTTCCGGAAAAAGAACTGCAATCCCTCCGACACATCGTGGTCGCGAATGAAATCGCGGACCGCCAGCCTTCCCTATACGCGTCGATGCGACGGCACAACGTTGCGGCGATCGTTCCGTTCCATGCGGCGAGTGAGAGTGCCGCTGGCTGGCTTCTACTGGGCGATCCTTTCAGCAATCAGGTCTATACCGCACGGGATTTCCGGATCGTGGAACAGCTGTTCGACCACCTTGCCGATAACCTGCTGGATCACTTTGTGGACCTGCGCCGGCAGCTTGTGGCGACGCGCCGCGAAAGCCGTGCGCTGGGGCAGCGGCTTGCCGATCTGGAGCGGGAGATCGAGAGTTTGCGCAAGGAGAATCGGGGTCTGCGCAGCGAGCGTCAGCGCTGGACGATGTCGCAGGCTCAGGAACTGGCCGGTGCCGGGGAGCTTCGGGTGAGCTTGGATGATCCCGCTACCGCTGACCAGACGCTCGACCACGTGCTTGCGGATATCGAGGTGCGGCTTATCGAACAGGCGCTGCGGCAGTGTGGAGGAAACAAATCCGAAGCTGCCCGGCTGCTGGGCCTGCGACCAAATACGCTGCACTACAAGCTGCAGCGCTATGGTCTGGTGTCTGAGAAGCAGGATTAGATTAAAGGATGATTAACTCACAGAGGTAAGCCCCCGGCTCTGCCGGGGGACTCACCCGGGTTTGACCTATACCGCGGTCACCCTTGAATCTCCGATCTCCGCCAAGAGAAGGAGGTTCATAGGATGAAAGACTACCAGAGTCTGAGTCATACGAGGTGGGACTGTAAGTACCCTGTGGTGTTCATCCCGAAACGAAGGAAGAAGCGCATCTTTGGTGTTCTTCGAAGGCACCTGGGTGAGATATTCCGCGAACTCGCCAGGCACAAGGAATCGAAAATTGTCGAAGGGCACCTCATGGGAGATCACGTCCACCTGTGCATCAGCATCCCGCCCAAGTATGCGGTGTCCAATGTCGTGGGTTATCTCAAGGGCAAGAGCGCCATCCCGATTGCCAGGAAATACGGTGGGCGAAGCCGCAATTTCACGGGGCAGAGAACTTCTGGGCCCGCGGCTATTTCGTTTCCACGGTGGGTCTGGATGAGGCCAGGGTCCGGGCGTACATTCGAAACCAGGAAACCGAGGACGAGCACTACGACCCAATGAAGCTCGTGGAGGTGTTGCCGCCTTCAGGCGGCTCACGATGTGATCCGCGCCTTTGAGGCGCTCACAATATAAGCCCCCGGCTTTGCCGGGGGTCATTTAACTTAATGGCTCTTCAGGGAATCGTGTGGGTCGGGGTGATCTTGCCTAACCCCCGTCCTCCGGGTGAGTATCGTGCCCTATGCGCGATACCGAACTCTACCAAACGCTTCTGGGCCTCACCCCGCCTTGGGAAGTAACGGCGGTGAACATTGCACAACCGGCTGCTGGCCGTCCGCTCGGGGAGATCGTCATCCGCGTGCGCTGGAGGCCTGATGCTCCGCTCGCGTGTCCGGGCTGCGGGAGTGCGGCACCGGGCTACGACAGCCGGCCCCGGCGCTGGCGGCATCTCAACACGATGCAGTGGAAAACCTTTATCACGGCGGACGTCCCGCGGGTGAACTGCCCGAAGTGCGGGGTGAAGCAGGTCCGGGTCGCCTGGGCCGAGGATAGCTCGCGCTTCACCGAACTCTTCGAGGCCTTCGCGATCCAGGTGTTGAAGGCCTGCCGCAGCAAGGTTCAGGCGCAATGGCTCACGGCGCTCTCTTGGGACCAGGTCGACCGGATCATGGAGCGGGCCGTCTCCCGCGGCATGAAGCGCCGCTCGCTCGATCACCTCACCACTGTCGGGCTCGATGAGAAGAGCTTCGGGAAGGGGCATGATTACGTCTCGGTGCTGCATGACATCGAGGGCAAAAGGGTCCTCGACGTCGTGCCTGACCGCACGCGCGAGGCGGCCGACACCCTCTGGTCCACGATCCCTAAAGCACAACGCCAGGGGATTGCTGCCTGCGCGATGGACATGTGGGAGAACTACATGGAGGCTACCCGCGCTGCCGCACCGCAGGCCTCGATCGTGCACGACAAGTTCCATTGTGCGAAGGAATTGAACAAGGCCGTCGATCTCGTGCGCCGAGCGGAACACCGGGAGCTTAAGGCGCAGGGTGAGGAGACGCTGACCAAGACGAAGTATCTCTGGCTCAAGAACCCCAAGAACTGGACCGAGCGCCAACATGAACACTTTGCCGCACTGAAGGTCGATACCCTCAAGGTGGGGCGTGCCTGGGCGATCAAGGAGGCCTTTGCTGAGTTCTGGAGATATCACTACACCGCCTCCGCAAGCAAGTTCTTCGACCGCTGGTACTTCTGGGCGACCCACTCCCGTCTGCCTGCAATCATTAACGCCGCCAAGACCCTGAAGCGCCATCTGCCAGGACTCCTTGCCTACACGAAACACCGCATCACCAATGCCGTGGCTGAAGGCACCAACGGCCGGATCCAGCTGATCAAAGCGAATGCCCGGGGCTACCGCAACTTCGCCCAGTACCGCATCGCGATCCTCTTCCACTGCGGCGGTCTTGATCTCTATCCCGTGGGCTGTGCCCCATGATCATTCAGGCGTTCACCCACACGAAAGTCCGAAGAGCCAACTTAATAACGCTACCCCAATGGGTCGCGGTTCGTGTCGGACGCGCGGACTATACTGGGATGAACGACGCAAACAGTCTTCGCCCCTTCGTTGTTTTGAGATCAGCTGAAGGAATTTTTCGTGCCTTTACTATGTCGAGTGCATCAAAGACGATCGGTTTGGATCGAGCAACTGGGGCTGACATGAAATGACAATCAAGCCAGTGACTATCAACCCGGTAATCCTTTCCGGCGGTTCCGGGACCCGGCTTTGGCCGCTGTCGCGGGAGCACTATCCCAAGCAGCTGCTGCCGCTGATACGAGATCTGTCGTTGTTGCAGGAAACTGCTGTGCGCCTGGATGGGCTCGATAGCGTGACTGATCCGCTGTTAATCTGCAATGAAGAGCACCGTTTCCTGGTGGCGGAACAGATTCGCCAGATCGGCAAGACCACCGCCGGAATCCTGCTTGAACCCGTCGGGCGCAATACCGCGCCGGCCATGACGCTTGCAGCGCTCGCGCTGGCAAAAGAGGGACGGGATGCTGTGATGCTGGTGATGCCCGCCGACCACGTCATTCAGGACGTTGTTGCATTCCGGCATGCCGTTGCGCACGGCGCAGCACTTGCGCGCGACGGTCAACTGGTCACCTTTGGTATCGTGCCGCATGCGCCTGAAACCGGGTTCGGATATATCAGAAGGGCTGAACCCGTCGGGACATCAAAGGCGCCGAATGGGGGCAATGCGGCCTACCATGTCGGAAAGTTTGTCGAGAAGCCTGATATCGCGAC
>DAHXOO010000106.1 GCA_027364845.1 Pseudomonadota bacterium | reverse complement strand
AATCCAGTCCCAGACCCTCGCCATAAAGCGGTGCCCCTGGATCAATGTCTTCCGGCGAAATATCCAGATTAAGTGCAGAAACTACTGCCCTTGCCAGTTCTAGCTCTTCGCTGGATATAGCAAAATCCTGCGAGTCTCCCATCTGCCCCCTCACATAGCCCTGATCAGGTATTCCAAATGCGGCCGCAGGTCCCGCCCGGGCCGGACGGGGCTGATGGCAACAGGGCGCGCCGGACTTGCGACGAACAATCCGAATATAGTGGCCTGCGGTGCCGCTGCCGCAACGAGCATGCGCATCTGAACCGTTCAGTAAACACGATTCTGTTCGACGTGCTGGGACAGCGTACGTAGCGACCTGAAGATATCCGTATTGTTCTTGTCGTCGGACCGCAGCTTGAAGCCATACTTCTTGGAAATGGCCAAAGCGAGTTCCAAGGCATCGATGGAATCCAGCCCTAGCCCTTCCCTGAACAGCGGCGCCTCCGGATCGATATGTCCCGGATCGACGTCTTCCAGATTGAGGGAATCTACAATCAGATACGCGACTTCTCTTTCGATTTTCGTGACTTCAGGCATCTCCACTCACCCAATTTTGTACTTGCAATGCGGATCATGGTCCGGGATAGCGACGATAAGCCATACGCCCCGTCCGACCGTTAGCTCACGCCTGGGCGGGGCATACGCAGGTAGCAGGGTAGCTTCCGCAATCCTGACGTTTACCCCGAACCAATTATAGACCGCAACCCGCCGCGGAAAGACAACCTGGACGCAATCCAGCGCCGTGGGGGTCTGGCCCGCCATTCACCTTCCGGGTACCGGGGCAGCATTGCGACTCCGTCTGTCTTCACCCGCCGCCGGTACCGGCCAAGGGAGGATGGAAAATGACCTGCACGCTGTTGCCGTCGGGATCCAGGCAATAGAAACTGCGGGCCCCGTCTCGATGCGTGCGTGGCTCACGGATAATCGTTACGCCATGGGCGCGCAGAAAATCGCACCATTCGTCCACATGTCCGGGCGCGGCCAGAATGTATCCGATATGGTCCAGACGCTGCCCCGCGGCGGCCACGAATTCCGGAGAAGCCCGGTGCAACGCAAGGTTGTCGTGACCGGTTGTAAGATAGACATTGTCCGCGTCCGGTCGCCATTCAACCTGCATGCCGAGCAGCGTCGTGTAGAATTGCTCGCATTCCTCGAGCCTGCGGACCTGAAGTGCTACATGCCGCAACCCGAGGGTGGACGCCGGCCGACCTTTCATTCCATCCATGGACTCACGCTCCTCTCAATCCGGCAGTCAAACAGCGCCAGCTGCACGACAGCCACGGCTTCCGGCAGAGGAACAGGTCTTCGCGACTTCTTCCTACAATAACCGTACACGCGCCCGTCAGGCGCGTTGCAGGGCCGGCAACAGGGCACGGCGCGTTCATGTGACGTCGACGATTTCGAAATCATGGGTGATCACTGCAGTCTTGGCTAGCATGATCGAAGCAGAGCAGTATTTTTCCGCGGACAGCGTCACCGCGCGTTCCACCACCTCAGGCTTAAGCTCTCTTCCACTTATCACAAAGTGAACGTGAATACGGGTAAATACTTTCGGGTCAGCACTCGCGCGTTCGGCATCGATGTGGGCGGCGCAATCGGTGACATCGTGGCGCCCCTTACGCAGGATGTGCACTACATCGAAAGCGGTGCACCCACCCATTCCGATCAGAACCATTTCCATCGGCCGCGGACCGAGATTCCGGCCGCCGCTGTCCTGAGCACCATCCATGACGACTCTGTGACCGGATTCCGATTCACCCACGAAGCTCGCATCCCCGGCCCACTTGACCGTTGCTTTCATGTACCACTCCGTCTGCCTGAAACTGGAACGAGGCCATGCATCGCGGAAAGATCTGATTCCCGTCTACGGCGCGCCGCGCTTGGCATCACCTGCCTCCTCCGTCTCGGTTCCAAACAGCTCAGCAAGTTTCCCGCCCGGATCCGACGCCCGCAGGAAGGCTTCACCGACCAGAAAGGTATTCACCCCCTCGCGGCGCATGCGCGCCACGTCCGCCGGGGTGTGAATACCGCTTTCCGTTACGACGATCCGATCCTGCGGGACCAAGGGCAGAAGCGCAATAGTCACATCCAGACTGGTTTCAAAGGTACGCAAATCGCGATTATTGATGCCGATCAGGGGCGTGCGCAGGCGCAGGGCACGCTCTACCTCGGGCGCATCGTGCGCCTCCACCAGTACGTCCATATCGAGGCGCAGCGCCAGCTCGGAAAGCTCGACCAGCTGCGCGTCTTCCAGGGCCGCGACAATCAGCAGCACACAATCGGCTCCGATCACACGTGCCTCAAAGACCTGATAGGGATCAATGATGAAGTCCTTGCGCAGGACTGGCAGAGAACAGGAGCGGCGCACCTCCCGCAGGTGCCCGTCCGCACCGAGGAAAAACTCGGAATCGGTCAGTACCGAAAGGCAGGTGGCGCCGCTGCGTTCGTAGGATGCAGCGATTTCCGCAGGTCGGAAATCCGCACGCAATAACCCCTTACTCGGGGACGCCCGTTTGATCTCGGCGATGACCGCCGGGCGGCCCGCCGCAATCTGTGCCCGGATGGCCGCCGTGAAGGGCCGGGTTGCAACCGCCGAGCGCGCACGGTCACTGAGTTCGCTCAGGCTCAGGCGCTCGGCACGTTCGGCCACCTCGCGGGCCTTATGCGCCAGGATGCGTTTCAGCACATCCGGAGTATCAGCCATGGCCCCGTATCGCTCTGTTCTGTAGTTAAGGTAAGTCGCATGATGCGGCGGCCAACGTTCTCAACCAGCAGGCGCAAACTGGCGGGTGAACGTCACCAGAGCGTCAAGTTTGGCACGCGCGGCGCCACTGGCAATAGCCTCGGCAGCCGAGCGCATACCGGCCGCGA
Source organism: Pseudomonadota bacterium (assembly GCA_027364845.1). GTDB lineage: Bacteria > Pseudomonadota > Gammaproteobacteria > Acidiferrobacterales > UBA6901 > JAJYCY01. Next base: position 2,498 of record DAHXOO010000106.1, on the reverse strand, counting down.
GATCCGGCGCCAACCCAGCCACGTAGATCGCGGCACCGGCATTGAGCACGACGATATCGCGCGCCGCGCCGGGTGTATCGTCCAGCGCCTGGAAAATCATCGCAAGGCTCTCCGCTGCTCCACCTACCGCTAGCGAATGCACATCACCGCGACGCACGCCGAATTGCTCCGGCCAGATGGTGAAGCGACGTACTACGCCATCTCTCAGCTCCGCGACCTGAGTTGTGGCACCGACACTGATCTCGTCGAGACCGTCTTCAGCGTGAACCACCAGCACGTGCCGGCTCCCCAAGCGACCCAGGACCAGTGCCAGCGGCTCCAGCCAGACGTCGCTGAAAACACCGATCAACTGGGTCGGAGCAGCAGCAGGGTTGGTCAACGGACCAAGCAGATTGAAGATGGTCCGCACACCCATCTCGCGACGTGGCCCGATGGCATACTTCATGGCGCCATGATGTCGCGGCGCGAACAAAAACCCGACTCCGATCTCCTCGATGCAGCGGCTGACCTCGGCCGTGTCGAGATCGATGTTCACGCCTGCGGCCTCGAGCACATCGGCGCTGCCGGAGCGGCTCGAGACCGAACGGTTCCCGTGTTTCGCCACGTGGCCGCCGGCAGCGGCCACGACAAACGCGCTGGCGGTGGAGATGTTGAAGGTATGAGCCCCGTCTCCGCCAGTGCCGCAGGTGTCGACAAGATGGCTGGTATCGGACACCCGCACTGCAGTCGCGAGTTCACGCATAACACGTGCGGCCGCGGCGATTTCCTCGACGGTCTCCCCTTTCATGCGCAGACCGATCAGCAGGCCCCCGATCTGTGCAGGCGTGGCCGCGCCAGTCATGATTGCGCGCATGACCTCGTACATTTCCGAGGAAGCGAGATCGCGCCGCTCGGTCACAGTCCGGATTGCGGATGATAGGTCCATGATCAGTTCTTCATTCACAAAGTGAGCACCTTGCCGGAAGCTTTCCGGCAGGGTGCCTTTCACTATGTGCTTGATTCCAGGAAATTTTTAAGCAACTCGTGGCCGCACTGGGTCAAAATGGACTCGGGATGAAACTGCACCCCTTCGACCGCCAACTCCCTATGCCGCACACCCATAATCTCATCGTCGTCCGCACTCCAGGCAGTGATCTCCAGGCAATCCGGCAGGCTCGCGCGCTCGATGACGAGCGAATGATAGCGCGTGGCCTCAAACGGACTGGGCAATCCCCGGAACACGCCTTCGCCGCCGTGATGGATCCAGGAGGTCTTGCCGTGCATTAGCCGCTGCGCCCGCACGACGCGGCCGCCATACGCCTGGCCGATGCTCTGGTGGCCCAGGCACACACCGAGAATCGGAATACGGCCGCCGAAGTGGCGCACGGTCTCTATCGACACCCCGGCTTCGTTGGGTGTGCATGGCCCCGGTGAAATGACAATGCGCTGCGGCGCAAGTTCTCCAATTGCTTCCACCGTAATCTCATCGTTACGCACCACGTGCACGTCTTCGCCTAGCTCACCCAGATACTGGACGAGGTTATAAGTAAAAGAGTCGTAATTGTCGATCATCAGCAACAAAGTATATGTATCTCCTTGTTACACAAGTGTTTATATGCTGGACATGGCGTTTGATACCCGCTTATATACCCGCTTTTTCCTTCGATGCCTGTCGGCGTGGCGGTGGACCCTCGGAGTAAACATTGTGCCAGAGACGCAGGCACTTCGTAGCATTGTGCGCATTCCGGCCATGGCGGACACTCCATCCGGTCATGCCGGACACCCTCGGAGCGCAGCGACGCAAGTGGTTGGGTTATCTATCAGACTGTCCGCCATGAATCAAGGTGGAGCGCTCTTTTCGCATCGACTCACGCGCCGTGAGTTCAACGCGATGGGCATTGTGGATGAGCCGATCCAGGATGGCGTCACTGATCCGGCCGCCACCCAGATACTCATGCCAGTCGCTGATCGGCAACTGCGACGTCACAATGCTCGACCCGATGCCGTAGCGTTCCTCGAGCGTCTCGAGCAGATCCTGGGCTTGAGACTCGCCAAGCGTGCTCAGTCCGAAGTCATCGATGACGATCAGCGATAACCTGGAGAGTCGCTTGAGCAGACTGCTGTAGGTTCCCTGTGCACGTGCCTGCACGAAGTGATTGAGCAGCGTCGGCAGTCGCAGATACTGCACACTGTAGCCACCACGACACGCGTGGTTCCCCAGTGCCTGCGCGAGATAACTCTTTCCTGCACCGCTCGGTCCTGTAATCACGATATTCTGGTGCGCCTCGATCCAGCGGGCTTGCGCGAGTTCCAGCACCTGGTCCTTGCGCAAGCCCCGGGAGGCCGCATAATCGATGTTCTCAAGGCAGGCATTGCGTTCCTTGAACTTCGCGACCTTGATACGTGCCGTGAGCTTTCGGTTCTCGCGGTACAGCCACTCGTCTGAGTGTGATCACCTAATTTGATGGTCTGATGTTCACGTTCGGCGAGGGTTGTCAGGAAGCGAATTTCAAGCAAAC
>DAHXOO010000105.1 GCA_027364845.1 Pseudomonadota bacterium | reverse complement strand
AAAAAGTCACCGGACATAGGCTAGGGAACCATCTCGAACGGTTGCTTTGACCTTCAATCTAGGGCAGAACCCGACCCGAAGCGGAAGTTGGCCGATTATGAAAGCGGTCGTTGAACATTTGACACAATCAGCGCAGTTTTAGCGTGCAGAGGCCGTGTTGATAGACGGATTAGCCGTCAGCGGCAGTCGGTTATGGTGCTGTCACGATACATCTACGATCTTGAGCCCAGCCTTTCGTGCCGCTGTAAGTTGCCGATGATCTGCTGAAACAAAGCAGTCTGCCTCGACGGCAGCTGCACAGGCCACATGAAGCGCATCCATCGCTCGAAGTGGATTCCTCTCCAGCAGCGAAACCACTGAGGCTAAAACGTCCGGTGTAATTTGGCAGATATCGATATCTGCCAGATCCTTCATCACGTTACCCTTCAGTTTTCGGTAATCCGCTTTGGTGATTTTCTTTTCGCGTAAAAGGCGGGTTAGCGTCGAAATTAGTTCAGGCAGACAAATGACGCAAACAACTAGGCTATCTGCCTGTTGGCACAACTTCACAACTTTGTCCGATCCTTGCTCAGTAACATAACGTTTTGCAAAAGCGGAGGTATCCAAAAACACCCTCACGCCGACTCTTCCCGATCGCCCAGTATCTCCAGACCCAACGACAAGCCCTTAATCGTTAGAGGCGTAGTGTGCCTTTTCCACGAAGGAACCCCTGAGCGGATAGGAACAATTTCGGCAATGGGTTTGCCCTTGCGGAAGACACGTACCGTGGCCCCACCTTCAACGGCATCAAAATAGTCTTTGGCGTGATTGCGCAATTCGGTGAACGTAGCATCCTTCATAGAAGCCTCCTGTACAGTTATGTACGTTATTATGTACATAACGATGGAAGACGTCAACGGGTATTCCGCTAGTACTGAGTCAGAATTTCACGGGATCCTGGCATACCCCATCAGACTGTAATTCCATGCCTGATATTTGCCAGCGTCCGTTATCAAGAAAATTCAGGACAGGCCCCTTCTGGCCGAATGCAGTCGATTGGAAAAATCAAAACGGGGTATGCCCCCTGTTACACGATACTTGACCAGCCCTGAACCGAGTATTACTCTTAAAAGTAAGAATGTAATATTGAGGAGGCCGTCATGCGAATTACCAGTAAAGGTCAGGTCACCATACCCATTGACGTCCGGCAAAAGGCGGGCCTGTTGCCTAATACCGAAGTGGAGTTCGTCATCCGAGGCAATACCGTCATCGTGAGAAAAGTTGAGAAAACTCCTCGTCGCGGCCGTCGCCTGCTTGCGATCATGCGCGGCAAGGCTACCAAGCGTCTCCGTACTGATGAAATCATGGCGTTGACCCGCGGCGCCTAAGAACGGCGCCGCTCATGGCCGCCATCTTGGTCGATAGCAACGTCATTCTTGATGTTGTTACCGAGGACCAAAAATGGTACGAATGGTCTGCACGTCAATTGGAGCGGCTGGCCGAGAGGCACACACTCGTCATCAATCCCATTATCTATAGCGAAATTTCCATCGGTTTCGACCGGATCGAAGACCTTGATCAAGCTTTGCCGTCGGATTTTTTCCGTCGTGATCCCTTGCCGTGGGAGGCGGGATTTCTCGCCGGAAAATGTTTCGTCAGGTATCACCATTCAAATGGCGGACGACGCTCGCCACTGCCTGATTTTTACATTGGTTCACACGCTGCGATCCACGGCATGGCGCTGTTGACGCGCGACGCAAATCGGTACAAGACATATTTTCCGAAACTGGCACTGATTTCACCGTGACTGTCCGTTTCTTGGCGATGCGAACGGCCGCTCCCAGGAAACCGGAATGACCGGCCCTGGCCGTCCAGAGACGGAAGCGGATAAGCTTGGAAGCAGACGCTCGTGCAGGCGAGGCACAATTCCTTTTTTTGGCTATCGTTCGTCATGCTCGGCTGGTAGTGTTTGGGCAGTTCTGCTCACGTTTGCTCGCATGAGAAAATAGAATGCCGTCTGATGGCAAGACTGAACCGACACCGGTAGTCATCGCCGAAAACGGCGGCCGCCCGGAGATTGCCGCGAGCCTGCCGGTGTTGAGCCTTGCCGCGCTTGGCGTTGTGTTCGGAGATATCGGCACGAGCCCGCTGTACACGCTAAAGACAGTGTTGGGTCTCGCGGGCGACAAACCCGATGCGTTGACCGTGCTCGGGTCGCTATCTCTGGTGATCTGGACGCTGATCATCGTCACGTCAGTCAAGTACGTGACATTTGCCATGCGCATCGACAACGACGGCGAAGGCGGGATCCTGGCCTTGATGTCGCTGCTGGGTGTGAAGCGCCGGCATCGCCCCGCCATCGTCGCGGTCGGTCTGCTCGGCGCCGCGTTGATCTACGGCGATGGTGCTATTACTCCAGCAATCTCCGTGCTTTCGGCGCTCGAGGGCCTGAATATGGTGGCGCCTTCGTTCAAGCCTTACGTCTTACCCGCCGCCGTGGCCGTGCTGATCGGCTTGTTCGCGATTCAGCCGCAGGGCACTGCAAAGATTGGCAAGGCCTTCGGGCCGATTATGGTGCTATGGTTTGTGGTGATTGGCGCCCTTGGCGTTCATGGTATTCTCAAGCATCCCGCCGTGTTATGGGCCATCGATCCGAGGTACGGCATCGACTACCTGCTCTCGGGTGGCGCCACCAGCTTCTTGGTGCTAGGCGGCGTATTCCTTTGTGTCACTGGGGCCGAAGCGCTGTATGCGGACATGGGCCATTTCGGCGCCAGGCCCATCCGCCTTACCTGGAGTGCCCTGGTTTTTCCGAGCCTGGTGCTGAACTATGCGGGGCAGGCGGCGCTGGTGCTAAGCGGTGTACCTACGACGGACAATATCTTATTTCGGCTTTGTCCGCCGGTCACGGTGCTGCCGATGGTGATTCTGGCTACCATTGCCACGATCATCGCCAGCCAGTCCATCATTACTGGCGCATTTTCAATGACACGCCAGGCCATCCAACTTGGCTGGATGCCGCGCCTGCCTATCAAGCAGACCTCCCAAGCCGGCTACGGTCAGATCTACGTGGGTCCGGTGAACTGGCTGCTGATGCTCGTTACGCTGGGCCTGACGGTGGGTTTCGGGAAGTCGGATAATCTGGCTGCGGCCTACGGTATCGCCGTTTCGGCTACCATGCTGATGACATCGGCGTTGCTGTTCATCGCCATGCGCGAAATATGGCGCTGGAACCTTTTGGCGGCCGGCGCAGTGGCCGGCGCCTTCATGATAGTAGACGCCGCTTTTGCGGCGGCGAACTTCATGAAGATCGCGGCAGGCGGCTATGTGCCGCTGGTGCTGGCTTCGCTGGTGTATGGCATGATGTGGGTCTGGCATTCCGGCGCGCGGGCAGTATTGGCGCGCATGCACGAGCGCTTGATGCCGATGGGTGAATTGTTGACGCAACTTGCCGAGCAGCACATCCCGCGCGTGCCCGGTACGGCGGTATTCCTCACGCGCGCGCAAAAGGACGCGCCGCCGGTTCTGGTATGGCACATCAAGCACAATCGCGCTCTGCATGAGCGTGTGCTGATCCTCACCGTGATCACCGAGCCCGTGCCGTGGATACGCCGCCGCGACCGGTTGCAAGTGGAGGGCGTCGCACCGCAAATGTGGCGTGCCACGGCCCGCTTCGGCTTCATGGAAAGGCCGGACATCCCGGCTTTGCTGCAGCAGGCCAATACACTCGGCTGCCAGCTGAAGCTGAGCGACGTCACCTACTACGTTGGCCACGAAACCGTAATTCGCCGCGACGACGGGAAGGGCTTGCCGCGCTTCGTGGAAAAAATGTTCGCGTATATGCAACGAAATTCCGTTCACGTAAGCGACTATTTCAGATTGCCGGCGGACTCAGTGGTGGAACTGGGTCGGGAAATCTCGATCTAGGCGGACAAAAAATCGTCCTTAGGGATCGTAAAATAATAACCTGTCCTATTGCAGCATCTTGCTCTTGATTTTGCGACGTGGCGTGATCGTGTAGTTCCATTCTCCGTGAAAGTCATGCTTTTGAATGCTCAGCCGATCCAATATCTCCGCTGAAACTTTAAGCCCCTTTTTATACTGCTTCTTGTCGAGCCTGACTTTCACAGTCAACCCGGTAGTCGAAGTGGTCGCGGCAATGAGCTTCACGATCGTCCGATAACTGACCAGGGGCTTCCCGCGCCAGTTCATCGTGATGAAGGAAAAGAGCTTGTGCTCCACCTTGTTCCACTTGCTGGTGCCGGGCGGGAAGTGGCATACGCTGATTTTAAGCTTCTCCTGGTCAGCAAGCTTCTGCAGCTCCAGCTTCCACAGATGAGAACGATAGCCGTTGCTGCCGCCACTGTCGGCACAGATCAAAAGCTCCTTGGTCTTTGGATAGCGTGCCTTGCCCATTCGTCGCCACCAGTAGCGAATGCTTTGGACGGCAAATTCCGCCGTATCGGCGGACGTTCCCACGTTCACCCAACCCTTGTTGTCATAAATGTCGTAGACACCGTAGGGCACGGCCTTTCCAACCTTCGGATCCGGAAAGTCATGAACCTGCACGTTAATGGGTTTGCCCGCTTTTCTCCATTCCTGCCCGGGATTCTTGTAGTCACCCACAAGCTCCTTTTTCTTCGTATCGACCGAGATCACCGGTGTCTTGCGCTTTAGCGCAGCCATCGCCTGCTCATTGATGTAACGAAACTGCGCGTCCCGGTCCGGGTGATCTTTGCCCTCTTTGGTCTTGCGATTGGCTTGCAAGTTGTAATCCATGTTCTGAAGCAGCATTGCCACCGAAGCGTGGCTGATCGCGATACGCTTGTCCGCTAGCGCTCGTGCCAAATGCCGGGTGCTCTTGCTGCTCCAGCGAAGCGGGGATTGTGGATCTCCGCGGGTCGCATCATCAAGCAGCTCCTCCAATTCTTGCTTCAGCTGGCAATGATGGTGGGTGAGCCGCTTGCGGCCCCCGCCGGGCCGGCGAATACCGAGCGCTCTTGATCGCGGGCGCTTCAACTCCCGTCGACCTCGACGAATTGTCGTGCGCGACATGCCCGTGATGTGCGCAAGCAATGCGCTGCCACCACGACCCCACGCATCGGCCTCCGTGGCAATCAACGCCCGCCGTTGCTTCTCGTTCAGCAAAGGAAGCATCGCGGACAATTTCTTCTTGAGCAACGCCACGCTCGCGAGCACGGCAATACCATACTCTTCATAGTACAATAGGACAACTTATTGTTTGACGGTGCCTTAGCGCACATTCCGAGATGGCAGCCTGACCATGGTTGGCTTGCCCACGCCCCGCCGGAACACGACGGGAATGGCGGTCCACTTCCAGATCGCGCAGTTTGGGGCCCTGTGGTTCCATAGGCGGCCTTCTTCGTTGACCTTCGCGCGAAGCGAACCATGTGGACACAGCGTTGTCCAGTCCGGC
>DAHXOO010000104.1 GCA_027364845.1 Pseudomonadota bacterium | reverse complement strand
CAAAAAAAAAGGGCGTGGCTAAAATGCCACGCCCGAACCACCACTAGGAGGATGGAGGAGCCATGCAGCATCCAGTCGTCATGACTGAATGCCTAATCCTGTTCACACAAGTATAGATGCAACTAGCAGGCCATACTTGCAATCTACGCCATACACATTCGAATATAATAATACGCTTAATTGCTGATAGAAGTCAACATATGGAACAGAAATTCTGTGTTCTACTGCTTGATGATATAACAATACATTGATTTTATTTATGTATTTCTTGAACAGGCGCTTCCAGAAAGACCAGGTAGGCACCAGCAGGTCAACGGTCCCTGCCTGGATCAAGTAGGACATTAGGGACTTTCCAGAATTCAGCATCAGCAGAATCGAACGGACGAACGTCAGAAAACCGCCGCCTGAGGGCTGACATCTGCCCTGCCGCGGGGCAAAACACGCGTGCAGCGCTCCATATTCGATACGCCTGCGGCAGCAACCCGGTGGACACCCTGGAAAGTCCGCATGAACCGGGTTAGAGGAATATCCGGACCACTACTATCAACAATATATGCCCGCCCAATCAGGTCATGACATCGTCATGACACTGACAGATCGTTCTCCATCAAACCTGCCGGTAATGAGCATTGCGAACACGTGTCTCCACCAACCGGAAACCTCGGCAGGTTACATTGGACGGTGACTATCTCATCCGAGCGCCCACAATGCGGGGCATCGAGATCAGATCTGGAGGCGGCTGACCACCTGCCCGCCGATCAAATGCTTTTCAACGATCTCGTCGATATCTTCCTTATCCACGTAGGTGTACCAAGTCCCTTCCGGATAGACGACGATGACCGGCCCTTCCGTGCAACGATCGAGACAGCCGGCGGTGTTGATTCGCACCCCACCCCGGCCTGCAACGCCCAGTGCCTTGATACGCTCCTTGGCGTATTCGCGCAGGCTTGCCGAACCCTTGTCCGCGCAGCACTCCTCACCGTTGGTCCGCTGATTGACGCAGAAAAACACGTGAAATCGGTAATACGGCTCGCTCATAGATGTCCTCGCCACCACCCCGCCGGTGGCGGGAATCGATCCGGTCGGAGTATAGTGTACCTCGGTCACCCGCCCTGTCTGTCCGGTTCCACCGAGCCTTGCGCCCCCCACTTTCCATGGTAGCCTTTCCCCGAGACCAAGCGGATCGCTGCGTTCTGTGCGGTCTGTGCCTGCCCAGCTGCCCGACGTACCTCAAAACGGAGGACGAAAACGAATCCCCGCGCGGGCGCATTGCGCTGATGCGCGCCATGGCGAGCAACGAGATCCCGGTAAACGCCAAGCTCCAGGCACATCTCGATCTGTGCCTTGCTTGCCGTGCCTGTGAAAACGTCTGCCCTTCCCTGGTCGAATACGGCGCCCTCATAGAGGCCGGGCACGCACTGCTGACATCGCGGCACCACAAACCCACACTACCGCGGCTCCTCGGCAGCTTCGCCCTGAGCTATCTGGTCGAGCGTCCGCGCAATCTGCGCGCGCTGGCACGGCTACTGCGCCTGTATCAGCGCAGCGGCCTGCAGCGGCTTGTACGCGCCACCGGCGGGCTTGGATTCACCGGCCTTGCGCGGCTGGATGCCGCGCTGCCAAGACTCGCGCCGCAGAAGCACTGGCGCACCGTATATCCGGCGCTAGGCGCAATGCGCTCCCGCGTGGCACTGTTCACCGGATGCGTCGGCGGTGTTGCCGACAGGGAAACCCTGCGCTCCGCGATAGGCGTTCTCAACCTTCTCGGATACGAGGTGCGCGTGCCTCCAGAGCAGACCTGCTGCGGCGCGCTGCACCTGCATGCCGGCTATGGCGAACAGGCGCATACACTCATGCGCGGTAACCTGGCCGCATTTGCCAAGGATGCAGAATCGGGGGATGGAGGCAGAGTCATTGTACACACGGCGAGCGGCTGCGGCGCCACGCTCGCGGAATACCCGCGTCATCTGCCCGCAGAACCCGGCGCGAACACCTTTGCCGGCCGGCTCGCAGACATCAGCCAGTTCATTTCTCAGGCCCCGTGGCCCGAAGGGCTTGCAGTTGAACCACTGCCAATGACGGTTGCGGTGCATGAGCCGTGTTCATTGCGCAACGTACTGCACGCCGAGAAGTGGCCCTATGCGCTGCTCGCCAGGATCCCGGAAATCCATCTCGTGCCCCTGGCCGACAATCATCTTTGCTGCGGGGGCGCCGGCGCTTATCCGCTTACCCAGCCCGCGATGGCCAAAAGCCTGCTTGCCGACAAGCTCGGCCATTTGCAACGTCTTGACCCGGACCTCGTCGTAAGCGCGAATATCGGCTGCGCCCTGCACCTCGCCACAGGCCTGGCGCGTGAACGGCCGACCATCGAGGTAATCCATCCGGTCACCCTGCTGCGCCGTCAATTGCGTCCGGGCGCATGAGCGCCAGACTTGTCGATGCCATGCCCGCTCTTGTATCGTAGGCTTATGGAATCCCGCCGCTTCTCATTCCTTGACAGGCTTGTCCATGGCCTGGACCAAGCGCTGCACACCGTTCTTGGACCGGTATCGTCACAAGGCCGTGTCAGTCCGGGCGCCGGCATCACCGAGCACGAGCTCGATACCGGTGAGCGGTTATTGGCGGGCCGCCTGATGAGAGTCAACCATGCCGGCGAGATCGCTGCCCAAGCGCTCTACCAGGGGCAAGCGTTGAGCGCGCGTCTACTTCTGGTCCGCGAAAAAATGGAGCAGGCCGCGCGCGAAGAAAACGATCATCTGCGCTGGACCGAGGAACGTGTACGCGAGCTCAGCGCCCATACCAGCTATCTCGCACCTTTGTGGTATGTCGGCTCGTTCACGATTGGCGCCCTGGCCGGGGCAGCCGGCGATCGCTGGAGCCTCGGTTTCGTGGCCGAAACCGAACACCAGGTAATGGCGCACATCGATTCGCATCTCAGCCGCCTGCCGCCCACTGACGACAGAAGCCGGGCCATACTGGAGCAGATGCGCGCCGACGAATCCCGTCATGCGACGGTGGCGATCGAAGCCGGCGCGGCCGATCTGCCAACCCCGATCCGGCACCTGATGACAGCCGTATCTCAGTTCATGACGCGAACGGCATTCTGGATCTGAGCGCCCCGGGGCACCTGGACACTTCAGCGCCTGCGGGTGCGGCGTACCTCCTTGCGGATGCAGAGGCAAGGGAGTCCGACCCACTGACCTAGAGTTGCGCGAGAGTCCGGATCTCGTGGGGCAGGTTGGTGACAAGCACGAAATACTCGTAGCGTTGTGTCGCGACGTCAGCGTCAAGTAAACCCAGAGCAAGTTGGTGGCTGTCGTCGCTTAGAAATGACGGTTTCAATCTACGTTTCTAGGCTCAAACCTGTCCGCCTCGTTGAAAACCGGGACGCCGATGGCATAGCAGCTTGACGTGCGATACGCCTGGTCGGCGTCCTTCGGATTTCCGGCGAATGCGCGCGGCTACGCCATGCCGCCGTTGATTCCGATCACCTGTCCGGAAATGTATCCAGCACCGTCGGATACAAGAAAGCTCACCAGATGTGCGACTTCCTCAGCTGTTCCTGCCCGCTTCATTGGCACCAGCGCGTCGATCTGCACATCCGTGAACAAACGCACCGTCATGGCGGATTCAATGATGCCTGGCGCGACCGCATTCACGGTCACGCCCCGGGACGCGACTTCGCGGGCAAGCGACCGCGTCGCCCCATGAAGGCCGGCCTTGGCCGCCGCGTAGTTCGCCTGCCCCCGGTTGCCGGTCACACCGGCCACAGATGACATGCTGATGATTCTGCCCCAGCGCGTGCCCAGCATCGGCAGGAGCAGCGGCTGGGTAACGTTATAAAAACCATCGAGCGCAACGTCCACAACCCGGTGCCACTGCTCCGGACTCATACCGGCAAGTGGTGCGTCATCGTGTATTCCTGCGTTGTTCACCAGCACCTGCACAGGCCCGCTTTCGAGCAGCCGGTCGAGCTCCTTCCGGCTCTGGGCGGCATCACACACATTAAAGACTACAGCCTCGGCATGTCCGCCTTCTGCTACAATGGTCGAAACCGTGGCTTCTGCCTGTTCTGGGTGGCGGTGGGCATGAACGATCACATTCAGACCGTCGCGTGCGAGACGGCGCGCTATCACTGCCCCGATACCACCGCTGCCCCCAGTCACAAGCGCCCGCTTCATGGCCCGCTCCTATCCGTCACCATGATCGCCGCCCTTCCGGACAGCAGCAGCACCGCAGCGGCGCGTACCTCGAAATCGTAGATAAAGCCCTGCTCCGAACCGGTCAGCCGCCGCGCCTCGATCCAGAGCCGCGCACCGCAACCGTCCAGACTTTCGACAAAGAGCCTGAGATCACGCACGCTAGCCAGCAAGCCGGCGCCCCGATGGTTGCCGGTCCCAGATAGGCGCGCATGCAGCGCCATACCCTGGGCCGCGTATTCCACGCCGCAGACTGCATGCAGACCATCATGCCGGCGCAGCGGATTGGCGTCGTCGGTGTGCGAAACGGCGTAGCACAATATCGTCTCCTGATCCCAGGACTCTACGCCTTCGAGCAAACACATCGACCCGGCATGCGGGATGAGCACGCAGATCTCATCGTGACCCAGCTTCACGGCGTAACCACGACCTGAAGGGGCCGGCCGTCCACGTATGGCAGCACGGTCCCGCCGGTAATCCGCGCTGGACGCGCCACCACAGCGGGCACCGGTAGTCCGGTCGCCTCAGTCAGCATGCAGGACTTCATATGTTACGACGCCCGCCGCGAAGGTCCGCGCGCTGCTGCGCACCGCGAAGCTGGCACGTCCGCCGTCCTTCGATTCGAAAGCAATTTCAAATTCCTCCCCGGGGGCGAGCGGCGCAAAAAACTTCACGTTCGGCAAGCCGGTCGTCCGCACCGGGCGGCCGAGAAATTCGCTCACGGCCCGCAGGACTTCATCCAGGATGACGACACCGGGGATTACGGGGTTACCGGGGAAATGGCCGGCAAGGGCAGGGTGGCAAATGCTGATCTTCATCGGGTGGAAGTCTATCCTGTCTGACACCAGGTTACACCGTCCGGCCAGGCACGGGCGTGTTGCGGAACTGCTGCAGCCCAAGAGCCTTCGAGGAGCAGAGCCGCCAACCTGCCACCGCTGATTCTGCAGCAGTCCCGGACAATCCGCAGGGTACTCGGGGTGCCGTAACGGCAGGGGAACCGGGCAGCCTCTGAAGAATCGTGGCCCTGCGCGAAGCACACGCGGAACATGGGATCATTATCGTGCGACGCCCAGATTTTCGGCAAGCCGAGGCCAGGTTCCGCGACGGCGGACAAACCTTTGGACCACAGTCGTATCACGTGGTCAGCCCGGTTTTGTCAGACACCCGGGAGGTACCGAGTGACGCGGTCGACGAGGGCTTTCTGCCCCGACATGGAGGACTTGGTTAATTGGCTGCTGGGGGTTAGGAACTGAAACAGGGCTTCACGGCCGAGGCATGCATGAACAGGGTGAAGATGGATTTCAAATTGACTGGCCTGTTTGGCCACCCCCTGTTGAAATGCACCTCCCGTAAC
>DAHXOO010000103.1 GCA_027364845.1 Pseudomonadota bacterium | reverse complement strand
ATGGCGAGCACACAATCGCCAGCGAAATGGACGAAGTCGATTGCAAGGGACTGCATCGAGTCGAGGTGCGTGATCGTCACGGCAACATGTCCGAAGCGGTATTGGAACTGAAGTTTCGGCGTATCCTGGTGCAGCCGCCGTTGTACAAGCAGCGCCGGTATCCCGCACTGGAACTCACGGTGTTGCACGCGACAGAGCGTGGTAAACCAAAGGGCCGAGATCCGATTGAATGGAAGCTGATCACGAACCTTCCCGTCACCACGCGAGCGCAGGCAATCGAGAAACTCCAGTGGTACGCGCTGCGTTGGAGGATAGAGGTCTTCCACAAGATACTTAAATCCGGCTGCCAAGCTGAGCAGTCGAAATTGCGAACAGCAGAGCGCCTCGTGAATCTTCTCGCGACGTTCTGCATCTTAAGCTGGCGCATCTTCTGGTTGACCATGATCAATCGATCGACGCAAAAGGCGAAGGCCTCCCTCGCATTAACGCCGCTGGAAATCAACATACTGAATCGGCTCGCTCCAGACAATCCGCTCGGAACCACCCGCATGCCCTCCCTGAAAACGTGTTTGACCCAGCTCGCACGCCTCGGCGGTTATCTGAACCGCACCGGCGATGGACCGCCGGGCAATATCGTGATGTGGCGCGGAATGTCCCGCCTCACCGACATCGAGCTCGGCTTCCAAATGGCGACGGAAAATGTGGGTAATTGAAAGCCGTAGTTACCGGTTACGCCCGACCGGCTGCATCGCGGAGATTTGGAAGAGCTTGTTCGAGCCCTTGAAGTATCGATTCTCGCGCTCACCATCGACCCACATCGTCACGGTCGTCGCGCTGTCGGCCGCCAGGACGACAGCATGTTGGTTCATGATGAGTACTTCGGCCGTCAAGGTCCGCGTCCTCCCGCTATGGTTCCAATGCGCATTGCGCAGAATTGCCTAAGAATCTACAGGGATCTGTACATCGTAAGAAGTCTAACACAGCCATCTTTTGCCAAGATTGCGCGTCATTCCCGTCGCCGTAGCCCCAGGCTGAAACGACAAAGTTGAGCTGTTCCCCTATGTTCGTTGCTAGCTGTGCATTGCCTATGTCAAAAGACCACGAATATGATCAGGCCATGACATCAAAAGCCCGATTGCGCATGAGGACAGGTCAGTGATCCGAGTCGCCCTGATGATCTAGGTGTGCGCCTACTGGGGTCCGATTACCTATCCGGAAACAGGAACTTCGCCATGGAGTAGGCGATCGCCCCAGTCTGGGCTACCGTACCGGCGATCAAGGCACTTAAGACGGCCGGCGTCACTATGCGGTCAGCGGTCAGATGTGCGGTGATGAGTCGTGCATCGGTCCGCATGGCAAAGCAAATCAAGCCGACTACAGCGGTATTGAGGAGCACGAAGAGGCCGCCGATCACAGCGAGCATCCACCAGCGCTGGGCATTCAGGGCCCGCCATTTCTGCTCGTCCAGGTCCTTGAAATCCCCGCTGTCAGCGTCCTGCGCCAAGCTCACGACGTTCACCGTGGCTTGCACGCTGCTACCGCTCGCGCGCACCTCACCCGTCCCTGGCACGATGTCGGTCATCGGACGCTTTAGCCGATAAGAATTTGTTTCTCGGCGCCGTCCGCGGCGCGCAGGAGCACTTGCCCGTTGTTCTTGGTGGTGCGCGCAGCTTCCTGAAGCAATGCAGGATTTCCTGGGAATGGACCCCCCTGATTTCCTAGGAATGGGACCACCCGATTTCCTGGGAATGGACCCACCCGATTTCCTCGGAATGGGACCACCGGCCGGAGCCGCTTTTCGAGCCCGATGGCGCGCGTTTTTGCACGCCGCCGCGGCTTCAGGAGCGGAACGGCGATGTCAAGAGGCGATGCATTTTCGGGGGTAGCCCTGAGTCCACCCGGTGCCCGATCGTGGCGCCAGCGCCTTCTACGGCGGTCGTTTTTTCCGCATTCAAGCTCAATCGCGGGACTTCGGTCCTGCTCGCATAGCAATCCGGCTATTGTCGTGCATTTTTTTCGCACGGGAGAGCTGGATGGCGCGGAGGGAATTGACGGTGCAGAGACATGAAGAAATCAAACGACGGCTCGCCGACGGTCGCAGCGTCCGCGAGATCGCGAGCGCGCTCAGTTGTTCACGCCGCTTGGTGCGCGAGATCCGCGATGGCGTACGAGTGACGCATGAGACGCCGCAGGCGGCGGACCCGCTGTGGATGTCGCAGCTCGAATGGCCTGTGATCATCCACGATCTGGGACTGGGCTTTCCGCTGAAGTTCATTTGGGACGAGAAGGCCAAGACACTGACGACTTACTCGAATTTCTGGAAGCAGTTTTATCGCAAGTTCCCCCAGTGTCGTACTGCGAGCATCACGGCGCGGACCTTTGAGCCCGCCGAGCGGGTCGAAGTGGATTATGCCGGCGACCCGATCGAGTGGTACGAGATCAAGACCGGCGAGATCCACAAAGCCTATGTGTTCGTCTCCGGCCTGGGCTTCAGCCAACTGCTGTTTGCTTGGGCGGCGGCAGACATGAAAAGTCGTAACTGGATCGCCAGCCATCGACGCATGTATGCCTACTACGCCGGCGTGCCCCACGTCACGGTGCCCGATTGTTTGCGCCAAGGTGTCGTCAAGTGTCACTTGTACGATCCTGACCTGAACGAAGACTACGCGCACATGGCCGCGCATTTTTCCACGGCGATCGTTCCGGCACGTGTGAGAAAACCGAAGGATAAGGCGATCGTCGAGGGACTCGTAAAGATACTCTGCCGCTATTTTCGCTTCCGCTTTCGTCACTCACGATTTACCTCCATCGCCGAGATCAATCGAGCGCTCATGGTATGCGTCGAGCGGATCAATGACCAGCGCCATCGTCGCTTCGGCGTCTCCCGACGCGAGCGCTTCGAGGCGATCGAGAAGGCGGCACTGAAGCCGTTGCCCACCGCCGAGTACGACGGCGGCGAGTGGAAGGAAGCCAAGCTACACCCCGATTGCTACCTCGCCGTGGAGGGCGATTACTACAGTGCACCGCACATCCATCGTCACAAAACGCTGCGAATCAAGCTCACCGAGAATCAGGTCGAGATCTTCCTGAACTTGGAGCGCCTCGCGGTCCATCCCCGCTGTCGCATGAAAAGCGGCCAGCGGATTAAGATCAAGGAGCACTTCCCGCCGAACTCCGATGCCTACTACGAGGCGACGCCGCAGCGGCTTCTGTCGCAGTCGCGCTTTATCCATCCGGATCTGAACACCCTGTTCATCGAGTTGTTTGACGACGATGTCTTTGCGCATATCCGTCGCGCCATGGGCTTGGTCTCGGCATGCACAAAGGAGATCAAACTGATCGGCCACGAGCTCGCCAGCGTTCGCATCGCCGCGGCGATCGCCACCATGCGCCGCTACAACCGAATCCGGGCGCCGTACTTCAAGGACCTGCTCGATCAGGCGCGTAAACAATCGATGAACCCCCAGGCCGAGCGCGACATCGTGCGCAAGCCCGGCAATCCCATGCTCCGGTACGTCGGCGGCGCGGCACTGCAGGCCGCAGACGAACCTTCCATCCCTTCCACTGCAGCGCAGGAGAATCTCCCTCTATGAGTATTGCAATCGTTAAAAATCAGTTGGCCGACATGAAACTGTTCGGCATCCTCGGCGTACTGGACAACGCGCTTGCCGAGGCGACCGAAAATCAGCTCGGTGGCAGCGAGCTGCTCAATCAGTTGGTGCAAGCGGAAGTCGATTACCGACAAAAACGCAAAACCGCGAATCGAATCAAAACCGCCAAGTTCCGCGACCGCCCAGCGCTCGAAGACTTCGACTTTACTGCGAAGCGTTCGATCACTCGACCACAGATCAAAGAAATCCAAAGCCTCGCCTGGCTCGAGGACGCGCGGCCACTGATGCTCATCGGGCCGACGGGGGTCGGCAAATCCTTCGTGGCGCAGGCCGCCGGCCTTCACGCCTGTGCCAACGGTAAATCCGTCATGTTCACGAGCATCACCAAGTGGCTCGAGCATCTGAATCTCGCGCGTTCAAGCGGCCATTATCTTCGCTATCGCGACAAGCTGGCGAAGTTCGATCTGATCATTTTTGACGAAATGGGCAGCCGTAAGCTGACGGCAACGGAGGCACAGGACCTATGCGAAATCCTCGAGGAGCGACAAAGCAATAAATCGGTCGCGTTCACTTCCCAACTGCCCCTTGACCATTGGTGCGAAGTGATCGCGGATACGGTTATCGCCGACGCCATCTTCGATCGTTTGCGGCACTCGGCGCTCACCATCGAGGTTACAGGCGAGAGTTATCGCGGCGTCAAGGCGAAGAAACTTGCTTCGCGCAAAAAGGACGCGTAAAACTCGTCGCCTGCGGCTCCGCCGGTAACCCATCCAAGGTGGGTCCAATCAGAGGAAACCGGGTGGGTCCATTACGCGAAATCCTCCAATAGCCCTTTGAGCCCCACGAACGTCAGCACGGTGCCCACGATGGCGTCTGCAGCGAGGGCTGACATGAAGATCTTGCTTGGCAGGGTCGCCCAAAACCAGCTGCGCTCGCGCGCCGACACGACGGAGAATACGGCAAAGTACAGGAGCATGAGAAAGCTGAATGTGTAGAGGGCGTCGTTGTTGTTCGCCAAATCGAACTTTGTCCAGCCGATCCACAACAGGAAAAGAGTTTCGGCAACCATAGCAATGCCGAGAACGACAGACACAACTACAAAACCGCCAATATTCCATGTCTCCGGATTTTTCGACGGTTTGACATTGTCCGTCGAAAGGGAGACTTTCGCGAAATCCGTCAGGAACACCAGCAGCAGCATCGCGAAGGCGGAGACGACGAACTTGCCCGTCACAATGAACGCGATGGCCACGAAGGCAGCCTTCAGGATGGTTCGGCTGATCTTGTTGATGATCCACGTGAGGATGCGCTGATAGATAGTCCGTCCCTGCTCGACCAGCGTGACGATGTTGGTCAGCCCCGCCTCGGTCAATACGACGCTGGCGGCGCCCTTGGCGACGTCGGTCGCGGTGCTAACGGCAATGCCCACCTCAGCCTGGCGCAGGGCCGGCGCATCATTAACGCCGTCGCCCGTCATGCCGGTGACATGTCCCGCGGCCTGCAGGTGCTTGACCACGATATATTTGTCTTCCGGGTACACCTCGGCAAAGCCGTCGGCGCCGGCGAATAGATCAGCCGTTTCGGCACCGTTTTGTGCGTCCGCAGCTTTTAAATCCGCGACGCGATTGATCTTGGGGAGTCCGACGCCTTCACCGATCTCGAGCGCGACAGGGAGCGCGTCGCCGGTCAGCATCTTCACTTGTATGCCCAAGTTACGGAGTGTCGCGATGAGCTGCTTGGCGTCCGAACGCGGCGGATCGTACAGCGCTACTAGCCCAAGCAAGACAGGAGTTGCGCTCTCGGCGCCGCGCGCCACTGCCAGTGTGCGATAGCCCTTTGCCGCCGAGGCGCTGGCGCGACAAGCCGGGAAGGTGGGGGCCGCATGAAACGTCCGTTCCGCCTCATGGTGATCGGGGCGCTGGCGATTCTTCTTGAGGTGTTGCTCATCACCTTGGGCGCCCACCACACGATCCCCGCT
>DAHXOO010000102.1 GCA_027364845.1 Pseudomonadota bacterium | reverse complement strand
TATTCAAGAGCTGATCCATAACGTCGCGATGAAGCATGGCGGCGTGTCGGTGTTCGCCGGCGTGGGCGAGCGCACGCGCGAGGGCAACGACTTCTATCACGAGATGAAAGAAGGCGGGGTGCTCGACAAGGTCTCGCTCGTCTACGGCCAGATGAATGAGCCGCCCGGCAACCGCCTGCGTGTAGCGTTGACCGGGTTGACCATGGCCGAGCACTTCCGCGATGAAGGCCGCGACGTGTTGCTCTTTATCGACAACATCTACCGCTACACGCTTGCCGGCACCGAAGTCTCGGCCCTGCTCGGACGCATGCCCTCGGCGGTGGGCTATCAGCCAACGCTTGCCTACGAGATGGGCGTGCTGCAGGAGCGAATCACTTCGACCAAGACCGGCTCAATCACCTCCATCCAGGCGGTCTACGTCCCGGCCGATGACCTCACCGACCCGTCTCCGGCCACTACCTTCTCACATCTCGATGCGACGGTGGTACTGTCGCGCCAGGTGGCCGAGCTCGGCATCTACCCGGCGGTCGATCCGCTCGACTCCACCAGCCGCCAGCTCGATCCGAACGTCATCGGCGAGGAGCACTATCGGACCGCCCGCGACGTCCAGGCGACCCTGCAGCGCTACAAGGAACTGCAGGACATCATTGCCATTCTCGGCATGGACGAACTCTCGGAAGACGATCGGCTGACGGTATCGCGGGCACGCAAGATACAGCGCTTTCTGTCGCAGCCCTTCTTTGTCGCCGAGGTCTTTACCGGTACCCCCGGAAAGTATGTCGCGCTGAAGGAGACCATCCGCGGATTCCGCGGCATCGTCGATGGGGAGTTCGATCAGCTTCCGGAGCAAGCGTTTTACATGGTTGGTGCCATCGACGAAGCCGTCGAGAAAGCGAAAACGTTGTAACCGCCCACAGGGTGAATACCCGCAGGCTGTAAGGAGGAACCCAGGCCATGGCCATGACTATCCATGTGGACATCGTCAGCGCAGAGCAGGAGATCTACTCCGGAGCCGCCGAGATGCTGCTGGCACCGCTTGAAACTGGAGAAATTGGCGTGTTGCCGCGCCACTCCCCGCTGCTGGCGCGGCTCAAGCCCGGAGAAGTGCGCGTGCGCAACAGTGGGCGCGATGATCTGTACTTCTACGTGTCGGGGGGGCTGCTTGAGGTGCAACCGCATGTCGTGACGGTACTCGCCGATACTGCCTTGCGTGCCAAGGATATCGATGAAGCAGCGGTGCTCAAGGCCAAAGCCGCGGCCGAAGAGGCGATCAAGAGCCGCCAGTCCGGTATCGAATACGCACGCGCCCAGGCCGATCTCGCCCAGGCGGTGGCGCAGCTGCGCACGGTCCGCAGGCTGCGGGAGAAGTTGCCGCGGTAAGCGCTGTAGGGGGACGTCCCCGAGGCGCCCGGCGCGGTCGGATGAAGATGCGCAAGAGGTGCAAGAATGCAGCAGGATGTAGTTGTCCGGAACAAGGTGGTTACGCTGACTTATGTGCTGCGCAATGGCCACGGGGATATCTTCGAGTACAACGATCTGCCGATCGAATACCTGCACGGATCGGGCAGCGACCTGTTTGCCAAAGTCGAGCGGTCGCTGGAAGGTCATCACGTCGGCGACCAGGTGAACGTCAAGCTGACCCCGGAAGAAGGCTTCGGCCGCCATGAACCGGGGCTTACCTTTACCGACGACCTGGAGAGCGTTCCACCGGAATACCACCGCGTCGGTGCCCAACTGGAAGCACAGAACGCAAAGGGCGAAGTCATGACCTTCGTGGTAACGCGGATCGACAATGGCAAGCTGACGGTTGACGCCAACCATCCTCTCGCCGGCCAGACGGTGAGTTTTGAGGTCAAGATTCACGGTGTGCGCGACGCCACCCCTGAGGAGCTGCGCAGCGGCCGGCCGGCGGCCGCCCCACCGTTGGCTATCCAATAAGCCCGGTCAAGGAATAACGCGTTTTTCCCACCAGCGTATACAATGATCTAAGACTTCCCGGAAATGCCCGGGCGAACTACGGAGGGCGTCTACACCGCGTCGGCGTAGCCCCGGAACCTGTACGACTGTCGGAAATTACCCTTTAATAATCCAATTGTTATGTGCATAGAATTGCCATGACCCCATCCGTCCCCGCTGCCGTCGAGGTGGTCATTCTGGCCGCCGGAAAAGGCACGCGCATGCATTCTGACATCCCGAAGGTGCTGCACCCGCTCGCGGGCATTCCGTTGGCGCAGCACGTTATCCTGACTGCGCGGGCGCTCGAGCCACACCGAGTGTGGGTCGTGTACGGCTACGGAGGCGAGCTCCTTCCCGCCACTTTGGGCGGACCTGGCATTGACTGGGTATTGCAGGCGGAGCAGAGAGGCACCGGGCATGCGGTGCGGCAGGCGATATCGGCCATCGCCCCGGATTCACTCGTTCTGGTGCTTTATGGCGATGTGCCGCTGATTCGCGCCGATACCCTGCGCCCGCTGTTGAGTGCGGCGGAACAGGGAGCCCTCGCGCTTCTGACAGTCGAGCTCGACGAACCGAGCGGCTACGGCCGCATTTTGCGCAACCGCAACGGCGCGGTGACCGGAGTGGTGGAGCAGAAAGACGCCACAAGCGAACAACTGCGCATTCGCGAGATTAACACCGGTATCCTGGCCGTGGGCGCGGCGCGCCTGAAGCAGTGGCTGGCGGGACTCAAGGCCGACAACGCCCAAGGCGAGTATTATCTGACGGACATCGTTGCCATGGCGGCCGCCGAGGGCGTCAGGATCGTTGCCGAGCGGCCACACGCAGCGTGGGAGGTGATGGGTGTCAATAGCAAGGCGCAGCTGGCAGAGCTCGAGCGGATCATGCAGCGCAATCGCGCGTTCGATCTTCTGGAACGTGGCGTCACGCTCATGGACCCGGCGCGCTTCGACCTGCGCGGAACGCTGACTGTCGGGCGCGACGTTGTCATCGATGTGAATGTCGTCATTGAAGGACAGGTCACCTTGGGTGACCGGGTTCGGATCGGCGCCAACAATGTTCTGCGCGACTGCGCCATCGATGCGGATACCATCTTGCATCCGAACTGCGTCATCGAGGACAGCACCATTGGAGAAGCCGCGCGGATCGGGCCGTTTGCGCGCGTTCGCCCCGGCTCGCGCATTGCGGCGCATGCGCATGTCGGCAACTTCGTTGAAATAAAGAAGTCCGAGGTCGGCGAAGGTAGTAAAGTCAACCACCTCAGCTACATCGGAGACAGCACCGTAGGCAGGCATGTCAATATTGGTGCAGGAACGATCACCGCCAACTATGACGGCGCCAACAAGCACCGAACTGTGATCGGGGACAACGTGTCGATCGGGTCGGACTGTACGCTTGTGGCCCCAGTCAGCATCGGCGCCGGTGCTACCGTGGGCGCTAATACCACGATTACTGAGGACGTACCGCCTGGTGTGTTGGCGGTCGGGCGCGTCAGGCCAAAAATTATCGAAGGCTGGAAACGGCCGGTGAAAAAGCCATAATCTAAGTACTGATAACTCGCCGCCGGTCCGGCATGAAGCTAAGCCGATCGAATTCTCCGATCTTGCACAGGCATTCGTGGACCCGGAAAAGCGCGGCGGGTCGGGAGGTTCATTCATGTGTGGCATCGTCGGCGCGCTCGCTGGGCGGGATATCGTCCCGATCCTGATAGACGGGCTCAAGCGTCTTGAATACCGCGGTTATGATTCCGCGGGTATCGCTATCCTGAATGGTGGGTTGAAGCGCGTGCGGCGGGTAGGGCGCGTGGCCGAGATGGAAGCGGAGGCCTTATCACAAAACCTGACCGGTATGGCTGGAATCGGTCATACCCGCTGGGCGACGCATGGCGGCGTCACGGAGTTCAACGCCCACCCCATCATTTCTCGTGACGAACTTGCTGTGGTGCACAATGGCATCATCGAGAACCACGAGGAGATGCGGGCGCGCCTAAAGGCACTTGGCTACCACTTCGAGTCGCAGACAGATACCGAAGTCATCGCGCATCTCGTGCATCATTATTATTCCAGGATGCCGGACCTCTTCAGTGCGATGCGCGCGGCCGTTGCCGAATTGCACGGCGCCTATGCGATCGGCGTGATCGCGCTCAAATCGCCGGACACGGTATGCTGCGCGCGTATGGGTTGCCCCCTGCTCATCGGCCTCGGAGAGGGCGAGAATTTCTTCGCCTCGGATGTCTCGGCGCTGATTTCAGTCACGCGCCGTATCATCTATCTTGAGGAAGGCGATGTGGCCGCCGTCACCCGCGACCATGTCACCGTTATGGACCGCGAGGGCCGCGAGGTGCAACGCCCGGTGCGCCTTTCTGAAGCCTCAGCCGATATGGTTGATCTTGGCCCGTACAACCATTACATGCAAAAGGAGATCCACGAGCAACCGCGCGCGCTTTCAGACACGCTCGAAGCCGTGATCAACGAAGGTGTCCACCCCGGCCTCATGGGTGAAAATGCAGAGTCCGTACTGTCCTCGGTCGACAGCGTCCTGATTCTCGCGGCGGGCACCAGCTATTACGCCGGCCTTATCGCGCGCCAGTGGCTCGAATCAATTGCACGCATCCCGGCCAACGCCGAGCTAGGCCATGAATACCGGTATCGCAGCTCTATAGCCAACCCGAAACAGCTCGTGGTCACGATCTCGCAGTCCGGTGAGACCCTGGATACCATGGAAGCGCTCAAGCGCGCCAAGGAGTTGGGTCACGACGAGACGCTTTCCATATGCAATGTCGCGGAAAGTGCGATCCCGCGCGCCTCCAAACTTGTGTTCTATACACGCGCCGGCGCTGAGATCGGTGTTGCTTCAACCAAGGCCTTTACTACCCAGCTGGCGGCGCTTTTCACCCTGACGCTGGTGCTGGCCAAGCTGCGTGGACACCTGACCGTCGCGCAGGAGCACCAGTATATGGAGGCATTGCGTTACCTGCCGGGCAGCGTGCAGCATGCACTCAATCTCGAACCCCAGATCAAGGTGTGGGCCGAGCGGTTCGCTCCGAAGCAGCATGCACTGTTTCTGGGGCGCGGGCTGCACTATCCGATCGCGCTTGAGGGTGCGCTGAAGCTCAAGGAGATCTCCTACATCCACGCCGAGGCCTATCCGGCTGGCGAACTCAAACATGGGCCGCTAGCGCTGGTCGATCGCAACATGCCAGTCGTGGTAATCGCGCCCAACGACAGCCTCCTGGAAAAGGTCAAATCGAACATGCAAGAGGTACGCGCGCGTGGCGGGGAGCTCTACGTGTTTGCCGATCTCGATAGCCATTTTGGCGAGGCCGAAGGCGTGCATGTCATCCGCACCCCACGCCATATGGGGGTGCTTTCGCCAATTGTCCACGCGGTACCGGTCCAGCTTCTCGCCTATCATGCCGCGCTGTATAAAGGCACGGATGTGGATAAGCCGCGGAATCTGGCGAAATCGGTCACGGTAGAGTAAGTACTGACGCCAAGAAATTGGTTTTGTCCCCCGCGTAAAACCGTATAACATGTCAACGTTCATCCAGTGCTGACCACTCCAGCCCTGGGTCAGAAATGGATGGGTGCCAACAGGCAAACGCCAAGGTTCGGTGAAACGCCACCGCAATCGCGTTGGCCGCATCTTCTGCGTGATTGCCTGCGGGCACACGCCGCAGGGATGCGGGACTTCATATCCTAGTAAATTCCCCATTTCTTAATGTTAAGTATCGTTTTTAGCCTACCTACGCAGGGAAACTCAGCACGCGTTATGGCTTTGGTGGCATGACGTTCCAGGGCAGGATCTGCTCGACTTCGTTCGCCCGTATTGGGCTCGAACGACTCGTTTCCGACGAATTTAGACTTCTGCTGCATCGAACAAGCCAGATATGGCTTCGATGATCTGATTCTTCTGCACAGCATATCGGCTGCGCAGCACCCGCAATTCCTGTGCACACGGACGGGTGATCCCGGCCGGCTGTCGAACTTAGCCCAACTTAGCGGATTCACCTCCCATTTCTCGGATGTGGCGCCAGAATTCTGTTATCGATCAACGATCGGAATGGGG
>DAHXOO010000101.1 GCA_027364845.1 Pseudomonadota bacterium | reverse complement strand
GAGTGGATCTGAGCGTGATTGCTCTTTGACTCGGTCATGAATCGTCGGAGACGACCCAAATATACTTGCATGCCGACATGCAGCTCAAGGAACGCGCACTCGTGCATGCCCATGCGAGCGGCCTTATGCCCACTCGATATAAGGCTCCCGACCCATTGCCTGTCTTCCTCGAGGGCCTTTGATAATGCCGACAAATCACCTGACCAGGAACCGGGATCCTCCCGACAGTTGTCTGTCCGCCCCGGGGACGCGGCATAATCCGGGAGTCGGCATTATTTGTGTGAAAGGGTCTTAAAGAAGGCGATCCTGCATCGGAAAAATGCGCTCTTTTACCGGACCCTCAACGGCGCACGCGTTGGCGATCTCTTCACGAGTCTTATCCATACCGCCGAACTGAACCAGATTGCCCCGTTCGACTACCCGGTCGCCCTACAGCGTCACTGCGAAGCGGTCGCCGCACACCCCGGCGGGACCTGGATGGCCCTGGAACTACCAGGCAGCGCTCGCCCGTCATCCTCATTGCCGCGCTCGCGTACGGCATCGCCGCCCTGGTCGCCGGCGGCAGGATATCCATGCGTGGTTGGAATATGTCGGTCACGCAAATCTCCGCGTTGGCAGCAGTGGCACGTTGTCGACGCTGGCCATGCCGAGGCGATAATGCCAGTAGGCCCAGGAGCGTTCACTGAATTGTCCAGCCTCGGCGTGTGACAGGACTATACGCAACACCTCCTCGCCGAGTTGATCAGCGAGTGCCTGAACATCGGCGTAATCACCCATGTTCATCACCTGGGCGATCACGCGCCCAGGGATGGCGACAGCTTCCTCCGGTGTTTTCCACCAG
The DNA here is from genome assembly GCA_027364845.1 of Pseudomonadota bacterium. Taxonomy (GTDB): domain Bacteria; phylum Pseudomonadota; class Gammaproteobacteria; order Acidiferrobacterales; family UBA6901; genus JAJYCY01. The sequence goes on along the minus strand of DAHXOO010000101.1, from coordinate 5,257 downwards.
ATGTATTTGCCGGCCAGACGCATCAACGAATCCCGGTCGATCCGATTCAGGACGGCTGCTCGAGTGCTGTCTCGTGATTCCATGAATTCAAATTATACGCCGACTTGCCGCTGCGCGCCCACGATGACCTGGAGTAACAGTCGTGAATTTTTCTGGAAATATCGGAGCGGGATAGGCATAGCCCGCAGGCCCTATTATCTGGAAACCGGATCAGGTCAGTTGCTGCCATGATCTCTCTATGGCGACAGCCGGAGATTCCGTCGTGCCACACGGATTTTTTTTCGAGTCTGCTTCACGCACCTAATTGGGTTCTAGTGCAGTTTACCCCATGGAGCATCAAGAACCCACGTGCGGCGAGCTTGTGATCGTCGTGGATGTGGGTGCCGTCATCAGCGCGAGCTTTCCGCTGGACGTGGACCACACGCCACCGCAGTTCTGCATCAACAGTTATTGGGCGGGCAGCAGCGGCTTCATTGCGCTTCCCCAGGGCAGCGCCAACTGGAGCGGTGGGTACCACGACAACCTGTCGGGGGTGGTGTCGATGACGGTCAATGGTTACCACGCGGTGCTCACGCCGGGCGCCGGCAACGGTGGAACCTGGGTCATCCCGGACAGCAGCGGGATGATGCTGCCGGACTTCGACATCACCGTCACCGACGCTGCTGGCAATGACGGCTGCATTGCGTGCGTCCGATGCGTGTCGCGGTCGGTCCCGGATCTGGAACTGATCTGCGATCTGCCCGGTGGCCCGAACCACAGCCGCTTTGGCGAGGTATGTCGGGCTGGATTGGGATCGCCTCCGGCTCCCGAATTACGCCCTTATACTTAATATAATATCGGGCCGACGGCGCACCGTTGCCGATGCTCCAGCCCGCCTAGTCGAATTAAAAGTATTATTTTTTCAATTAGATAGGTTGAGTTCAATTGCCCACGACAGATAAGTTGACAGGTGCGCGCTGCGCGCGCGGAATATTCCGCCAGCCGTTGACGTGTTGTGGACGGTAGGGGTCGATAAATGCCCCGATAGACGAAAAGCCGCCGTTCGTCGCAGGATCTGCTATACCTCTGATTAAGGTGACTTAAGCGGACGAGCGGATGGATAAGTTACCGGTCGGAAATTGGAAAAAACCCAACGTCAATCTGTAGGAGGAAACAATCAAATGTCCAATAGAAAAACCAGGTTAGCCCTGGCTGTTGCCGCGGTACTCGCGCTGCCAGCCAGCGCCTTCGCCACCAACGGCATCATCCCGGCTGGCAATGGGATGGTTTCCCAGGGCATGGGAGGAGCGGGTTTGGCCAACGCCGGTGAAGCGGCAGCCGGCATGGACAATCCGGCCCTGATCAGCCAGACCGGCAATGCCATCGGCGCAGGCTGGACCATTTTCAGCCCGGAACGCAAGATCGATACGACTGGCGTGCCTGGTTATGGTCCCTACAGTGGGGTCGTCAAGAGCGACAGCACCATGTTCGCCATTCCGCAGGCGGCTTTTACGGCCCGGATCAATAGCGACATGAACTGGGGCATCATGGCCTATGCCATGGGTGGCATGAACACCGATTACCGGACGGGGCCGTTCCCCGGCGCTCCGGGCGGGAGCACTCCGCAAGGTGTCAACCTTCAAGGCCTGATCCTGGCACCGACCATGAGCTATTCCGTTAACCCGGACGTGGCGGTGGGCGCCTCGCTGCTGCTGGGTTACGAAACTCTGACCATCCACAATCTCTTTGGGCAGGGTGCGCCCGGCACTGGCCAGGGCACAGCCACGGGTGTGGGCGTCAAGCTCGGTGTCGATGCCAAGGTCGCCGATGGCGTTGAGGTCGGCGCGATGTTCCAGCCCAAGCTCAGCATGGGCGAGATGAATTATTTCAAGTCGTTCCTGGGTGGCTTCGGGTTTACCGGCAATGCCGGCCTCGATCTGCCTACCGAGTACGGTGTGGGTGCGAAGTTTGCCGTGGGCCCGAGCGTGGATATCCTAGCCGATGCCCTGTATTACGACTGGAATGGCGTCGACCTGTTCAAGTTCTTCGGCTGGAAGAGCGAGCCGGTCTACAAGATTGGCGCCGAATTCCGTCCGACGGACAGTTTGGCACTACGTATCGGCTACAACTACGGCAAGTCCCCCATTCAGGGTGGCGATCCGGCGGTCAATGGCTCGATGGATGCGGCGTTTGCCAACTATCCATTCCCGGCCATTTCCCAGAGCCACATCACGCTGGGTGTCGGCTACAAGCTGGATAGCAAGGCGACCGTGAACGCCTACTACCTGTACGCACCGTCGGTCACCGAGACGGCCACGCTGACGTCGATGACCTCCGGCGGAGCAGTGCCGGGAGGCACCAAGGTCAGCATGTCCCAGAATGCCTTCGGCATTGGCGTCAATTATGCATTCTGATAAGACCCGGCGCGGCTGAGTCGGAAGCAGGCTGTATCCAGGGGCTGCGGGACACCGCAGCCCCTTTTTTTCGGGCGGCCGGCAGGGAGCACGTAGCGCCGTGGCGGCGCCGGTGAGCCCGTTGCGGATACGGAACGACTTGGAGGTAAGCGTCTGTTACGCACTGGCCATGGGAAAATATTGGCTGAACGACAAGGACGTCGCGGACGACCGCAGATCGGGAGAAAGCCAAAGGCAAGGACAGGGGTCGACCGCTGTATTGCTGAGATTGACGGTTACGGGTTACCGCTTTTTCCCGGCAGGATGAGTTTTCCCTCATCCGGTTCTAGGAAGGCATTGGCCTGCCGCAAGCTTGTCAGCGCGGTATCATAGTCGTTGAAATCGACCCGGGAGGTGAATTCCTGGGTGCGGCTCAGCATCTGTATGTAAGGTCCGGTATTGCCTTGGCGGGTAAGCGAGCGCAGTGCCAGCAGATAATCCTCCCGGTAAACAGTCGGAACGATGATTCGGCATTGGTGCCTATGGACAAGCTCGGTGTTCATCATGATCCGGGCGATGCGTCCATTACCGTCGGTAAACGGATGCGTCTCGGCGATGATGAACATCATGAACAGAGCTTTTGCAAAGGGTATCAGCGGGCGTTCCACCGAGTGGGATCTCGATATAGAGCAGAATCTGCGCGTAGTTCCGCCGTAGCCGATCAACCTTGGTGCGCTGCGGCGCGCTCCATGTGCAGCAGCAAATCGTGCATCGCAACAGCTTTATACTGTCCATTCGCCTACCGCCAATCCCGCGAGAGGGACTACCGTGACATCCCTCCCCCTGACCCGAGGACTTCTGGAAAAACGCGGTCCGCGGCCGCTTTTATCGCCCCGCGAAACAGCAGCTGACGGTGCGCGTGGATAGGGATGTATTGGAGTGGCTCAAGCGGCAAGGCAAGGGTTATCAGTCCCGCCTCAACGCCATCCTGCGGCGGGAAATGCTCAAGGCGCACCAACGCTGGCCGTCGCCCGGCACGGCCGGGCGTGCAGGTCGGGTGAGAAGTGGCCCCGGCGGCAAAGGCCTGGAACGCCTTGGCATAGTCATGGCGCTCCAGTAATCCATCCTATAAAACCCGCTACTTGTTGGACACTACACTGCGTCCGAAGACATTTGTCCGGCAAGTCACTCAATCGACCACGGTCCAGTCACGTTACGCTTCCGCGCCACGCGCCAGGGTTGGTGCACGAAACAAAACGGCGGCCGATTGGCCGCCGTTTTGCGTGTCCGCAAACTATAAATTAGGATGGTTTGCGCTTTCGTACCGTGCCCGCCAATACCATCAAACCAGACCCCAATAGCCACGCAGTGGCTGGCAACGGAACGGGGCTGGTAGCACCCACGTCACCCGTGTTATAGCCACTCCCGTTGGGCACGCCAATATCTGAGGCGAAATATAGGGGATAGCCATTCTCGATAAAACTTGCGGGGGTTATACCGCTGGCAACGGTAACATCGAAGTTAACCGGACCGGAATCTCGCGGAGGACTCGTACCATTACCGCACAACGTGCAGCTGATCCAGTACTGCCAAGTACCGGTACCATCCGCATGCAACGATTGGCCTGAGGCGGTACTGGTTGCCGCGAATCCGGAAGTCAGGTTGGTCACCGAAATCGAGGGGTTTCCCTGAAGATCAAATAGCAGTGTTTTGCCTGATCCCGAAGTGGCAAACACCTCTCCCGACGCAAGCGTCAAGTTGACACTGACTTCCGTCGAAGAGAGAGAAGACACCGCGACCGTGCCGTACGGACCAGTTCCACAGCTAAAGAAGCAGGTTGTGAGGTTGTAGGACAATGTGCTCGCTGATGCGAGCGGTACCTGGACTAGCGCTATTCCCAAAAGAGCGGCAATCCACAACGATTTGAAACTGACCCAGCTACGCATATCGTTTTTCCTTAAATGAAATGCAGCTATGGTTGCTACCCAAAGGGTTTTGTGACCTCGTTTTGGGTTGTCCGGGTACGGCGATTAACACAACAGTCTTATTTTTCATATACTTGCCACGAACCGGACTGGCGCTGTCGGTTTTTTTTGGTGCAGCGCTCAGGCAGACGCTACTCCTATCACGGCGGTTACCGCGAGTCAATGATCCTTTTGGGCTAGACCTTGCGGGGACCCACGGCGCACGCTTGCGCACGTCGACGCTGTACTGAAAATCCTGCAGTCTTCCCGGCGATCAGGAACGGCATCGCCCCGTCGGGACACTTATCGCGCTCCAGGAACGGATACGGTCGCGTCAACGGCGGACATAGCGTCACAAAATCGCCGACGTGGGGTGCGCCACGATGGAGGCGCCACACACGGATGGGCTCACTCGACGTGAAATTGATCCGCAGACCGGCGCCGATCAGCAGTACGAACGGAACACCGGCCCACCCGAACCCGCGCCTGCATGCACCGCGGCCCGGCCGAACCGACGTAACCTCGTCGACGTTCCGAGTAGCCAGGGACATAGGCAGCACCCATCGTGAATCTCTTGGCTTATTTGCTGCCCAGGAAATGCACCGCGTTGGGGAGGCAAAACGCCCCATTGGTACTAATTGGCCCTGCACACCTTGTCTGGCCTTGATCGCACTTGAATCACTACTCAATTGGGGTATCCGGAAGAGAGCACAGATCAATCCGGGTGTCGGTGACCTGTCAGGGCAGCCAAAAAACGGAAATTCGGGTTGTCGTGTCACGTGGGGACGGCTAGGCTTTTATGGGGGTACCGGCATGCATGCGGGTATGCAGGCGGCTGCGGAAACGGGCCAAGGTTCAGGGAGATTGCCGTGTTGCCGGTCTCAAGAACAGCGAAGCGGGCCGTCCTGGTCGATAACTCCC
>DAHXOO010000100.1 GCA_027364845.1 Pseudomonadota bacterium | reverse complement strand
TGCGCGGCTGCCGAATTTTTCGTTTCGACATGATTCGAGGTGGATTTTTTTAAAAAATATAGCCGCTCTTTAGAGTGGGCATTTCCCGCCTTTTATCTCGCCGTAGACGCATCTTTCCCATCATGGGCGCAATGCACGCCGGCTGCCAACGCAGCACACTTGAGCATTAGAACCAGACGCTTCATGTTGTAACCAAGGCTCATCATCCCGATCTTCGCCTGGGTACGCGCGCTCAACCAATCGTGCGCGCAACATACCCGTCCATCGCCTGGCACTTTATTCTTGCCTCGCGTCTAGGATACCGATATTATAACGTACCAGTTGCTCAATGGCACTAAGCAATGTGTTGCTGCTGCGCCTTCAACTGCTGACGCAACATTTTGCTCGGTTCCACGAGTAGTTTGAACGGCTTCGATCTTCGCTTCGCAGCACACGCCCCCTGACCCACGTGGCAGCTTTATTTGATCCAATCCCCTCAGGAAGAAGTTCCTCTCGCTGCACCAAAGTGCGCGTCCCATCCACCACCGAGCGCGCGAATGAGATTAACGCTCGCTTGGAGTTTTTCTCTGCGCAATTTTATTGCATCGATCTGAATTTGTTCGGCCGATACTTGCGCCGTCACGACTTCGAGGTAGCTTGCTATGCCTTCACGATAGCGGTTCAAGGCAATCTCCAGCGTGTGACGTGAGTCGGTCACCGCCTCGTCCAGGGTAATCGACTCCTTCGACAGGTCATTTAACAGAGAAAGATTATCTTCAACCTCCTGGAAGGCATGCAGCACGGTTGAACGGTATTGCGCGCCAGCCACCTTGAACGAGGCTTCCGCCTCGTTAACCACGGCCTGGCGGCGGCCCGCATCGAAGATCGTCAGCAGTGCCGTCGGCCCCAAGGACCAGAAAATATTCGGCGCCGTCAGCCAGGCCGATTGGTAGGTGCTTTCATACCCCCCCGCGGCGCCGAGATTGACCGTCGGGAAGAATGCCGACTTGGCCACGCCGATGCGCGCATTCTCCTCCGCCAGGCGGCGCTCTGCGGCCGCGATGTCCGGCCTGCGTTGCAGCAAGGTCGCCGGCACGCCGACAGGAATTGCGGGTAACGCGATATCAACCACTGCGGGCGTGATGGAAAAACTGGACGCGGATTCGCCAACCAACGATGCGATGGCATGCTCATAGAGCGCCCTGCTCGCCGCAATGTCATAAAGTTGCGCATTGGCCGTTTCAAGCTGCACCTTCGCCAGCGAAACATCCATGGCCGAAGCAATTTGGCCTCGGAACCGAGCTTGCGTAAGCCTTAATGCCTTGGCATATTCGGCGATTTCTTCGGAAATTAATTTGGACTGCGCATCCAGCATGCGCAACGCGACGTAGTCGTTGGCGAGTTCCGCCCGCAGGCTGAGATGAATGGATTGCAGGTCTGCCGCGGCCGCCTGCGCACCGGCCTCACCGGCCTTTACCTCATTGCGCACCCGTCCCCAAAGATCCACTTCATAGCTGGTCATCAAGCCGATGGCATTGTCTCCGTACACACTCGGCTGGTGCGCCGAGCGCAGCGCCCGCGTGTCGGATTGCCCGTTGCGCGTCACATACGTACCCGCCGAAACGGTCGGATAATAATCCGCACGCGCTTGCGCCGCGTACGCCGTCGCTCGATCGAAGTTCGCCATTGCCACGGCAAGATCGGCATTGGCGGCATCCAGCCGCGCAATCATAGCGTTCAGCGTGGGATCCTTATAGACTGTCCACCAAGCGCCGCGCGGCAACTTATCCGCGGGCGTGGCCGGTTGCCAGATCGTCGTGTCCCCTTTGAAGGCCGCGGGGGCCGGAATCGTCGGGATCTTGTAAACAGGCGCTTCGGAACAGCCCATAAGTATTGACAAACACAACACCGATGACGCCATTCGTGCGGCGTTCATGGCGCGGCGCCTGATTTCTTCTGCTCGGCCGCTTGTGTTTCCGGCGCCTTGATGCGCACGATATCCCCTTCCACGATGGAATCCGACGGGCTGTCAATCACCCGGTCGGTCTTATCAAGTCCACTGGCCACTTCCACCACGCGACCCAAGTCGCGCGCAATGGTGATGTGCTTGAGAATCACGCGGTCGTCCGCGCCTACCGTTGCCACTTTCAACCCCCCCTTGCGGAACAACAACGCACTCACCGGCAACCGAAATACATTCGGATTGGTGGACAGCTCGAAGTGCACCTCCACATAACTGCCGGATAACAGCTTGTCATCCTTGTTGTCCATCAACAACTCGACCTTCGAAGTCCGCGAAGACTCGCTGATGGCGTCCGCCGTGGTCAGCACGGACGCCGTAAATTGCTGCCCGGGAAGTTCCGGAAAAATAATTTGCGCCTCCATGCCCGGCTTGATCAAATAGGAATCATTCTGCGGCGCCTCAACGTAGATCCGCAATTTCCTGTTGTCCACAACCCGGAACAGCGACTTTCCATTGTTGCTGCCCGGGTTAATCAACTTGCCGATATCGGTGTTACGCTCGCTGACCACCCCGTCAAACGGCGCCAGGACACGCTTGAACGATTGATCAGCGAGCAGGCTGGCCAAATTGGCCTGCGCCGCATTCAGTATGTCGTGCTTGGCCTTGGCGTCCGCGGTCTTCTCATCGACTTCCTGATGGGAAACCGACTCGCTAGACAGAAGGTTCTGCCACCGTTTTGCGGTGACGTCGGCAATTTCCAAATTCGACTTGGCGGTCGCCAGATCCGCCTGTGCCCGCAATATCTGTTGGTCAAGTTCCGGGGTTTCGATCACCCCAAGCAACTGCCCTTTTTTGACCCGCGCGCCTATGTCTGTGTACCAGATCTTAAGGTAGCCGGCCACTCGGGCATAAATCCGCGCGTCAAGATAGGCCTGTACGTTCCCCGGCAAAATCAGTTCCTGCTTGCTGGGACCGGACTGCGGCAGCACGACCTTGACGGTGACATGCTGTGACTTGACCTCTTTCTGCAACCCGTGCTCATGGCTGGTACGAATATAAATGCCAACCGCCACCACCACGACTGCGACCACCGCAAAAATCATTCCGGTCAGTCGAAAACGTGCTGGCAAGGGCGCGTGGGGGATATGTTCAGGCATCGTCTACTTGCTCATTAATTGAAAGGTTGTGCTCGTCATGCAGATTTCCATGGACTCTATGCACCAGGCTGAAAATCACCGGAACGAAGAACAGCGTTGCACAAGTGGCGAAAGTGAGACCGCCGATCACCGCCCTGCCCAGCGGCGCATTTTGCTCACCGCCTTCGCCGAGACCCAGGGCCATGGGCGCCATGCCGATGATCATGGCCAGCGCCGTCATCAGGACCGGGCGGAAGCGGATGAAGCCGGCCTCCAGCGCGGCCGTCAGGCCGCTATCGCCTTCATGCAACCGTTCCCGCGCAAAGCTCACCACCAGGATGCTGTTGGCGGTGGCCACACCCATGCACATGATCGAACCGATCAGCGCTGGAACCGATAACGTGGTATTGGTCACAAACAGCATCCAGACAATGCCGGCCAGCGCGGCCGGTAACGCCGTGATGATCACGAACGGGTCCAGCCAGGACTGGAAGTTGACCACGATCAGCAAATAGATCAGCACAATCGCTCCCAGCAGACCGAACAACAGCCCGCTGTACGAATCGTTCATCGCTTGCACTTGCCCGCGCATCACCACGAACGACCCCTTGGGGACATCCTTGGCGGTGTCCTTCAGGATCTTGTTGATGTCGTACGCCACCGCGCCTAAATCGCGTTCCTGTGTGGTGCCGAAGATATCGATGGTCGGCTGCACATCGTAATGCGAGACCACCGCTTCACCCTGGTCCCGGCTGATGCTCGCAACGCCGCCCAGCAATTGCGCGGTCGGCTGCCGGCTTGAACCTGAAGAGACCGGAATATTTTGCAGATCGTTGAGCGTATCGAGGCGGTATTGCGGAACTTGCACTACCAGCGGATAGGACACATTGTTGCTGGGATTGACCCAGAAATCGGGGGCGGTCTGCAGACTGCCGGACAACGCAATCAGCAAATTGTTGGCCACGTCGCGTTGGCTCAGACCCACTTCCCGGGCGCGGGTCCGGTCCACATCGACATGCAGCTCGGGCTGGTTGAAGGCCTGCTGGATGCGCGCGTCGACCAGGCCGGGAATTTCCCTGATGCGGCCCATGATGGCCGCCGCATATTCCTGGTTGGCCTTGCGGTCAAACCCGATGACCTGTACGTCGATCGGCGCGGGCATCCCGAAGTTCAAGATCTGGCTCACGATGTCGGCTGGCAGGAACGCAAAGGACACCCCGGGAAAACTGTCTTTCAGATTATCGCGCAGCATCTTCACATACTGCGCGGTGGGACGATGTCCTTCGTTCAGCGAAATCAGAATATCCGCATCGGCGGGGCCGATCGGCGAGGAATTGCTATACGTCAGGTTGATTCCGCTGACCGGCAAACCAATGTTGTCGACGACATTCTTGATTTCATGGGCAGGAATCTCCCGTCTGATCTGGCGTTCGATCTCGTCGCAGATACGCGCCGTCTCCTCGATCCGGGTACCGGTCTGCGCCCGGATGTGCAGTTTTATTTCGCCGGCATCCACGGCAGGAAAGAAATTGCGGCCCAGCCAGGGCACCAGCGCGAAGGAGAGCAGCACAAACCCCAGGAACCCGACGATGAAGCGGGGCCGATTGGCAAGCGCGGCCAGCAAGAGCGCCTTGTATTGATCGCGAATCCGGCCAAATACCTGTTCAAACCCCTGCTGAAAGCGGACCAGCGGATTCTTCGACGGGTGCGGCACATGCTGGCCGTCCTCCGCCCCCGCAAGGTGCTGGACGTGGGGCTTCAGCAGATATTTCGCCAGCGTCGGCACCAAGGTGCGCGACAGGATGAACGAGGCCACCATCGAGAAGATAACCGCCTCGGCCAGCGGCACGAACAGATACTTCGCCACGCCGTTGAGGAAGAACATCGGAATGAACACAATGCAGATGCATAACAGCGACACGAAGGCGGGAACCACGATCTGGCGCGCGCCGTCCATAATGGCGGCTTCTACATGCTTGCCCTTCTCCAGATGCCAGTTCATGTTCTCGATGGTCACCGTGGCATCGTCAACCAGGATACCCACCGCCAGCGCCAACCCGCCCAGCGTCATGATGTTCAGCGTCTGTCCAAAGGCGGACAGCGCCATGATCGCCGACAGCACCGCCAAGGGGATCGAGATCGTAATGATCAAGGTGGATCGCCAACTGCCGAGGAACAGCAATATCATCAGACCGGTGAGCGCGGCGGCGATCACGCCCTCGCGGATCACGCCATCCACCGCCGATCGGACGAATACCGATTGATCCCCGACCAGCTTGAGGATTAGCCCGGGCGGAGCGCCCGCCTCGATGCGCGGCAGCAAGGCCTTGACCTGCTCGATAATGTCCAGCGTAGAGGCTTTGCCATTTTTCTGGATGGTGGTCAGCACCGAGTGCTTTCCATTCACCCGCACCATGTTCTGCTGCGGCGAAAATCCATCGCGGACATACGCCACGTCCCGCAGCAGGACGGTGGTTCCATTGACCGCCTTGATGGGCAGATCGTTGAGCTCATTAAGTACATCCGGGCTGGCGTTGAGCAGGACGTTGTACTCGAATTTGCCTATCTTTTCGGTGCCCGCGGGCAGGATCAGGTTCTGACTGAGGATCGTGGCGGCCACATCTTCGGGCGTAAGTCCCTTGGACCGCAACGCGTGCATGTCCAAATCCACCTGTATCTGCCTGTTCTTGCCGCCATAGGGCGACGGCACCGCCGCGCCCTCCACCTGGGCCAACTGTGGACGAATGAAATTATTCGAGATGTCAAACAACTGATTATCGAGCAGCGTGTCGCTCGACAGCGCCAACTGCAGAACGGGCACGCTCGAGGCGTTGTAGCTTAGAACCAGCGGCGGCGTAATGCCCGGCGGCAGCCGCTTCAGCACCGTCTGCGAAAGCGCGGTGACCTGGCTGACGGCCGCGTTGATATTGACGTCCGGCTGAAAGAAAATCTTGACCACCGCCACGCCGGGCAATGACTGGGATTCGATATGCTCGATATCGTTAACCGTTGTCGAAAGCTGCCTTTCATAATAGGTGACGATACGGTTGGACATATC